>NZ_BAABJG010000014.1:0-335302 GCF_039543185.1 Paenibacillus vulneris | reverse complement strand
AATACTAATCGGTCGAGGGCTTATCCATTACCCAAGAAAGTGAAGAGAAGCTTCGAAGCTGATTCCAAATATTTTCTCGGGGCCCGTAACAAACGGGAACTAATTCACAAACTTTACGCATGCATTTCGTATCTAGTTTTCAGGGTGCAAGCCACCTTGAATGAAGTAGGATGTTTCTTGGCAGAAACATGCTTACGAAGCCAGTTTTGCTAAAGCAAAACTCTTAGTTTGGTGATGATGGCGGAAGGGAACCACGCGTACCCATACCGAACACGAACGTTAAGCCTTCCAGCGTCGATGGTACTTGGACCGAAGGGTCCTGGGAGAGTAGAACGTCGCCAAGCAAAAAAAAAGAGCCTTAGACAATGTCTAAAGGCTCTTTTTTTTGTAATGAATCACTCTGGCCTCTTATAGGCAGAGTGATTCATTGTTACGTTCCCATAGATCAATGGGCTGATTACTTAGACATCACATCGGGATTTTTCCCCCTGGAGCTGCTGTTCTTTCTCGGTATATTTAGGCATCAAAGGAACGGCGGGCACGATAGCTAAATGCTGAACGCTGAATAAGATTTTGTAGTTCCGGGGTGTATGGAAACAATCTCATTTGACACGAGTAGTAGCTTCTATTACTATATATGCTATAGCATATAATTTTGTTGTGAAAAATAAATTATTAAAATGGAATCTAATTGAGCAAAATGAATATGGTTTGTGATTTAGAAAGTGGAGTTTGTGGGATCTTACAGAACACTAACGTGGAAGCCATCGATTATATTCAACATGCCTCAAAATTAAAATTTATTATGACTAACCCTATCTGTTCACATTTGGGCACTTGAGCTAGTACCGAACTTTTTTTAATGCAATATGGTCGGTGAATTTGAACTATGTCGGGAAAAAAAGATATCTTGATTGACCTGGTAAAATGAAATGGGACTGGACGGAAGTACTTTTGTAAGTGAGTCAGAATTGGAAACTTCTCAAGACCTTCTGAAAAAGGAAGCTTCGCCTAAAGGGTTACCTGTAGAACAACATGAAGTAAATTCTTTTATACAAACGGCACTCGAACAGAAGTCCAATTAAACCATTGAGATATACTAGAAAAAGTTAACTAAGAAGAGTGATAAAAATGAAGTTATTTGAACTGACAGGGTTTCTTATTCATAGGACAGATGTGAAGCTGACAAACTATTTCACCAAAAAATTAAAGCCATATAAAGTAACTCCAGTACAGTGGGGAATCATTAGTGTTTTAGATGACCAAAGAGCAACAACTCAAAAAGAACTTGCCGAGGCCATTGATAGGGATCAGACTACCGTTGTAAGGATGATTCATTCTCTTGAGAAAAAAGGGATTGTAAAAAGAGTTCTGAACGATTCTGATAGACGCTCTCATCATCTGTTTCTTACGGATCAAGGATCGAAACTTAAAACGAAACTGATGCCGGATGTAACAAGCGCTCACGATTATGTGACAAGAACACTGAATGAAGATGAACTTCATCAATTGCATAAGCTGCTTAGCAAGCTTTATGCCAATGTACAGGATGAGTAAATAACATTTGATAATGAGAGGTGACTCATGAAAACAGACAGGAGTATCCCCGCTCATTCGTTATGGGCCGATGCTGCGAAAGTAGAAATACGTGTTTCTGTGGGGCAGAAAATATATGCTATAGCATGTTAATGGTTTTATTTCAGAAAAGGAAGTGAAATGATTTGACTATTGTTATAATTCTGCAGGTTCTACTAGGTGCTTTTTTTATGATGACCGGAACCAAAATCATCAATGGGAAGATGTCCAATGAATTTAAACGTTTTGGCCTTCCACCCGTATTCAATTTCTTAACCGGATTTATTGAGATTGTAGGCTCGATTGGAATGATCGCAGGAATTTGGTTACCTGTTGCCGCCTGGATATCCGGGCTGCTGTTAGGCTCAACAATGCTGGTTGCCGCCTTAATATTACTTTTCATCGCTCGAGATCCTGTGAAGAATGCGATTCCAGCAATCATCCTATGTATTTTGTCATTTACGTCTGCAGGTTATCATCTCATTTAATTGGGGGTTTCATATGTCTCAGGTCATTTTGTATCTTCATGTGCTAAGTGCAGTCCTCATGGGCTTCTATCTGTTGCTTCCATTTTTAATGTTACAGATTTCATTACAGCCGGATGAGAAAGTACAACACAGCCAGCTTGGCATCTTATTTAAAATGAACCGAGTGGGCCAAACAGCTCTCGCTATTGCTTTTTTGACTGGCGGTTATCTTGTGGGTAAGGCTGACTATCCTACACTTTGGTGGGCGCTTGCGATTATTCTGTTGTTAGGCATCGCAGCGGTGAGCGGTATTATGGGCAAATCCATGCGCAGAGCATTAAATCATACGGATCGATCTGTAACCAATAAGAACATGGGTAAAATTCGTTCCTTAAGTGTTGCTGTAAGCCTACTATATTTTCTTGTAATTACACTAATGCTATTCCCGAATATTTTCGTTTAAGGAAGTCCTAAGTCAATCAAGAATATGCTATAGCATGTAAGCAGTGCAATCATTTCAATACTGAAGGAGTAGATGGCCATGCTGAATGGAAAAGTTGCTATTAACCATGTGACTCCTGGCTTCATTTCACATGGAACCGCTAAAGGAGCTATTAATTCTTTTGTAAGATATCTAGCACATGAGTTAGGACCTTACAACATTACGGCAAACACACTTTCTCCTGACATAGTAGATACAGATGCAACGAAAGATATGCCTACGGAACAAAAAGAGCAGACAGCGTTTTATACACCGCTAGGCAAAATTGCTGCTCCTGAGGATATTGCAAAGGCAATTTTATTTTATGCTAGTGATCAAATCAGGCGGGATGGAAATGAATTAATCCGTTATTTACAGGCGACTCACACTTATAAGTTTTTCAATCAACAGCCTTTCCAGACAAGATGGATAGGCTGTTTTTATGTTTAATTGTCGTAAAACCTACCGTTACTTTGATAGTTGAATACTACATAGGGTTGAGCATATATGATAGCAATCATCATATGGAAGAAATTATATGCTATAATAGCCATGAAAACGAAATTACACCTTGATGAAGGGAAGGGAAGCGCCATTGCTTCAAGATGAGAAATTCATAAAAGGGGGCCCCCTATCCTGGAAACTTTTTTTCGGGCTCAAGCTCATATTGGGTCTGTTCGTCTCCGGAATTTTTTATTTTGAGACGTCAATTGAGGCCTTTTGGCGGTTCAGCTTTCTTGTGTTTTCGATTGCTGTGTTCCTACTGGTTAACCTGTTCTACTCCAGGGCAGAGAAGCGGAAAAAATGGCTGTTTCACCTGTTGATCCTGGATTTTCTGGTATCCGCTACATATGGCTATATATTTATCGGCGGACATTTTCCTAATCAGCTGTTTGTCGGGATTACGGCATTGGCGATTCTCATGTTTTTTAACAGTTTCCGCATGCTTATCATAACTTGCATTTTTTTGCTGATCCTCTACCTTGTGACAATGGGCAGTGTGGATTGGTATTTATATAAGCAATTTGACGGTATGAGCTACTTCATTACCTGCTCATTCATTATATTCGCTGGCATTGTCAGCACACTGATTCATTTCTATCATAAGGCGCGCAAGGATACGCTGATGTTATACGAGCAGTTGATGGAGTCCCATGAGCGTCTTCAGGTGTATGCAATCAAGGCGGAAGAATGGGCAGCCTCCAGGGAGCGCGTACGGATTGCCCGCGAAATTCATGATACGGTCGGCCATAAGCTGACGGGCCTGATTGTGCAAATGCAAGCCGCCCGGAAGCTAAGCCAGGTAGATGCCAAACGCAGCGAGAGTGTCTATTTGGAATGTGAGGATTTGATACGTTCTGCTCTTCAGGAGGTGCGCCTAGCCGTCCGGATGGTTAGGGACGAGCCGGTCCAACCGATGTTTTTGCATGAAGGCCTGAACAAGCTATCGGAGGAATTCACGAAAATTGCGCAGGTTGCGACCCGCTTTGAGGTCGAAGGTAGCGCTGTGCTGCTGCCGGGTGAGCTTCAGCTTACCGCATACCGCATCGTACAGGAATCGCTCACGAATGCCAAGAAGCACGCCGATGCAGAGCATGCCCTTATCCGGATTATCTATTCGGAGGGAGGCTTCTCGCTTTGCATTAGCAATGACGGTGATGTGCCAGACGAAGTCAAGCCGGGCTTCGGATTATTGAATTTGCAAGAGAGAGTAAAGGAATGGAATGGCCGGGTATCCTTTGGGAGAGTTGACCCTATGCAGTTTGTGGTACAAGCGAACATTCCTTATCCTAAAACAGAAACGGGGGTGCCACTCCTTGAGACTCCTGGTAGTTGACGATCAGCGGCTCATGCGGGAGGGTCTGGCGACCATCCTCAATTTGGAGCCAGGTATGGAAGTGGTTGGAACAGCCATCGACGGACGGGATGCGTATGCCAAAGTAACAGAACTGCGGCCCGAAGTCGTTTTAATGGATATTCGTATGCCGGGCATGGACGGCGTAGAAGGTGCTGAGCTAATTCTCAGGCACTTCCCGAAAACGAAAGTATTGATTTTGACCACATTTGATGACGCAGAGCTGATTCTGCAGGCACTGGAGAAGGGTGTGCATGGCTATTTGCTGAAGGACATGCCCTCCGAGGCTATCGTCAGCGCCATTCAAACGGTATACAATGGAGGAACGGTCCTTCAGCCTGATATTACGGCCATGCTGCTGAAGGAATTAAAGAAAATGCAGGCTGTCCCGTCCGTGCAGCCCCCACTGCTGAATGCGAATGACGATGGACTGCTGGGAAGTCTGACTGATCGGGAGAAGGAAATTCTGGCTTTATTGGGTCAGGGCCTGAATAATAAAGAAATGGCCAACCAGCTGTTTATTTCGGAAGGGACGGTCAAGAACCACGTATCTAGCCTGATGGCCAAGCTCGGGCTGCGCGACCGAACGCAGGCGGCGGTATTTTCTGTCCGTCACTTTAAGTAACCGGATAGCATGACTTTTGGCAGGGGCATGAAAATCCTCCTGTCAGATCGCTAAGAAAACGATTTTGAATGCATAAAATTCATGACAACCCGCACATTTGCTGCGGGTTTTTTCTTGTTAAAATTCAGATTAAGAAAAGCGAGGGAAGATGACCCCTGATCCAAAACAGAGTAGAGCTGCACCAGAAACGATTCAAAGCGGTTCTTGTATCAAACCCCTAAACCATAAGGAGGTGGATGGAAATGAAGTTCAAAAAACCTCGATATTTCATATTGCCCATTGCTTTTACCGTCGTCATGGCCTATTCCTTCTACAATGCGCCTATCAAATCCACAACGATGATGGAGGGACATAAACCCGTGAATATTGCTCACGCTGGTTCTGCAGCGAAATATGAAACTGCTGTTTTCGCAGGAGGATGCTTCTGGCAATTCGAGCCGTACTTTGAGAATCTCAAAGGCGTCCTGAGCGTGTCGGCAGGTTATACCGGAGGTCATACCCAGAATCCGACCTATAACGAAGTATCCTCAGGAGGCACCGGGCATCTCGAATCTGTGGAAATCCATTATAATCCGAGCCAGATTTCGTATGACGAGCTGCTCCAGGTATTCTGGCGCAGCATTGACCCTACAAATGCAGACGGCCAGTTTGACAACCTCGGCCCACAGTATCACACGGCTGTGTTCTACAACAGCAAAGAGCAAGAAGCCGACGCTAAAGCTTCCAGAGATGCACTTGCTGCCTCCGGAAAATTCGACAAGCCGATTGTAACCGAGATTGCAGCTGCAACTAAATTCTACATGGCAGAGGAAGAGCATCAGGACTACTACAAAAAAAATCCGATCCGCTATAAGCTTACCCAGTTTGTTTCGGGGCGGGACGCCTTTTTGAACCGTACCTGGGGAACAGACCATACAGTAGCGGTTGCTGCTCAAGCGGGTGACAAGAAGAATTTCAACAAAGCGGAAAGGCTAGCAGCATTGACTCCGATTCAATACGCTGTGACTCAGAATGACGTAGATGAGCTGCCGTTCGAGAATGAATATTGGGATAACCGGCAGGAAGGCATATACGTGGATATTGTTTCGGGTGAGCCGCTATTCAGCTCTAAAGACAAATTCGATGCCGGAACAGGCTGGCCCAGCTTTACACAGCCGTTAGACAAGGAACATGTTGTGCTGAAAGAAAAAGGCGGCTTGTTCTCGAAGGTTACCCAGGTCAGAAGCCTGGATGCTGATTCCTTCCTTGGCGATCTATTTAAGGATGGTCCTGAGCCAACAGGGCTTAGATATTGCATCAACTCGGCAGCTTTGAAGTTCATTCCGAAGGATGAGCTTGCGGCCAAAGACTACGGCATTTATACCGCACAATTCGAAGAGCAGTAATGCTTGGCAGATGTGGATGACCACATCTCAGGTTAACCATTATGAGGAGGTATGGAGCATGAGAATAGATTTTATTTTCGACATTTTGAAGAATCGTCACCATCAATTGGTAGAGCTGGCTGCCCAATGTCCGGAGGACAAACGTAATCTAATGCCGGAAGGCTTCAAGAACAGCATTCATTGGCATATAGGTCATGTGCTTACTGTGACAGAGTTCCATGTATTCGGCCTTTCGGAATTCGCACTGAATAAGAAGCTTCCTGCAAATTACCAGGATTTTTTCGCCTACGGAACGAAGCCCGCAGACTGGCAGAGCGAACCGCCTGCATGGGATGTGCTGATTGACCAATTGAGGAGGCAGCCGGATGAAATTCGGGAGTTGCTGGAGAGCAAGCTGGACATGCCGGTAAAAGAAAACTTTTTGAAGGCCGAGACGTTTGGCGAACTGATTGTCTCCACGGTACTGCATGTAACCGATCATATCGGCTTTGTTTCAGCTATGCTGAAGACGTTGAAATAATCTTCCGATTCGGCTCCATGACAGCAGTTCAAAGGGTACTTTGAACTGCTGTTTTTGATCATCCGATTTCATCTGGAACACGATATTCTGCATTTGGGGCAGGGTCTATAACGAGCTATACAGGGGGATAATCATGAAAACAAAAACAAAGATAAAACCAAATACAAGACAATGGCGGTTCACCATCCGGAATAAATTGCTGGTCATCTCATTCGCAATCCTGATCATTCCGGCATTGCTAATAGGAAGCATCAGCATCTGGGTTTCAGCCCGTGAAAGCGACCTACAGATGGAGACCAATCTTCGAAACACGGTTCATATGGCTGCAGAGCTTATCGTTTCGTTCGAGGATGCTACCAAGAAAGGCGCATTAAGCAAGGAAGAGGCGCAGGAGAAGATGAAGCAGCTGCTTCTCGGGCCAAAGCAGCCGGACGGTACACGAACAATCAATACAAATATAGATATTGGCGAGCATGGGTATTTTTTTGTTCTGAACGACCAGGGTGATCTGGTTGCCCACCCTACACAAGAAGGGGAGAGCTTTTGGGACAAGCAGACAAGTGACGGCTTTTATCATATCCGGGATATGCTCCAGAAGGGGCAGCAGTCGGGCGGCGGAGTTACCGTATACAGATGGCCGCTGCCAGACTCGGAAACAGACGCTATGAAAATTGCCTATTCGTTAAGAGAACCAAACTGGGGATGGACGATCGTTGCCGGCTCCTATATCAAGGATTACAACGCAGGGCAGCAACATATTGTGCAGGGCACAGTGTATTCGCTGCTGGGCTGTGTTGCTGTCGGCGGGTTTATCGTTGTCCTGCTTGCAATTCGTCTTACCAGGCCGCTTGTTCAGTTGACGCAGCAGGCTAAACTGGTCGCTGCAGGCGACTTATCACAAGAAGCGATTGCCATACATAGCCGGGATGAAATTGGTGACTTGTACGCCTCCTTTCAGACCATGCACAGCCGACTTAGGGAGATGACGCAGGGGCTGCTATCTCATGCTGATGCCCTCTCATCAACCTCCCGCAACTTGTCCGCCATTTTTGGGGAGACGGTATCGGCTACAGACCAAATCTCCATATCCGCACAAGAAGTGGCCTTGAGCAATGAAACGCAAAAAGGAAGCCTGCAGGAGAGCACCTACGCCATGGAGGAGCTCTCAGCCAGCGCACAGCGAATCGCATCCACCTCATCGACAGCCTTTGAGGCTTCGCAGGTTACCTTGAATCATGCCGAACATGGAAACAGGCTGATCACACAGTCTGTGGAGCAAATGCTTGCCGTATCCACAACGGTGGGAGACCTCTCACTGATCGTCAAACAGCTGAATAAGCGGTCGCATCAGATCGGTGAGATCATTAATGCAATGACGACCATTTCGTCGCAAACCAATCTGCTCGCGTTGAATGCAGCGATCGAGGCTGCACGGGCTGGAGAGGAGGGCAAAGGATTTACCGTTGTTGCAAATGAGATCAGAAAGCTGGCGGAGCGCTCCAGGACGTCCGCAATGGAGGTCGCTGAGCTGATTCAAGCAATTCTCGCAGATATTAATAAAGCCGCCACTGCTATGGACCAAGGCGAGCAGGAGGTGCAGGCTGGCGTTGATTCCATTCGGCTTTCGGGGGAGGCATTCCAAAGAATTCTGGTGGCAACACGCAGCGCCGTGTATCACGTACAAGAAACTTCTACTGCGGCCGAGCAAATATCCGCAAGCTCCCAGGAGTTCAATGCTTCCCTGCAGGAGATCGATCACATGGCCGTTCGGTCCAACGATCTGGCACAGACAATTTCTACCGCCACGGCCGGACAGCTCGCAGCCATGGAAGAAATCTATGCATCGGCGGACTCGATGAGCCGCATATCCGAAGAAATGCTTCTGCACGTAAAGCAGTTCAAGCTTTAGGAACGGCAACTGTGAGGAAACCGACAGAGATCTCTAGCGCCTCTTGCTCCATCCCATCGTCCGGTGGGAAATAAGCGGACGAACAAAGACAAGCCATACTCCCGTATTGATTACGGTGCATGGCTTGTATCTCATTCCCGATGGGGTAGGGAAAAACATTCCTTCATTACGAGTACATTTCCGTTATCATTGTGACTGCTTCTTTAGAGATTATGAATTGATCGCAATTCAGAACATTGTATACATTTATGGAATCAGCTACAGCGGTTTCTACACCAGGTATATTACTAGCGCTTTTAAAAACAAAGTTATCTAACGATGGTGTAACAATCAGCACCTTTCTAGCTGCCCCAAAAGCTTTAAGCATAGCTACTATACTCTTAGTCCTGTAATTTTCTAACTTGATCTCGTCGATGACAATGAATTCTTTGTTCTGTACTTTGCTAGACAATGCAGATTTTATAGCAAGCCGCTTAACCTTTTTATTGAGTTTGTAGCTGTAGTCACGAGGTTTAGGAGCAAACACAACTCCTCCGCCACGCCAATGTGGCATGCGAATCGAACCCGCTCTAGATTTATCAATTTTATTCTGCTTATATGGTTTTCTCCCGCCGCCTCTAACTTCCCCGCGTGTTAAAGCAGACTGTGTTCCACTGCGTTTATTTGCCAGATAGTTTATAACTGCATCATGCATAACCGATTCGTTGGGAATAATACCGAAAATGGATTCTTCAAGCTCCATTTCGCCAACAGCAATACCTTCCATATTAAAAATGGTGACATTCAACAATACTCTCTCCTCCAGATCCTAAACTTCCATGATATAGGTACCTACATCACAGTAAAACTTCATTTTATTAGAAGCTTGTTGGATTGGTGTTCTTAGTATATTTACAATAGCATCCATTACTGAAACCTCCGTTTGTCCTATGTTTTACAACCTTATAGAAGAACCCTTAGTTATAAAGGTAGCAGATAGGAATCACTTAAACTATATACAAAATGGTTCTGTGTTGTTTGGTATCACTTGTCAGATTAGAAGCATTTTCGTCCATTATCAGAGTCTAAGGGGGTGGATATTCGTTGATAAAGCAAAAAAAGCCACCGCAGCCCTATGGTATGGGCATGTCGATGGCAAGAGCCTGCATATACAATTAACAGAAAGGATGGCCTGCGTAAGGTTATTGGTTATAAATTATTTTTCTGATAGCATAAACAGAAAGGCAGTAAGATTCTGCAAGTTCTTGAATCGAAGTGCCTGATGCATATTCTAGTATTATTTCACTATTTCGCCTATCAATCTCATCTCGATAACCGGATAATTCTCCCCAATTTTTATGCTGATCTTTTATTGCTGGAATGTAGATGTACTCACCTTGTACAAAATTTTGCAACTGTTCAACTAATTCTTTCGGGAGAATAACATTAGCGTTGATATATTTCATGAAGACTCACTCCTTGATTAAATATAGTGTCTCAAGTAGCAAAGCCAGCATGATTGGTGATGATGTTATTCCATGCAAATATCACCAAATAACTGTCTTTGCATGGAATGGAACATGGGTTATTGTAAAGTTATTATGAGACATTATTCACTCTCCTATATACATATGTCTATCGATAGAAGGATATTGCTTCGGCATCCGCTTAGTTTGATCGTGAACCGAACCCACGGACAATGAACGGTTCACATGAATATTTACAACTTCAAACATCTATCTCAACCTCCTAAGCTAAAAAAGCATCGAGTTACATTACCGTTTCACGAAATGGATGGTGACATCTATAATCCTCCAAAAAACAAAGAGCCACAAGAAAGTTACCTTTCTTGTAGCTCAAATAAACAAATGCTAGAATCTAGCCCCTTAATGGAATAGATATCATTATTTGAGTTGAAGAGAATAAGTAATTAACTTTCTTGCTTAACAAAGAATAAAACAGCTATTGTTTTATCAATCGTAAAATCAGCAAGAAATATTACATTATTCTAGTCAGCTCCCCTCGTATATTAGGTATCATTCTAGCATACCAAATTTTACATTTCAACTTTGCATTAGAACAAGGTGCTGCAAGCGGGCGGCAGGCTGATTCGATCGGAGCGGGATCGTGGTTCTCTCGTGCTTGTGCTTACTGAGGAGCGGCGAGATTTATTGAAAAAAATCGGGATATGGTATGCCCCGATTCGTTGAATAGACGGAGTAGAATAGCAATGATCAAAGTTGATTAGGGAAGTAAATTTTGTCAAATTAGTGACATTTATATAAAATTCAGTTCGTTTTTTTACAGAAGAGTGTAACAGGGGATTTTGGGTGCGGGATAGAACTATTAAACTATTATTACCATGTCAAAAAATACCGAAAATAAAGATATGGCTTCTCCTTTGCTGTCATCCGGAAAGGCAGGTACGTTACGGCTAATAGCAAAAGAAGATCGAAATTGAGAGAGGGAACAAGGATATGAATCCGGCGAGTAGAGTATGGAAGTTATTTTTAGGTTTAGTCATCTTAGGGGGGATACCTTTGTTCCTGATCGACAAAGCGTTTGCCGCCCCTCTAACAGCCAACATTACAGTGATTAACAATGATCTGGGTATCGGTGATACCTCGCCGGTGACGATCACCTTCTCAGAAGCGGTGACCGGTTTTACTCTATCTGACATGATAGTGGAGAACGGCACGCTAACCAGCCTCGCGACTGCTAACAACATCGCCTATACCGCAACCTTGATACCTTTCGTAGACGTTGAAGACGACAGCAATATTATCACGCTCAACAATGCGCTAGTGACTGATAGCAGTGGCAACGCGGGGACCGGGTACACCCAATCAAACATTTATTCCGTCGACACGGTGAGGCCAACGGTAACTTCAGTCAGCGTACCATCGAACGGGACTTACAAAACGGGAGACAACCTCGACTTCACGGTGAACTTCGGCGAAAACGTGACGGTAGATACGGCAGGAGGCACACCGCAGCTGCCGCTGAGGATCGGATCAACGGATGTGAATGCCCATTACGTATCCGGTTCGGGGACGAGTGCGCTGCTGTTTCGCTACACAGTGCAAAGCGGGGATCAGGATTTTAATGGAATCGCCGTAGGCACCTCAATGAATGCAAACGGCGGCACACTACAGGACAGCACGGGCAACGATGCGGACCTGGCTCTGAGCAATATAGGCATCACGACGGCGGTATTAGTCGAAGCCATTCCACCCGTTGTTACGAACGTAGGAGTGCCTGCGGGCGGAACGTACAAAGCAGGGGAGACACTGGGTTTCATAGTGAACTTCAGCGAAAACGTAATAGTAAATACGACGGGAGGTACGCCGTATTTGCCGCTGACGATCGGATCGACGGCAGTGAAAGCCCTGTACGTCTCCGGCTCAGGAACAAACGCATTGGCGTTCCATTACACGGTGCAGAGCGGTGACAACGATGCGAACGGGATCGCCGTAGGCACCGACCTGAATGCAAACGGCGGCATGCTGCGGGACGGCGTGGGCAACGACGCTATCCTGACGTTGAACGGCATAGACAGCACGGCGGCAGTATTAGTAGACGCCGCGGCTCCAACGATTGGGAGCGTGAACGTACCGGCGAACGGGACGTACAAAGCGGGAGACAATCTCGACTTCACCGTGAACTTCGACGATAACGTGACGGTGGATACGGCAGGAGGCACGCCGCAGCTGCCGCTGACGATCGGATCGACGGGGGGAAACGCTCCTTACGTATCCGGTTCGGGGACGAGCGCGCTGGTGTTCCGCTACACAGTGCAGAACGGAGACAACGACGCAGATGGGATCTCCGTAGGTGCCGCCCTGAACGCAAACGGAAGTACGCTGCGGGACGGCGTGGGCAACAACGCGAGCCTGACTTTGAACGGCGTGGGCAGCACGGCGGCAGTGTTGGTGGATACGGCGGCCCCGGCAGTAACCTCGGTCAGCGTACCGGCAAACGGAGCATACAAAGCGGGAGACAACCTCGAATTCACCGTGAACTTCGGTGAAAACGTGACAGTAGACACAACGGGAGGCACGCCGCAGCTGCCGCTGACGGTCGGATCGACGGGAGTAAATGCTTCATACGTGTCCGGTTCGGGGACGAGCGCGCTGGTGTTCCGCTATACGGTGCAGAACGGAGACAACGACGCAGATGGGATCTCTGTAGGCGCCGCGCTGAGTGTAAATGGCGGCACACTGCGGGATAGCGCAGGCAACAACGCGAGCCTGACGCTGAACAGCGTGGGCAGCACGGCGGCAGTGCTGGTGGATACGGCAACTCCGGTAGTAACCTCGGTCAGCGTACCGGCGAACGGGACGTACAAAGCGGGAATGTACCTCACCTTTATTGTGAAGATGAGCGAGCCGGTTGTCGTGAATATGACGTCGGGTACAGCTCCGACGATTGGACTCAAGGTGGGCGACACGAACGTCAAAGCCGTTTACGAAAGTTCGCTTGATTCGAACGAGCTGGTGTTCCGTTATCAAGTAAGGGTTCAGGATCAAGACACTGATGGCATACAGCTGGTATCTACCGCCATTGACGCAGCCGGTGCGACCATTAACGATACGGCGGGCAATCCGGCAGATCTGACGCTGAACCATATCGGAGCTACGCAGGGGATCCTTATCAGCAACCATCTGACGGTTACGGTAAGCCATACAGGCTGGACGAATCAAAGCGTAACGGCAACAGTGTACAGCGACTCCGGCAGCCGGGTGCAGTACAAGATCGGAGAGTCCGGGGAATGGACGGATTACACCGCGCCGGTCGTCGTCGAACAAGAAGGGATAACGGCTGTGTATGCCAGAGCCGCAGGCTCGGACAGTGTCAGTGAACCGATTTCCGCCGAAATCAAGATTGATAAAACGGCGCCGGTTTTGACCTTGGTCGGGGATGAAACGATTACTTTGTACTTGGGCGATGATTATGTTGAAAAGGGAGCTCTGGCATCGGATTCGCTTTCCGGCATTTCTCCGTTAACCGTTACCGGTTTGGTGGATACCGGCAAAGCCGGAACGTATCCAATACACTACAGCGTAACCGATCTGGCCGGAAACCGGGCCCAAGAGAAAGTGCGGACGGTGACGGTAATTCCGAAGCCGACAGGACTGCGTTTTAATTCCGTGACCTATTCGTTAGTCGAAGGGAACGAGGCGGCATTCCAGCTTATTATCGGATATTCGGACCATCAAGAAATCGATGTTACGAAACAAGGGACCATTCAAATTGCAGATCCGGAAATTGTCGGATTATCGTCTACCGGTAAATGGAAGGCTCTGAAATACGGTCAAACGGTTGTGACGGCAGTCTATGACAATAACAAGGCCAACGCGACGGTAACGGTAGACCCTGCGCTCAAAGGCATTTCTTTTGCAGAACCGGCTTATTGGGTTGAAATCAACATGGATCAGCAAACGGCGGTGAATGCTGCCTTCTCTGACGGTTCGACTACCGAGATTACCTTACTCTCCGAATTCTCGCTTTCGAACGAAATCACCACCATATCGGAAACCGGCAAAATGACGGGAAGAGCCGTCGGAACCGGTGTGTTGGAAGCAACCTATGGAGGATTGAAAGCCCAAACGCAAGTCACCGTTTACAGCAAAAGCAACAGATCAACAGGTACGAGGACTAAGACCGACACCCGGCATGCGAAGGTTGAAGTGGGAACCTCACCAATCATTGAGCGGTTTGAAATAACAAGAATCTGGGTCGGACAGCAAAAAGCCGACCAAGTGATTATGAACGACAAAGAGATGGAAGAAGTCGTAGCAAGCATGCAATCCGGACAAAATACGATGAGGGTCGTCATCGATGGCTTGCCGGAAGATCCGGCGGATACGGTGAATATTGTATTGCCGGCCCGTTCCATATCTATTTTGGCAGAACGGTCGTTAACTCTGGAAATGAAAACGGAAGATGCAACGGTCATCATTCCGAACGATGCGATCAAAGGCCTCCCCGGAAATCAGGACTACTACCTTCGTGTAGCCCCGATCAAAAAAGACGATGAACGGCAGGCTGTGAGAGAAAGAATCGCAAATGCGGATGAAATCCGCAATGTGGCCAAAGCAGGAGACGTTGAGGTGCTTGGTACGCCGGTGACCATTGAAACGAATTTGCCTAAAGCTCCGGTGAAGGTCGCTTTTCCGATTGACCGGGCTGCCATTCCGGCCGATTCGGTTCAAAGAAAGCCTTTCTTGCAAACCTTGAGCGTCTATGTGGAACACTCGAACGGCGAGAAGGAGTTGCAGCGGGGAGAGATCGTTTTCGATATGAACGGCGATCCCTCAGGCATACAAATTCAAATCAACCAATTCAGTACGTTTACAATCGTTTCGATAAAAAAGGAATCGCTGCAACACGATCCTTATATACTCGGCTATCCTGACGGCACATTCAGACCGAATGAACCAGTGACCAGAGCGGAAATGAGCGTTATGTTAACCCGCTTGTTGCAGAAGTCTGTCGAGAAGAAGCAGGCAGCGTCAGATTTTACCGATGTCGATCCGAACTACTGGGCCGCTGATTCCATTCGATGGGGCCAGGCAGCGGGCTTATTGTCAGGTTATCCCGACCAAACGTTCAGACCGAACGCCCCGATCACTCGCGCTGAAATGACTTCGATTATAGGGAAATGGCTGAAATTGGACAATAACCCGTCGAAGCCTTCCTTTAAGGATACGGCGGGACACTGGGCCAGCGGGCAAATTGAGGCAGTGTACAAGAAAGGGATTATGACCGGTTACGAAGACGGTTCATTTGCCCCAGATCGGTCTTTAAGCCGGGCGGAGGCCGTTGTGATCATCAACCGTATTTTGCATAGAATACCGCAGTCAAATGTTTCCGTTCCAACATGGTCTGACGTGCTCCCCGATTTTTGGGCCTTCCCTGATATCGAAGAAGCATCATAATCAGCCAAATTGTGAAGATCCGTTCTTTCGAGACAAAGAGCGGATCTCATTTTTTTTGACTGGTCTGGTCCTAACTCAGATTTCACTTGGAAAATAAAAAAACTGCCGATGGCAGCCCTTATTCTACTTAAAAATATCGAACCTATTGTCTTTTAATCCAGTGGTCAGACCCAATTTACTATTAAAATTCCAAGTCATTGGATAGTATGTTACATCATTATAAACTAAAAATGGATATTCTTCATTCGCATTATCCACCCATTCATCGTTGACAAAAATATTGAATGTCGGAAGGTGTGCATACATGTTTGCAGGCCGAGCAGAGGATGGCTTACTACGTTGGAAACGCACGCCCTCCCCAATCTCTGTGTCCGTTTTTCTTAATGATAAGCCCACTTCATTTGACCAAGTGCTTTCAATCGTAAGAGTTGAACACATATCATAATTCAACGGTGCGTAGATGATATCATTATACAAAAAAAATGGGTATTCTAAAGTAGCGTTTTGAGCGTCCGAGGCTCCCGTTTTATAGTTAATATAAACCTTAAATGTCGGAAGAGTAACTTTAACATGCCCATAAGGAATAGTTTCTTCAACATCAGATGTGGAGGGTGCAGGTTCATCTGGTGGGATATCTGCGCCTATGAAAAAGCCACCACCCTTATGATAGTGATACTCGCCATCCTTTAAGCCCCATTTTGCACAATTAGTCCAGCAAGTATGACCCCCTTTAGAATCAGTCCTTCCCGGATGAGCACTTGATATGGATGCAAAAGATAGGCTAAGTAGTGCAATAGTAAGAATTGTCTTTTTGAGAACCATGGTAACCTCCTAGTATGCTTCAAAATACCTAGTAGATATTACCATGGGAATTAAATTACAGCAATTATTTTTTCGACTTTATCATCATTTGATGACAAGTATGACTATATCGAACAACATTTCCGGCGGCGAATCATTGTATTTGAGGTTATAATACTAGGCTTCATCCCACTTCTTAAAAAAGCGCACTTATTTGTTAAAAAACCGCATAGTTCCGAAGCCATGCTTCTGTTACATTGGGGAGAGACGTATTTGCGCCTCGACCAGACGTCTCTTTTCTGCATGACAAGTTGTAAGGGGGGATCATCATAGGAAGCGTTCGGGCTTTTGTGAAAAATAAAAGTATGCTGATCCGAATGATTTTATCTTATGTGCTGGTCGGTCTGCTCGTCATGGCCGGGCTCACCTTTATTATTTCCGCCAAGGTATCCTCCGATCTGTCCCAGGAAATCAATCATTCTACGGATCGGGCCATCGAGCAATCGTTCAACACGGCCAGCATTTTGCTTAGCTCGACCTTCGAAAATTACGGAACCGCTTTCAACAATGCGGAGGTTCAGAGAGGATTTTATAACCAGGAGTTCGATACACCTACCTTGGGTCAAATAGGGAACAAGCTGTATGAGCTTAGCAGCACCAACCCGCTGATCCAATCCATCTATTTGTTGAATCATTCGCGTAAGCTGGCCTTCTCTTCCTTGACGACAATGAAGTCGTACGGTGAATTCTACGATCCCGATGCCCTCGGACTGCTGGATGAGGTTCAGCCCTTCAGGTCCGGTGTATTTTATCCCCGTCATATTCATTATTCCATTTATGGCAAGAGCTACGACCTTAACGTGATCTCCCTGATCTATGTAAGCGCGATTGGACATGTCAATAACGGCGCCATGATTATTAACCTGGATCAGAAGATGCTCCAAAGCATGGTGATGAATGGGGCGGGGAGCAGCTCATTTCAATCGATGATCATTAACAAACACGGCATCGTGATCTCTCATACGAATGACCAGATGATCAACGCCAACCTGTCACAGGAAAATTTCGTGCAAAAGATCAATGGGTCAGGCTCAACAAAAGGTACGCTTGAAATGGATTCGAATGGCCGCAAATATCACATTTCCTACATCAAGTCAGACAGCCTCGGGTGGACCTTCATCGGCTTGGTCGATTACGAACAGCTGCTGGGCAAGGTCAATGAAGTAAAAAGGTTCCTCTTGACCGTTACCGCTTGCATGCTGCTGCTTGTCCTGCTGCTTGGGGGTTTCTTCACCAGACTGATCTACGGACCGATTCACCGGCTAATCCAGAGCATCCGCAACTCACCGGTCGGTGCCCGGGAGCGGCAGCCTGTGTCCGAGCTCGACTTGCTGGGGGGAGCCTTTTCCTATCTGGAGGATCGGATTCAGGATTTGCAGCTCAGTATCGCCGATTACCAGTCCGCCAAGCGGGCGGAAGTACTGCGGCTCCTCACCACAGGCGGTTGGACCAACGATGCGGAGGTAAGAAGAAAGCTGGCTCATGTAGGCATCAGGTTCGACTATCCCGGCTTTCTCGTCTGCGCCATTCGGCTGGACGGCTACCGGGAGCTTAGAGCGAGATACCATCCGGCGGATATTGCTCTGTTCAAGTATGCTGTTGCGAATATCGCTTTCGAGGTCGGAGGGGCACATCACTTACATCTCGCATGCTTCGATAATGGAGACGACGGTGTGGCCATGATGATCAACGTGCCGGAGAATATGGCCGAGCTGGAGCAAGCCGTCATCCAGGCGCTGCGGGAAATTCAGCAGAACGTAAGTCTATTCCTGAAGCTGTCCGTCAGTGCGGCGATCGGGCCTGAAGTCCCCGGTATGACTGGAATCAAAACCTCCTGGGAAATCGCTTATAATGCCTCCCGGTACAAGCTTGTCCTCGGTAGAGGCGCTCTGATCGGGGCAGATGTGGAAGCTTCCAGGGAGCCGCTGCCGGACAGCCAGGTGGCGGTGCTGGAGAAGCAGATGACCGATAAGCTCAAGCTCGGGGATCCAGGGAAGATTGCCGCCGCGGCTCATGAATTTATGGCCTCCGTAAGCAAAGCCCCCTATGACGAGATGATGCTGGCGCTCACGCAGCTGCTCATTGCTACCGCCAGAACGGTGAAGACCATGGGAGGTTCGTCCCCGGACGATGTGCGGATGGACATCGGCGAGCTCAGCAGCCAGCTTGGGCACATGGAGACAATGGATGAAATCGAGCGATGGTACCTGAGTCAATGCGAGAGAGCGGTTCGCGTGCGCGACCGTGAAGCAGCACAGAAAAACAAATGGGTGGTGGACCGGGTTATTCAGCATATTCAGGAGCATTACTCCGATCCGAATCTGACGGTCGAGTCGCTGGCGGAGGTCGGAGGGCTGTCTATGAACTACATGCGCAAAGTATTTAAGGAAATGGTCGGCAAGTCGATTACCGTCTATTTAAGTGAGTACCGCTTCTCCAAAGCCATGGAGCTGCTGGTGGATACGGATTTGCCCGCCAATAAAATCGGGGAGATTGTCGGGTTCGAGAACACCAATTACTTCTACGTCTCCTTCAAAAAGCATTGCGGCAAGACGCCGGATCATTACCGTAAACAGCATAAGTTCGGTCATAAGGAAGAACAACCCTCTATCCCCGTTATTAATCAAACATAGTGTGAAAATGTATAGAGCCGCATCGGTATAAATCGTTGAAATCGGCAAATCCTCAAGTAACAAAGCCTGAGAACTTAAGCTACACTGGGTTCTCGGGCTCATTTTGTATTAGAGAGGAAGTTGGAGATGCGACAATTTATCAACGAGGTAGCCCTGCTCGAGCAAGGGGCGGAACGGGTGTGGGATCTGGGGCACCCCTCCGATTGGAGGGCTTTTGAAGCCGTTGGGCTGGAGATTTGGGTGCCGGAGGGATCGGTCATGGAGCTTACGCTCCGCGTCTATCCGCAAAGGATCGGACGGCCTGAATATATTCCCGTCACAGCGGCGACGGTGCATCTTACGGGGAACGGCTGGACGGAGGTAGAGACGGCCTTCAGCCAATTTGACTATAAGCACGCGGCGCCGGCGTTCTGGCGCATGATCCGCAAGCTTGGAATCGAAGCTAGAACTGTGAACGGCGGCGGGGAAGCGGAAGCAGGCATCCGAATCCGGTCGATTCGGCTTAAGTCCTTAGGCGTTATCGCCTTGTCAGCCGAACGGTTATCCTGTTCAGCCCAGCCGGGCGAAGAGGTCCAATATGAACTAAACGTATGCAATGAGTCGAATACGCAGCAGGCGATTACATTGGCCCTGGAGCCCTATGGCTACGAGTCCATGCGAACGCAGCTGGAGCCGGGGAGCCTTGTTCTTGAACCCGGGCAAACCGGCCGGGTCACGCTGCAAGTTACCGTTCACGACGGTATCGCTCCCGGGGGCTATGAGAGGTTGACGGTCGTCGCCATTCCTGGAGGAAAGGCGGTCTGGGCCAAGCGGCTGACCCTATATACCGTCAGAGCACTGGCACACCCCTACATTATGCACACAGAAGCCGGCTGGGAGCAGGTGCGGCGCAACGCCGCAGCCTTTCCATGGGCCCAGAAGGAGCTGGATGACTATATTCGGATCGCGAAGGATTGGGTCGTCCCCGAAGCCCAAGGGCCTGGGCAGCCGTTTGCCTTCGAGCTTGGGCAGCGATTCAAGCTGCACGCCGCAGGCATAGCTTGGAAGCTAACAGGGCGAACGGATTTTCTCGAGAAGGCCGTTCTTTTTCTGCGGCGGTTGGCGGATCCGATCACCGGATATCCGGCGACCGATGCGCCGATGCTGCACATTTATTCTACCCGGGAGGAGCTAGAACTTCCTTCGCCGAGGGGAGTAAAGGTCAGCACAGGGGGCCTTATTCATGAAGGCGAGCTGATGCTGGATATCGTGTCTGTATATGATCTTCTGTATAACGAATCCTGCTGGACCGGCGAGGACCGGAGCCGATTGGAGCATGTTTTCCGCTTGTTCATCGAGAAGGTGGATTGGATGATCACGGATGGCGATACCAACAATATTCCGTCAGGAGGCATGGCGGCAGCTCTTCTGTGCAGCCTGCTCCTTCAGGACATGCATTGGATCCGGCGCTTCATCCACGGTCCCGGCGGTTTTATCGATATGGTCGCGACGGGCGTCATGGACGACGGCTGGTACTTTGAGGGAGCCTCCAATTATGTCGTGCTGTTCGCCGATATGATGACTCGAGTCGTCCAGGCCTGCGAGCCGTGGGGGCTCGGGCTCAAGGATAGGAAGATACCGCCATCCTATCATTCCAATGCGATGCTGTCACCCTGGTCGATGCCGGGCGAGAAGCCGTTCCTCGGCATGTCCTTTGCCAAGTATGGGCCGGCCAATCGTAATTACAGAACCATAAAAGACGTGTGGGATGCCATGCTTCCTTTTATCGACGACCGCGGCGTCCTGTTCGGCGCCAACGATTCAACCGCAAAGCAAATGGGGAAATGGTACGATCTCGCTTATTACGTATGGAGGGACCCGAGGTATGCAGCTGTCATCCGATCAGGTAAGGGAAGAGATTTGGTGTACGGGGCAGGAGAACTCCCGGTAGGGGAGGACCGACACGACGAACGTTCCGTTATCGCTGATAACGTCGGGCTTGCCCTGCTGCGGTCTGGCGGACAAGGCTCGGCCTCTTCACGGATTCAGGCGGTGCTGAAATACGGCTCTCACGGCGGATACCACGGTCACTTCGACCGCACCGGACTTCTCGGGCTGATCCGGTATGGGAAGAACGCCTATAGTCCGCTTGCTTCCTGGTACGGCTATCATTCGTTCATGTTCAAAATGTGGGTGCAAGCCTCCATGTCGCACAACATGGTCGTCGTGGACCAGCGGATGCAGGAGCCTGCTCCTTCCAAGCGGCTGCTGTTTCATAGCGGAACCCTGCTGAACGTATGCGCGGTAGAGACAGTCGCGAGATGGTGCGCCCCCCCTTACGGCGGCCAGACGCCATATCCTGAAGCGTTCCCGCAGGAACGCGGTCTGATCGAAGGCCGGGAGGTGCCAATCCCTCCTCAGCCGCGCCCGCAGGGAGATACCGGCACCTATTCGGAGCCGGTCGTTCAAAGACGGCTTGTTGCCGTCACCGAAGATTATGTAGTCATCGCCGATTACCTCAAGGGGGAAGAGCCCCATACCTTCGATTGCCTGCACCATTATCAAGGCTTTCAAGGAATCGATGGGGCACGGAAACGGCTTCTCCGCCATACGGCCCAGATGAGTGAGGATCCTTACGGCTCCGCACAGTTTATCACAGATTGCAGCTGGTACGAGTGCGATGCCCCCGCCCGGATCCGGTTCAGCCATAGCTACAACGCTGTCAGGGACGATAGTGAGGGGCGCAATAACATGCACAACGAAGAGGGGCTTATGAATTTACATCTTCATACGTTGTGGCCCCCCCAGCAGGAGCTCATGACAGGCTGGTACGCGGAGGCGGCACCTGTGAACAAAGTGTTGAGCTACGAGATAGCGGGGGATGGGGTTCAGCTGGCAGAAGGACAGTTTGGAGCATGGATCCTCGGTAAGCGCAGCCTGGATATCCCGCTGCAGGGGATCCGGGAGCTGAAGCTGCAGGTTCGCGTAGATCGCTCGAGCCGTAAAACGGTCTTCTGGGGCAATCCTTGCGTGCTGCTTCAGGATGGACGAAGGCTGCCGCTGACTGACCTGCCGATCCGATACGAGAATGTAGACCCTGGACACGGGGTCGGTTCGGATTATTACGGCGGCCAAGTACATCTGGCCGGTGAGCTGTATAGGGAGGCGCTGCCCTTCGAGCCGCTCGACCCGAGCCTGCCGGCCGTTGCCGTGATAGACCTTAGCGGATTAGAGGCAATGGCCTTCCAGGGAACTCTGGGTGGAGACTACCCGCTTGGTGACGATCCGGCCCGCCGCAAGACGATCAGCATCCGTACAAGCGGCAGGGAAGCTTACTTCATAACCTTGCTTGAGCCGCATGAGGGGGACTCGGTTATCGCGGCTGCCAACGCAATCTCACCCGAGCTGATTAGAGTCCAGTTAACGGACGGGAGGACGCAGGTTATTGACGTTCATGGTCTTAAGGGAGACGGACGGCAGTTACATGTACGTCTTCGGGAGCTCGGAGAAGCGGGTCTTCTGCGTGAAGAATGCACCAATTAATGAAAGTGGTACAATTTCAAACACTCTAATCAGCGGAAAACATAGCGTTGTGGTAAAATCCAAACTTTTTCGCTAACGCCCTGAGGACATAAGATAAAGTCATTACATCTCGATTGGAAAGAAAGGAGTACCTATGAATCATTCCGCAATATCGGAGCAATCTCAGCTTGGCAGCGGCATCTCCAGGAAACAGCGGGGAGCTGTTGCCTCATTCTTCTTCGAATTAAGAACAAATAAATTCATGTATTTATTAGCGCTTCCCGGCATGATCTGGTTTTTCATCTTCGCCTATCTCCCGATGGGGGGCATCGTGATCGCCTTTCAGGATTTTAAAGCCGTGAAGGGCATTACAGGCAGCAAGTTCGTCGGCCTCAAAAACTTTGAATTCTTCTTCCACTCCAACGATTGGGTCAAGATCGTGACCAATACCGTCTTCCTGAACGTGCTGTTCATTGTATTCGGAACGCTTGCGGCGGTAGCCATAGCCATCATGGTGACGGAGCTTGGCGGTAAATGGTTTAAGAAAGCGGCGCAATCCGTCATGATCTTCCCGCATTTCCTGTCGTGGACGGTTGTCGCCATGTTCATCACAGCATTCGTGGCTACGGACGGAGGATTTATTAACAAGGCGCTGGCTTTATTCGGAGTGGAGCCGATCCAGTTCCTGTCGTCACCCTCCTATTGGCCTGCGATCTTCGTCCTGTTGAAGATTTGGCATGGGGCGGGCTTCAGCTCCATCGTGTATATGGCGACCATTGCCGGGATTAATCCGGAGGTGTACGAATCCGCTTCCATGGATGGCGCGAGCCGCTGGCAAAAAATTATCTACATTACGCTGCCTTTGTTAAAAACGACCGTTATCCTGCTTACCATCTTGGCAGTGGGCGGCATATTTAACGGTGACTTCGGCATGATCTTCGCCATTATCGGCCGGAATCCGCTGCTCTATCCGACGACCGACGTCATTGATACCTATGTCTTCCGGTCCTTGATGGACCTTGGAGATATGGGGATGTCTGCGGCGGTTGGCCTCCTGCAATCGGTGGTAGGGTTCCTTCTGGTCATCACCGTAAACTACATTGCTAAGAAGACGGCACCGGAATCGGCCATATTCTAAATGAAAGGAGAGGCGCATCATGATCAGAGAAAGCTTATCGGATAAGCTGCTGAAAGCATTGTTCTACGTCATCATCACCTTGTTCTCCATCTACTGCCTGGTTCCGTTCCTGGCGGTCCTGGCCAGCTCGTTCACCAAGGAATCGGAGATTCTGAAGTACGGCTATACGCTGTGGCCTAAGGAGTTCAGTCTTGAGGCTTACAAGCTCATTTTTCAAGACGACACGATTTATCGGGCCTATGGAGTAACGACATTCGTGACGCTGGTCGGCACCTTGCTCTCGATGCTGTTTACCAGCGCACTCGCCTATGCCATCTCCGTCAAATCGGTGAAATACCGGAACGGAATCGCCTTCTTCGTATACTTTACAATGCTGTTCCACGGCGGGCTTGTCGCTTCCTATCTGCTGATCTCCAAGTACCTGCATTTGAAGGACACGATCTGGGTGCTCATCATCCCCAGCATGATGAGCGCCTGGAATATGTTCCTGCTGCGCAACTTCTTCGCTACCATTGACGACTCGCTTGCTGAATCGGCGAAAATTGACGGCGCTAACGATGCCCATATCCTGTTTCGCATCATCCTGCCGGTTTCCTTGCCTGCGCTGGCGACGATTGGCCTGTTCTATGCGCTGGGCTACTGGAACAGCTGGTTTAACGCCTTGCTCTATATCAACGACCCGCATAAATTTCCGCTGCAATATTTGATTCAGCGCATCATGAACAATCTGGACTTTGTCAGCCAGCTATCGGCCGACGTGAACATTCCGAATTTTATTCCACCGACACTGACCGTTCGGCTTGCCACTACGATCGTGACGATCGGTCCGATTGTCTTGCTGTACCCGTTTCTTCAGAAATATTTTGTCAAAGGCTTGATGGTGGGTGCCGTGAAAGGCTAAGTCCGCAGCTCGTAGCGGTTTAGTATAGAGATTGTCCAACGAAAAGGGAGGAAACAAAACATGAACATCAAACGGATTTCGGCAGTCCTGCTGGCTGTTGCCATGGCGGGCGCGACGGCTGCCTGCAGCGATAGTAAGGATTCGGGGGCAGATAAGTCCCCGGCAGGAGGTGATTCGGCTCCGCTTGCACCTATAACGCTTAAAGGGATGCTGTTCGGCGATCAGCCGAAGGACATGCAGGTCGTTTTCGATGAATTCGAGAAGCGCACGAAGGATACGCTGAACACGAAGCTGAACATTCAGTGGAATCCGATGAACGACCATAAGCAGAAGGTCAAACTGATGATGGCGGCCGGTGAAGATGTAGATTTTGTGTTCGATGCGGATTTTATGAACCTGAGAGATTTAGTCCCGCAGGGCGCTTATGCGCAGCTGGACCAATATTTTAACAACGATGCCTATCCGGGCTTGAAGAAAGCCTTCTCCAAGGAATATGTAGAAGCCAACAAACGGTTCGACGGCCATCTCTACACAATTCCGTTTACTCAGTACTTCTATGACCTTCCGGTCATCTACATCCGCAAGGATCTGCGGGAGAAATACGGGATGCAGCCAATCAAGAACTATGACGAGCTGGAGAGCTTTTACAAGAAGGTACAGGAGTCGGACAAGGATCTGACGCCTCTAGCCGTCAAAGGCAACGGAGGCTTTCAGGAAATCTGGTCAGGCGAGGGAGGCACTGTAAAAATCCCTACCATCGGTTCCGTAGGCTTCTCGGGACTTTCCTTCTTCGTCCAGCTGACGGATGATCTCAAGCAGGTGAAGAATATTGTAGCCTTCGGCGACCCGGCTTCCGAGTGGGCGAAGCTGCCTGCACCGTACAATACGGAGAAAACGGCGTATCCTCAATATGATAAGTGGGCGGAATGGAGCAAATATTTGGAGAAGGACGTCATCAGCCAAAAGGATCAGAAGGCTTACTTCATGTCAGGCAAAGCCGCCTCTTACTATGGAACGATATCCAGCTATGCCGCGGACAAGAAGAAGCTGAAGGATACGCTTGCAGGCGCAGATCTGGAGTTCTTCGTGCTGAAGGAGGACATACGCAATATGAAGCCGCAAGCGATCAGCACGAACTACAAAGCGAACAATTCCATCGCCATCCCTGCAACCTCCAAGAACATTGACCGGACGATGAAGTTCTTCGACTGGCTGTACAGCAGCCAGGACAACCATGACCTGTTCGAGCTGGGGATTCCGGGTAAGCACTGGGAACCGGCCGGGACGAACCAGTACAAGCTGCTCGACGATTCGAAGAACTATACCTTCCCGGGCTATGAATTAACCTGGAACCCGTCGACGATTCGACTCAGCTCCGATCTGGATGATACTGCAAAAAAATACTACGAGTATTCCGCGAAGGCGGATACCTATTACTCGGCGCCGCTCGCGATGTTCGCCTTCGATACGACAAATGTCAAGGCCGAGCTGGCCAATATCAGCTCCAAGACCGATCCGTTTGTTCAGCTGCTCAAGGCGGGACAGATGAAGGATTGGGAAGCTCAGGCCGCTAAATTGAATAATGAGCTGCGAGCGCTTGGATTGGAAAAGGTACGTGCCGAACTGCAGAAGCAGCTTCAAGCTTATCTGGATAAGGGCGGCAAGTAAGCGCCAATCAATAATATTACATGACAAGGGAGGGCAAATGTATGCCTTCCCTTGTCATGTATATTATGCTCCCTTTTCAGCAGATACCGCATCACCAAAAGACCTGCATCGGCGTGTTCTAGTTATGCATAAGGCCAGTGGGTGAGGCAATGATTTTCATAGCAAAGCCGAAGCAGCCGCAGCTGATCGAATTTGCTTTTTTTCTGTTGGAGCGGGGACTGATAATATTGGCCGCAAATTTCATCAATACCCATCTGCAATGAAGGTGATAGAGGGAAGGTCAGCGAAAGCGACTCTGATGCAGTAGAAACCAGCCCATTCCTAAAAGCAGCAGTGCAAAAGCATCATACGAAATGTCGTATAAAATCTGGTCAGGCCCTGGCCTAACGTGGTGAATCTGCAGGATATGGTGGTCTAGAATGCCTTCAAGTAAAAATAAAAATGATCGCCGTCACCAGCATATGAAAGCGTCCATAACTAACAATGACTAAACGGAATAAAACACTGTTGACACGACACTGTTTGGTGTCATATAATTAAAACGACACCGAATGGTGTCTTAATGGAAATCTGATACTGAATTGGATTCGTCTTTTGGAGAAAGACCAAGGAGACGCCGCTTTATGATTTAACGACGCAGGTTTATATAGATCTAACAGCGGTTCCACCCAAGCGAACCTGTTGCCGCAAAAAAATGAGATAAGAGGAGAAATGCATAATGTCCAATATCGTTGATTTCAAAACTGTGTCCGCGGTTGGTTTAGAATCTTCACCTGTTGCAGAAGCGCTTGCCGGTTTACGTGCTAATGAAGCCCGTTACTATATGAACAAATACAAGCATGAATTTACGGTTGTACCAGCTAGCGAAAGTAAGGAGACCCTGGATTATGTGAACCGGATTTTGAAGGAAGAACGAGATATTGAGTTTTCAGCCAAGCCTTTAGAGACATCACGCTTTCAAGTGGAAAATATCAAAATGGCCTACGTTTTTTATGAGGATGGTCTTGCGGTCAATGTCATGTATACGGTCGATGACCCTAAGAAGCGGGCCGTTGGTTTTAAGCTTTCTGAGGGGATGGAGGTACCCAAGGAGCTGGAAGGGAAGTTTAAGTTTGCCAGGCAGAAGTCTAAGCTGGCTGGAACTATCCGGGGCTCATTTTTTATCATTAAAGGAGAATATTAAAAGTAAGCTAAAACAGTCCCCTCGCCTTTTGCGGGCAGGAGACTGTTTTATTTTTACGATGCTCTTTGAATCGAAGGTCCTTGGTAATGGGTGAGTGTCATGACCATGCGCGCTTCATATACGACGTTCCCTTTGCTGTCGGTTTCGATATAGGAGACATTGACGATTTTTTTGAGATATTGCTGATAAAAATTCACGGTTTCTCGGGGATACAGATAATAGGAAGTGGTGATCCATACCGGAGGCTGATATCGGAATCCGTTGTAGCCTACCAATGTACTGATATTTTTGTCGTTCCACATATCGGGCATTGGTGCTCCGCTGTATTGATCGAAGCCCACTTCATTCCCTGCATACCATCCACTCGCATAAACATCATACTTATACGGAGTCGTGTTGGTGGTCGAGCCTATGATGTCTTTCAGCGCCTGACTACTCGTCGTATTAAATACAATGCGGGCAGAGCCCGTGCTGTTCGGGGACATGTGATAGTTATCCGTCCAATACCAATCCGATAGACTGTTTGCCGATGCGGTTCCCGCACCGATTCCGAAGGGCAGCAGGCCAAACGACAGAACAAGCAGTAAAGCAAACCATTTCATCGTTTTCATAAAATCATACCTCCAGTATAAAGAGTCGATTGCCGGTTGCAGCCCGAATGGATTTGATCTGAGGATCATTTGCTTATCTTACAGGCCCACGATGGCCTCCTCCCGTACTCCGCAGCTTCAACCTGACAGGTAGATCATACCACCCCCGATTTCCTACCGTCATGGGGAGCGTCATCCCAAGGACTGGGAAGTTTTCTCGAGGATATTCCCAAGCATTTTCCCAGGCCAATTCCCTTGTTCTTGAATATGCGGAATAAATCGGTTGAAGGTGGCGCTCTTCGAACTCATGTATGTCATTTAGCGAGTTGGTGATTTAGAGCAAAGAGGCACTCATAGTTACGGTGGACGACCTGCGGATCTCGTTACGACTATGTCTTTTCCTATGTATCTTTTGCTATAGGCAGAAAAACAGTAAAGATTGTACCTTCATCCGGCTTGCTTGCAACGCGGATGAAACCGTCGTGGGCCTTTACATAATGATGGGCGATAGCTAAACCGAGCCCCGTACCGCCTGTATACCGTGAGCGCGCTTCATCTACCCGGTAAAAGCGATCGAATAGGTGGGACAGTTCTTCTGCAGGGATTCCGATACCGGTATCGATCACCGAGACGCATGCAAAGTGCGTATTCTGATCAACGACCCGGTCTGCGATTTCAACTGTAATCTTCCCTCCCCGTGGAGTATAACGAATCGCATTGGAAAGCAAATTAAAGAAAACCTGCGTGATCCGTCTCGCATCGACCATCACAATTACAGGCCTCGAATTCGTAAGAAGGTGAATGTCCAAGCCGTTTTCTTCCGCTTCGTATTTCACATCATCTACGATTCGATTTAGATGTACCGTCAGGTCGAGCGGCCTGCGATCGAGCGACAACCTACCCGCTTCGGCGAGCGACAATTCATGAAGATCGTCGACAAGCTGGCTGAGCCGGATGACCTCGTCGTGAAGCCGCAGCAGCTTTTCCGGCGGGACATGATGACCGGCCTGCTGGTAATTTTCCAGTTTAAGCTGCATTACAGACAGCGGTGTGCGAAGCTCGTGAGCAACATCGGCTACCAGTCGTCTGCGGGCTTCCTCTGCTTCACGCAGGCGAAACGTCATATCGTTGAACGTTTGGGCAACTTTCCCATACTCATCTTTTGTATCTACAGGTACTTTAACGTTCAGATCGCCCTGCGCCACGCGTTCTATGGCTGCTATGAGCTTTTTGAGCGGGAGGGTCAGTACCCCCGATATCCAAAAACTGAAGAACAATCCAATCGTAATAAAAAAGAACAAACGTACACCGTGCGTGACTGTAATTAGTTCGTTCAGGCTCATATTGTCAAGGATATAAGATTTAAAGATTTCGATTTGCTCTTCGGGCGTGGCATTCAAATAATGAGCATCCAGTTGCTCTCTTTGGAATTGATCGATCAAGCTGCCTGTGTAAACCCGCGTTGTAAGGGAGAAAGTGATGCTTACAATGAACACCAACAGTCCCATGCAGGCAAATATTTTCATGCGGACCGTCATCTTCATGAACGTTCACCGAACCGGTATCCGAAACCATATACCGTTTGAATATAACGAGGATCGGAGGGGTCGTCTCCCAATTTACGGCGAAGATTCCGTATATGGGAATCCATCGTTCTTTCGTACCCCATGTACTCATCCTCCAAAGCAGTCTTTAACAGTTGCAACCGACTAAAGACGATGCCAGGACGACCCGCAAGTGTGAACAAAATTTTGAACTCGGTCGGTGTCAATTGGATTTCCTGACCGTCCTTGAATACCTGACATTTGGCCTCGGAAATGAGCAAATTGTCTCTTTCCAAAACCATCAACCTGTCATCATGTCCCCGCAAACGGCGAAGTAAAGCTCGAATGCGAGAAGCAAGCTCACGCAAGCTGAAAGGCTTCGTCAAATAATCATCTGCGCCGATTTCCAGACCGACGATTTTATCCGATTCTTCCGAGCGGGCCGTGACCATAATAATGCCGCAATGTGAAGTATTCCTTAGCTCGCGGCATACTTCGATACCGCTTTTCCCGGGAAGCATCCAATCAAGCACGACGAGATCTGGCCGTTCTGACCGGGCAATCATGAGCGCTTCGTTGCCGGTGCAGGCGGTCAATACTCGGAACCCTTCGCGCTGCAAATAGGTCTCCATCTCCTCCAGCATGCCCGGTTCGTCCTCCACAAGCAGCAATTTCGGTTCCATTCCCATCGCCTCTTTCCCATTTAGTCTGCTTCCATTGATTTAAGTTATTTCGTTTACCGAAATTATACCGTGATATTGCAGGTTCTTAAAGAACTCCACGCAAAGAGAGGAGGATCTGCATAAGTTCTCGACATTTGTAGTGTAAACTGGCTGTGAAAGGCGGGAAATACTCCCAAAGAACAGGAAGAACAATGAATCTGGAAGTAGAAGGAAAACTAAAAAAGGAGAAGTTAACCAATGAAAATGAAGCTCTGTTCCTTTGTAATGCTTTGTTGTTTTCTACTTGTGCCAACTATTGCCTCTGCTGAAGCGACCAACGGTAATGTTGTTTACGGATTTACCAATGGGCGATTATGGGCCGCAATGGACGCGTTGGTGGGGCTGGCCAGCGCCATCATCGGCGGGCTGTCCTTGGCTCGCTCTGCTGGTCGTATCGGTAATGGATCCGGTCGACGCGGGGCCATAGTGGCCATCGTATTGGCGGTAGTCGTCATAGTCTACGCCGGGCTGCATCTAACTAACTTCACAGGTGATTTCGGTACTGGCAGCGGGAAGGCCGGGGCTATCGTGGCCATCATGATGGGACTGACCGGTGTAGTCCTCGCGGGGCTAACACTGGCCCGCACCCGTCGCACCAGCTGACCCGACTTTGTACTCCTAGTTAATTCGAATAGCGATGCGTTACGTCCACCCCATAATCAAGAGAAGAAACGGCTATGTTGAGTAGTCGTTTTTTTTCGTGATACGGTTATTTTTGTTAAAAAATTGGTTGGATCGACAATAATAGTCACCGTTTGCATCACGTTTCTGAGACAATCGACATTCCAAATCTAGTATGATCATTAATAATGGAAGAAACATATAACTAGGGTAAAGGACGGAGCAATGAAATGCCGATAAAAGGGAGTATTTTAAAGCATAAGATTGATTTTGATAACGCCCGATATTTTCGATTTCATGTAGCTGTCTTGCAAAATGGCAGAATCATTGACTACGGAGGTGTTATTGAATCTCATTCAGACGAATCCGTTATCATAAACGGCGGTAAATACTTAAAAGCCAATTGTGAATTCAAGGTTCGGCGTTAAGATGAACAAAGCATTTCCCTAGTATCAAGACGACAAGAACCTAATTTCTAGTAGGATCAGGACCCGCGCTCTGCGCGGCTTTTTTATTTTAAGGGAATGTTTTTATCTTTTTCTGGGGGAAGAACGTATTAAAGTACTCGTCTATACTGGACGATGAATTCTTCACATAATGAAATTTAGATTTCATGATATACTGTCCATATCTTGCTAAAATTGTATGGGGCTATAGAAGTATGAAAAGAAAAGAGTGGATTAACGCTTGCGGGGTCTTACTCCTATCATTTAGTATTTGTACTCCTGTAGGAGCATTGGACAACAGTAATGTAACAGGCGCAGCTTTTACTGATATTCGTGGCTTTTGGGCAGAAGACGCAATTTCAGGAGCATTGCACAAAGGGTTACCTACGAACATTCGTTCTATAATTAGGGTAACGTCCTTGATTCGGAGATGATTTATCCATGGATTTAAAGGATCTGAAAAGGCTCGCCGAAGAATTGGATGATAGCGGAAAGCGAGAGCTTATCTACTTTTTGCAGTCCCGAACCAAGGGAATGGTGTCTCCAATACGAGCAATAGATGAAATACAAGAGCAGAAGCATAAGGATGGGCTTGTTTGTCCGCATTGTAAAAATCACTCGGTCGTGCGGTTTGGGAAGTACGTTGTAAAAACACGTACTGGGGAGGTAAAACGTCAACGTTACCGTTGTAAGTTCTGTCGTCAAACGTTTAACGACCTTACGAACACGCCTCTCCAACGCACACGCAGACCTCATCTTTGGGTACGATTCATTGAATGCATGATTGAAGGCTTTTCCCTTTGTAAGTGTGCTGAAATACTGCACGAAGAAGTTACGCATGTGACCTTGTTCTACTGGCGGAATAAAATCCTCGCCGCTTTGAAGCAAATTCCAACCGAAGCTTTCCAGGGTATCGTCGAAATGGACGAGACTTATTTCTTGTTCTCTGAAAAAGGTAAACGGAACATTGCCGATCGCAAGCCACGTAAACGTGGCGGCGAAGCCAAATATCGTGGCATCAGTAACGACCAAGTGTGTGTACTGGTTGCCCGTGATCGTCAAAAATGACTTACTCTGGTGTTCTTGGACGTGGGCGTATTCGGACAAAGAAATTGGATGAGGCGATTGGTGGTCATTTATCTGACTCTAACGTGCTTTGCACCGATTCGTGGAGGGCATTCAGTTCATATGCGAATGCGAGAGGCTTAGCTCATTACCGTTTTAAGTCAGATGAAAAACAGCGAGTAAAAGGCGTGTACCATATCCAAAACGTCAACAGCTACCATAGCCGTTTGAAAAAATGGATAGATCGCTTCAATGGTGTTACAACGAAATATTTACAGCATTATCTGGCTTGGTTCCGTTATATAGATAGCAAAGAATATGAGAATACAGCGTCGAATAAGAAAAATATGTTGGTCGTCTCCTGCCTGTTTAATGTGAATGAAACAAACACCAAACTCCGAACGATAACAACTCCTCACTGAAATAACGAGAAGGAGCGAGTAAACAGGTGAAAACATAACTTTATTGTGGGAGTGTAAAATATGAAAAAAATATTATTGGTTTGTATTATGATAATGTTGATGCTAGCAACGGCTTGTGGAAATGTTGAAATGACATCAAATCCAAATACTTCTAGTGAGCCTAAACCTGCAACGGATGAGTCTATTATTCCAAAAAACACATCCGAATCTTGTCTTGTAAATCGTATAAATTTGGATAGTGAAACTGAAAAATATTTCTATGGAACTTGGAATGTTGAGAAGCTTTTAGGATTTGCAAATTCATATAATGATGCTTCTGAATATCCAACAGGGCAAAAATTTATTGGAGATGAAATTATAATCAAAAAAGACTTTTTTTCATCAAAAGGACTTAAAAACTATAGTGATTATCAATATGAACTAAAAAATCCATTATATGAGATCACAGCGACATGCTATAACTCTGACTCTTTTTATAGATTATATAAAATAGATATCCCAGACTTAAATATAAATGATGTAGTAAAAGCAATAGGTATAAGTGACCCTTCTACAAAACTTAGCATACCTGTAAGTGTAAGTTATTTTGTTGTTAATAACGATAGGCTTATCTTGTTATCAGAGGCAACTATTTTTGAGCTTAAAAAAATTACTGATTAAATTGCTTCTCAAAACACCTGACGAGCAGTCCGAGTCTGAAGATAGAGATCCTCAAACCGTTTGGGACGCCGAGAATGGAAAGATGTTATCTGCCCCCGCATCTACACGTGAAGAAGCCCTGGCATTATCCAATAAGTTAATGCGTGAATTTTTGAAACCATATGGGAATCCGTTACAATAACTTGTCCATTATATGATTGTGGACAGGTACGATAGTTAAATAAACCGCCTTTTTTACAAGGCGGTTTTCAATTGGTCATATATCAACATTAGAATTTAACATAGCCAATAACTAAAGAGCGCTGATGGTCGATGCTAACCGTCTAGTCCGTCACATCCAGCCAGCTTTCAGCGTAGCAAGGTGCGGCACCGCCACACTCCACATGAAGATAGAAGCCGCTGGTTGTTGTATGGAACTCCCCTCCAAATCCCGATTCGCCGGACTGGATATCGCTAATGCAGTCATAATAGAGGATTAAGGTTGCAAAATGGGAATGCAAAGTCATGATAGCATAGGAATATATGGTAAAATATAGGTGGTTCAAACTTTTTCCTGGCGGGATCTCCCTAATTCGATTTCATTATCTTGAACGGCATGCTTTACTCCGCCAGCAAGAATACAGGGGAGTTTTCTGCATAATCATTTTAATTGATTGTAGCTTGCATCCGATTATCAATGATAAGATGGCTCTAAAAGCAATTTATTAGATATCGACGTGTCAGGGCGTAATGGTTGCCCGCAGCAGCACACGGGTAATTAACCGAATTATTGAAAGGGGTTTCAATCAAGAGGAGTTCCGTGCTCTAAGAATCAAGGCCCCGATAGAGGCTTTCATCTGATGGAATGGGGGAGAAGGATGCTAAGAAAATGGCGGTCACCTTTTGCATTTACATCCGGACCGGTTCGCAGAAAAGTGCTCATTATCGCTTCTCTGCTTGCAACAATACCGGTATTGATTATGGGAGCCACGGCTTATTATATCGCCAGCGGAAAATTCATTGAAGAGATCCGTGTTGCCAATAAACAGACCATGCTGCAAATTCAGCAGCGAATCGACGAGAAGCTGATTACGTTGGAGAAAATTACGCTTCAGAATGCGGTCAATCCGACGCTGTCGCGATTTCTTTCGCTGTCGAATCCCGAAGAGGATATCGAGAATTTGGGAATGACCATGACGATTCTGAACTCCATGCAGGTATTGATTGAGGACGTGGATGCCGTATATTTGTACCGTCCCGACAAGCAGCTTGTCGTATCTCCGAACCTGGGCAGGGTGGGGGAAGAGGTGCTGCCGGAATATGTAAGGGAAGCCATAAGCCACAATCCCCCCAAGATATGGCTTGACCATAAGCTCGAATCCAGTCTGGTCCGCGACGGCTTCCATCAGGTCACCTTTGTCCGAAGAATCAATGCCACGGACCCTATGCAGCCTGGCTATTTGATCATCAACTTGAACGATACCACGTTCTTCCGTGTATTCAGCAATATGCGGCTCGGCTCCAGGGAGCTAGTTATTGTCACGCCGAGCGGTAACATCTTTTCGGACGGAACGAAAAGCCATATCCAGAACCGGTTCGAGCATTATGGCTTTTTCCGCGAGATGATGGCATCGGATGCCAGCGAAATGCTCATGACCGAGCAAGTCGACGGACGCAGCATGTCGATCAATTATTTGAAATCGAACTACAACGGATGGAAATATGTTACCATTGTGCCTTACAGCGATCTGACGCGGCATCTGCAGAAGATCAAGCAAATGACCTTTATGATCTGCCTATTGCTTGTACTGGTCAGTACAGCTGCGACGGGGCTGCTGTCCAAACGATGGTATCGCGCCCTGCAATCTTTGATTGATCTGATCAAGAATAAGGGAGGCCTTGCGGAGGCCCAGAAAAACCAGAATGAGTTTGCCCTCATCCGGAATTATTTTGAATCGTTAAATAAGAATAATGAGCTTCTGGGCAAGCAAATTGAAGAGTCGATGCCACTATTGCGAGTGAACTTCATCCAGAAAATGCTGACCGAGCCGTTCCACAGCAGCATGAGAGAACGCGCGGTGTATTATAACATTCCTGTGCTGCATGCCTACTACACGGCGATCTGTATAGAGCTGGATAACATGAGAGGTCATACGGAGCAGGATGCTAACCTTTTTCACTATGCCGTCATCAACATTGCAAAGGAAATAGTCAGCCGGCATTCGGAGGGTTTGGTTGTCCAGATGCACAGCGGCCACATCGCCGTCTTGATCAATCATGACGCGGAGGAGCTGTCGCTCACGGATTTGAAAGCAAAGTCATTCTCTATTTCCGAGGAAATACGCAATGTATCCGAAAGCCTGCTTCATATAACCGTAACCATTGGAATCGGGCACAGCTATGAAGGTCTTGAGCATGCGAGAAGCTCCTACCGGGAAGCGCTGGAGGCCTTGGAATATCAGCTGGTTGAAGGAAGCGGCCGGGTCCTGTTTATCGGGCAAATCAAGCCGGGACCATCCTCCTTCTCCTATCCTTATGAGATCGAGCAGCAGATCGTGACGCATCTTAAGCTGGCTAATTTACCGGCCATTCACAACCTGCTGGATGATTTCGCTCAAGCGTTAAGAACAGAATTATTCAATCATGAGCATGTTCGGCAGTCCTTTACCCAGCTTATTGCGGCTTCCTTACGGGCATTATTTGAAATGGACCCCAACAGCACTCATCTTCATGCCTACAATCTCTACCAGCGTCTGAATGAGCTCAATACCTCGCACAAAATTGTGAAATGGCTCAAAACGGACGTTTATCCTCCTATGGTCGATCACATTAGTATCCGAACGGTTCAGCGCAAGCATATGACAATTCAAAAAGTGCTGGACCACATTCATCAGCATTATGATACGGATTTGTCCTTGCCCCTGCTCGCGGGTCTGGTATCTATGCCGGTCTCCCAGTTCAGCCATATGTTCAAGACGGAGGCCGGAATGACCTTCTCCGAATATTTGATTGCGTTCCGAATGGAGAAGGCGAGACATCTGCTGGAGACGACGGACACCAAAATATCCGATATTGCGGAAAAGCTTCGGTACAATAATTCGCAGAACTTTATTCGCGTGTTCAAAAAGATCAACGGAATCACTCCCGGAGAATATAGGCTGCGCAGCTCAACTGCTCAGCATGGGGTCCAACAGGGCCCCTTGATCCACGACTGATCACAAGCAAAGAGGCTTTCTTACGGTCACTAGAGCCGATAAGCAAGCCTCTTGTTCATTTACCTAAATAATCATAAGATGTGATTATTTTCTAGAGGAGGATTACATGATAATCTGAGAACCAGCTGCGAATTATACTTTCAAAGTGGGAGGCTTAACCGTGGAATTAAAGCATGAACTGGCTGGGAAGGGTGTTGCAGTCCCGAGAAGCAAAATCGCCTTCTTGAAAAGAGAACTCGTAAGGAACAAGTATGTGTATTTGATGCTTGTACCTGTTCTTGCCTACTATTTGATCTTCCATTACGGACCGATGTATGGTCTTTTGATGGCATTTCAGAAAAGCTATAGTCCGGTAAAAGGAATTTTTGCAGGGACTTGGATCGGGTTAGACAACTTCATAACGTTCTTCAAAAGTTTCTATTTCTGGAGACTGCTTCGGAATACGGTGGTATTAAGCTTCTACAGCATCGTCTTCGGTTTTCCGGCGCCTATCGTACTGGCCTTACTGCTGCATGAAGTGAGGAGCAAGGTGTTTAAACGGACGGTGCAAACCGTAAGCTATCTGCCGCACTTTATTTCTGTCGTTGTTGTGGTAGGAATGCTGAAGGCATTTTCCTCTTTGGATGGCGGGCTGTTTAACGTCATTCGCTCACTCTTCAGTTTGGGTCCGGTGATGTTCTTTACGGAATCGGATATGTTCCGGCCGATGTACATCCTGTCTAACATTTGGCAGGGGGCGGGATGGGCTTCCATCATCTTTTTGGCAGCGCTTTCGAATATTGACTCCCAATTGTACGAGGCAGCCAAGGTCGATGGGGCCGGAAGATGGAAGCAGCTGCTTCACATCACGATTCCCGGGATCATGCCTACGATGATCATTATGCTGATTTTGCGCCTGGGAGCTATCATGAACGCGGACTTCCAAAAAATTTTGCTGATGCAAACCGCATCCACATATGAAGTATCCGATGTTATTTCAACCTTCGTCTACCGGTCCGGCGTACTGGAAGCGAATTACACGTATTCGACCGCTATCGGCTTGTTTAACGGTGTGATCAACTTTTCGTTCCTGATCATTGCGAACACCTTGAGCCGAAAAGCGAATTCAACGAGTCTATGGTAGCAGGGGTGAAACCATGAAACAATCGGTAGGCGAACGAATATTTGACGGATTTAACTATTTGCTGCTATCTCTTGTGATTGTACTGTCGGTATACCCGATGCTCTATATTTTCAATTCCTCCGTCAGCGATCCGGATGCGCTTCTGCGGAGCAGGTCGTTCATGCTATTACCCGCAGGGTTCCAGCTGGAGGCATACAAGCAAGTGTTTCACAATCCCAAGATCTATACCGGGTATATGAACACGTTGTTTTATGTAATCGTCGGAACGGCGGTCAATCTGCTGATGACGTCTCTCGCGGCCTATGCGCTGTCCAGAACTGATCTGTACGGACGAAAACTCATCATGAAGCTGATAACCTTTACCATGTTTTTCAGCGGCGGTATGATTCCGACCTTTTTGCTCGTGCAGAACCTCGGGCTGGTCAATAGCCGGCTGGCCATCATCATTCCTGCGGCCATAAGCACCTTCTACTTCATTATTATGAAGACCAATTTCGAGAGCATACCGAACGAAATGCTGGAATCCGCCAAATTGGACGGCGCTAATGACTTCACCATTTTGTTCCGGATTGTGCTGCCGGTCTCCAAAGCAATCCTTGCGGTAATGACATTGTATTACGCAGTAGATCATTGGAACGATTTCATGGCGCCTCTCCTGTATTTGCGCAAGCAGGAATTATACCCGATACAAATTGTGCTTAGGGACATTTTGCTCAGCAATAGCATGGAGGCCATGGGTGCAGGAGCGGATACCGGCTATGCAATCGGCGAGAACATCAAGTATGCGACGATTATTATTTCCACGCTGCCGATTATGATGGTTTATCCGTTTATCCAAAAGTATTTTGTCCAAGGTGCTTTAATCGGCGCCGTTAAACAATAAATAAACATAAATGGGGATGATTGTGTCAATGAAGAAAAAGCTATTGCCTGTTGCCTGCTGTACGCTTATAACGGCCAGCCTCTTCGCCGGATGCTCCGATAAAGGAGGGGAATCTGCCCCAGGTGCAAGCACGTCGCCCGGGACGAAGGAGGAAGCGTTGACCTCGATTCCGCTGCCTATCACGAAGGAGCCGATTACCATCAGCTACTGGCGCGCGAATGACCCCAAGCTGACCGCCTCACTGCAAAATTTCGGTGAAATGGCCGCTTACAAAAAGAAGGAGGAGCTGACCGGAATTAAGGTCAATTGGACCCATCCGCCGTTAGGGCAGCAGAAAGACCAGTTTAACCTGCTGGTTGCTACGAACGATATGCCGGATGTCATCTACTACAATTGGGCCGACGCTGTGGGCGGGCCGGAGAAGATGCTCGCGGACGGGCGGATCATCAAACTGAACGAATACATCGATAAATATGCGCCGAACCTGAAGAAGCTGATTGAGTCCGATCCGGAAATCAAAAAACAGATTTCACTGGATGACGGCACGATCTACATGTTCCCCTACATTCGAAGCGATGCCAAGAAACTGAATGCTACCGCCGGTTTGATCATTCGAAAAGACTGGCTGGATAAGCTGAATTTAAAAATGCCGACGACCATTGACGAGTGGTATACCGTCCTGAAAGCTTTCCGGGAAAATGATCCTAACGGAAACGGGAAGAAGGATGAGCTTCCATTTACAGGAAACAACGGAGCAGGCAACATGACCCGGCTTCATGATTTCGCTCCCGCCTTCGGCGTGCTCGGCGGCATGCAGTTCAAGGACGGCAAAATCGTTTACGGCCCGCTCCAGCCGGAATACAAGAAATTTATCGAGACGATGGCGAAATGGTACGCAGAAGGTCTAATCGATCCGGAAATCATGACGAACGATTCCAAAGCCTTCGATTACAAAGTGACTAATAACCTGGCCGGTGCATACCAAGGCGGGGTATTCAGCGGGATGGGGAAATACTTTAACCTGATGAAGGAGTCAAATCCGCAGTTCGACCTGGCCGGTACGCCATGGCCGACGGGGTCTGCCGGGAAGCCGTACTCCACCTTTACGCTTAACACGAAAGTACTAACCTATGGGGAAGCGATCACCTCCTCGGCAGATAAGAACAAGATCAAGTATATTGTGCAGTGGATGGACTTTAACTACAGTCCTCAAGGCCACGACCTGTTTAATTTTGGCATTGAGGGCGACAGCTATACGAAAGAGGGCAGCGCGATCAAATTTACGGATAAGATTTTGAAAAATCCGAAGTTAACGTATGACCAAGCGCTTGCTTCCTATGCTCTCTCCATTATGGACGGTCCCATGAATCAGGACAGCCGATATCTCGATTCCTTGCTGACCTTCCAGGGGCAGAAGGAGGCGAACGTCGTATGGATGAAAGCTGACGACTCGCTCCCGCTTCCAACCTTGCGTTTCACGGAGGATGAGTCGAGGCTGAATGCTTCCGTCATGAATCCTATCACGACGTACTTGAACGAGATGATGACCAAATTCATCACAGGCAAGACACCGCTCTCCGAATACGACAAGTTTACAAAAACAATTCAAACGATGGGAATCGATCAAATTGTTAAGGTGTATGAGGAAGCCTCCAAGCGTTATCAAAAACGCTAATCAGGGATTGGAAAAGAATCGCCGGGCAAACCATATCGGGGTATCCGGCGATTCTGTAATATTTTTACAAATGCGAGCACTAATGGATCTCTTGCAGGATCATGAATCCGGAGAGGAGATGATCGCCATGTAACCTTGAGAAGCTTGCCGGGAAAACCATTCAGAAAGCGGGGACAGCAGAAATTAGCACACGTTATCTTTTTTGATGAAAATGACAAAGAAAGCGGGGAATATCGTATATGAAGAGGATGGTAAGCAGATTCACAGCCTCTCTCTTATGTTGTCTTTTGATTTTCACTACTTTACTCCCGATCTTACCTTACAGTGAACCCATCGCCCATGCAGATGAGTTATTCGTGAAGAAATTCGACTTCGGCACGGTGAACAGCCCGGTCATGGAAGGCTATGCTCAAGTTCATGACCAGATGATCTATACGCCGGAACGGGGATACGGACTTGTATCAGCCCAGGCATCCAGGAACCGGTCGGGCGGCAATGCGATGACCAACGATTTTGTGTTGGGCTCGGCCTTCACGTTCCTGGCGGACATCCCGAACGGCAGCTATAACGTAACCGTATATTCAGGAGACCTGCTCGCAGGCACCTCGCAGACGAAGACCAAAGTGGCTCTGGAGGGGGTAACGAAAGGAACGATAACTACCAAGACGGCGATCGCACAGGCAACCTACAACACCAAGGTTACTGACGGGCAGCTGACCGTGGATATCTCCACAGGCGCCACCGGGGGCTATGGTTATTTGAACGGTCTTGTCATTGAACAAGTACCCGAGACGCCACCATCCGCACCCCAAGCTTTAACCGTAACCGACATCAATGCAACAACCGGAGCAGCTTACGTATCCCTAAGCTGGAGCAGCGTAACCGATTCCGTCTACTACAACGTGTACCGGGCGGTGAACAGTGACACGAATTATGATTTTATCAAACAAGTAGCGGTGAATTCGTACACGGATACGGCCGTTTCTATCGGAAATGCCTATTCGTATCAAGTTACGGCTCTGAATGCAGTCGGTCTTGAGTCTGCGGCCAGCAGTCCGGTAACGGCGCAAGTAGGGCAAAAAGCTGCGATTCCTGCACCCCCGGCGAATATAATTGTAAGCGGTGTCAATGCGAACAGCGTGGTTGTACAATGGTCGCCATCGGATGGTGCAGCCAGCTACACGGTATTCCGTTCGGAAGCCGCAGCTGGACCCTTCACCGAGCTAGGCAAGGTAACTGCGGCTGCATTTACAGATTCTGCTGTCGATACCTCCATAGTTCATTACTACCAGGTTAAGGCCTCGAATACAGCAGGAGTTTCCGAGGCTTCCGGAGTGGCTGCAAGCACCGTATACATTGCTCCCGCCGAGCTTCCACAAGGCTTTCCGCTGAAAATCGACTTCGGACCCGGCCCTGTAGCTGACGGCTATTTCGGTATCACGGCTCCCGTGGCATATACGCCTCAGCTGAAATACGGCTTTGCCGATCCTGCTCTTGTCGGTTCCGGCAGCAGCAGCACGACAGATCCGTTGAAATCCGATTATTTGTCGCCTGCCGGCACGACCTTTAATGTCGACCTGCCGAACGGGGACTACGCCGTAACGGTCATCGCAGGGGATGCCAATGCCGCAACGGAAGTGGCTGTGTCCGTTGAAGGCATGACAGCGAATAAAATTGCCCTCACTCCGAAGGCTGCAGGCGAATATTTGGAGCAGACATTCGAAGTCGCGCTTGTTGACGGACAGCTGAATATCCTCTTTTCGGGATCTGCGCCCAAAATTAACGGTCTGGTCATTTCCAAACTGGCGGAGAGGGCAGCAGGCGAAACACCTACCGTGTATATCGCAGGGGATTCTACCGTACAAACCTACGATCCCTATTGGAAGCCTCAAGCGGGCTGGGGGCAGATGATCTCCCGTTACTTCACTCCCGACATTACCTTCAGCAACCAGTCCATTGGAGGCCGCAGCAGCAAAAGCTTCCTTCTGGAAGGGCGCCTGGATAACATCCTGCGGGCGTTGAAGCCCAACGATTACTTCCTGATCCAGTTCGGACATAATGATGCGACCGTGTCCATCCCGGAACGCTATGCTTCCCCCGAGGACTATAAAAATTACTTAAAAACATATATTACTGGCGCCAGGCAGCGCGGTGCCGTACCGATTCTGGTAACCCCTGTCGGACGGAGGGATTATAACTCGACAACGGGCAGCTTTAACGTCAGCTTTCCGGCGTACGTGAATGCCATGAAAGAGCTGGCTCAAGAAATGGACGTCCCGCTCGTCGATCTCAGCACATTAAGCCGGGCTTACTATGACACGATCGGTCCCATAGGCACGCTGGCCGTGTTCCTTCATGTTCCTGCCGGAGTCTATACAGCCTTCCCGAACGGAAGCTCGGACGATACGCACTTCCAGGAATACGGAGCCATCCAGATCGCACGTCTCCTATCAGGGGGAATAAAAGGTTTGAACATCCCGTTATCCGCCTACGTCACAGATGTTGAGCCGCCTGCAGAGCTTCCGGCGAAGCCGACGGGAGTTATGGCAAGCAGTATCAGCAATGCAGGCGCTGTCTTGACGTGGAATGCAGTAGAAGGTGCAGATATTTATAAAATTTATAGAAAGCTGGCCTCCGACAACGACTACGTCTTGGTAGGCTCGTCAACCGTTCCGACTCTAACGATTCAAGGGATGAGTGAAGGACAAACCTATCACGTTGTCGTGACAGCCGTGAACGGCAGAGGTGAATCCGAGAAATCAGACGTTGTTGTTATCGTCACGAAGCACGCTACGCTCTTGTTCGATTTCGGTTTGGCCGCTTCACCCGTTCAAGACGGTTATACGGGGGTAAATCTTTCTACTGTATACACGGCCGAAAGAGGCTACGGGATTAAGGACCCGACAGGAATGATCGGCCGCGACCGCGCTACCGGCACCGACCTTCTCCGCGACTGGCTTGGGTATTTCAATGTCGGATGGGAATTCATGGTCGACCTGCCGAACGGTCTTTATTCCGCTAAGCTGTATGTCGGCGACTATTTGGGAAGCGCCAGAACGAGCGTCGCCATCGAAGGAAAAGATTACGGAACCGTGTCGGCAGGCAATAAATCCGTTACCGAAAAGATCATTTCCCAGATCTCCGTTAATGACGGCCAAATGAACTTCAAATTCGGGGGTGCAACGGCGATAGTTAACGGTCTGGAGATTACTCCGATTCTGATGGCGCCAACGAATCTGAAGATCGATGCGAAGAACACAGATCCCGAGCAGCCTTCCGCTTCATTATCGTGGACGGGGGTTGAGGATGCGGCCCAATATAACGTTTACCGCAGAATTGCCGGATCGCCCAAGTTTCAGCTGCTAGGCAGCGCAGCGACAAGTGCTTATATCGATAGCACGGTTGATGTAGGGCTGGAGTACGAATATCAAGTGACGACGGTAGATGCGGCTTCCACGGAAACCGGTCCATCCGCTTCGCTCATCGTATCCATGATTGATCCGAATGTTCCAATACCGGCCGTACCGGGAAACCTTCAGACGGTGAACGTCAATAAGAACGACCTGACCTTTAGCTGGGACGCCGCGGCAGGTGCCAAAACTTATAACATTTACCGCGCGAAGTCGAGCGACAGCACCTTCGAGCTGATTGGTAAAGCCCAGCAGCCTAGCTACACCGATAAGACCGTGCTAACGACGATCCCCTACTATTACAAAGTAGCGGCTGTCAGTGCAGGCGGCATGTCCGGTCCATCCGAGGTGCTGGCAACACCGGCCGTTACCGTGCTGTACCGGCAAGCTGAATATCTCGATCGGGCGCTGGTAGCGGTTAAACAAGAACATGGAGTGTATGTAGGCTGGAAAATGCTCGGAACGGACCCGTCCGACATTGCTTTCAATCTATACCGAGACGGGGTCAAGGTTAATGCAGAACCGCTGACAGGAGCTACCAATCTGCTCGATGAAGCCGGCACGGATTCGTCTGTGTATCAGTTAAGGACGATGATCGGCGGTAAAGAGAAGGCTGCTTCCAAAGATGTGACCGTATGGCAGCACAATTATTTGTCCGTTCCGATCCAGAAGCCTGATGGAGGAGTGACAAAATCCGGAGAAGCCTATACTTATCGCGCGAACGACACCAGCGTCGGCGATCTGGATGGAGACGGGACTTATGAATTGATCGTAAAGTGGGATCCTACCAACTCCAAGGATAACTCGCAATCCGGATATACCGGCAATGTATATATGGATGCTTACAAGCTGGACGGCACGAGGCTATGGCGCATAGACCTCGGTCCTAACATCCGTGCGGGGGCTCACTATACCCAATTCCAGGTATATGACCTGGATGGCGACGGCAAGGCGGAGGTCGCTTTCAAAACGGCTGACGGTACAATCGACGGAACAGGTGCCGTTATAGGGGATCCTGCGGCGGATCACCGGAACAGCAGCGGCTATGTGCTCCAAGGACCGGAGTACTTAACGGTATTTGACGGCATGACAGGCAAAGCTGTCACAACAACGAGCTACGATCCGCCTCGCGGAGTCGTCGGCGACTGGGGAGATACGTACGGCAACCGGGTGGACCGTTTTCTGGCTGGAGTCGCTTACTTGGACGGCGAGCATCCAAGCTTAGTTGTCAGCAGGGGCTATTATACCAGAACCGTGATCGTCGCCTATGATTTCAAGAACGGTACGTTGAAGAAAAGATGGCGCTTCGACACCAATGACGAAGGAATCGGTGAAGCCTATACCGGGCAGGGTGATCACAACCTGTCGATCGGGGACGTGGACGGCGACGGCAAGGATGAGATCACTTTCGGAGCTATGGCTATCGACGATGACGGAACGCCGCTTTATAACACGGGACTTGGTCACGGGGACGCCCAGCATCTGGGAGATCTGGACCCATCGAGACCGGGCCTGGAGTTCTTTAATGTGCATGAACACACCAATTCCCCTTACGGCATGGAATTAAGGGACGCTCGAACGGGTGAAATCCTATGGGGCGTATGGACGGGAATCGATACCGGACGCGGCATGTCGGCGGATATCGACCCGAATTATTTGGGGGAAGAAATGTGGTCGGCAACGATTACCGATGCTCAGCATATCCCGCTTACAGGTCTATACAGTGCAAAAGGGGAGCTGATCAGCACAACCATTCCAAGCTCAACGAACTTCGGGATCTGGTGGGACGGCGACTTGAGCCGCGAGCTGTTAGACGATAACCACATTGACAAATGGGACTATGTCAACCATAAGACGAACCGTTTGTTTACGGCCGAAGGCGCTTTATCCAATAACAGCACCAAGGCTACGCCGAACCTGCAGGCGGACCTGTTTGGCGATTGGCGGGAAGAGGTGATCTGGAGAAATACGGACAGCACGGAGCTCCGCATCTATACGACAACCTCGGTGACCGATACGCGGCTTCGTACGCTCATGCATGATCCGATCTATCGCCTGGGAGTCGCATGGCAAAATACAGGGTATAACCAGCCGCCCCATACAAGCTTCTACCTGGGAACCGGCATGGAGGAGCCCTCTGCACCTCGTCTTGCCGTTGTGAATGAGCCTGTTTCTTCCGTTCCGCCGACAACCACTGACAATGCTCCCGCAGGCTGGGTCAATCATGACGTTACCGTAACCTTAACGGCTCAAGACAATGGCTCCGGCGTAGGCGGTACCTATTACACGGTGAATGGCGGCACAGAGCAAAAGGGCACATCCGTTACCTTATCTAATGAAGGAACGCATACGCTAACCTACTGGAGCGCAGACAACCTAGGCAGCGCTGAAGCACCTCATACCGTACTCGTTAGAATTGACAAAACGGCGCCGACCTTAAATCTCGTTTTGGATAAAACCGAGTTATGGCCGGCCAATCACAAAATGATCCCTGTGGAAGCATCGGTCAGTGCCGACGATAGCCTTTCGGGCGTTTCGACAGTCGTTCTAACCTCTATCACCAGCAGCGAGCCTGATAATGGATTAGGCGATGGGGATACGGCAGATGACATTCAAGATGCGCAGCCCGGCACATTGGACACGGAGTTCATGCTTCGTGCCGAGCGATCCGGCAAAGGAAACGGGCGTGTATATACCATCACTTATACGGCTGCTGACGCCGCCGGGAATACAGCTGTACAATCAGCAACGGTCACGGTACCTCACAACAAATAAAGGCCATCGGCATACCAAAGACGCTATACCCAGTCTCGATTCGAACCCGATGGATAAACGTCGCCGGCATAGGCTTAAGAAACCAGTGAACCTTAAGGTTTGCTGGTTTTTTTATATAGAAGATTCCTTTCCGCGAAAAAAACCATTTTGCGCTTCCGAATGTCACTCGAGAAAAATCACAACTTAAGCACTAGCCTTCAAGTGAAAAATGGTTCTGGATAGTTCCATATACATACAAAAAAGGGTCCTTCGTCATATTTCGACATTCATACTTCATAAATTATCTTGAATATGAATGATTTTCCAACGTATACCATATACATGTTCTGTGCTGCGGTAAAGGGCAAAAATGAAGGTAAATCAGGAATAGTGTGGAAATAAATCAGAGAACAATCCATTTACGCGAGGGAAATTATGGTGCAGTTAACGGAAGCTTACGTAGATAGTTTGGCGCTGAACAGCGCTGCCATTAAGAATGGGAAAGACTTGGTGAAAAAGAACAGCTTTCCATTATTGTGCAAATCAGAGGATCATAGCGTCCTATTCGGGGAATGCAAGGGAAGCGGGAAAGAGCCGTACCGCTGTTCTGTCGATTGGGCTAATGAGGGCAGTCCCGTATTCCGCTGCTCTTGTCCCAGCCGTCAATTTCCCTGCAAGCATAATCTGGGACTAATGTATGCTTACACAGCCGGCAACGCGTTCGAGATCGCTCCGATCCCCGCAGACCTTGCCGAGAAGCGGGAAAAGGCCGAAAAGCGGGAGGAGAAGAAGAGGGAAGCCGCCGCTTCGGGGACTCCCCCCACAAAGAAGAAGACGAATAAGGCGGCGCTTGTCAAAAAAATCGCAGCTCAATTAGAAGGCATTGCTATTGCGGAAAAGCTGGTGCTTCAGCTCGCACAGCAGGGGCTGGGCAGCTTGGACAAAAAAGCGCTCCAAACCGCGGATGAGCAGGCGAAGGAGCTGGGCAATTATTATATTCCGGGCATCCAGACCGCTATTCGCCAATTAACAGAGCAGCTCCGGTCGGCCAAAGAGAGTGAATCCGCCTATCCGCAAGCCATTGAACAGCTGACCATGCTGCATTCGCTGCTTCATAAAAGCAAGGCCTACCTAAATGACAGACTCGAAAACCCGGATCTGCCGGCGGATTCCGGTACGATACTGGAGGAACGGATCGGCCACGCTTGGCAAATGGCTGAGCTCAGGGAGCAGGGGCGCGTCCGCACTGATGTAGAGCTGCTGCAGCTGGCGTTTCGTTCCTATTCAGAGCCTTCGCGCGGTGAATATGTGGACGAGGGGTATTGGTTCGACCTGCATTCAGGCCAAATCCATATCACAAGAACGTATCGTCCTTTCCGGGCGACGAAGTATATCCGTGAAGAGGATTCGACTTTCCAAGTGGTAAGGGCCAAGGAATTGGCTGAGTACCCTGGGGAGCTTAACCAACGGGTCCGCTGGGAGGAAGCCGTTTTTCGCGAGGTCCAGTCACAAGATTATATCCGTGTCGTGGAGTCCGCCGAGCCATCCTTCAAGGATTTGGCGAAGCGGATAAAAAATCAGATCAAAAATCCCTTGTCTGATAAAAACCCGGTGGCCCTCATGCGTTTTAAGGAGCTGCATAAGACAGATACATCTTATGTTCTTATAGATTCTCAGGGCTCGCAGCTTCCTTTGGCCGACATCCCATATGTGAATGAGCCGACGACTCCTATGCTGCCGATTATTAACAGATCTTATGTTCGTAATCAGACGATGCTGGTCATGTTCGGGCATAACATGGAGCGGAACAGGCTGGAGGCGCAGCCTCTTAGTATTGTCACAGCGGACAATATCATCCGCTTGCTGTATTGATGAAATCATTAGGAGACGAATTATGAGTCTACATGTATTGTTTGAGCTGCAGAACGAAGTGCGGCGTTTGTTTATAGCGGGCAGCACCGTAGCGGCAGGAGACATGCGATTGCAGAAGCTGGCTTCCCAGCTGCAGCTGCAGGCCGAATCGGTTCCGGTTTTTGGGCGCTTGGCTCAGTCGGTCGATCAGGTGGTTACAGCCGATTCCGGTGAGGCCGCCCGAAAGCTGCTTGAGCTGGGAACGCTTCTCAGTGCCATCCTGCATACGCTCGGCAGAACAGAGTCTAAAGAGCCTTTAGCTCCTGTCACTGGTACCGACGCCAGTCTGCCGACCGCACTGCCTTATCGAAAGCTCTCTCCATTGATTCAAGCCTTGACGTCCAAAGGACAGGGGCGGCTGGAGCTATTGAAACAGGGCTGGGAGGAAGGGCTGTTTCAAGACCTGCGTTCCATAGCGCCTGCAGTCAGCGCGCTTGACGACAGCTACAGCGAAATTCCGGACTTTATTCAGCGCGTTGTCATTCCCGCTTACGGGCAAGAAGCGCTGCCTGTGCTGCTCCAGCAGTTCAAGCTGGACGGAGGCCGTGGCGATGCCCGCCGCCTGGAGCTAATTCATGAGCTGCTGCCCGGCGAGGACTTGGCTTTCTTAAGGCAGGCGGCTCACGAAGGATCGACGGAAGTACGTGCGGCTGCTATCGGTCTGTTAGGGGATTATCCGGAACAAATCGACTACATTCTGGCGCAAGCCGATGATAAGAAGAAGGAAATCCGGAGCGCAGCATTGTTCGCTCTGGCGAGGCTGGGTTCGGAACCGGCGGCAGAACGGCTCTACCATGCGCTCGTATCGAAGGATCGCGAGCTGGCGATCGAGCCGATCCGAAGGTGTCAATCCCATAGCTTGACGCTTAAAATTATCGCTCACGCGGAGCATGCACTAGAGCGTATCATCCAGCAGAGCAACGTGGAGGAAGCGGCTCAACAGCTGCTTGCCGATATCCGGAGTCTGGAAGGAAAGCAAACGACGGAAGTCGTACTTCTGCTGCAAAAGCTGCTGTCTGCGCCGGAGTTCATAAAGACAGAAACCGAAGCGGCCCAGGAGGCGGCAGCGGAGCTGCTGCTGGATATCGATCTGCCGGAAGCCTATCAGTTTGCGGTGAGCTTGCATAAAGCATTCCACGGGAAATTCATCGCTTACAGCTTTAAGGCAGCCTTGCGCATCCTTTCACCGGAAGACGTATATGAACAATTTCACAACGATCTTCGTAACAAAAAGCAATCCGCAGCCAAGACGCTGCTGCGTGCTTTCCAGGAAGAAACGCGCTGGTACCCGGGACGATTGGAGTACGAACCTTTTCAAGCAGAGGAAAGTATCGTCTGGGATCCTCGCTGGGTTCAGCTGTTCGTTGAGCTGGACGAAGCCGATCTGGTTTGCCGGTTGGTTCAGGAGCCCGATACGAACGTCATCAAGTACCTGACAGCCAAATGCGAGAAGCAGCCGCAATTTAACCGGGGGCAGACGTCCAACATGCTGTTGGTGCTGTTCGGCATGCAGGAGCCGCGGGCGCCGCAGCTGCTTACGGATATTTTGGAAAAGGGCGGCAATAAACAGTACTACTATTTGGACCGCGTGCAGTTGACCCTGCTCTCCATGCTGCCAAGAGAATATGCCGATCGCCTTAGACGGCACGCGGAGCAGCTGACTTATCCAAGCCTGAAGGAACAAATATTGGAAATAGCCGAGACCATAGCGGCAAAGCCGGATACAAACCAAATGCAGGATAACCAAGAGAAGGGACAGGGATTATGGGAATGGATCAGAAGCAAGATGTCGTAAGATTGCCTTCCGAGCGATTGTATGCGGAGGAGCTGGAGGTATTAAAGGATTTCGATCAGGATGCGAGACCTGCAGGCTGGCAGCTTTCTCCGAAAGCGGTGCTCACCTTTCTGACGGGCGGCGAAGTGAAGGGCGTTCCTATCACACCCAAATACATTGGGAATAAGCGTTTGGTCGAAATGGCCATCGCCACGCTGCTAACGGACCGCGCCCTGCTGCTGATAGGGGAACCGGGTACAGCGAAATCATGGTTATCGGAGAATTTGACTGCCGCGATCCATGGGGATTCCGGCAAAGTGATACAAGGAACGGCCGGCACCAGCGAGGAGCACATCCGCTATTCGTGGAATTACGCGATGCTGTTAGCCCAAGGCCCCTCCGAGCAGGCGATTATTAAAAGCCCCATTTTCCGGGCGATGGAGACAGGCGGCATTGCGCGGTTCGAAGAGATATCCCGTTGTGCATCGGAGGTCCAGGACGCTCTGATCTCGATTCTATCCGAGAAGACAATCTCCATTCCCGAGCTGGGACGCGAGGTGTCGGCAGCAAGAGGCTTCTCCGTCATTGCGACTGCCAATACGCGTGACCGGGGCGTGAACGAGATGTCGGCGGCACTGAAACGCCGCTTCAATATTATTGTGCTGCCCGCTCCGTCAGACATCGAGACGGAAGTAGAGATTGTGCGCAAGCGGGTAGGTGAAATCTCCGCAAGCTACGAGCTGCGCGCCTCGCTTCCGGAGGAAGAAGCGGTACGCAAGGTTGTGACGATATTCCGCGAGCTGCGCAGCGGCATGACGCTGGACGGCAAGGAGAAAGTCAAGGGGCCGAGCGGCGTCATATCGACGGCGGAAGCCATCTCCCTGCTAACGGGCAGCATGGCTCTCGCCGGCAGCTTCGGGAACGGGCACATCAGCGAAGAGGATATTGCCGCCGGCTTGCAGGGCGCTATTGTTAAGGATGAAGAAAAAGATCGTCTGGTATGGAAAGAGTATTTGGAAAATGTGATGAAAAAGCGGGGAGCGACATGGCGAAATCTGTACTACGCGTGCTCGGAGATGAACAACTGAGCCGCGATCAAGGGTTTCATGTATTCGGCATCAGACATTTATCTCCGGCCGGCGCCTATCACTTGCTTGCCTTTCTCGACGAAATTCAACCGACGGCCGTATTGATAGAGGGACCGGGGGATGCGACGGAGTTCATTGCCGAAATCACTTCGCAGGGCGTCGTTCCTCCTGTAGCGATTCTCGCCTATACGGACCAGCTTCCGGTACGGACCTTGCTGTACCCCTATGCGGAATACTCTCCCGAATACCAGGCTTTTCAATGGGCTAATCGTAACGGTGCCTTGGCGTCGTTCATCGATCTGCCGACGGCACAAAGTCTGGCATTGCACGAGACGAAGCGAAACGGGGGACTCACGGATCAAGAAGGCGCTGGTGACGAGGAGTATAACCAAAGAGACCGCTATCCGGAAGGCCCCGATGCCCTACAGACTTATTGGCAGCAGCAAAGAACGCTTTATGAGCGTGTAGCCGAGTTATCCGGAGAACCGGATTACGAGGCTTATTGGGAGCGTCATTTTGAGCATAGCTTGACGAAGGGTGCCTATCGTTCGGGAATACATCGGTTTTCCGAACAAATGAGGGAGCTGACGGAACAGCAGGAATGGCAGCTGGCTCCACAGGAAGCAGCGTACAATGAGATCCGTGAATCGTACATGCGGAGGAACATTCAGAAGGCTATTCTGGCAGGTCACGATCCGGAGCGGATCGTCGTCGTAACCGGTGCTCACCATGCTTCGGCTATGGATTTGCGCCTGCCTCTGATGACCGATGCGGAGCTCAAGGCGCTGCCCAAAGCAAAGACAAAGCTTACCTTAATGCCCTATTCCTATTACAAGCTGTCCACACATTCCGGATACGGTGCGGGCAATCAAGCCCCGGCCTATTTCGAGCTGTTCTGGAGATGCCTGCAGGCGGAGGATCTAGGCCGGCTGCCGTCGCTGTATTTCTCCGAGGTTGCCGCTCACTTGCGGGCTCACGGCACCTATCGCTCCACAGCCTCTCTGATTGAGGCTGTGCGGCTGGCAGAGGCGCTTGCAGCGCTTCATGACGGCAATCATCCTACATGGAGGGATCTGCAGGATGCGGCCGTCGTCTGCTTGGGCTATGGGGAGCTGTCTACCATCTCGGAGGCTTTGGCAAGGACCAATGTAGGAACGGCCATCGGGCAGCTGCCGGAGGGCGTCAGCCAGACTCCGGTTCAGGATGATTTAAACCGAGAGCTGAAGCGGCTCAAGCTGGAGAAGTACAGGACAACGGTTGCCGCTACGCTGGAGCTGGATCTGCGGGAAAATCGCAGAGTAAAGTCGGAGGAGGCCGCCTTCCTGGATCTGAACCGTTCCGTGCTGCTGCATCGGCTGCAGCTCCTTGGCATAGATTTTGCCAAGAAGCAGCGTGTTCAGCAGAACTCTGCAACGTGGGCGGAGAATTGGACGCTGCAATGGACTCCGGAGGCGGAGATTCAAGCGGTCGAGTCCACATTAAAGGGAGAGACGATCGAGCTGGCTGCGGCTTATGTGCTCAAGGAGCGGCTTGACGCGTGTACGGATATCGCCGAAGCCTCCAGGATCATCCGGGCGGCGTGCGAATGCGCCCTCATGCCGCTGATGGAGCAGGCAAAAGCTGCGCTGCAAGGTTTGGCAGTAGAGGCGGGAAGCTTCGAGCAGATTGCAGCTTCCGCCTACGAGCTGTCTGTGCTGATCGGCTACGGTTCCATTCGCCGGATCGAGACGTCAGCCCTCGTACCGCTGCTTGGACAGCTGTTCCTGCGCGGAACGCTTCTTTTGCTGAGCGCTGCTTCCTGCAATGATGATGCTGCCCGAGATGTGGCGGAAGCGATTCAGCTGATGCACGGCATAGCACAGGAGCATTACAACGATGTGGACGATGCGTTATGGCAGACCAAGCTTCAGGAGCTGGCTTCGCGTGATGACCGGAATGCGAAGCTGTCGGGATTTGCCTTTGCCATCCTGCTGGAGCAAAGCAAGCTTCAAGAGGAGCAAGTGGCCCAGGAAGTGTCGCGCCGTCTATCGCCGGGCATTCCTGTAGATCTCGGAGCCGGCTGGTTTGAGGGACTGTCCATGCGCAACCGATATGCGCTCCTTTCCCGGGCGGTCTTGTGGAAGCAGCTTGACTTATACATCAAGCAGCTGGACCAGCAAGCCTTCAAACGTTCCCTTGTGTTCCTCCGAAGGGCGTTCGGGGCCTTCGAGCCAAGGGAAAAAGCCGCCGTCGCAGAGATGATGGGCGATCTGTGGGGGTTGGATGCCAACGCAGTAGGCGCAACCTTGCAGCAGCCATTGAGCGAGGAAGAAAGGGAGATGCTGCATGAGCTTAATGATTATGATTTTGGAGATCTATAGCCTATGACAAACATGGAGACAATCGATCATGAGCAGCTAAAACGATGGCGTCTCATCCTGGGCGCCGAATCCGAAGAAAAGCTTCAGTCCTTCGGTTCGGGCGGCCGTCTGCTGGATGAGGAAACGGCGCTGATGGATGAAGCTCTCGCAGCCATATACGATGATACCTACAGCAATGAGAACGGAAACAGCGCGGGAAATCCGCGCAAGCAGGCAGGGCTTGGTCCCTCCGCCCCCAAACTGGCCAAATGGCTGGGGGATATCCGCACCTTTTTCCCGCCGGATATCGTTTCGGTCATTCAGGCGGATGCGATTGAACGCAAAGGCTTGAAGCAGCTGCTGTTCGAGCCTGAACTGCTGGCGCAAGTAAAACCGGACATTCAGATGGTCGCGACATTAATGGCACTCAAAGGCAAAATACCGGAGAGAACCAAGGAAACGGCAAGGCAGCTGGTCAAAGCTGTCGTGGAGGAAATTGTCCGCCGGCTTTCCGAAGATTTGCGCAGAGCCGTTACCGGAGCACTGAACCGAAGGCGGCATTCTCCTCTGCCTTCCGCCACGGGTCTGGATTGGAATACGACGATCCGTAAAAATTTGCGGCATTACGATCAGGAGCGCAAGCTGCTTATTCCGGAAAAGGTCTATTTCTTTGATCGTGCGCGGCGCAGCAAGGAATGGACCGTTATTCTGGATATTGATCAGAGCGGCTCCATGGCCGGGTCGGTCATTTACGCCTCGATAATCGGCTCCATCTTTGCAAGCATGCCCGCATTGGACACCCGCGTGGTTGCTTTTGATACGGAGGTCGTCGATTTAAGCGAGCAATGTGCGAATGACCCGGTCGATATGCTGTTCGGTATCCAGCTCGGGGGAGGCACGGACATCAACAAGTCTATTGCCTATTGTGAAGCCTTCATCACAGAGCCGAAAAAAACGATGTTCATTCTCGTCTCCGATCTTTATGAAGGCGGCAACCGATCCGAAATGATTCGCAGACTCGTCGATATGCACCAGGCTGGGGTTAAGACCCTATGCTTGCTGGCCTTGTCAGACGAAGGGGCTCCCTCTTATGACGATGCAGTGGCGAAGAAGTTAGCCCAATACGGTATTCCTTGCTTCGGCTGCTCGCCGGAGAAGCTGCCCGAGCTGATTGAAGGGGCTCTGAAAGGACTCGATCTTACAGCCATTGTAGATCGCGTTAAGCAAGGATAAGATTCATGATAAACACCTCGGGATGACCGGGGTGTTTTTGACATCTTCCATACTCGCAGAACACTTATAAAACCTGAGCATAGGACCAAATCATGTGAGTTTTAACTATATTTTCCCGTTTCCCTTTGTGATACATTGAGTCCGACGGAGGTGATGAAGCGTTACCAAACATATGAACCTGTTTTAGAATTGAAATGAACAAAGGACGGTGAGTTTATGAAGCTTGCAAAAAGAAGTTGGGCTGCTGTGTTTCTGATTATGGGTCTCCTTATAACTATGATTCCTGTGACGGGGATGGCGGCGGACGCCAAATTCAGCATCCCCGCTTCGGCAGTAAGCGCTAGCGCAGATGACGGCAATGTCCCGGGGAATACGGTTGACGGGGATTTGAACACACGCTGGTCGGCAAGCGGTGATGGCCAATGGATTCAATTTGACTTGGGCTCCAACAAAAAAGCAGCTTATATCAAAATTGCATTTTTGAATGGCAGCACGCGGACTTCCACGTTTGATATCCAAACGTCTACAAACAATTCAAGCTTTACAACCGTTAAAGCCAATGTTACGAGTGCGTTGGCCGACGGCTTGCAGACGTTTGATTTCCCCGATGTCGATCCGGTTCGTTATGTGCGCATCGTCGGTCACGGGAACTCCCTGAATGCCTGGAACAGCTACACGGAGGTAGAGATTTACGGGGATTCCTCTTCCGCAGGCAGCGGGACTGTAGTGAATGTTACGAATGCAGCTGAACTGAACGCGGCCATTACCGCTGCAAAAGCAGGGACCACGATTGTACTGGCCAACGGAACTTACACGGGTCCTTTTTCAATCAGCAGTAAGAATGGGACCGCATCAAGCCCTATTGTAATCAAAGCGGCGAACCAAGGGCAGGCCGTTATCGCTGGCACTGGAGGCTTCAAGCTAAGCGGTTCGTCCTACATGACGATAGAAGGAATGAAGTTTACCAATTCGGGAACCGCCATTTCGTTGTCCGCTTCCAGTAATGTCCGTATCACGCGCAATAAGCTGGCTCTTGCCGACAATACCTCGGCAACCAAGTGGATCGTGCTGAACGGTTCGGGCAGCAATAATAACCGTATCGATCATAATGAATTCGGTCCAAGACATGATCTCGGCCAAATGATTTCAATCGACGGAGTGAACGGTCAGGTAGCCCAATACAACACGATTGAGTACAACTATTTCCATGATGCGGACCCGCAGACGGAGAATGGCGGCGAAACAATCCGCGTAGGCTTATCCGGCTTGTCCATGTCGGACGGGTTCAATACGATTCAATACAATTTATTCGTCAGCCTGGACAGCGATCCGGAAGTCATCTCGGTGAAGAGCAAAAACAACACGGTACGTTATAATACATTCCGTAATAACAAAGCTCAGGTTACCGCAAGGCATGGGCATAATGACAGCTTCTACGGGAACTTTTTCTTCGGCGATGGGGTTAAGGCGGGAGTAGGCGGTTTTCGAATATATGGCAATGATCACAAAATCTATAACAACTATTTCGAGAAGCTGACTCAAGCAGCCATCAATATCGACGGCGGAGATTTCGATGCGGGACCGAACGGCGACAATTATACGAGCACGGATTTAACCAAGCACTGGAGAGCGTATCGCGTCCAAGTAACCAATAACACTGTCGTGGATAGCAAAGCCAGCAGCATTGCCGTCGGTTTAAGCTATACGTACGCCCCTGTGGACAGCCGAATTGCCAACAATATAGCTAAGGGTTCGGCAGGCCCGCTTTATAATGAAGCCAAAACCTCGAACACGGTATTCGAAGGCAATATCGGTTATGGCGCTTCGTTGGATAATGTGTCCAGAACGTCATCCGAAATCAAAAATATCGATCCTCTGCTCGCCGTATCAGGAGGTCTGCAAAAGCTGACATCCGCAAGTCCCGCCATCAATGCGGCCGTCGGCTCCTATCCTTACGTTACCGACGATATGGATGGGCAGACGCGGTCGGTCAACGATATCGGGGCGGACGAATATTCGACCTCGAGCGTTGTAAGAAAGCCATTAACCACGGCAGACGTAGGGCCTGCAGCACCTTAATAAGAATGAAGTAAATAGGTAAAGCTGTCTCATTGTTCATCAGTAGATGGATGAGACAGCTTTATTATTTTTTTACGGCTTTGCCAATTCATTTGGTGACAAATAGACCCTAACCATCCCCTTTTCACAAAATCGTCTTGACAACGAGGGCCTCTTGCATCATATATATTGTTATATACTGGGAATCGCTTCCTCCGATACATCAGGCTTTTACATAAGAACAGGGCTCGCAATACGATATGGTAAAGATTAGCGTAATTTATCTGGTAAGGGAGAATGCATGATGAGCTTAAGCCGTTTTATCGGGGTGATTACCCCTTATTTGGATGGAAGCTTATACGGAGGATTTTTATACGAACTAAATCGGATCGTCATCGAACGCGGGTATAGACTTCTCGTAATGAAAACTCCAAAAACGAATAGTGATTACTCCATCCCGTTGGCTACTGTACATGCGGCCGCATGGATTGTTTTCGATTACAGCTTGAACGAGAACATTGTCAATGAGCTTAAACGGCTGAACCGGCCGATTGTAGGAATCAATCACCATTCCGTGCATTATCCCAGCATCCATTTTGCCAATGAGGAAGGGATGGAGCTTGCCGTAGAGCATCTGTTTCAGCATGGGCATCGTCGGATCGCTTTTGTCGGCAATATGATGAACCTGTCCACCAAAAAACGATACTCAGGCTATGTAAACGCTTCCGAACGGCTCGGAATTCCGTTGGATCCCAACCTGCTGGTCGTCATTGGAAACGATGCTCAATCGGGAGGGTACCATGTGGCCGATATGATTGTAAATGGAGAGCTTGATTGTACGGCTGTCGTTTCCAATAATGATATAACGGCTATAGCTATAATCGATAGGCTCAAAAAGGAAGGCTACCGAATCCCCGAGGATATTGCGGTGATGGGATATGACTATAATCCCTTGGCGGAGCATACGGACCCTGCCGTTTCTACCGTCAAGCCGCCGCTGGCGGATACGGCGAAACACTCTATGGATCTGCTGGAAGAGGGGATGGTAACGGGATTGATGCAGACAGAGCATATCCGTATGCAGATGACCCTTCTCCCGAGAGGATCGTGCGGCTGCAGTCATGAGAATGCGAACGGGCTCGGAAATCAAGGAAAGCTGTTTCACTCCTATCAGCTATTGAACCAAAGCATGTCCGCCAACCGGACTATCCATTACTTATCTTATCGGGATGCTACGAAGCTGAACAACTTGTCATGGATGCACTCTTTACAATGCATATGGGGATGCTACGGCCAGTGGTTCAATGAGCCTTCGGAGCGCGGAAGAATGTATGTTAAGCACTATTATACGAAGGACGATATAGCTGTTCCGACAGATGAAATTGTGTGCTCTCCAATGGAATTTCCTCCGCTTCATTGCATACCTAAGGAATTGCTCGATGATCCCGGTAATATCATATCGATCCATCCGGTAATTCCTAATGAACGGGATTGGGGAGTTATGGCTATGCTCCATCCGATTGATGAAAGCTGGTCTTATTTCAAAAGCGATACGATCACCTATTCGATGCACCGACTGGCAACCGCATGGGAAAAAGAAGACCTTCTCGCTCAGCTTCGCAAAACGAACCATATGCTGGAGGCCGTCTCCAAGGCAGCCATGGACGCTATCTTCGAATGGTCCGTAGAGGAAAAGCGGTTCTTATGGTCCGAACGCGTAAATGAATTTTTTCAACGTCCGCCGGTGACCGATGCGGATTTACTGTCCCTCGTTCACCCGGAGGATAGAGCGGCTGTACAAGCCGCATTGTTCGACCAAGCTCAGATGGAACAGCCGATTCGGTTGGAATACCGGATAAAGCAGCCCGACGGCAATTACTTATGGGTGGAGTGCAACGGGCAAATCATCCGGGAATTGGAGGAGCAGAGAGTTCGTCTGATAGGCTCCATAAGGGATATCAGCGAAAGAAAGGGCGCGGAGGAGCTGTTGAGGAGATCCGAGAAGCTGTCCGTGATCGGTCAGCTTGCAGCCGGCGTCGCTCATGAAATCAGAAATCCCCTGACTTGCTTGAAGGGCTTCACGCAGCTGTTGAAGACAAGGTATCAGGAGAAAAACATTCCTTATATTGACATTATGGAAAGTGAATTGGACCGGATTAACTTTATCGTTACCGAGTTTATGTCGCTTGCCAAACCACACCTAAGCCATTTCAGTCTCAAAGATATTGCGCACATTATCACCAGCGTTGTATCTATTCTGGAGACTCAGGCGATTCTTACAGGAGTGCAGATCATAACCCGATTCGAGTCGGAACTTCCTCCCATCTTATGCGAGGAAAATCAGTTAAAGCAGCTTTTTGTAAATCTGCTGAAAAATGCGATTGAGGCTATGCCTAAGGGCGGTAATGTGTACGTAGACGTTGCCTTGGGCAATGCAAATGCACTGCGTGTGCAGGTCAAGGATGAAGGTCACGGTATCTCGTCCGAGATTATACAAAAGGTAGGCGAGCCGTTTTTTACGACCAAGGAAAAGGGTACAGGACTGGGACTAATGATCTCCCACCGAATCGTAGAAGCCCACGGGGGTACGATGAATATAGGAAGCAGCAGTGAGGGGACGGTTGTAGAAATCATGCTGCCGCTCTATATGTCTTCGCCAAATGCTGAAGCTTCATCTTCGGGGTTCGTATATCAATAGCATGGGATCTTTCGAGACAGCGGAAAAACTTTTAAGGTTCATGTAAGCATTAGATTAACATGGTGAAAGGTTGAGCGGATATACTACACAGGAGATTGAAATAAGGGAGTAGTTACCTGTGAACACTGTGAATCCATCCATCACTCAACAAGAAAGGATCGCCGCCTTAGATATGATCCGCGGTCTGGCTTTGTTTGGCATTTTGTTTATCAACGCCGGGGCATATAAAGTTATAGTTGAAGGGGCCCCAATGCCTGATTATACCGGTCTTAATGGTATAATTAGTTCCCTGATTGATATTTTTGTAGAAAAAAAGTTTTTTTCCATGTTTTCTTTTTTATTCGGCGCAGGCTTTTATATTTTCGCTTCCCGTGCCGAAAGCCGCGGGGATAAGCCTCGTTTGCGTTTTGCCAGACGTCTGCTGGCACTCTTGCTTCTTGGCATCATTCATTTTTTGTTTTTTTGGGGCTCTATCCTTGCTGTTTATGCCGTTATCGGCTTTCTTCTGATCCCATTTTATCGGGTCAAAGCTTCAACTACAGCCAGATGGCTTGGCGCGTTAATCTTTATTCATATCATTTCCCTCTTGCTAGACATTTTTTCGCCCGAAATAAGAGGATTCTCGCAAGTGACTGCATTTGCCGGGAATGATGCCGCAGCCATTTTCATAATGTTTCTATCAGGCTTTCTGGCAGCAAAAGCAGGATGGATTAGCCGTCCAAAAGATTTCTCAAAGCAAATGCGAACCGTCCGGCTGGTCTCACTGCCATGCTTTATCGGAATCTCCATCTGGACATGGTACGCGTCACAAGGGCATGACCCGCATATGGACAATATCATAGCTTTAGGCGCCATACCGGCAGCGTACTTTTACTTAGCGAGCTTATTTCAGCTGTTACAGCATGATAGGATCGCGAAATATTTTCGGCCTATTGCCCGTGTGGGTCAAATGGCATTGACGAATTATTGGGCTCAAAGCTTTATAGGATTAGCGATCATCTCTCTCATGAATCTAGAGACGGTATCTCCCGTTCATATTGTTATCATTTCGGTACTAACGTTTACGATTCAAATCTTGTATAGCATGGTTTGGTTTCAATTTTTTCCGATGGGACCGTTGGAGAAAGTATGGCGGTTTATGACCTATGGCAGGAAGCCGCTTCATAGAGGACATCATAACGAAGCGGTATCATAGCAGAAGAACCCCTTTATAAGGTAGCCTTCATCAATTTTTATATATTTACTGGCTTGACGATGAAAGGACATATCCTCTCCGGTAAAAAGACGGCAGCATATCATTCCTTCTGCATCTTAGGCCGTACTCGAGCTGTAATACCGCGTCAACCTAAATGGGCTTCGCCATAACACGGCGAAGCCCGTTTTACTTCCTGACTATGCAGTTCAATAAAATAAATCCGCATTTTGCTGCCGGTATTTCAGCGGCGTCGTTTTCGTGAGCAGCTTGAATTTGCGAATAAAATTGTTGACGTTGTTAAACCCGACCTGCTCGGATATTTCATGAACAGGTTCATCCGTCTGCACAAGCAGCATGCGTGCCTTCGCAATCCTCAATTTCAGCAAATATTCATACGGAGTGAGTCCCGTCTGGCGCTTGAAGGTCCGGATGAAGGCGTAGGTGGTCAGATGATTCCTTGCGGCCATGTCATGAACCGATACATCCTCGTTATAATGAAGGTCCATATACGTTATCGTTTCGGCGATCGCTTTGGCCGAAGTGCTGGACAGCTTCAGGGTATCGTGAGTATATTTCTCCTCGCTCAGAGCGGTCAGCGCTCCGCACAGCGCTTCGGCCATCTTAAGGTCAGCCGTAGGCGCATTGCGGTTGACCTGCTTCAGCACCGTATCCATATGGGCCTCAACGGAACCGGGCTTTTGTAATGCAATCGTCTGAAACTTGCCCTCATTGATGAGCGCTTCGTAGTGAATTCCTGCCGATTCCTCAAACCGGACCCATTTGATCTCCCAGCTATCCCCGACACATTCATAAATATGAGGTTCATTGCAATCGAGCAAAAAAGCATGGCCTTCCGTCACCTGGAACTTTTGTCCGCGGAACGTCACTGTACCTCGGCCTGCCAGCGTCAAAATCAGAATCCGGTAGTTGAGCCCCTGCCTTTGGACCCTGTACCCCGGCAGGCAGTGATAATGCCCGCAAGCGACGATGCGAAAAGGAAGCCGCTGGCTCTGAGGATCCGGCAGATGCAGGAGATGGACAGAGCTCGGGCTGATAATGTCATTGATAATATTGTTCATGGAGCTCATAAATACTACCTCAATTTTTATATATTTTCAGTTGATTATTGGCGATGTAATCCCATCGTACCACCCATATAATAAAAATAAAAGCACCACTATGAATCTCCGCGGAGGATCTTGCAAATGAGCATAGCGAAGAACGACCTAGAATTATTCGAATTGATGAAACGGGACCTGTACACACCGGTTATCGGAGATATTTTGGATGATTTAGGCAAATATCATCAAATTCTTGTTCCGGCAATTCAGCCGATGAAAGAGCATATGGTGTTGGCGGGACGCGCCATGCCGGCCGTCATGATTGACGTGTACGGCAGGCAGGAGAAGCCCTTCGGGTTATTGACCGATGCGCTGGATCAGCTGGAGCCGGGAGATGTGTATATTGCGAGCGGCGGGGACATGCGCTGCGCGTATTGGGGAGAGATACTGACCGCAACGGCCAAGACCCGCGGTGCGGCGGGAGCCATCGTGAACGGCTATCACCGGGACACGCCCAAGGTGCTGGAGCAGAACTGGCCCGTATTCTCGCGGGGACGATTCGCTCAGGATTCCTCGGTACGCACCAAGGTTGTCGATTACCGCTGCCCTATCGAAATCAGCGGGGTCTGGATCCAGCCCGGTGATCTTATCTTTGCCGATCTCGATGGCGTCGTCGTCATTCCGGCGGAGCTGGAGGCCGAGGTGATCGAACGGTCTCTTGAGAAGGCGAGAGGAGAGAAGCTGGTGCGCAAGGAAATCGAGGCGGGATTGTCCAGTACAGCAGCATTTGCCAAATACGGAATTTTATAATCCGGAAAGCGAGGGATAGCAGGATGAGCGACAAGTTCCGTCAAGCCAGCTTTCATATCCATCCGGACGATAACGTAAGCGTCGCTTTATCCGATCTGGAGCCAGGGGAGATAGCCGTTTACGGACCCGGGGGAACCGCCATCGGATTCGCCGGGGAGCCGGTCAAGCAAGGACATAAGCTGGCGCGGCGCCATATTGGCGAAGGCGAAGCGGTCATAAAATATGGGGTTGCCATTGGGCTCGCCACTCGCGATATTCAGGCCGGAGAATGGGTGCATCTGCATAATTGCAAAAGCTTCCACGATACGCGCTCCTCTACTCTTGATATCGAGTCAGGAGCACCTACGGATATGGAGTATCGCTAGGCAATTCTTATCCCGTGTGTTAAATGTTGTGGAATGAGGTGGTCACGGTGGCAGAAGATTCGTTTCCTTCCTGGAAGGGCTATCTTCGCAAAAACGGCTCCAAAGGGATTCGAAATAAAGTGCTGGTGATGTATACGGTGGAATGCTCTTCCTTCGTCGCCAAGGAGATCGGCAGCCACTTCAAGCATTCCGACATCGACGTCGATGTCGTAGGCTTCGCCGGCTGTACGGACAACGAGTACGCGCTAAGGATGATGATTGCGCTGATCCGGCATCCGAACGTAGGCGCAGTGTTGACCGTCGGACTTGGCTGCGAATATTTGCAGGCTAAGAGCTTGGCCGAGATCGCGCTGAAGGAAGGCAAGCCGGCTGCATGGATGCTGATCCAGGAGCACGGCGGCACGATGAAGACGATCGAGGACGGCAAGAACGCGGTTAAACAGCTGCATACGCAGCTGGAGCGGGAAACGGTGATCGTCGAGATGAACCTGAGCGAACTGGTCATCGGCGCAGAATGCGGCGGCTCGGACTATACGTCCGGTCTTGCAGGCAATGTGGTTGTAGGCCGCTTGTTCGACCTGCTCGTCACTTCAGGAGGGACTGCCATCTTCGAGGAAATCGTTGAAGCGATTGGATTGAAGTCTATTTTGCTCGCCCGGGCAGCGAACGAGGAGGTTAGAAGCGCACTGGAGGCGACTTACGACAAGATGCTCGATTACTGCAAAAGCGTTCGGCAGTATTCGGTGTCGCCGGGCAATTTTGCCGGAGGGCTGACGACCATTGAAGAGAAAAGCATGGGCGCCTTCGTCAAAAGCGGCTCCAAGCCGATCGAAGGCGTGCTCCGCGTATCGCAAACTCCGCCGCATCCCGGACTATGGCTGCTGGATAGTACGCCGGACCCGCATTTCATGGGCTTCGGCTACACGAATCCGAACGATAATGAAGGGCTGATGGACCTCATCTGCAGCGGCTCCCACCTCGTCTTTCTCGTCACAGGCAGAGGCACCGTCGTCGGCAGCGCCGTCGCTCCGGTACTTAAAATTACGGGCAATGAGAAGACCTACCGCAAAATGTCCGATGATCTGGATTTCTGCTCCGGTGCGGCATTAACCGGCGAGAAGACGATGGACACGCTTGCTTCAGAGCTGCTCGAGCTTGTCGTTCAGACCTGCGCAGGGCGGTTGACCCAAGCGGAGAAGCTTCATCATAAGGAATATTACATCCCGTACCAATATCAAAGCACAGGGACGAATTGTGAGGGATAACGATATGAAAACCGTGAATGAAATATTTAGTCTTACGGGCGAACGAGCGCTTATTACCGGGGGAGCAACCGGACTCGGCCTGGCCATGAGCCAATGCTTTCAAGCCGCCGGGGCGGAGGTCATCATGGTCGGCTCAGGCTGCGGGGAGGAACGGACAAAGCTCGCTGAAGCCATGGGCGAAGGGGTGTATTACCGCTCGTTCGATGTAGCGGATACGAAGCGGACCGAACTGTTCATACAAGAAGTCGAGGAGACTATCGGGCCTGTTTCGATCCTGGTCAACAATGCAGGCAACCATTGCAAGAAGCCGATCGAGGAGACGACGGACGAAGACTTTCAGGCTGTGATGGACGTCCACCTGCTCGGAGCGTTCTCTCTCTGCCGCGCCTTGGTACCCCGCATGAGGCAGAGAAACAAAGGAAATATTATCTTCCAGGCCTCCATGACCTCGTTCATAGGACAACCCCATGTGATAGCCTATGCGAGCGCCAAATCCGCTTATCTCGGTATGGTGCGGACACTGGCCTCCGAGACGTCCGCATACGGCATCCGGGTGAACGGCATCGCCCCCGGCTGGATCGAATCTGCGATGCTTCGCAAAGCATTGGACGGAGACGAGCCGCGAACGCAAAAAATACTCGGCCGCACGCCTATGAAAACATTCGGCGAGCCTCATGATATTGGCTGGGCCGCCGTCTATTTGGCCTCGCCAGCAGCCTCATTCGTCAATGGCGCCGTGCTGCCAGTGGACGGAGGCGCCCTCATCGGATTTTAGACTCGAGCAACGGATGTCGCAGCTATAGCAAACCGTCCAGGCCAAGGCCCGGACGGTATTTTTTTATCGAAGCTCACTTCTTCACTTCTGAAGAACCAGCCTCCCGGGCGATTTTGGGACGATAGTGCAGCGGAGAAACGCCGGTCCAGCGCTTGAACTGCCGGCTGAAGTGGCTTTGTGAGGCAAACCCGAGCTGCTCCGAGATCATCTGGATTTTCAAATCGGTGTGAATCAATAAATATTTCGCCTGCTGCAATTTTTTGTTCGTCATATATTGCCTGGGAGAAACCTTGTACACTTTTGTAAACAGCTTGTGACACTGCACCCGGCTTAAGCAAAGCTGTCTGGCAATCTTGGCAATAGAAATATCGGGTAAATGAAAATGCTCCGATATATATTTCTCGATCCGATGAGCGGTTTCTACTTCATAGATGGAGTTTTCTTGTTGTGCCGTCCGCGACGGCCCGGATTCAAGAAGCTGCAGCTCAATAATTTCACATAGGATCATCAGGATAACGGCCTGCATGCGAAGCCTTTCTTTCACGAGAACGGTGCTCTCCAATTCCTTCGAGCAGCCGGCATCCGACGACTCGGCCAGAAGGTTATTCATAATCAATTCATCTATATTATCGAGCTGCCGGGCCAGCCCTGACCGCGGAATTTGACGGTTATTCCATTTTTGAATAGGCTGAGCATGAAACCATTGCCGAAGATCCAGATCATCTATGTCAAAATGAAAGGAAAGATAGATATAGTTTTCCGGGCCGTTATTCACCACATGATGCCGCATCCCGGGCGGAATGATGAGCCAGTCGCCGCTGCCGAACGGGATGGCGTTCCCTTCGACATATTGAACGGCGCTGCCGTCATAGCAGTACAAGATCTCAAACATTTTATGATAATGATCACGATAGCTCCAGCCGGGTTCCGCCACTCGAAAATGGAAGCCTACTAGCTGCAATGTGCTGGAAACGTTGGGAAAACTGACCTTGTATGCCAAAGAAATATCCTCCCCTAAGTAAGTAATTGCAACTATACCATATTTGTATTATAGCAAGAGAGTCTACCCAAATTCATAAATGAGTTACAATTGGTCAAAAAAAGGAATGAAAACGTCATATCAAATCATCGAAAGAGACCGCATAATAGAAGAAGCAGTAGAACGACAACAAAAGAAAGCTTTGTGTATAGTTTGTTCATTTATTAAACAAAGGTAATTAGCTTGAAGTGAGAATTATCAATAGAATAAAGGGGAGATTCTTATGAAAAAAGCTCTGAAAAGCGGAATTAGCGTAGCGGTCTGTGCTTTTGTTGCAGCCGGCTGCAGCGGTGGGGTTAAGGATAGCGGCAAAGAGAACGTAACGGCGGATACGGTCGATCTGAATGCGCCGATTGAAATTACAATGACTTCAAGTGCAGGAACCGCCTCAGACAGCTTTAATGCAAGTGTGACCAGCTACCTTCAGAAAAAATTTCCGAACTGGAAATTCAATTATATTCAAAAAGGGCCCGGTTCCTCGATCCAGGAGCTTGTAACTGCCGGAACCGCGGTAGACCTCATTTTCGAGGCGCAGACAGGCGTGATTGACGGATTAATAGCCCCGGGGCTGCAGACCGATATTACCGATTTGGTCAAAAAAAATAATATTGATTTGAGCCGGTTCGAGCCTGTTTCCATCGATGCCATGAAATCGCTTGCGAACGGGGGGTTATACGGGCTTCCGATTAGCATGATGGGGATTGTCACCTTCTATAATAAGGACATATTCGATAAATTCGGCATCCCTTATCCGAAGGACGGCATGACCTGGGATGAAACTATCGACCTCGGCAGGAAGCTCACGCGGATGGAGGATGGCGTATCCTATATTGGCCTGGCGGCTTCTACTGGCCATGTCTTAAAGCTGAACCCGTTCTCGATTCCCTACGTGGATGCCGACTCCAGCAAATCAACCTACGGTAATGACAAATGGAAAATCGTGATGGATACGATATTTAAAGGCGAGTCGACGGACCCTCTGTTCATCGAGTATATGAAGGGCAATAACAACAAGGTTCCTGCAAAGGATGAATTTTTGAAAAAGAAAAATTTGGCCATGTACGTTTATTTTTCCGACCTGGTTGCGGACGGCCTTGCTCCATCCGTTAATTTCGACATGGTATCCGCACCGACCTTCAAGGAGCTTCCGGGTGTAGGGTTCCAGCCGTACCCGACTTACGTGAACTTGTCGTCCGCTTCAAAGAACAAAGAGGCGGCAATGGAAGTCATCAAATATTTGGTGTCTGACGAATATCAGGCGGCACGTGCCAAATTGGGCTACATTACACCGCTTAAGGATGATGCTATCCGCAAATCAATGGGCAGCGAATACCCGAAAAAGCTGAACTGGAATGCGGTATTTTACAATAAATATCCCGAAGTTCCGAAGAAAGGCAAGTTCGATTCCATTGGCGAGAAACCGCTGACCGACAATATTCCGGGTTATATCATGGGGGGCTTGGATACAAATACAGTGCTTCGCCAGGCGGAAGAAACAGCGAACAAGGCGATCGAGGCGGAGCAAAAGAAATAATAGACATGCCGGTGAGGTACACCGTTGAAATGACGAAAATGCAAAGGGGCAGCAGCCTGTGACAACCAAGACAGAACCATTAGCGAAGAAGTTTTATTTCGGAAAGTCGAATAAAGCCGGATACATTAGAGTTACCTGTAACGAAAACAACGGCGTACCTCTGTACAGTAAGGAAACGTCCTTCGGCTTTCTTCATCAAACCTGTGCCTTTCCCCCGAGGGAGGTGCATACAAGCTCTATCATTTCTACGGAAGAGGGCTTTATCCTGACGGAAACGGACTTTTACTATGAGCCGGGCCATGAGAACGACAACTTCAACCATTACGGCATGGCCTTCCGAATCGATGTTCCAGCCGGGGCCTACGAGATTTATGTTAAGACCGCGTCCGAGCTTGCGGATACGATGGTCTCTGTTTCCGGGCTGCAAGCCAGCCGTATCCTGGATAGCGGTTATTGGGACGCAGCCAGACTTATACCAGTCAATACCTATGCCCGGACCGGTCCAAGGGAGTGGAGCTTCCGATTCGTAACCGGCCTGCCCTACCTCGATATTGAAATTGAACCGAAATACTCCGGTATTCCCGTCGGCGTTGAGGAGATTATCATCAGCCCGATTGCTCCTCAGCCGAGAGAGGAAGGCAGCCTTCCTGCCCTTTTCCTGTTAGGGGATTCCACCGTTAAGTCCTATACATTCGAAGAAGCTCCGATGTGCGGCTGGGGGCAAGTGATAGGCAGGCTGTTTGACCGGGACCAAGTTACCGTAATCAACTATTCCATGGGCGGACGGTCGTTCAAAAATGCCTATGCCGAAGGCCGGCTCAACGATCTCTTGATGACAGGGCATCAGGGAGACCATGTGCTGATACAGTTCGGCCATAACGATGAGAGGGAGGACGAATATCGCCGCTATGGCAGAGGCTCCACAGAGTCTATGTACAGGACCTACATCGAGCATGTGTATGTCCCGGCAATTCGTGCCAGAGGGATGATCCCCGTATTGGTTACGCCTCCCTCCAGAGTTCTTGGCAGCGCAGCGGCAGGGCACCGGTACACGAACTCCTTTCGAGCGCGAAAATTTCCTGAGCTGATGAAGACATTGGGTCAAAAGCTGGGAATCACCGTTATCGACCTGAACTCCGAAAGTATCCAGTATTACAACCAGATCGGAGTCGAAGCAACGACTGCCCTATTTATGTCCATAGAGGCAGGGGAAACACCCGGTAAGACCAATGACGGCAGCTATGCCAATGGACATCCGGCCAATAAGATAGACGGAACGCATTATAAGGAAGCGTTGGCCAAGCCGTTCGCGCAAATCATTGCCACTCAAATGGTAAAATTGGGTGAAGCGGGGGATCCAACGGCTTTGGAGCTTGCCTCCTATTTGAGGAAGGACGTTGCCGCCGCTGCCGCTTCCGAGGATTGGGAGACCATTTTTCCTGAAACGGCAAAGGACATCAGGGTTGGAGAAGCAGCCTATTACCGGAATCAGATTGAGAAAATGCTGCAGCTCGGCGTCATGAATAAAGATCATAACGGTCATTTTCATCCCCATAGGGTGATGTCTACAGAGGAATTTATTACGGCCCTGTCGCGAATCATGAATATCCAGCCAGCAGCAATGCAGGGATATCCTCGCGGGGATTTGACCCGTGAACTGATGGCCGCTATATTATTTGATGCGTACCATACGAAGTTCACCGAGAAGCCGAAATATATGACGGATTACAACGGCAAACCCTCCGGACCTGCAGACCGTCATCATGACCCTAATCTCGATTCGGGTAATACGGACGTCACGTACGATCCCATGATCAGCTATGAACAGCTGACGGATACCGGTGGCATTACTCCGAATATTGCGGACAAAGTGAAGAAGGCTTATGAGCTGGGTCTCATCCGATCGGAGAAGGGAATAACCCGAGGAAAGGTCAGCTGCGGCACGGAGCTCGAACCGAAGCAAAGCGTTACCCGCGAAAAAGCAGCCAAGGTCTTGTATTTTATGTGGGTTCTCGTGAATCCTGTGCATCGTGAAAATCATCAAATCTAACGAAGCCGCGTGTATAGCGCGGCTTTTTTGATCCCTACAAAGCACCTGAATCCGCTTCTAAGCCGTAGCCCCGCTTTGCGGGGTCAGGCTGTTGAAAAACCTAGTTTTACGTGAACTAGCTAAATACGGAGGTGGGGTATGCCTCGGAGGAGTTTACGTCCGCCTTTGAAACCCGCGAAAGTACCGCAAAATATAATCCAATTCGCGGGTTTCAATAGCGGCTGGAGGGGTATACCCCACCGTAGTATATCAGCAATAGTTCTAGCTTCACAGTTTTTTCCACAGTCTCGCCCCGCTTTGCGGGGTTATTTTCCATGAAGCGGATCATTTTGACCCGATTCACCTGCAGGTTTTATGGTAAAATTAGGCTTGGGCAAGAGATTCATTGGTCACACCCAATCTATTGAAAAGAAGGTGAACCGTAATGAAAATCAGAACGCTGGAATTGTTCAAGGTTCCGCCACGTTGGCTTTTTCTGAAAATAACAACCGATGACGGATTGGTCGGTTGGGGAGAGCCGGTCGTCGAAGGACGAGCGGATACCGTAAAAACGGCCGTGGAAGAGTTGAGCACGTATCTCATAGGGCAAAATCCGCTGCGGATCGAGGATCTTTGGCAGGTGATGTACCGGGGAGGATTTTACCGCGGAGGTCCGATTCTTACAAGTGCCCTGTCAGGCATAGAGCAGGCCTTATGGGATATTAAGGGAAAATATTATAACGCTCCAGTATATGAGCTGTTGGGAGGAGCATGCCGCGACCGGATTCGCGTCTATAATTGGATCGGCGGCGACCGCCCGAGCGATGTGAAGGATGCTGCCCTCAAGCAGATTGAAGCCGGGTTTACGGCGGTAAAAATGAATGCTACGGAGGAGCTGCACTTCATTGATTCATTTGATAAAGTGCAGGAGGTGATGGACCGGTTCGCTGCGGTTCGAGAGGCCGGAGGCGCTCGGTTCGACATCGGCATTGATTTTCACGGACGGGTACACAAAGCAATGGCCAAGATTTTGGCCAAGGAGCTTGAGCCCTACCGGCCCATGTTTATAGAGGAGCCTGTCCTCCCTGAGAATAATGAGGCGCTTAAGGAAATCGCCAAATATACATCGGCGCCTATTGCTACAGGAGAGCGCATGTATACGCGCTGGGGCTTCAAGGATTTGCTGCAGCAGGGTATCGTCGATATCATCCAGCCGGATGTGTCCCATGCCGGGGGAATTCTGGAGACGCGTAAAATCGCGGCCATGGCTGAAGCTTACGATATCGCGCTGGCGCCGCACTGCCCGCTCGGGCCGATTGCATTGGCGGCTTGCCTGCAGGTAGATGCCTGCTCTCCTAACGCTTTCATTCAGGAACAAAGTCTCGGCATTCATTACAATCAGGGCAGCGATTTGCTGGATTATCTCCTAGACCCCAAAACCTTCGATTACAAGGACGGCTTCGTATCGATTCCTCAAGGCCCGGGACTCGGGGTGGAGGTGAACGAAGAAAAGGTTCGCGAAATGGCCCGAATCGGTCACGATTGGAAAAATCCGGTCTGGCGCCATGAGGATGGTACGGTTGCTGAATGGTAGACTGGTAAGCGATTACAGATAATGTCATCGATTCAACTTCATCCATAAGGAGTGAGCTTGGAGTGAAAACGTACGAGATTGCTGTGATTCCCGGTGACGGTATCGGGAAAGAGGTTGTGCCCGCTGCAACGGAAGTGCTGGACGCCGTGGCAGAAGTACATGGAGGGATTTCATTCCAGTACTCCCACTTTCCATGGAGCTGTGATTATTACGAGCAGCATGGCCAAATGATGCCGGATGACGGACTGGACATCCTGCAAAATTATGAAGCGATATTTCTTGGCGCCGTAGGAGATCCCGGACGCGTACCGGATCATGTATCGTTATGGGGGCTGTTGATCAAAATTCGGCGGGAGTTCGAGCAGGTGATTAACATTCGGCCGGCGAAATATTTTCGCGGTCTCGCTTCACCGCTTCTTAACCCGAACGATTTTGACCTCTTGGTCGTCAGAGAAAATAGCGAGGGCGAGTACAGCGAGATCGGTGGACGTATCCACAAGGGAGATGACGAAATCGCGATTCAGAACGCGGTGTTCACGCGAAAAGGAACCGAACGCGCCATCCGGTATGCGTTCGACTTGGCGCAGAAACGAAGGGGCCACGTAACCAGCGCCACCAAGTCCAACGGAATTGTATACTCCATGCCGTTTTGGGACCAGGTGTTTCAAGAGGTCAGCCAATCGTATCCGCATGTACAGACGGCATCCGTTCATATTGATGCGCTGTCCGCCTTCTTCGTCACGAAGCCGCATACATTTGATGTCATTGCAGCCAGCAATCTGTTCGGTGACATTCTCACGGATATCGGGGCCGCGATTATGGGCAGTATCGGTATTGCTCCTGCCGCCAATATCAATCTGAACGGCAAGTATCCGTCCATGTTCGAGCCGGTTCATGGCTCGGCTCCGGACATCGCGGGGCAAGGCATCGCCAACCCGATCGGCCAAATCTGGACGGCGAAGATGATGCTGGATCACCTGGGGCATCAGGAAATGGGCCAGCATCTATTGAAGGTTGTGGAGGATGTGACGCAGTCCGGAGTGAAGACCAAGGATATTGGCGGCAGCTCCACAACGAAGCAAGTCACACACGAAATCATTAACAGATTGAAGCGTTGAGTTGGGTGCGGGTGTCCGCATGAACCCGAACGACGCTAAAGCAGGAGAAAGCTGATGTCGGAACACTTTATGTATGTATTTCCCTGCGATCCGCTCTTGCCGAAGCCGGATTTGCAGAAGCTGCAGCGGGAGCTGCTTCGTTACGGCTTCTGGAAAGAGCCGAAGGGCAATTGCATTGCCGAGACGACCCTATGGGAGCTCTGGCAAAGCATCGTGGTGCAGGAGCATGGGCTCACTTCTTATGCTTCAGGCATTCCTTTTCCGGATCCGCTGGATTTGCGTACCTTCATCGACGGCCTCAAGCAGGCAGGGATTGTGCCGCATTCCTACTATTTCGCTCATGACCGCAGAAGGGGGCGTACTCCGGCGGGCTATTACGATGGCGATGCGCTCAGCATACCGGTTCTGATCCAGGAGCTGCGCGACAATGGATGGATTTCGGAGCATTTTACGTTTGATTCCCCAACCCGCTTTGTCCCCGGTCCTCTATATTATTCCTTTTGCTTCGGCGAGCAGCTTGAGCCCGTCGGCTTTTATGACGAGCATCATACATTGATCCGGTACGGGGAATGCAAGGGGCTTTGGTTTGAAGATTACGGGGACACCATTACCGTACATGCAGGGGAAAACTTCTGCGAGCCTGTCACCAGGGACGGCGGGAAAGAGGTGGCCGATTGGTCCTCATTTATTGAAGCGTGGGTGGATAATCCTTCGGCAACCTGGCAGGACCCTGATACAGGCAAGTCCTACGGGTTCTGGGATCTGGACTTTCAACATACGCTCGGAGCGGGCAATTGCGCGCTTGTCATCGACCAGCCGGGCCTGCTGAGCGGGGAGAGAACGGCTGAGCTGCTGAGCCGCTTGAGCGAACAGCGCTTCGGTTACTCTCTATGTCATTTATAGCTGTACTAGATGACAAGCTTTTCCGTCGAAACCGGAAGAGCTTGTTCTGTTATAACGCTAGCATAACCCAGTAGAATGAGCTAGAAAAAATAGCAGACAAGCCTCGCGCGATTCTGGTAAATCCCATTGTTTATTTGCGCTGGAAATTATAAAATAGAAGTAGCCAAAATGATCGGGGGAGGAGAGATTCCGTGAGCGTGAAAATACAAGAAATTCCTCGATTCATATTTGATGAACTGCTAGTTCTTATTGGGGAGAAAACAAGGGAACGGCTTCTTAAGCTGATCCACAAGGACGAAGAAGATAGTGATGCCGCTCTATCGATTGAAAACTACATCCGCAACATTATGAATAATATTTTCTTTAATGACGATGATGTAGTCGATTTGCTGGAGATCAAGTCTACCTATCACAGACGGCGCCAGCTGACGAAAAAAAACTGGTATAAACAGCTGAAAAAAGAGGTAGAGAGCAAAAATAATACCAGTATTCATGAGGAACGGGAAGTGCTGCTGCAATTCCTCGACAGCAAAAGCGCCGATGCGGGCTTTAAAGAAATGCTCAAAAATATTAAAGATGAATCCAGCTTCGTACAAAACCGGCTGGCAGAGATCGAAGCCTGGGCCAATGATACCGAGACCCGCCTTACGGATTACCCTTATCTGGAATCCAAGCAGCAATACCAGATTGAGAAAGCATTTGAGAACGATCTTGTGTATATCATCGCTGATTTTTTGAAGAATGCGCCCCGCAACTGGATTACCCACCGCTTTAAGGATTTAATTGATAATCCGATTTTTGCCGACGGGAAAGCCAAATTAAAAGGAAACGTGCTGTTCGATTCCGAGCAAAAGGCAACCATCATTTATGATGACTATAAAATGAGCGACAACCGGGTGCTCCGCTCCTTCATCTCCATCGAAGAGAACGAGGAAGTGCAGCTGGATAAAATGTTCTTGCTCGACGAAACGGATTCAGAGATCCTGGAGCATATCATCGAGCACCGGTCGGAACGGTTTTACACGGACAAAACCATCGCATTCGATATCCGTCCGCTGCTGACGCGAATCTACGGGAATACCAGTCAGAAGGCCTACGATTTAATTACAAAGCGATTGCAAAAAATCGGCCGCTTCAGTCTGGAAGGAAGAACGACAGGACCTAATAAAGAGACCAAAACGACCTTCCTGTACAACTTATTTGAATATGTCATCGTTTCGAAGGAAGATGCGACAGGCCGGCGGTATGCCGAGATCAAGTTCTCGGACACGCTCCACCAGCAGTTCATTACGAAGCAAACGGTACAAATCTACAGTCACTTTATTCACCGTCTGGAGAACCGGCTGTCCAAGATTTTAATCTATGCTTTTCAGAAGGAGCGTCTCGATGCTTATCTGCAAGGACGCAAAATGAAGCAAAATTTTGAGTACAGCTTCTTCTCCGACCGGATTCGCTTCCGTTCCAAACGCATTGACAGCAACCTGAAGCAAATTGATGCTTCCCTCCAGGAATTTAAAGAAGCCAACATCTTAATAAATGATTATAAGAGGGTAGGGAACGGGTTTGAAATCATCCTGACCCCTGTAACGGAATCGGAAAAAGCCGACTTTTTTACAGCGGGGTCTACTCCGTCACTCATTCAATAGCATTTTACTTTTTACAATATTGACGTACTTTATCAATGTAAAAAGTGAGGGGATGCCCCAGGGCATGCCCTCTTTTTTTATCTTTTTACGATTTTTGCGTCCAGTTTTTAAGAAAGTAGCGTACCTAGCTTTTGCTTTTTACCAAAATCACGTACCGAAAATATGCTTTTTACCATTTTAGCGTACCGTTTCATGAGCTTTTTACTAAATAAGCGTACCCTTTAAAACGCTTTCCTCCCGCTGTTTGGGCATCGAATAGAGAAAACGGGGCCCCAAAAGCTATATTTTTTACGAAAATCGCGTACCTTATTATCATTTTTACCGAAAACACGTACTTCAACTTTGGTTTTTACATGAATCACGTACCATACTTCGCTATATTTTTTTATCAAATGGCTATAAAGAAATAGATTCCGCGCTATATAAGGTACGATTCGGTTTTTACCAAATACGCGTACTCGACTTCCGCCTAGAAATCATACGTTTTTTACAATATACGCGTACTCTATGAACCCTTACATGATATTACCAAGGTTGCTATAATGGATCTTGTCGAATACTGTGTTATCCACATGTGGATAAAATTATTTTTATGATACCAACATAAAAATACCAGCATAAAAGAAAAAAAGCCTCCACATACCATGGAAGCTTTACAAAATGGAATGCTACCAACATTCCATTTCACACCGAGCACTACCAATGCTCAGGTTTCAAAGAAAGACAAGCCGGAGTCGATCCCTGCCGCTACCAACGATAAAGATCGAATCCACATGCATTCAGCTTCTATATCCTCTGAAAAAATCAGAAGGTATAGAGGCCTATTTAACTATTGCCTTTTCTACTATTCTACCAAAACTCTTCATAAAAATCTATGAGGCAGGGAAGGCAATTTGTGAACGACGGACGAAGGAGGTTTTCCCTGCTTGAAACAGCTTGCATTCTTAAATAATCCAAAGGGCAGGGTCCACCTCCAGCCAACCCATCCTGTAGCAGTCAGTTACCGGTTCTTTCATGCCTTCAAACGAATTGAGGAACAGTACGAGTATAACCGGGATCAATTTCAAATCCGAAGAGACGGCCGTGGCAGGCTGCTTCATCATATAACCAAATCCGATATTCAGCTCTTTATTACCGTCCAGACGGTTTTCAATACGAAAGGGAAGCTGGACTTTTGCAACCGCAACCGGATTTATCAAAAGCAGGCGGAATTATTTGAAGAGCCGGTTACGAACGATCAGTTCTATGTCTCTTTTCAAAAATTCGTAGAGCACGGCTTGCTTCAGCTTGTGAAGGATGAAATCACGGGGACCTATCATTACACGCTAAACGAATATCTTCAAGACGATACGGAAACGATCGGCTATTATTTCCTGCTGCCTCCTGCGGTGTTTACCCAAGCTTTTTACAAGCTTCCTTTGGCTGCCCAAAAATGGTATTTGGAAGGTGCCGCGCAGCAAAACGATAACCCCTCCAAGGTGCTGGAAAAAAATTTGCGCGCCGACGGAAAAGACGGAGGGCTTTACAGCTATTTGCATAAAACGAATCTCAATCAGATCCAGCAATTGTTGGATGTATTAACCCGTACGCCGGTATGGGACGGGCAGCCTTTGTTCGCGCCGAACTCCATAATCAAGCCCAATTCTACCGGCTATTACAAAGCCTCTTATGCCATCAATCCTTATTTTATTATCCCGAAGCAAAAGGGTACTCTCTATCATGAAGTGATTAAGCCGAAGAAGACTTACCGACGGGTGGCCTCGTTCATTAAAGCTCAGCTAAGCAGGCTGGGGATCGGAGAGCTCGAGGAGCATAATGAGGGTCAAACGATCATCCAGCTCGTCAATATTTTGAAGAAAAAGAGCCATTCGTTCATACGCTATGTTCTGCTCAAAATAAAAGAGCTGCACAGCAAGCATCTGGTTTTTCCTGTGGACTTTATCCGCTTTATAAAGGAAGAGGTTCACAATAAAGGCATGGCCATTTATTTGGATATCGCCAAGAAAACAGGAATTTATTCGTTCATTGCTCCAAAAAGCCTGGACGATTGGGATCAGCGCTCTACCGAGTTTACAGCGGCGATGAGCCGGTTCGATCTCAACACCTTCCGCAAGCTCTGCCAGGCAGCCAAGCCTATTCTTGTCCGGCAATACAGCCGTATGCCCGTACTGAGTCCGGTCGGTTATAAACGGGGGAATGAACAGCTGGAGCGATGGATGGGAAGAGAAGCGGCGGAAGACATTCATGCCTATGCTTATCAGCTGCAGGTAGACCTCCGGGAGTACCGGATGTTAGAAGAGAGAGCTCTCCAGAAGCTGCATCGAGAAGCTCCTCATGAAGTAAAGCAATGGATGCTGGACGAAATCCGGCAATTGCCGAAATGGGAGCCTATCCCCGATGTTCCTCACGGCTTCAAAGTGGAGGAGCTCATAGCACAACTTTATAGTCCGAGTCACTAGCTCTCTTTTTTTCAAAATCATGAAGAAAGAGGGCTGTTCGTGCTTCACTTGCTGTCTGGACAACTTAGGGTCCGGACTTTTTTTATTTCCAGGCCCATCGAATATTTATTCACTTCGGCTTACTTAGGCATTCGAACCGTAGGAAAAGAGGGCAGCATCAATCCCTTTGAATATAAAAACAGATAAATGGATGAGGATACCCTGCGTCATGGGAGTATCTAAAATAACCAGAGCCCATGGATGAGGGACCTGCAATATAAAAACAGAATATCTTCTTGGGAGAAGTTGTACACAGGGGATAACCATAGGAAATCATAGGTAATCCATCGCGATTCGGTGGATGAATTGTCTATTCGTTTTGTTGTATAAAAATTCATCTGTTTTCTTCTCGTCATTAGTTAAAAGGTTCTGTTTTCGTCTAGTTATCCACGATTTCTTCTGTATTTGCCTGAAAAAATCGCTTCCATCGCTTGGTGTAAGGGGGTTTCTGGACTCCATAAGAGATTTTATTATTTAAGAGATGCTTATTAGTAAGAGTATAAGAAGACCGGATTCATACGAATTTGGATTTCTTACAGGTTGAAATGATCCGGAGTGCTGTGATACAATGCATGTAAATTAATGACAGGAGTTGAAACGGATGATTAAGTAATTTTCTTGCTGCTAAGTATACTAATGCCACCGTACAAGCGATGGTTTATTAGTTATTGGCGAGAAAGTTACTTATCCTTTCAACTCAATCGATATCTCCTTATCTAGCCCTGCGATCGGGTTGGATTTGTTGTATGTATTTGAGCTGCGGGAGGGGTAACTTTCTTGCAGCTTTTTATTTTGGGCATACAGGAGGATGATCCATTTATGTCATTAATCCAAATTAGTAATCTGACGTTTGCGTATGAGGGTACCTACGATAACATATTTGAGAATGTAAGCTTACAAATAGACACGAACTGGAAATTGGGGTTTACAGGAAGAAACGGCCGGGGCAAGACGACGTTTTTAAACCTGTTACTGGGCAAATACGAATACACCGGACGTATCTCGGCTAATGTAAGCTTTGACTATTTCCCGTTTCATGTGGAGGATAAGGAGCAGAACACCCTCGATATCGTCGGCAGCATCTATCCCGACTATCAGCATTGGGAGCTGGTACGTGAGCTTTCCTTGTTGAAGGTTTCGGAGGATGTGTTATATCGTCCCTTTGCCTCCTTGTCGAACGGCGAGCAGACGAAGGTTTTGCTGGCGGCTTTGTTTCTTAAGGAGAACAGCTTCCTGCTCATTGACGAACCGACTAACCATCTGGATATGCACGCCAGAAAGCTTGTCAGCGATTATCTTCAAACCAAAAGCGGGTTCATTCTCGTATCGCACGACAGATCGTTTCTGGACAACTGCGTCGATCATATTCTTTCCATCAACAAAACCAGCATAGAGATTCAAAAAGGGAATTTCTCCGATTGGTGGGAAAACAAACAGAGGCAGGACCAATACGAGCTTGCGGAGAACGAGAAGTTAAGAAAAGACATCAAACGGTTGTCCGACGCGGCAAGACGCACCAGCCACTGGTCGGATGAGGTGGAGAAGACGAAAAACGGCACCCGTAATTCCGGCTCCAAGGTAGATAAAGGCTATGTCGGCCACAAAGCTGCCAAAATGATGAAACGCTCCAAGTCCATCGAGCAGAGACAGCAAGCGGCCATAGAGGAAAGATCCCAGCTGCTGAAAAATATCGAAAGCTCCGACAGCTTAAAGCTCTCTCAGCTTGTCTATCACAAAAACCAGCTCGTCGAACTGGAGCATGTATCGATTTATTACGGGGAGAGCGTGGCTTGCCAGGATATCAGCTTTACGATCGAGCAGGGAGAACGAATTGCTCTTTCCGGTCCGAACGGCTCGGGTAAATCAAGCATTATCAAGCTGATCTGCGGCGAACCTATGGATTATTCCGGCACCTTCCGTAAGGGAAGCCAGCTTGCCATATCTTATGTTTCTCAGGATACTTCCCATTTAAAGGGCAATTTGTCGGACTACGCCAGAACCCACGGGATTGACGAGAGTCTGTTTAAATCGATCTTGAGAAAGCTGGATTTCTCCAGAATCCAATTCGAAAAGGATATGTCGGCCTTTAGCGGGGGCCAGAAGAAAAAGGTGCTGATAGCCAAAAGTCTGTGTGAGAAGGTTCACTTGCACATCTGGGACGAACCGCTTAATTTCATTGATGTCATCTCACGCATGCAAATCGAAGAGCTGCTGCTGGAGCACGCGCCTACCATTCTATTCGTAGAGCATGACAGGGAATTTTGCAGCCATATCGCCACCAAGACTATAGAGCTCTAAATGGAAGGAGTCCGTCGGGAATGACGGGCTCTTTTTTAATGGAGGCTCCTCATGCCTGGAAGACGTGAGTCCAAGCTTTTAACAGCAAGGTTGTTAGTAATGTACAAAAACATCTTTAGATAGGACATTCCCATCTAATGGGATTGTACTACAATAGTAATGGTGGAAAGCGCATACAATAGTGGCTATCATTTTGTACATGAGGAGTGTGTTCTAATATGACAAGGAAGGTCGACGCAGCAACTATACCTTATCGCGAGCTTGTCACCCGTGCAGACTTGCATTATGAGCATACCGTAAAGCGAAGTGAAGGCGGACTGCCATTAGGCAACGGCAGAATGGGAAGCCTGCTGTGGACATCACCGTCTGCATTGAAATTCCAGGTCAACCGGGCGGATGTGTACGCCAATGATTGTCATACGAGCAGCTTTAATCAAAGGCACATGGATTATGCCTATGGATGCGCCTTTGTGGATATTGATTTTGTCGATTATGGGGATGACGTATTTAAGGATGGGAGTATCAATCAGCACCTGAGCGTATATGAGGGTACCGCAACGATTCAGGGAGAGGGGGTCAAGGCAGAAGCTTTTGCCTCTGCTCACCAGGATGCCTTCGGTATCCGAGTGGTTGACGAGAGGGAGGACCCCCAGGGGATCAACATCAAGCTGAAAATGCTGCGTCCTGCGGAGGTCGTCACCAAGAATCATTCAGCTGTATCGACCCTGAGCATGGCGGGTGACCTGATCGTACTCAAGCAGGTGTTTCGGGAAGGAGGCTATTACTGCAGCTCTGCCGTTGTGATCGGGATTCATGGGCGGGAAGCCAGAGCGCGGATGAACGATGAATTGGGAGGACGGGAGCCGGTCCAGCAATACCGGAAGAGCCAGGTTATCGGCCAGCCTAATGAGACCGAGATGCGCCTATGTGTGAAGCCCGGTCAGGGCGCATTCGAAATATTCATCGGCAGCGCTGCCAGCTTTGACGAAGCGGAGGATGTCATTGCTGCGGCTGCAGGACAAGTACAGCAGGCAATGCAAACAGGATACGACCGTTTGCTGCAGGAGCATAAAGCCTGGTGGAACCGGTTTTGGGAAACCTCCTATATCCGCTTAAGCAGCGAAGACGGTGCCGCAGAACGGATAGAGCTTCACTACACCTATTATTTGTACTTGATGGCGTCCAACTCCAGGGGATCGAAGTACCCGCCGAATTTTGGAGGGATGCTGCTCAGTCCCCGCGGAGATCTGAGGCATTGGGGGGCCATGCACTGGTGGAACAACATGAATCTGTATTACAACGCCGTGCTTCCGTCTGGGCACTATGAACTGTTTCAGCCATATTTCCATATGTATTCGGGGATGTATGATTCATGTGCCAAAGCGGCGGAGCAGCAGTGGGGAAGCCAGGGCATCTATATTCCTGAAGTGGTCACCTTTAACGGAATGGAGGAGCTGCCCGAGGATATCGCGGAGGAGATGAGGGAGCTTTACCTGCTCCGGAAGCCATGGGATCAAATGTCCGATCGATTCCGGGCATTCGCCGACACCAAGCGGCCTCACGAAAGCCGCTGGAACTGGAGATATCTCGAGAAGTATGTGAACGGCCAATTTGAGTATGTAGAGCGCGGCTTCGGCCCTTACGGCTTTACGACCCATATGTTCGGCACCCAAGCCGGGATTGCCTATCATTACTGGCTGTACTACGAATATACCCAAGATGAAGCCTGGCTGCGGGAGCGGGCTTATCCTATCATCAAAGGGACCGCCGAGTTTTTCCGCCATTTTTCTCATTTGCAGAAGGATGAGGACGGAACCTATCACATGTATCATACGACTAGTGATGAAAAATATTATGACGGTACCGATACGATGGATTCCATGGCGGCGATGCATACGATCTTTCCGATTTTGCTGAAGGCCGCGGAGCTATTGAATGTGGATGAGGAATTGAGACCGGTTTGGCAGGAGCTATATGACAACCTTGCTCCTCTGCCGCGAAGCGATCATCCCGATGCCGTGTTAAGAACCGGGGAGGGCGAGCCGGCTGTTTGGGTCGGAGCCATCGGGCCGGTGCTGGATAACAAGAGCCATATCGATTTGAAGCCGGGACGTTTTGGCGATCTATCCTCGCTTGAGACCGCTCATGAACATCCGGACTTGTTTGAAACTACTATGGCTACGATCAAGTACTACGAGAATACTATCGGCCAGGATTGGAGCCGGGCGGCACATGAAATGTCAGGGACCGGACGGGTGCTTGCACATATGGGTCTGGCGGAGCCCTTTAAGCAGGTGATATTGGCACAATTAGACTGCGTCAACGCGGAGCGGGATTACTGCTATTTTGCAGATACAGGCAGGGTGAAGCATTTTGAGAACCGGCTGACCGTTCGTGAGGGAGTCAATTGCATCAGCATCCAACGGTTAGGGAATGCCGCGGCGGCCTTACAAGCGGCGCTTTGCCAAAGTCTGCCGGCCGGACCGGGCAAGGACCCTGTCATTCGCCTCTTCCCCGCATGCCCCGCGGATTGGGAAGCGGATTTCTCCTTATGGTGCCGCGGAGGCTTTAATGTGACCTCCTCCATACGCAGCGGAAACGTAGCGTTTGTGCATCTTCGATCGACGCTCGGAGGAACCTGCCGTATTAGAAATCCTTGGGGTGAAGCTGCGGTCACTTTAGCTTATAAGGGTGGTCAGACGGTGACGCTGGAAGGCTCGCTCTTGATTTTCGAAACCAAGCAGGGCGATGAAGTCGAATTGCTTCCGACATAAGTTTAGCTGTCAAGAAGCGCGCGCGATTTTATCATATCAACATAAAATTTATAAGATTATAACACTAGGCTGCCTGTGGAATCGGGCGGCTTTTTTTCTGTCCCCCGACAAGTTTGGTTTGGAGCATAATGGGAGCCAATCATGGAAAAATAACTGCATTGGGTTCGACTCGGGGTTTCTCATCAGTTTTTCATATTAGTGATCTATACTGGATGGACAAAGGAAGGAGGAACGCACAATGAGGGAGTTCCTGTTGGCATTCATTCAGCATTATGGCTATGCAGCCGTTCTGCTGTCCATGGCTTTAGGTATTATAGGCTTGCCGATCCCTATTGAATTTCTGCTCTTGTTCGCCGGGTCGATAACAGCCCAGACTCATCTGTCGATGGAGGGCATTATCGCCTTTGCCTGGATAGGTACTGTATTGGGTATGCTCACGAATTATACGCTAGGACGCTATGTTGGCCTCCGTAGAATAAGCCGGGTCACGCGATGGATTCATCTTACAGAGGAAAAATGGAACCGATGGTCGGCGAAATACGAAACGCTGGGGCCGATTTTCATCGTCAGCGGCTTTTTTGTAGCTGGTTTGCGTCATCTTGCTCCTTTTATTGCCGGAGCGGGACGAATGCGGCTTGCTTCGTTCCTTGGTGCGACCCTTCTCGGCAGCCTTGGCTTCGTCGGCATGTTTACTTTTGCAGGCCAGAGACTGGGGCAGCATTGGCATTCTTTGCTGAAGCTCATCCATCATCCTCTTCCGGTAGCTCTGTTCCTGCTGCTACTTGGCGCTGCCGTAATCTGTTACAAAACCTCCGTCTTTAAGGTAAAGCCAATCAAGGATAAAAAGGCTTAAGGCACTAGGATGCCGATGCAACGTCGAATGAAGATGCAAAGGAAGAGCTGAAGGATGAAGAAAGTGCTGCTTATTGAAGATGAGAAAAATCTGGCGATGTTTATCGAGCTGGAGCTTCAGCACGAAGCTTTTTCCGTTACGGTTGCTAACGACGGGCGGGAGGGAGTAGAGCTGGCGCTGGGTCAGGAATGGGACATGATCCTCCTTGATATTATGCTGCCTGGCTTGGATGGTCTGGAAGTATGCCGCAGGGTCCGCTCCGTCAAGAATACGCCGATTATTATGTTAACCGCTAGAGATAGCGTAGTTGACCGGGTATCGGGGCTGGATAGCGGTGCCGATGATTATATTCCGAAGCCTTTTGCGATCGAGGAATTGCTGGCCCGGATGCGTTCATTGCTTCGCAGAGTAGATATGGCGGATGAGCCTGAAGCCCGGCAGCTGATTTCCTTCGACGATATCGTGGTCGATTTGGAAGCGCGGCGAGTAATGAGAGGCGACGAACCGATCGAGCTGACGAAGCGGGAGTTCGATCTGCTCGCTATTTTCGTTCAAAACCCGAACATTGTGATGAGCCGCGACGTGCTGTTAGAGAAGGTATGGGGGTTTGATTCCGAAGTGGAGACGAACGTGGTGGATGTATATGTCCGTTATTTGAGAAATAAGCTGGATCCGAACGGGAGGAACCGTTTTATCGAAACTGTGCGGGGAATCGGGTATGTGATGAGATGATGAGAACGATTCGGCAATGGATTTCCGGGCTGACTATCAGGTGGAAAATGGTGCTATGGTCTTCGTTTATGCTTATCGTCTTATTCACGGCGTACAATTTTGCCCAGTATGCGGCCGTTCATCAATGGATGGTCAAGCAGGAGAAAGCCTCCATTCAAAAAACGATGGCTCAGCTGGTGGACTATTTTCAGGAAAAAGGTCCGCTCAATGAAAATAAAATCAGCAACAGCATCTACTTTTTGGAAAAGCTGAATGAGAAGAATCAATTGATCCGAATTCTCAATCGGCAAGGAGATCCCATCGTAACCGTGACTGACCAGCTGCCCGAATCCTATGTGACTCCTGAAACGACGGATCGGGATATCCTTCTTAGCGCCTGGCATTTTGAGGATCACCTTCTGGTTATGCGAAGCCCGCTGATTTCCGGTGATTTTCGCGGTACGATTGAAATCGTAAACAATCTGGAGACGTTTGATCAATTTTCGGCCATGATTTTTTGGGTGATGATCTTGGCGGGCTGCAGCTCCGTTCTGTTAAGTGCGCTTGGCGGCTATCTATTGGTTAACCAATTTCTCAAACCGGTGCAGTCATTGGCTGACGCCATTCGGAATGTGAAACAAAAAGGACTTCACGAGCGGGTTGAGCAGCATCAAGCCAAGGACGAGCTGAGCCGGCTTGCCGCATTATTCAATGATCTGATGAGTGAATTGGAAACCTCCTTCAAGCAGCAAAAACAGTTCGTCGAGGATGCTTCCCACGAGCTGCGCACTCCGATCGCTATTATGAAGGGTCATCTCTCTCTGCTCGACCGCTGGGGAAAAAACGACCCCGAGATCCTCGACAAATCGTTAATGGCTTCGCTGCAGGAGCTGCATAGGCTGGAAGGGATTGTACAAGAGCTGCTTACCCTTACCCGTTCGGAAAACGAGCTTCCTTCGGAGGAGATAGCATGGCTGAAGCCGGTACGCTTGCTGGAGCGGACAGTCAAGCGATTTGCCGTACTCCATCCCGAGAAACGGTTTGTAATCGAGCTTGGCTCGATAAGCGATGAGATCATGATCAAGGTAGTGCCGCAGCATTTGGAGCAAGTGCTGCTTATTCTGCTAGACAATGCTGTGAAATATTCCGCCTCTGGCACGACGATCACCTTACATGGCAGGATACAAGACGACAGCATGCTCGTGGAAGTCCGCGATCAGGGAATGGGGATTCCTTCGGAGGAATTGCCTCACGTGTTCGACCGGTTTTATCGGGTGGACAAGGCAAGAAGCCGGGAGCAGGGCGGGACAGGCTTAGGCCTGGCGATTGCCAAGCGCCTGGTGGAGCGTAACGGCGGTGGGATTACGATAGACAGCCGGGAGAAGGAAGGAACCACGGTCACCCTGTCGTTTCCGTTAGTTGTTCCTATAAGTGAAGGATAACGGGGGGAATGAAGATTGCTGATCGGGAAACCCTAAAGGCAATGATTGCCTGAATGAGGTGAACCTGTCTATGAAACAGCAGCCGTCAACCCGTACGCGGCTTATTAGTGTGATTAGTATCGTGCTTATCCTTGCAGTTATCGCCTTTTATTTATATTTGCTGCATATTGGGGCGGCGCAGCGCATGCTTAGGTCGATCCGCCAAATGGGGGCGCCAGGAATTCTCATTGGTGTCATGATCCAAACCATAGTCAATATTTTGCCGGTCCCCGGAGAGTTCACCTCGATCGTCCTGATGGAAATTTACGGCCCGGTATGGGGCGGTGTCTATTCCTGGGTCGGCGGGCTTTTGGGGGCTATTGGCGCTATGTATTTGGCGAAGTGGATCACCAGACCCTTCTTTGGGCAGCTGGCGCGTCCCTTCCTGGATAAAGTGAAGGAGCTGTTACATAAGCAGGAAACCTTCGGACTGCTGCTCCTCAGGTTTGTTCCGCTGGTACCATATCATCTGGTGAATTATACTGCGGGGCTATTACAGGTGAAGCTATGGGTTTTTATATGGACAACAGCCGTAGGCATCCTACCCTATACCATTGCCGTGAGCAGCCTTTACGCCGGTGTCAGGCAGGGCTCGTTAAAATGGGGGATTATCGGAGGCGTTGTATTTGTTGCACTCTATGCCATCGGTCTCTATGTCAAAAAAAGAAAGGAAACCGTATGATTCCTTCCATTATCGAATCGGTCCCCTCCAAGCTATGGCACACATTACCATCCTGCGGGTCCCAAGTTTCTCATTAAAATCTCATTTTACTAAACTATACTTAACGAGCGGAAGGAGGGAGATACATAAGAGAGGTTATCTGCCGGTACTGACTCGGTACAATATCATGCGGCAGTTGGGAAGACGCGATCGCAGGATGATGGAAGAGAATGTACATTCTCCGCTCTGCTCTACTGAAAACCATGATATCTAGTGAGGAGATGAATGAATGAAGAAAATCATGTCGCTTATGGTGGCCGCCGCTTTGATGTTTAGTTCTCTGGGAACGGTTTCAGCAACAGCAGCAACAGCTACCTCGCAGCAATCCGTAACTGCACAGCAGAAGAAGCTCATTGAAGTAGGGAAAACGCAGCTGGGAGTCCCTTGGAAATATGGAACGATGAAGCCGGGCGTTGGTTTCGATTGCTCGAATTTTACCGCTTGGGTATACAACAAAGCGCTTGGCATTAAGTTCAGCAGCTCATCCAGACAGCAGCGTTACACGACCTCGTTAGGTACTCCGGTTCCCATCGATAAACATAATAAATTCAAAAATCTGAAGGTCGGCGACCTGCTGTTTTTCGCTAATTCGGAGGATGCAGGCGGCGGCGCTCATGTAGGTCTGTACGCGGGAGAAATTAACGGCAAGCACTATGTCCTTCAGGAAGGCGGAGGACGAGGCAAAGTCACCTTTGAGCCGATGGAAGGAACATGGTTTGCCAACAAGCTGGTGTACGCCAAAAGAATTCTTCATAGCTAAAAATTGCCGACAATCTCATTTGCAAGAAGTTAACAATCAAATAGGATCAATGAAGACGAGGTTGCCGGTCAGGATCGGCAGCCTTGTCGGCGTTTCTGTGAATAATAAGAGAGCGAACAGGTACTGGTACGTACCTCATGTTCGCTCTTCTTTTTGCGATTGGCTTGCCGGCTACATGCCGGCAAGTGCGTAGCGAATGACAAGCCACAGCCCTATGCCGACCAGCACCAAACGAAACACATCCTCCGCGCGGGACCCTGTGTCAATAGCCAGAAACTTGGGCAGCAGCCGGATTTTTTTGCGGATGGGCCATAGCAGCGCGACTCCTTGCTCGTTAAATAAATCGATGAATGGATGGGAGGCATAAGCTAATAAGAATGTCCAATAATACAACGGGTTCGTAGGCTCTGCCGCAAGCGCTAGCAATGCCATGAACAGAATGGAATGTGTCAAGGTACGGTGATGAATATGCAAGGCTTTTAACAAGGCGGATAGCGGAAAAAATAATTTGGCCATAACCGATCCCGGCTTGTCGATATCGGCAAGGGGACCTGCAAAGCAGCCCAGAAGGACGGCTCCGGCCGTCTCCCATGACCATAGCGGAATATGGAAGTACTGCAGCACGCATTCCGCGGCTACGACTCCCGCTACTCCATGTGTTCGTTGAAGCATGATGATTAACCCTCCGATTCAGTTCTAAGATGTCAGACTGGCGTACATACGTTCGTATAACCAACCCAGAATATCATAAAACAGCGGAGGGCGCATCGTTCTCTAGACTTAGTTTTTCTAAAGATAACTTGATCTGAGGATTATCCGTTGATTTGGCTGACCGATAGATACTTGCTCCATTCCGTCCCGTTCATCTGGTACAGCTGATTCAATAGTTCCGTTTGGAACGTCCCGGGCTTGTCAGCTGCGGAGGCTTGAACCGCGGCATCTGCTGCCGCGCTGTAGAAGGATAATGCGGAGACCGCAGCGAGCATATAATCAGGTTCCACAGCTGCGAATGCACCGATGATGGAAGTCAGCAGGCAGCCTGTTCCCGTAACCCGAGTCAGCAGCGGTGTCCCCCCGCTGATCTTATAGGTGGCACTGCCGTTGCTGACATAATCATCTGCGCCCGTAACGACAACGATACAACCGAAAGCTTGCGCAGCACGCATCGCGAGCGAGCCGATATCCTCGGTCGTTTCTCCCGCAGCGTCAACGCCCTTGATATTCCACGCTTCGCCGATGACGTTGGCGATCTCTGCGGCATTCCCGCGCAGGATGGATACCTTGAGCTCCTTCATGATCCGGCGGGATGTTTCCGTCCGGTAAGGAGTGGCTCCGGCGCCAACGGGGTCAAAAATAACCGGAACCTGATGCTCGTTCGCGGAACGTCCCGCTATGAGCATAGCTTCCACCACCGTCTCGTCCAAGGTTCCGATGTTCAGCACCAATGCCCCGGCTATGCGGGCCATATCTGCGACTTCTTCTTTGGCGTAAGCCATAACAGGGGAAGCCCCCAAGGCCAGCAGGCCGTTTGCCGTAAACTGGGTTACGACCACATTCGTAATATTGTGTACCAAAGGACTGGAGGCTCTCACCTTGTCCAAGGTATGAATTATGTTCTGCTTGTCCATTGATTTGGTCTCCTTATCTTTCCAGATCCCGATGAGGTACATCGGATCGCGGGATTTTGCATGGGGTGTTGGGTGTTGGAACTCTTTATCTATTTTAACATTAACGAATACCGATGTGCGAAGAACTTGAAAGGGGCCGAGCGGAGCGGCATTAAGGGTTTTAAAGTTGGATAGAGCCTGATTCCTATGCTCTCAACATTTGCTTGACCAGCACGGCCAACCGATAGATGCCTGTCTCCAAATCATGCAAGGATGCATAGGCGTAAGAAATACGCAGATGCCCGCTAGGCTCCCCTTCATATAAATGGCCGGGATTAAGTAAAATTCCTTCTTTCAGAGCTGCCGTAAACAAGGATTTTAAAGGCACCGTTGGGGTAAGGTGAAGCCAAATGTAAAACCCTCCGGCAGGGACTTCCCACTGCGCCAAGTCCCCGAAATGCTTCTCGAGCGCAGAGACGGCAATGCTCCTGCGGTATTGCAGCTGCTGTCTTAACGCATGGATATGCTCTTGGTACAAACCGCTTGCCAGCCACTGGGCGGCGGCAGCTTGGGAGAGAGAGCTTGCTCCGTAATCCGTTTGCATTTTAATGTCTGCCAACCGATCGATAACGGGCTCAGGTCCAATGATCCAGCCGATTCGGAGTCCCGGGCTTACAGATTTTGAAAAGCTGCCCAGATACAAAACATGACCGCCGGAATCCGCGGCCTTCAAGGGCATAGGGGGCGGGGCATCCATCCATAGCTCCCGGTATACATCGTCCTCGATCAGCGGAAGCCCCTCCTTAATGCAAGCCTGCAGAAGCTGCTCTCTCCGATTGCGGGACATGACCGTCCCTGTAGGGTTATGAAAGGTGGGTATGGTATACAACAGGGCGCCGTTATGCTGTTTTTTGATCATCGGAATCAGGTCTGCCCGTATCCCTTCACGATCCATCGGAACGCCGGCCAGCTTCATTCCCGCTGATTGGAAAATAGGGACGGAGTACAGATACGACGGCTTTTCAAGCAGGACCGTCGATCCCCTGTGCAGTAGACCGATAGATAGGAGATGCAGCGCCTGCAGGGCGCCGGAAACGATCAATATCGAAGAAGGGGAGGCATCAATGCCGTACCCTTCTACATGCTGCGAGATCAGCTGTCTAAGTCCCGCATTTCCTTTAGGCTCCTCGTAGCCGAGCGGCATTGATTCCTTGGTTAATGCTTGCAGTACGGCTCTCATTTCCTTATAAGGCAGCAAGTCGGGAGCCAGCTCTCCCGTTCCGAGGCGTATCACGTCTTTACGGAACTCGGCTTGATTGATTTCCTGGATGATCGGGATATTAGAGGATTGAATTCCCGAGCTTACATAAGAGAGCCAATCCGGAGGGGGAGTGGAATCCGGTTCCTCTTCACGGGAATGCGCCACGACGGTTCCGCCTCCGCGATTCCCCCTTAAGAAGCCGTCTGCTGCCAGCTCGTCAAGCGCCATGACAATGGTGCTCCGATTCACGCCGTATTCGGCGGCAAGCCGTCTCTGCGACGGAATTTTCGTTCCGACAGGCCATTCTCCGCGTATGATTTTGTTTTTGATATGCATAAGGATCTGATAATGCAGGGGCAGGTCGGATTTGCGGTCCGGCTGCCATTCGACTTGCAGGGTCACAACGATTCCTCCGGTCACTATGAGCTTTAGCTTATTATACGACTTGGTTGGTCTCTTATCCATCCAAATGGATGGAGCCAAGAGCCGACTCTTGTCCTACAATAGACCGGGTAACGCAGCTGCATCATGTTGAACTGGAGGAATACCATGCTAGAAGCGATGATCCATGGGGTGATCCTGGCGGGCGGATTGATTCTGCCGCTCGGGGTACAAAATTTGTATATTTTCAATCAAGGAGCCAATCAACCGCGTCTGATTCGGGCTATGCCGTCCGTACTAACGGCCGCTATATGCGACAATCTGCTCGTTATTCTCGCCGTACTGGGAGTCTCTGCCGCCGTATTGGCATTCGAATGGCTTGAAGTCATTATGCTAAGCGCAGGCATCCTATTCCTTCTCTATATGGGATGGCAGACATGGAAAAGCGACCAAACCCGGACCCAGGACCCGGATAAAAGCTATGATGGAGTGCGGAAGCAGGTGCTGTTCGCAGCCTCCGTATCGTTATTGAATCCGCATGCCATTATGGATACGATTGTCGTAATCGGAATGAATTCGCTGCAGTATGCAGGAGCAGAGAGAGCCATATTTACTTTAGCCGTGCTTTTGGTGTCCTGGCTGTGGTTCATCGGATTATGCACAGCAGGAAGCTTGATGAGAAGAGCGGACAAGTCCGGCGGCGGGATGAGACTATTGAATAAGGCTTCCGCGGTGATGATCTTGGGGACCGCCATCTATATGATGCTGCGACTTATTCCATGAGCTGCTGATGACGTAAAGAAGTGGACAAGCAGCCAAAGGTACAACAGGATTGCCGAACGGTTCCATCGGCTGTCCTTCCTTTTGCAGCAGGAGCTTGCCCAACCCCTATGTAAGGCAAAAAAAGTTTACTGCGCATACCGTTGACAGGGGGATTGCTATCCTATACCATTTTAATATTAACGTTAATATTATTTCCGAGAGGAGCATGGACATGAGCAGCCTTCAGCATAATCCAAAAGCGTCTTCACCGGTTTACAAGCAAATCCCGACCAGCCGTTATTTGGCGGACCTTCCGAAGGGGGCGTATTACCAAGGCGACTATAAACTAGGGCTTAATTTTTACAGCTTCAGCCATAATCTGAACTCCTGGATCAACGGGACTACGGATGGAGCGCCTCCTATCGACACGATGCAGGTGATCCGGTTTGCGAAAGAAGCGGGCTTTGACGCAGTCGACGTTACTGCTTACTACATTCCCGGTTATGACAATTCGACGATGCCTACCCGACCGGACGAAGAAATTTTCGGCTATGCAGCACAGATCAAACTGCTGTGTGCCGAGCTTGGAATCGCTATCAGCGGGACAGGGGTAAAGAATGATTTTGCCGACCCGAATGAAGAAAGACGGCTGCTCGATATTCAAAGGACGAAATATTGGATCGATGTGGCTGCCGAGATGGGGGCCCCTGTTATGCGGGTATTCAACGGCGCGGTCCCGAAGGATATACACCAATTCGGCTGGGAAGCGATAGCCAGGGAAAGAATCGTTCCGGCCCTGAAGGAATGTGCCGAGTATGGGGCGGGTAAAGGGGTCGTTGTCGGGATGCAGAATCATGGGGACATGGTATGCACGGCGGATCAAGTCATTCGCATTCTTCAGTGGGCGGATCATCCGAATCTAGGCTTAATCAATGATACCGGCTTCTTCAGAAGCTTTATGCAGCCTACCGGGTTGAATTACGATTGGTATGACGACATCGAAGCCGTACTGCCTTATACGGTGAACTTCCAGGTGAAGCGCAAGCCGGCCGGATCGAATACGGACCCATTCATTGACCTGGAGGAGCTGTTTCGGCGTATACGCAGAAGTAATTATCGGGGATACATCCCAATCGAAACCTTATGGGTCAACGGAGACGAGAACCATCCGCAGCAGCTGCCGGAGCCTCCGTATGAGCAGGTGAAGCAATTCCTTGCCCAGCTGCGTGAAGCTTCGGAAAAAACGAAATCATATTCATGATCCCTGCGCAGGAAGGAAACGGGGGGCTCTATGCAGAATGATATAACCTACGGAAAATAATGTCGAACTAAGCAGCGGAAACATTCAGAGGTGAAAGAAAATGACCAGGCGAGCGCGCCAGGAGGATATCGCCAGAGAGCTTGGATTATCCATCAACACCGTATCTTTGGCACTCAAAAACAGCAAACGGATCAATGAAGAAACAAGGCAAAAGGTGCACCAGGTTGCCAAAGCCTTGAACTATATCCCGAATACCATAGCGCGATCTCTCGTTGAGAAAAAGACCAACATCATCGGATTTATCGTACCGAATATTATGAATCCCGTTCAAATTGAAACCGCACAGACGATTGAGCGGAAGTTGATTAAAAAAGGATACAATATGATGCTGATGACGACGGACAGCGACAAAAATTATGAGTCCTACGCACTGGACATCCTGGTGTCCCGTCAAGTGGACGGCATCTTCCTGTTTCCGACCAACAAACAAAACCAGGACAAAATCAAGACAGTTCGCGATGTGAATATCCCGATCGTGCTGCTGTCCGGCGGAAGCTATGAACCAGCAAGCGATTCCGTCTATATGAACCAGTTTAAGGGCGCATATATTGCAGCGTCCCACCTGGCGCAATTAGGTCACCGCCGCATCGGCTTCATTCATGGCGGATCAGGCAATATGGAGAAGTTTATGGGATATCAGCAGGCTTTAAAAGATCATGGTTTGGAATTTGACCCTAAGCTGGTGGTTACTGTCGACAGCTATTCCTACGAGCAGGGGTATTTGTCGGCGGATGCCCTACTGCCTGCCCATAACGTAACTGCACTGCTGGCCTCAAGCGATTATTTGGCGCTCGGAGCGCTTCGCTGGTGCCGTGAGCGTGGTATGCGCGTGCCCGAAGACATGGCGATTGTCGGATTTGACAACCTGGAGGCGGCCCGATATGCCGAAATACCGCTCACTAGCGTTGCCTTCAAAGTCGAGCAGCTAACGACATCTGCTATGGATCTCATGTTCGAGCTGCTTGCCGAACAGGATAAGCTGTCTTCGAGGAAGCCGGAACGTATCGTAATCGAACCGTCTCTGGAAATTAGGAACACCTGCGGAGCCCGCTGATGTATTTTTCTATTTATGAGCTGGAGCAGGGGGATGACGATCGTCAAGAGAGTGCTCCCCTTGTTCCGTTCCAAACAAAGGCACCCAGTCCCCCATGTTGTTGTGCTAACAGCTCAGCATCCCCCGAAGTAATCCCTCTTTAGCGTACCACCTGGATTCCGCTATCCTCACATAACACACCAGCTTGTCTGCAAGAAACTTGAAGCTAGCTCAGGCTCTGTTCATAAAGTCTGCTGCATGGTGTGTGCATCGGGTAAGCTGGGCTCCAAGCTCCTTCCGTTCCGCTCATGCTGAAGCAGCCTTTCCTTCATGGCGATGCCTCCGCGATAACCGGTTAAGGCGCCATTCTTGCCTATGACCCGGTGACAAGGTATGGCGATCAACAAAGGGTTAGCGCCAATGGCTGCACCGACCGCGCGAACAGCCGCGGGCTTTTGAATCTGATCTGCAATATCCGAGTAAGTACGGGTATGGCCATAGGGGATACGGAGAAGAGCCTCCCACACGGCGAGCTGAAACGGGGTTCCATCATAATCGAAGGGAAGCGAAAACTGGGACAGCTTTCCTTGCAAATAAAGGATCAGCTCCTCTCGATAAAGCTCCAATCCCGAGTCGTTCCGAACCCACTCCGCTTCCGGAACACGGTTTTTTGCCCACGTCTCCATCTCCGTGAACGGATGATTTTGTGAGCCGATAAAGCACAAGCCTTTCGATGTTGCCGCGATGTGTATCTTCCAATCGCCGTATGCCAATAAAGTCCAGTACAGGACATTTTCGTTTGAGTTCATGAAATCCTCACCTCCACGAACAGTATAACCCCTAGGACATGCCGTTGTACGTTTTTTTGAATGGAAAAGCAAGATATCGAAAGCCGGTCTATCAGCTGGAAGAACGATTCCTTTTTCTGGTACAAAGTTCCTATATTGCCTAGTTCCCAAGTTGCCGATATAGTAAAAATAGACTTGCCTAAATGAATCATCAACCAACCTTATACTAAAAGAGAAAGTAGTTGAATAGCATCGTGATCAATCTTGGAGCAGAACGGAGAAAACAAATCCAGTATATCGGTATTACCGAAGAGGACCTGAAGCTGTTGAAAAGCAAGGAGAACGAATTCAGCACTATCGTGGATGACCTGGTCGACGAGTTGTATCAACAAATCACAAGGGAGCCCGAAATTCTTCGGCTCATCCAACAGCACAGCACGTTAGAGCGGTTGAAAGAAACCCAGCGTCAATACTTTTTATCCATGACCTCCGGAGTGCTGGATGAAGCATTTATCACCGGCAGGCTGTACATCGGAAAAGTACATTCACGGATCGGATTAACCACCAATTGGTACTTGGGCACCTATGTGCTCTATTTGGATATTGCGGTAGCAAAATTGGAAAAGGTGATCCCGAACGAGTGGAGGCAGGTCATTCATGCCTTGAGTAAGATGTTTAATCTGGATTCCCAATTGGTGCTGGAAGCATACGAAACGGATGAAAAGGCCAAGATCGAACGCTTGGTAGAGCAGCAAAACCAGCTGCTGACCGGAGTAAGCGCTGCCGTTCAGGAATTGGCAAGCTTGATGGTACAGCTGAGTGAAAGCAGCGATTCGGTTGCGGCCTCCGCAAGCAAAACCGCAGAGTTCCAGGATCAGACGCATCAGAATCTGTCCTATTTGGCCAAAGAGGTGGAATCCGTCCACCAGGTCGGAACGATTATCAGAGAAGTTGCGGATCAGACGCATCTGTTAGGATTGAACGCCGCCATCGAAGCAGCCAGAGCAGGAGAGCAGGGCAGAGGCTTTGAGGTGGTAGCCAATGAAGTGCGCAAGCTAGCTTACAGCACTAAAGAATCGCTGGGAACGATAGAAGATAAATTGCAAAATATCCATAAAACGCTGGCCCGCGTCCAACAGGATTCCGGTCAAACCTCCGTCTATTCCAAGCATCAGGTCGACAATTCGAAGGAGCTTGCTTCCTTCGTTAAGCTGATCGAGAAGGTGACCGTGGAGCTGGAACGGCTGGAAGGCGCCAGTGAAGTGAATTAATGATACACAAAATAACCCCACAAAGAAGCTGATTCAGTTCCTTTGAGGGGACACTCAGATTTACAGCCCTATGATGTTGAAAAAGACCGTTCGGTGATGTCACCGCGCGGTCTTTTTGCGTAAGGTCTGTGGTATCGTGCTTGACCCGCTAGGGGATCTTTCCATCAGCCTGCAGGAAAAGAGATTTTGTATATTTTTTTCGGGCGGCCGCGCAGCTTCTCCTGCTTCTTGTATGCAATATGAGCGATGCCCTTCTCCTCCAGCTGATTCAGTATCCGGTTGGCGCTGCGAATAGTGATGCCCAGATGATAAGCGATTTCCTCCGACGTCAGCTCATTGCTCTCCGTCTTCGTAATAACCCCCATAATCTTTTGAATCTGCAGCGTCGAAATATCGAGCATCTCGCTTAGCCGCTGAATTTGCGGACTCACCTCGTTTAAGTAGGTCAGATTCGTCTCTTCACCCAACGGACCGATGACCTGCCCGTTCATTTGAATGACGAATGTGCCGCGCACCGGGCTCGACGCCGACTGCTGGTTGGCAAGCTGTGCGTTCATGCGGGCCTTGTACATCGTATCGCCTGTGCCCCAGCCCAAATTTACCTCGAAGGGAACATGCTGGCTCAAGAACGCCGTCAGCTTGCAGCGGGTATAGCTGTCGGTGATGACCTTCAAATCCTTGGCCGAGCTGATCATCTCGAAGCTGACATTCGTTTTTTGAATGATCAAGGGGATTTTCTCCACCATCGTAAACTCAAGCAAGCTTTTGTGCAGGAGCATGGTTTTGAGCTCCAGATCGTTCGTCGCGGAAGGCAGCTCATTCAGCTTATGAATGGACAAGCAGCCGATGGCAATCTGATTATCTGCAAGCTTGATCATCTCGATCTCCGTAATAATATGCTCGAACTGCTGAACGATCGATTTGTGGGACGGAACCAAATAAATATGCGGCACGCCGTGCTGCTCGAGCTTGGGCACAATATTGCCGACGCGGGTAATCGAGAAATCGATTTTGTTATCCTTCCAGAGCCCGATATGATAGTCCGACAGCTCCTGATAGATTTGATCCGTGATAACGGTATAAGGAAACGTTTGCGGAAAATGATCGGGGTCCAATATCGGCTTCAGCCCCATGTAATCGTTATGACTCATTATAAAATCAATACAGACGCGGGAGAAATCAATATCCTTGCGCTCCACGCTAAGCTGAAACAGACATTTATAGAAATCTTCCTCGCTAATTCTGTATATATAGGTCGGCACGGCAAAGGAGCCTTGAAATCGTTCTTCCAAGTAAAGATATCCCAATTCGGTGATAATAATGCCGTCCACATGAGCGTAATGCCGGTTGTAATGCTCGCAGGTGTCGCTCAATTGCGAATAAGTCAATATCGTCAATTCACATCGTTCTTGTAACGATTGTTGCACTGCTTGCATTCGCGGCAAAAACTGGTGTGCAATGATGACCGCTAATCGAATCAAATGGGCGAGCCCCCCTTACTTTATGAAATAGTATGATCGTTGCGGCAGATTAGCAGCTTTATCGAATGTTCGACACCGTCATTTCACTTTACTCCTCATTATAGCGAAAAACCTCCCATATTGAAAACGCTGCACTCCATCCAAAATGTTGTGTAATAAAAGGTTACATCCTTATTGCATTATTGAAAAATGTAGTTTATATTTATTTTAAGAAATGTCCAAAAGATGACCAAAAATAAAAATCGGCCATGAAAGGCTTGAGGGAGGATGACTTGCGTAACTGCTTCACACTTCAAAGAAAACGCTATCAAGGAGGCGCGCTATGGAAAACCATTCGGCTGTCGGCAACCATAAGTATGTAATTCTCGGACTTTTATGCTTTACGTGGATCATCAATTATTTTGACAAAATAGCCATTAATGTGGCTGCGATTCCTATTTCCAAGCAGTTTGGGCTGAATGAAGCCCAGGTCGGCCTGATCCTCAGCAGCTTTTTTCTAAGCTATGCGATGATTCAGCCTATCGGAGGATGGTTGTCCGATAAGTTCGGGTCGAGGAAGGTCATTCTTGCCTCAGCACTGTTGTGGTCGCTGTTCACTATTATGACAGGCTGGGCCTGGTCGTTCACGGCGCTGCTCGTCATCCGGTTTTTATTCGGTATAGGGGAAGGGAGCTATCCCTCGGCGAGTACGGTTGCGGTAGCAGAGTCTTTCCCGTATAAACAGCGGGCGAGAGCCAAATCGGTATTGACCTCCGCAACGACGATCGGCGGTATGCTCGGCTCGCTTGTATCCGCTTTTCTGATCGCGAAGCTGGGCTGGGAGAATATGTTTCTAGTGCTCGGGATTGTAGGACTCCTGACATGCGTAATCTTGTTCTTCTTCTTGAAACCGCCGATTCAGGAAAAAACAATATCCGCATCAACGGCGAAAGTAAAGGTGCCTTTCAACAAGCTGTTGTCTAAGCCTTTGATCTGGCAATTGATGCTGATGTATTTCGGCTCCAGTATCGTCACTTGGGGAATGAATTCATGGATGCCTACTTACCTCGTGAAGGTTCGCAATCTCAGCATGGTTTCCATGGGAGCACTGTCGTCGATCCCTGCCATTGTGGCATTTGTAGGTGTACTGCTGCTCGGATGGCTGCTGGATAAGAAATTTTTGGCCGGCCGTGAAAAGTATGTGATTATGCTGGGCGCTGTGATCTCCTGTCTATGCATTTACTTGATGTTCCAAGCGCCGTCGGTCGCATTCGTCGTGTTCTATCAAAGCTTGGCCGCATTCGGTACTCTGTGCGTCATTACCCCGACCTTAACGATGCCGTTGAAGTATTTATCCAAAGAAATCGTAGGCTCCGCTACCGGTATCGTATATTTTGGCGGTCAGGTTGCCGGTATTATTGCGCCTTCTCTCATGGGGTACATGATCCAGGTCAATCACGGCTCCTTCACAGCGGCGTTCTGGGTGATGATTGTCGCCATGGTCGTTCCTCTAATCGTAGGGCTGACGCTGAAGACATCGGGCCTGCCTACGGATTCGAATGACCGCAAGGACGCGATCGCCAAAGAAGAAGGAGCGCCGGAGCTCGTAGGATAATTCTCGGCCTGTAAAGGTCAGATCCAAGGAAGCAGAAAGAAACAGCCTAGACAAACGGCAGGAGGGATAAGAATGAGAGGAAATGAAAGACTAGCTGAAATAATTGAAAAGAAACGTGACTTTTTCATTCAAATCAGCGATAAAATATGGGAGTTTGCGGAGACGCGCTTCGAAGAAAGGCAATCCGCGGAGCTCTTGTGCCAGGCATTGGAGAAGGGGGGCTTCACCGTAGAACGGGGAGCCGCTGGCATTGAAACGGCCTTTATAGGCAGCTTCGGAAGGGGGAAGCCGGTGGTTGCGATTTTGGGCGAGTTTGACGCCTTATCCGGCTTGAGCCAGAACAGAGGTGTCGCTTCACATGATCCTATTCAGGAAGGCGGCAACGGTCACGGATGCGGACATAATTTGCTGGGAACAGGCTCGCTGGCTGCCGCTGTAAGCCTGAAGCAGTATATGGAGGAGAATCAGCTTCCAGGCACCGTGCGCTATTATGGCTGTCCGGGGGAAGAGGGCGGTTCTGGCAAAACGTTCATGGCAAGAGAAGGCGTCTTCGATGACGCCGACTTTGCGCTCTGCTGGCACCCGGCTCCTCTTAACGGCATCATGCCGGGCCAATCGCTTGCGAATTATCAGGTCTATTACAAGTTCAAAGGCCGCAGCTCCCATGCCGCAGCAAGCCCGCATCTGGGCCGAAGCGCCCTGGATGCCGTTGAGCTGATGAACGTCGGGGTCAATTACTTAAGAGAGCATATTATTCAGGAAGCCCGAATTCACTATGCAATTACGAACACGGGCGGGACGTCGCCAAATGTGGTTCAGTCTCAGGCGGAAGTGCTGTATCTCATTCGTGCGCCTAAGACACCTCAAGTGGAGGAAATCTACCAGCGGGTTTGCAATATTGCCCGCGGAGCGGCCTTGATGACCGGGACGGAGGTCGAAATCGTCTTTGACAAAGCCTGTTCGAACTTGATCGGCAACTCGGTGCTGGAGGAAGCCATGCATAAGCAATTCTCGGAGCTCGGCGTACCTGTATTCGATGAAGCCGAGAAGGAGCTTGCAAAGGCGATCCGAACCACATTGACAGAGGAAGATACCAAGATGTTCAAGCGGATTAAGGGGCTGGACAATAAGGAGCTGGCGGATTTTCTGTTGCCTTACACCAAGACGGGTTTATCCTTTGGTACCGGCTCCACCGACGTCGGCGATGTCAGCTGGATTGTGCCGACGGCACAATGCGTGACCGCTTGTATGGCGATCGGAACACCGTTCCACACTTGGCAGCTGGTGGCTCAGGGAGGCACCTCCATAGGGCATAAAGGGATGCTTCATGCCGGGAAAGTGATGGCAGCTACCGCGCTCGAAGTGATGCAGAATCCGGAGCTGCTTGAGGCGGCCAAAGCTGAGCTGAACCGGCACCTTGAAGATGAGCCTTATGTATGCCCGATTCCGGCTGATGTGAAGCCGTCGGCTATCAAATAAATTAAGCACTTATACTGTTATAGATTGTCCAGGTAACGAACACCATGCGAAGGAAGAGGCTGACGCATGGTGTTTCTTTTTATCCCGATTCCGACTCTACGCCGATCGTACGATATGATATGATGGTACCAACAGGGCATGTAAAAAGCAGGAGGTGCAGAGATGCAAGCGGGACTTAACCAGGCTCAGGAGCAGACGATGAGATTGCTAATCACGCCGGATATGAAGCAATCCCTCCATATGCTGCAATGCTCATCAGGAGAATTGGCGGAGCACATGAGCCGTGAGATCCTCTCTAATCCTTTTTTAGTACCAGCCGATACCGGCTGGCTTCCGTCAACAGGACCATCAGGCTCCAGATTCCGTACTTCTGCTTACGATCCGATGGACCGGATTCCTGATTCTTCACAGCAAACCTTGGAGAGCTTCCTGCTGGAGCAGCTTGCTTTTCTTCCTCATACACCGCCACCAACTCTCCATGCAGCCAAATTTATTATCGGCAATCTCGATTCCAAAGGCTACTTGGATATGAGAACAGACCATATCGCGCAGATCCTTCATATGGATTCAGGTCAGATCGAACACGCCTTGGAGCTGGTTCAATCCTTGGATCCTCCCGGAATAGCGGCGAGAAGCCTGCAGGAATGCCTGATGCTCCAGCTGGAGCGGCAAGGTCATAAGGATTCGCTGGCGTATCAAATTGTAAACGATTACTTGACCCATCTGGCTGAAAAACAATTCGATAAGCTGGCACAGCTTCTAAAGGCCGAACCCGATCAGATTCAGCAGGCAGCAGCCGCGATCCGGGCGTTGAATCCAAGACCAGGGGCAGCTTTCACCCCTATACAGCGGGAGGTGATTTATCCCGATGTCATCGTCAGAAGGGAACATAATGAATATATCGTTGAAGTTAATGAATCGCTCTATCCGAAGCTGTCGATACATCCCGGCTGCCGTGCTATCAGACGTAAGGACCGGGAGGCGGACAATGATATGCAAAAACAGCTGCACGAAGCCAGAAGGTTTATCGGATTCATAGAGCAAAGAAACGTTACGCTCTATCGCGTTATGCAGGCCATCGTTCAGAAGCAGAGGCCGTTCTTTGATTATGGTCCTGCCAGTCTTAAGCCTATGGCGCTTAAAGACATCGCTTATGCTCTGGGAGTCCATGAATCGACGGTAAGCCGCGCAGCAGCGAGCAAATATGTTCAAACTCCGCGGGGGATGTATGAGATGAAATCCTTTTTCACCTCGTCGGTGGGAGGGATAGACGGTGAGGCTGTTTCATCGGAGGCTGTGAAGCAGAGGATCAAGCAGGTGATTCAAAGCGAGGACAAGCGGAAGCCGCTATCCGATCTCCGCATTGCGGAGCTAATGGAGCAGGAGGGGGTATGTGTATCCCGGCGTACAGTGACCAAGTACAGAGAGTCCTTAGGGATACCGGCTTCCTATCTGCGGAAGCGATTATAGCGTGGAAGCTCATCAGGAATCTTAGAAGCGGCCGCGACCGTCAGGAAATCCTGCTGTCGGCAGCCGCTTTTACATAGGTTAAAGCCAAGGCTTCCCTTTACTTCTTCTCGACAAATTTCTGATTGATTTTCTCGTCCGCCTGCCGCAAAGCGGTATTGACGTCGATATTGTTCAGGAGCATGTCCGTGAAGGCATCATTCACAATGTTAATGGCATCCTGACGAATGGCATTATTCAGACCGGAAGCTCTGGCCGGTTCTATGGGGGCGTACGTGTTATAGTAAGCCGCCTCCAGATTTTTTCCCTTGAGCTCCGGTGCATCCGTACCGAATGCTTTGCGGATTTCCGGCTTGTTGACAGGGGTGAGCAAGCCTTTCTTGGAATTGTCCATCATTCGCTCATCGTTCATCAAATACATAATCACTTCGAACGCGTCTTCTTTATGCTTGCTGGTCGGCGTGATCCCCCAGAAGGTCGGGCTGCTCTGCTGGCCGACCTTCGGCTTGTCTTTGAAGGTGGGCATCGAGACGACATCCCAGTTCAAGTTCGGAGGGAAGTTCACCTGCCGTCCATAGCCGCTAATGAGCATTGCGACATTCAATTGCTTTTCGAATTGCTCAACCTCCGGTGTAATGGATCGGGTGTTCGTCGGCCTGTTGTTGCCGGGAATTTTATAAATTTTGTCCAGAGTGAGCAGCAGCTGCTTCCATTGATCATTATTCACGTTAGCCTTATCCTCGGTCGGGCTCAATGGGGAAATGGACAGCTGATTTTCTCGAAGGATCGTGCTATAGAAGGTGCTCATTCCGCGGTAGGCCGTTCCGTCCACCGTTCTGGTCATCGTGCGGGCTAATTCATAAGCTTCGTCCCAGGTCATTCCATCCTTCGGATAGGGGACCCCGAATTTATCGAAAATGTCTTTATTGTAGTACAAGACGGATTGGCTGATTTCTTTGGGGATGCCATAAATGCCTTTTCCGCCGGTGTAGTACTTCAACGTTTCCAAGGCCTGCGGATAGTAGCGGTTCATATCGTAGTTGTATTTTTTGATAAGATCGGTCAAATCATAGTCGAGCCCAAGCTGCTGGATCGTGTTGACGAAGGAGGAGTGTACAAACCACGTAATATCGGGAGCTGTACCGGCGGAGACCAGATCGTTCAGGTTGGTTCCGTTCCCTCTCTCAATATATTTGGGGGTGATATACGGAAACTTCTGACGTATCGGATCGCCGATTTCCTTGTTGAACGTTTCCTGACTCATTCCCAGATGAGTGGCAAAAACAAGCTCTATAGGCTCTTTCTTCGTATCTCCCGGCGACTTGGGAGAAGTCTCGGTGGTGGTGCAAGCGGTTAGTGCTATGATGGCAGCCAAAGAAACAAGTGGAGCAATGCGGGCTTTGCGCATAACTTAACCTCACTTTCGTATGATGGGGATGGAATGAATGAACAAATGACAGCGTTTTCAGAAAAAGGCCCTTCGTTTACCGTGTATTCTTTCAAGACTTAGATATGATTTATTTTATGTTTCCGGAAACTTTCCAATCCAGATTATACCACTTGGCAGTCTTTTGTAAATCATTTTTTGCAAAATTTCCTGTTGTTGACAACAAAACCCCCATTCGCTACGATGGGGTAAATATCAGAAACGCCGCAGATCGTTTCCTAAGGGGATTTTACAAGCATGGCTAACTTACAAGACATTGCAACCAAAGCAGGGGTGTCCAAGGTTACGGTTTCGAAGGTCATTAACAATTACGAGTCCGTAGCGCCGGCGACACGGGAGAAAGTGCATAAAGCGCTGAGGGAGTTGAACCTGCAAGCCAGTGATTTGAAGCGTTCCAAGGACAGCTCCATGATGATCGGGATGCTGATGCCGCTAGGTGATATGACCGGGAACCGGTTCAGCATGGGAATCTTGGCAGGAGCGGAAGAGAAGGCGCTGGAGAAGGACTATTTTATAGTCATAGGCAATACGGTCAGCATGGAGAGGGAGGCGAAGGTTGTCGCCAAAATGCTTCAGCGGGATGTGGACGGCCTTATCCTGTTAAGCGTCAATGCAGAGCTCGACGGCAAGCATCTGGATGATCTGATACAGAATAAGGTACCTGTGGTGCTGGTGGATCAGAGGTTAAAGGATTTTCCGGCGCATGTCGTTCGTGGGGATAATTTTGCCGCTGCGATCAAGCTTATCGACCATCTGGTGGAGCTCGGCCATCAGCGGATTGCCTGCATCACTTTGAATCCGGCCCGATCCACTCATGCGGACAGGGTGAAAGGATACCGAACAGGGCTGATGAATGCCGGGCTGAAGGAGTCCAAGGAGTATTATAAAATTGTCGGCAACGGCGTTACTTCCTACGAGGCAACAAGGAGCCTGCTGGTGCTGGAGAATCGGCCGACCGCCTTGTTTGTAGCCCAGCCGTCCATGCTGATGAATGTGCTTAGAGCCGTTCAGGAGTATGGGCTGCGCGTTCCCGAGGATATCAGTATCGTCGGGTTTGACGACCAATACGCGGTTTTGCCGGAGGAATACCGGAGCTTCTTCACCTCCATTAATCAATCCGCAAGGCTGATCGGGAGCATCGCTATAGAGATATTGTGCCAGCAGATGAACGATGCTTCGTTGGAATATCAGGAAATTATTTTGCCTGGGGCGCTGACAGTCCGGAAATCGACGGCATCGGCTCCTGCGATCTAAACCAATGAACCCGCGCTAGCGCGGTTTTTTGTTTTGCCCAGAAAGGGAACAGAAACTTTCCGGAAATGATTCATTGCGAGGATATTTATGGTATAGTAAAAATGGAAAGGAGGGGCTTTGATAAGAATCTATTTTTCTATTTTTGGTACCGCTTACATTAAGGCCTGAACATGACAACAAGAAGCGCAGCAGCACTCGCTTTTATCGGCGATCAGGAAAGAAGGAGAGCTCCTTCCTTCCATTAGTCGAGGAGAACCCCATTAGTCTATTCAGGAAAGGTGATGATTTCGTGTCTGTCCGTAAGCCGTTTCTTATCGGTCTCATTATCGTGCTAGTCTTTACGCTCCTTCTTCCAACCCACGGGCTTGTTTCGCGTGCGGCGGCTAGTGAAGTGAATTACGCATTAAATAAGCCTGTGCCAAGCAAAAGCTCGGATACGTCTGCGGGCAGGGCAACCGCTGCCGTTGACGGGAATGCAAGCACCTATTGGCAGCCGCTATCCAGCGACCGCGGGGACGATCTTAATGTATGGATGACGGTGGATCTGACCGTACCGCAGACGGTTCAGAGAACGGTGTTGGATTTTACAGGGACGCAAGGAATTGTAAGCGGTTACTCTATCTTGTACTCCAATAACAACAGCAGCTGGACGCAGGCTTATGCCCGGGACAGGTCAACAGGGGCGATTCAAGCCAAAGAAACGGCGATTTTTGCCCCGGTATCCGCCCGATATGTCAAAGTATCGGTCAATTTGACACAGAATTCATTGTTTAAGCTTGCCGAATTTGAAGTGTATGGGGAAGGTGGCACCGGCTCACAGCCCGCATTGAACAGAATCTATATTTCCGATGCGGCAGGCCGGGAGTATGCGGAAGATACGACTTTGAAGCTTCATGTCAATGAAACGACTTCATTACAGCTTCACGGCGTTCTCGTCACTGGAGAAGAGGCGGATTTGTCCGAACCGGACTTCCTTGCTTCCCTGCAGGCTTCCAAACCGGATGTTGCTGTGTTGGATTCGTCCGGCAAGGTAATGGCCTTGAAGTCCGGGGTAAGCAAGGTAACGGGAACCATTGTACAAGGACCTATCACGTTGACTACTACCATCTGGATTGATGTTGCGGACCCGGTCCAGCTCATCGCCGATCTGCAGATAACCCATCCGAGCATGACGATTCAGACAGGGCAGCCTGCGCTCGTGAGGCCCGGTGATCCGTACCCGTCCATTCAGGTTACGCCATTCGTAGAGGGCATCCTGAATGGTGAGCTGATAGACAGCTCACAAAATAAGCTGTATCAGCTGCCGGAAACCCGGCTCGTTCCAGGCGAGGCGTTGGAGCTTCCGGTTCCGGGAGCGGTCGCTTCTACCGGAGAGCATCAGCTGCGGCTGTCGGTAACTCCAACGGGCAAGACGACAGTGTATGATACGTTCTATTTCTTCTCGGCGGATGCGAGCACCATACCGGCGGGCCAAAGTCAGCTGGCCTTTATCGGGAAAGACGGCAAATTAGTCTACGTGCCGGATTACAAAGGGAACAAGCTGCTCGATTACTCCAATGCGGGTTATATGGGCGGCGGAGTCCAGCTGCCTGACGTGCCTGTAAGAGTGACTCTAACCCCGCAAGCGGAAGGGGATGATACGGCACGGATTCAAGCGGCCATTGACGAAGTATCCCTGTTGGCTCCTTCACCGGAAGGCTTCCGCGGAGCGGTGCTTCTCTCCAAGGGTACATATCGGGTAGGCAGCAAGCTGTATATCCGTGCGGGAGGCGTAGTTCTGCGCGGCGAGGGCCAGGGTACGGATGGAACGATCCTCTATGTTACGGGCACGGAACAGCGCGATATCCTGGAAATTGGCGGCACAAGTGGTCCAGTCGTCAGCTCGACGATAAAGACGGGCATCACCGATTTATATGTTCCGGTAGGAGCACGAAGCTTCCGGGTCGCTGATCCCGGTCTGTTCAAGGCCGGAGACACGGTGATGGTGCGCAGGAAAGGAAATGACCGGTGGATTCATGAGCTCTTGATGGATCAAATAACAGACCGGCCCGGGACTACCGGAAGTACGCAGCAATGGGGTCCCTTTGATCTTAACTTCGACAGAGTCATTACCCAAGTGGACGGCAATGTCATAACGGTAGATGCGCCGCTCGCCAATTCCATCGAGCTTAGGTGGGGAGGCGGGGAGCTATTGGCCTATAACGATTCGGCCCGGATACAGCAGGTCGGCGTCGAAAATATGCGTGTCGATGTCAACTTCGATCCGTCCGTCATCAAGTCGAATGGAGGCGTCAATTATTATGCGGATGATAACCATCCGGAAACGTTCATTGCGTTCAAGAGCGTCAAAAATGCATGGGTTCGCGACATCACGGCGCTGCATCTGGGATATGCCATGGTCTACACCGGGCGAGATACCAAGTGGACGACGACCCAGGACAGCACGGTTCTGGAAATGGCAAGCACATTGGATGGAGGGCGCCGTTATCCGCTGCTGTATGAAGGCCAACTGGGGCTCACTCAAAGGGTTAACGTCGATACCGCACGCCACTCCTATATCGTAGGCAGCCGCGTACCCGGTCCTAACGTGTTCCTGGACGGCGTTGCAACAACGCAATTCGCAACGAGCGAGCCGCACCATCGCTGGTCGGTAGGGGGCTTGTTCGATAACATCGATGCGAATATCGCTATTCAAGACCGCGGCTGGCTCGGAAGCGGACACGGATGGGCAGGAGCGAATTGGGTCGCATGGAATACCAAAGGGGGACTTGCGCTCCAAAATCCGCCTACCGCGCAAAACTACGCCATCGGTTTTACCGGCAAAGTAAATAAGCCTTACCTGCCGAATAAGGACGACCTTCGACCTCGGGAAGGCGGATACTGGGAAAGTCTCGGTACCAATGTCTATCCGCGCAGCTTGTATTTGCAGCAGCTGGAGGACCGCGGCGGCAGCGAAGCCGTCCGCAATATTCAAACAAGCAGCTACGGACAGCCGAAACTGGCCGGTCTGAGCCTGAGCGATGGGGTTCTAAGCCCGTCGTTTGCCCCCGACCAGGCTCATTACGATGCCAGTGTGACCTACAACGTCTACAAGCTTACGGTCACTTCGGAAGGCGTCGATACGGGAGCGCAGATTAGGGTAAATGGAACCGATGTCGCGAGCGGCCAGCCGAGCCCCGATATCCAGCTGGGCTATGGCGCCAATACGGTTCAGATTGCCGTATATTCTCCGAGTCTTAATACTTCCAGAATGTACACGGTCAATGTGACCCGCGAGCAGCCGCAGCTTCAGTCCGTTGCCTTAAAGCCCAAGTATATGTTCATTCGCTCAGGTGAATCCGAATCTCTGGAGCTGCAAGGGACTTATGAGGACGGAAGCACCAAACCGCTGACAGAAGGAATCGCGTTCCAATCATCCAAGCCTTCTGTAGCGCAGGTAAGTTCCAGCGGTGTTGTATCGGCAGTCAGCCCGGGGGTAGCGACGGTAACCGCTCAATATGCAGGGCAAAGCGCCGATGCCAAGGTGATCGTATATGGCAAGCCTGTGCAGCTGATTGGGATTGACCTGGATTCGGAGCGGTACAGCCTAAAGGCTGGAGACACGCACCAGACCGTCGTGCAGGCGGTATACTCGGACCGGAGCCAGCGGCAGGTAACCGACGGGGTTGCTTACCGCTCCTCTAATCCTGATATAGCCCAAGTGGATAAGAACGGCCTGGTTAAGGCGATCAAGGCGGGAAAAGCGGATATCGTCGTAACTTACGGGGGCGAGCAGGAGAAAGCTAAAGTGACCGTGCTCGGCAAGGATGACGGGAAGCCGGTGAAGGTGACCCGCCTCGAGCTCGATGACCAGGCTTATTCCTTGAAAGTCGGTCAAACGCACGCTACCGTCGTTTATGCTTATTATACGGATCACAGCAAAAAGAAGGTGACGGATGCCGTGACGTATCGTTCGTCGAACCCGGCTGTCGTACAGGTGGATGCGAATGGAGGGGTAAAGGCAATAAAGTCGGGTAAAGCCGATATCATTGTCGAGCATGACGGAAAACAAGTCAAAGCCAAAATTACGGTAACCGCCGGAGGGCATTGACTAGGTAAATTAGGTCTTGATGGTTGTTAGAGAGTCGATAGGCTGGTTATCTCCTTGCTTACGAAGATGGTTTCCATTGGGAAATGCATAACCTTTCGGAAGCTAATAAAGGGGGTATCCCGCTGTGCCACCGAAGCAGCTTACGCTCCTCAACAAAAGAAGAATGGCGAGTCCGCCATTCTTCTTTTGTTTATTTGGCGTTAGCCAGGGATCTATTAACAAAAAATGTTCAAATTCTCACCCTTTCCTTGTGATTTTTATCACATGTAGGCTGCCTGCTTCGATCTATACTAGCATCGTACAGAAGGGAGGAATTGATTTGGATACGTTGGATTTAAGCAGATGGCAGTTCGGAATTACGACGGTGTATCACTTCTTGCTCGTACCGTTATCAATCGGTCTTGCATACCTGATCGCGGTGATGCAGACGATGTACGTGGTGAAGAAGGATGATTCGTACAAAATCATGGCTAAATTTTGGGGGAAACTGTTTCTGCTGAACTTTGCCGTAGGGGTCGTTACGGGGATTATGCAGGAATTCCAGTTTGGTATGAACTGGTCGGATTATTCGAGATTTGTCGGGGCTGTTTTTGGAGGGCCGCTAGCGATTGAAGCGCTGGTATCCTTTTTCCTGGAATCGACGTTTCTCGGCATATGGATTTTCGGTTGGGACCGCCTGCCAAAGAAGGTGCATCTGGCCTCGATTTGGCTGGTAGCCGTCGGAACGACGTTGTCGGCCCTATGGATATTAAGTGCGAACTCGTTCATGCAGGAGCCGGTCGGATACGCGATTCAAAATGGACGCGCCGAGATGACCAGCATTTTTGCCATACTGGGGAACAAGCAGCTATGGGTAGAGTTCCCGCATGTCATTTATGGAGCGCTATCGACAGGTGCATTGTTCGTAACGGGGATCAGCGCCTATAAAATCCTGCGCAAGCAGCAGCCGGAGCTGTTCAAAACATCGTTTACGATCGGGATTACGATCGCGCTGGCAGCAAGCTTCATGACGGCGGTAGCCGGTCACGAGCAGGCGCAGCATTTGATGAAGTCGCAGCCGATGAAAATGGCGGCGTCCGAAGCGCTGTGGAACACGACGGGGGATAGCGCCCCTTGGACGGTCTTTGCCTTGATTGATGTGGAAAAGCAGCAAAACCGCGCGCAATTGGAAATCCCTTATGCGCTAAGCATTCTTTCCTATAACAAGCTGCACGGAAGCGTGCCCGGCATGAATGAGCTTCAATCTGAGTACGAGGCGAAATATGGCCCCGGCAACTATATTCCTCCGGTCAAAACGACGTTCTGGAGCTTCCGCATCATGGTGCTGGCCGGAGTCCTCATGATCTTGCTCAGCCTGTTCGGTACCTACGCCGTATGGCGCAATAAGCTGGACCAATTTCCGCGGTATTTGAAATGGATGGTGCCGGCCATCAGCTTGCCCTATATCGCCAATTCGGCGGGGTGGATTATGACGGAGGTCGGCCGGCAGCCTTGGCTTGTGTTCGGATTGCAAAAAACGGAGGCGGGAGTTTCCCCTACAGTCACTCCTGCTATGGTGGCGACTTCGCTCATCGGCTTTACCGTGATCTACGGGCTTTTGGCTGCGGCGTTAGTTTATCTGATCGTTGTGTTCGTGAAAAAAGGAGCCGTTGACGAGGAACACGAGGCTCATGAAGCTCATGAAGCGGAAACGAAGCATCCAGGCACAGTGACTCCTCTGTGAGAAGATCAGGCTATGAAATAGAAAGCGAGGCGAGGGAATATGCTGGAAACCTTATGGTTTATTCTTATCACGGTGCTGTTCGTCGGATTCTTCTTTCTTGAAGGCTTCGACTTCGGCGTAGGCATGCTGACTCCGTTCCTTGGCAGGACGGATACGGAGCGCCGTGTGATCATCAATACGATAGGGCCGGTCTGGGACGGTAACGAGGTATGGCTTATTACGGCGGGGGGAGCGATGTTCGCGGCATTTCCGGAATGGTATGCCACGCTGTTCAGCGGCTTTTACATGGCGTTGTTCCTTATGCTGCTGGCGCTCATTGGCCGCGGCGTGTCGTTCGAATTTCGCAGCAAGCTGCCGAATCCGAAATGGCGCAAGCTGTGGGACGGCGTGATCTTTGGGGGCAGCCTGCTGCCGCCGCTCTTGTGGGGTGTAGCGCTGGCCAACCTGATGAAGGGCGTACCGATTGACGCAAATAAAAACTATGTCGGATCGTTCTGGGATTTAATCTCCTTGTACTCGGTAACGGCGGGAATCAGTATTGTCCTGTTATTTTTGCTTCATGGGGCGCTGTATCTCTCGCTGAAAACCGAAGGGGAGCTTAGGGAGCGGGCCAGAAAAGCGGCAAACCGCTTCGGTGCATGGGCAAGCGCCATGCTGTTGTTTTTCGTCTTCCTCAGTTATTTTCAAACGGATATGTTTACCCGTGACGGGATCATTCCGGGAATGGTTCCTCTGACGGCCGGCTTTACGCTGTTGTCCGTGCATTTCTTTCTTAAAGCGGGACGTGACGGCTGGGCGTTCATTATGACCGGCTTAACGATTGTGCTGTCGACGATAACGGTCTTCATGTCCTTGTTCCCGCGGGTGATGATCTCCTCGCTGAACCCGGATTGGTCGCTGACCATCTTTAATTCGGCTTCGAACGAATATACGCTGAAGGTAATGACCGTGATTGCTCTCACGACCGTACCCATTGTCATCGCTTATCAGGCATGGACTTACTGGGTATTCCGCAAACGGGTGAGCGTCAAGGATCATCTGGACTACTGATATGATGAAACGACTGCTTGGCCGCGTCCCTGGAACGTACCGTCTGCTGCTAGCCGGGATAGGATTCAGCGTTGTCGGCGGTATGCTGATGATTCTGGAATCCGCCAGCCTGGCTCGGCTTGTGCATGATGCTTTTCTGGAAGGGCTCGGTATCTCAACTCTTCTTCCTGTATTTGGCATGCTGCTTGGCTGGATCGCTCTTAGAGCGGTTGTCCAGATGATGAGCGAATATGCCTCATCGCAAATGGCGATGCGCATCAAGAGCGACCTCCGCCAGCAATTGTTAAGCAAGCTGGTCCAGCTTGGACCCGGCTATGCCAAAGGAGAACGGAGCGGGGAGCTGCTTGGAACGATCTACGAGGGCGTAGAACAATTGGAGGCTTATTTGGCCCGGTACTTGCCCCAAATGGCCTTGTCCATGCTCATTCCCGCCGCCATCTTCTGCATCGCCGCCAACCTGGACTGGATCTCGGCCATGGTGCTGGCAATAACGCTGCCCCTGCTCATCCTGTTTATGATTCTGGTAGGTCTGGCCGCCAAGTCCAAGGCGCAGCGGCAGTTCGAGCGTCTCGGTCAGCTGGGGAGCCATTTCATGGACGTTCTGCGCGGGCTTCCGACCTTGCAGATATTTGGGCGAAGCCGTGCACAGCTGGAGATCATCTCCCAAATCAGCGAGGAATATCGAAAGACAACGATGGGAACCCTCAGGCTCGCTTTCTTGTCCTCGTTCGTGATGGAGCTGTTCGCGACGTTAAGCACCGCCATCGTAGCGGTATTCCTGGGGCTGCGGCTTATTAACGGGCAGATCGGCTTCGAGCATGCATTCCTCATTCTGCTGCTTACACCCGAGTTCTACGCTCCGGTAAGAGCACTGGGTACGCAGTTTCATGCGAGCACGAACGGGATGGCTGCGGCTGCCCGGATCATCAGCCTCCTGGAGGCGCAGGCGTCCGGAGCAGCTGAGACGGAGGAGGGCGTGGAGCTTGAGGCTCGGCCAAGCGGTTACCGCATCGAATTTCGGGATGTCAGCCTGACTTATCCCGGTCATTCATCCCCGGCGTTGGACGGCGTTTCATTTACGCTGGAGCCGGGGGAGCGCATCGCGGTCATTGGCCCGACGGGCTCGGGAAAGAGTTCGCTTCTTGATGTGCTGCAGGGATTCGCTGCTCCTACAAGCGGCAGCGTGTGGATTGACGGCATCAACCTGGAAGAGATAACAAAGGAATCATGGCGGAAGCAGTTGTCGAGTGTCAATCAAAACCCTAAGCTATACTACGGTACGCTGCGGGACAATTTGACCCTCGGCTGCGAGGGGCCGGTGGAAGATAGCTGCATTGAGGCTGCATTAACGGCCGCAGGCGTGGATTTCTTGGACCAGCTCCCCGACGGTCTGGATACGATATTGGGTGAAGCCGTTCCATTGTCCGGGGGACAAATTCAACGGATCGCCATTGCCAGGTCGCTGTTGAAGGATGCGCCGCTGCTGCTGCTGGATGAACCGACGTCGGGATTGGACTTGTTTCATGAGTCTATGGTTCGGCAAGGCTTGGCCCGGCAGCTTCCAGGCCGGATGTCAGTGACGGTTGCCCACCGGCTGGAGACCGTGCAGCAAGCGGACCGCATCATCGTGATGAATCACGGCCGCATTGCCGAGATGGGAACGCCTGCCGAGCTGCTGGCGGCAAGGGGAATGTACGCCCGAATGATGCTGGCGCTTGAGCGGGAGAGTGACGCCCGGAAACTGTCCGAGTCGTTACCGGAATCGTGGAGTGAGGCCCCTGGCGCTGGGTTGGATCGGGGGAGCGGCGATGCTTTGGGTACGCCTGATACAGCATCTATCCGTCTTCTGGCCCAACAGGGCTTCCTGAGGCGTGTTCTCGCTTTCTTACGGCCGTACCGGGGCAGAATGCTGATAGCGGTGCTGCTCGGATGCTTGACCATCGCCGCGAGCATCGGCTTGATGGGCACCTCGGGCTATTTGATCGCAAGCGCCGCTTTACGCCCGGAATCGGTGCTGCTGCTGTGGGTTCCGATTGTAGGCGTCCGGTTCTTCGGTTTATCCCGCGGTGTGTTCCGTTATTTGGAGCGGCTGGTGTCACATGACCTGACCTTCCGAATTCTGCACCGCGTACGTGTTTGGCTGTACGAAAGCCTGGAGCCGATGGGCGTCAGGCTGCTGGAGCGGCGGCGCAGCGGTGAGCTGCTGCAATCGCTCATCAGCGATGTCGAGCAGCTGCAGCATATGTACCTGCGCGTTCTGGCGCCCCCGCTCATCGCCTTGGTGACCGGAGCGCTGGGCTGCTTCCTGCTGGCTGCGCATGCGTGGCAGCTGGGAGGCATATTGCTGGCTATGCTAGCGCTGTCCGGCATCGGCTTTCCGCTGCTCAGCGCTAAGCTGTGCCAAAAGCCCGGCCGGGAAATCGCCGGCCGGCAGAAGCAGATGTATGCCCAAACGAGCGACTTGCTCCTGGGCATGAAGGATCTTCTCGTATTTGGCCGCGATCAGGAGCGTCTGCACTCGATTATGATGCAGCAATCCGAGGTGAATGCGAACCAGACCCGTATCAACCGGGCAGGGGCGGCAGTGAGCGGCGCGATGCTGGGTGCAGCGCATCTGAGCATGTGGCTGGTGCTGCTGGCCTCCGTCTATTTCGTACAGACTGGCCGTTTGGAGCCGGTGCTGCTTCCGGCTCTTATTCTGATGACGCTGGCATGCTACGAAGCCGTTACGCCGCTTCCTGCGGCTTTCCAGCAGTTAGGCCATACGGTCTCCGCCGCTTCGCGGCTGTTTCAGCTGGTCGATGAGAATAATGCTCTGAAGGTGGTTGAAGCGAAGCAGAGGCCGATGATATCGGCTCCGCCGGTTCAAGCTTCACGGCAATGGAAAGTGGAGGTTCGCAATGTATCCTATCGCTATGAAAGCGGAACGGATTACGCGGTTCGCCGCTTGAATCTAACCTTGGAACCGGGACGGCGCATTGCCGTCGTAGGGGAAAGCGGAGCGGGCAAAAGCACGCTGATCCAGCTGCTGCTTGGACTCCGGGACTGTACGGAGGGCTCCATTCGTCTGAACGGACAGGAGCTGCGGGAGCTTCCTGCGGCTTTCATCCGTTCCCAGTATGCAGTCGTTTCCCAGGAGGTGCAGCTGTTCAATGCAACGGTTGCCGCTAATCTCAGGCTGGGGAGACCGGAGGCAACGGACGACGAGCTTCGTGAAGCAGCGCGGCTGGCGCTGATCGACGAGACGATCATGAGCCTGCCTCAGGGCTACGATACGGTGATCGGGGAGCGGGGAGGCAAGCTGTCCGGAGGCGAGCGGCAGCGTCTGGCACTTGCCCGGGCATTGCTGCGCCACACCCCCGCGCTCTTGCTGGATGAGCCTGTCACCGGATTGGATATCTTGACCGAGCAGGCGTTCATGAATAACCTTGAGCTTTTCTGGAAGGAAAAGGCCGTCGTCTGGATTACGCACAAGCTGTCCGGACTCGATCAGATGGATGAAATTGTCGTCATGCATCACGGTGCTGCCGTAGAGCGCGGGACGCATGAGGAGCTGCTTCGCAAAAAAGGCCACTATTACCGCCTATGGCAGCTGGAAAAGGAGAAGGAGTGTCTGCTGGCTGGCCTCCATGAGGATGCGGGGCCGTATGACGAGGCACCGCTTCATGGCTAGCATGATGAGTGAATGGTACACGCACGTCAACGCGAATATAGAGGGATGCCTGACCGGAGGAATGACAACGGTCAGGCTTTTTTGTCGCTATATGATTCCGGGAGTCTCGCGCAAAGTGCCTGAATAAGCTTCCAAGCCACGCCTCACTTTAAGGGGTTCTTTCAAGCCATCTTACGGGGATAAGGTCTTCCTATCATTGCTGGCCCATATATTGAATGACATACTGCTTCGGTGTCGTTCCAAACATTTTCTTGAACACCTTGATGAAATAGCTGGTCTCCATTCCGACTTGTCCGGCTACCTCGTCAACGGCTATCCCGGGATGCTGCTGGAATAGCTGCAAGGCTTTGCGCAGGCGGACCATTTGGAGGTACCGGTTCGGCGTCAAGCCATAGACGCTCAGGAAGAGCCTGTGAAAATGCTGCGCGGAATAACCGACCGCACGGGCCACGTTCGACAAATGAAGGTGCTCGTTATAATGCTCCTCCAGAAAATGAACCGCGTTCTTTAAAGCCTGGTTCGACTGCTCCCGGGAGCGCGGCTCCTCCTGCCAGCCTTCCCCCTGTCTGTGCTTTTGCAGGCTAAGCAAGAATCCGTATAAACGGTGCGAGGCTTCCCAGACCGTATCCGGCTTGCCGTCATTGATCCTGTGCCACAGCCGGATCAGCTCCGACCATATGAACTCAAACTCTTCACTGGGCAGCCTTTGCCAGTGGCCTGGCCCCGCAGCCTCGGCGGCTATACGGGAGGCTTCTCCCTGAAAGCCGATAAACCCGAGCTCCCAGCCCTCGTCCTTATTCTCGGGGAAATATTCATGAGGGACGCCTTCGCCTAACAAGAACACGGTCCCTTCCGTTAAGCGAAGGTCTTGCTGTCCATGAATTCGAAAGATGCCGCTTCCTTTGCGGGTAATAAACAGCTGATACACGGGAAAACCCGTGGGCCGGAAGGTCGGCTTCTGCTCATGATAGCCGATGCAGTAAATATACAGCGGAGGGAGCTGCTGTTGAGGATGGGCATTGGCCAGAATAAAGGGCAGCATGATGATCCCCTTTCATGTTAAGAATGAACGATTTCATCGCATGTATGGTGTAGGGTACAGCGGATGTACTGCTTATCTTTAAGTATACGGCAATGGCTAGAAGGTGTATAGGATCAAGCGGTTGCACCTTAGGGCAGCAGAGAAGGGAGGGAGCGGGGGTTTTGGGAAGAGAACAAACATGTTAGGATTCAACGATTTTATCCTATTTTTGTACTACAGGATCACAGCCTGAATTCCATATAATGGGTTTACTTGTGTAAGCGCTGTCTTTCTGGACTACGATGGCGATACATGAAAAAAGATACTGTGGGAGGAAAGGTAAGGATGAGAAGAGAGACAATACTGCGGTGGCTGGTTCCACCCCTCTTGGTGGTCACTGTCACGGCGTGCAGCGGCGGAAACCAATCTGCTGCCCCCAGTCCAACTGCTCCGGCAGCGTTCAAAATGGGCACCGAGCCCGTAGAGCTCTTTGTCGTATCGGCAAGCGGTGATTCAGTTGAAAGCTTCAACGAACGGTTCCAGGATTTGATTGCCGCTAAATACCCGAACGTCAAGCTGACCTATCTGCCTTGGAAGAAGGAAGGCCCGTCCATTCAAGAAATGATAACTGCAGGCCAGCAGATCGATCTCTACTTTGATTCCATCGGGATCTTCAGCACCGTACAAAATTACCAGCTGCAAATGGATATGACCGACTTGATCAAAAAGCATAACCTGGATTTGGGAAGCCTGGAGCCGGTAACCGTCGATGCCGCCAAAATGGCTTCGGGCGGGAAGGAAATGTGGGGTGTCCCCGTATTCAACAATAACCTGATCCTGTATTATAACAAGGATTTGTTCGATAAATTCGGCGTCAGCTACCCCAAAGAGCAGATGACCTGGGATGAATTGAATGAACTGGCCAAAAAGCTGGGCAGATCCGATGACAGCAATGTGTATGTGGGCTATACGACCTCCGCTAACCACGCGCTTCGCATGAATCAATTGTCACAGCCCTACCTGAAGCAGGATGCATTGAAATCAGCCATATCGGGCGAGCAGTGGAAAAAGTACTATGAAACGGCCTTTCTCAACTCCTATAAAGCCGCAGGGCTTGACGCGTTTACCGCCAAAAATAACCGTATGCCGAACTTTCTGACGCAGGAGGCGGCTATGTTCATGTATTTGTCCTCAGCCATGTTCATCAATAAGGAGTATGATACGCTTAACTGGGATATGGTGCCGATCCCTACGTTCAAGGATATGCCGGGTGTGGGCTCCCAGCCGTACCCTACCTTTTTTAGCGTAACCTCGACGAGCAAGCACAAGGATGAAGCCATGGAGATCATCAAATATCTGGTATCGGAAGAAGTGCAGATGAAGCTGTCCAAAAAAGGCATTATGCCGGTGTTAAACAACGAGGCTGTGAAAAACGCGTTTGGTCAGGATAGCAAGTTTAAAGCCAAAAACCTGAAGGCGGTATTTACCAATAAATTCGCCCCTGTGCCTTACAAAACCAAGTATGATTCCTTAGTGGAAAAAACCTACAACGAAGCCGTCGGCGTTGCCTTGAATCAAGATATCAATACGGCGCTGCGGTCAGCTGAAGAAAAAGCCAATCAAATCCTGGCTTCGGAAGCGAACAAATAGACAGAACTCTATCAAGACATGAGATTGATGCCAATGAACAATAAAGACGCTCCTGTGGCTCATGAGAGCTGCAGGAGCGTTTTGAAATTTAATAGATTAGCTTCTTCCTATCCTCGCATGAGGGAGGGCTTCGAATGCCTCAATGGCGGCGTTGGCCACGATAACATCGTTCGCACTCGTGCTTCCACTGACACCGATGCCTCCTATGATTTTCCCGTTCCAGGTAATCGGCACGCCGCCGCCCAGAATAACGACCCTGCCATGGTTTGTCGTGTTAATGCCGAACGATTCTCCGTCGGGACGCGCGGCTTTGGCCAAATTGGCCGTAGGCACTCTCAATGCCAACGCGGTCCAGGCTTTGTCCTGGGCAATACTGATGCTTCCCAGCTTGGCATCATCCATTCGCTGGAATGCTAACAGATTGCCTCCTTCGTCGACGATGGCGATGACTTCGGCAATGCCGAGCTCCTTCGCTTTTTGCTCGGCTACCCTCATTAAATACTTGGCGATTTCCAATGACAAAACAGACATTTGCCTCGCTCCTTCAGTTACGGTCACTTGCCTATGGCATAGCGTATGCAGGGGCCGGGAGGAGGGTTCGGATCTATTTTTCGGTCATAGATAGCCGGGTCTGCCTGCATTACCATTAGATGCAGCTGGATAAATAGATGGAATTGTGCCATGATTGGATTATAATAGAGTAGATAATAATAGAGTAGAATCTAATCATAGAAGGATACAGCGATGAGAAAATTCAAAAAGTTTTATGTTGAAATAACGAGTGTGTGCAATTTGGCGTGCTCCTTCTGCCCTCCTACCAAGCGTGAAGCGACTTTTATCAAGCTGGATGCGTTCACCCATATTCTTGATGAGGTAAGGCCCTTTACCGATTATATTTATTTTCATGTCAAAGGGGAGCCGCTGCTTCATCCGAAGATTGACCAGCTGCTGGATTTAAGCCATGAGCGCGGCTTCAAAGTGAATTTGACGACGAACGGAACGTTAATCCCCAAGGTGAAGCACAAGATACTAATGAAACCGGCTTTGCGTCAGGTAAATATCTCGCTCCACAGCTTCGACGGGCATGAAGGCTCAACAGATAAGGAAGGCTATATTGCCAATGTGCTCTCCTTTGCCAGGGAAGCATCCGAGAAGAACAACGTCACCATTTCGTTAAGGTTATGGAACCTTACTGAGGATAATGCAACGAATGCAGAGCGCCAACGGAATCGAGAGATTCTCGATATGATAGAGAAGGAATTCCAGCTGGATTATAACATCGAAGAGAAGGTCGTTCGCGGCAGCGGAACGAAAATTGCGGACCGCATTTATATTAACCAGGATCATGAATTCCAATGGCCCGATCTGAAAGAGGATGAGGACGACGGCAGAGGCTTCTGCCACGGTCTCCGCAACCAGGCGGCTATATTGTCCAATGGCACGGTGGTCCCTTGCTGTCTGGATGGAGAAGGAGTCATTAATTTGGGGAATGTCCATGAGAAGCCGTTCGCCGAAATTATTCAAGGCGAGAGAGCGACAAGGCTCTACGACGGCTTTTCGCGGAGAGAGATCGTGGAGGAGCTTTGCAGAAAGTGCGGGTACCGCAGAAGGTTTAATGCATAATGATGCCTATACAGCATGTCCATTTGTGGGCGTGCTGTATTTTTTTACCATAAAATTCATAAGATCCGAGGTCATCGGATGTGAACATTCTATTCGGTGATAAAACCTGCCTCAAAACACGGCCGCACGTCTTTGAAGGGCCTCGATAGAGGTTTTCTCATATTTCGGGGCTCCCGCCAAAGCGCCTGAATCAGCTATGAAGCCAAGGCACCCCATGGTTGGGTCATGTTCTGTTCCAAATATGATAATGGAGCAAAAAGAGATGAAGACTGGACATTTTCTCATCTGCCTGTTCGGTATATGCTTCTGTATGAATGCCGGAATCTTTTAGAAAACAATATGGAGGTACATCATGCAGAATGATGTGACAGTATGGCAGGAAGAAGCTTCGGTGGAGCTGATACATGAAAGCATGGACATTCGAATAGGTTATCCGTCGATATTGGCACCGGGAGACCGTTACCCTGAGGTGGCGATTACGGCGGCTGAGCAAGGCAATGTTAGGGTCACCATAACACATCTGCAGTCCGGCGAGCTTGTGTTGTCCGCCGAGGTGCGGGATGTCGCGGCAAAGGTCCGAACGATGGTTGGTTTTCAGGAAGTCTGCGGACGGCAGGGAGGCTACAAAATCGATGTGGAGCTATCCCCGGCAGGAGGGGCGAGCCGCACCGATGCTTTTTATTTTACCGTCGTTGAGAAGCTTCCCGCACGCAGCAGCAGGGCCACTTATATCGATGAGGCAGGGGCTATGATCTATTTGCCCGATTATCGCGGCAACCGGCTTCCGGATTTCTCGGGAGTCGGATACCGCGGCGGCGGGAAGGCCATACCCGAAGTGCCTGTACAGGTGACGTTATCTCCGGTACCGGGAGATAATACGAGCCATATTCAGGAGGCGATAGACCGGGTATCCCGATTGCCATTGGATGCTAATGGGCATCGCGGTGCAATCCTGCTGACAAAAGGGATCTATGAGATCGCCTCCTCCCTCGAAATCAGAGCTAGCGGCGTTGTGCTGAGAGGAGAAGGGCAGGGAGATTTCCGCAAGCTGTGGCACGATCCGGACCAATGCTCGAGTCTTGAGCAGCTAAAGGAACGTTTGGAAGGGCAAGACGCCACGATCCTTATCACAACCGGGAGCGAGCGGCGCAGAATCATTAAAATTTATGGTTCGGAAGAGGCATTTCGGGAACGAATAGGCGACAGCAGTGAGATCACGGACAGCTATGTGCCAGTGGGAGCCAATACCTTTAGGGTGGAGGATGCCAACGGCTTTAGTGTTGGGGACGCTGTTATCGTGCAACGAAGCGGCAATTCGGCCTGGATACATGAAATCGGCATGGATCGTATTCCGCCGCGCTCCGACGGCTCCAGGATTACACAATGGTCGCCCTTCGAGCTGGAATTCGAGCATGTGATTACGGCGATTCAAGGCAATCAGATCACGGTGGATTCTTCCTTGATGAATGCGATTGAAGACCGCTGGGGGGGAGGCCGGATTTATAAATTCAATGATCAGGCCCGGATTAGTGAGGTCGGCGTAGAGAACTTAAGAGGGATAGCATTCTGGCTTCCGAACGGCGATGGGGTGGACGATACGCGGCATGCCAACGAATTCATCGATCTGGATTATTGCAGGAACGGCTGGGTCCGCAATGTGACGGCAGAGCATTTTAACAGTACGAATGGCGCCTTCCGAACAGGTCGAGGGTCCAAGTGGATTACGATTCAGGACAGCTCGTCCCTGATTGCAGACAAAAAATTTTATAGCGGCAAAGGCTACGATCCTACCGGCCGTACCTTCTATGAGACGAATATTTATGTCGGCCGTTACGGCTTCTATTTGATCGGACAATCCGGACTGGTGCTGCGCTGCTTTGCGTTGAATAACCGTCACGGGTTTACGCTTGGCTCCAGAGTAATCGGCCCCAATGTGTTTCTGGACTGCGAAGGCGAGCAGCCGTTAACCTGGAGTGAACCGCATCATCGGTGGTCGGTCGGAGGCTTGTACGATAACGTGCATGATATGATCTCCTTGATGAACCGTCTGAATATGGGCTCGGGTCACGGCTGGGCGGGAGCCAATTATGTGGCGTGGAATACGGAAGGGACGCTGGTTACGCATCAGCCGCCTACGGCACAGAACTGGGCTATCGGTCATGTCGGGAAAAAAGATCCGGGCGGCAATAGAGGTCCCGACGGCTTCTGGGATTCCCACGGAGAGCATGTGGAGCCGCGGAGCTTATATTTGCAGCAGTTGAAGGATCGGATGGGTGCATCTGCGCTGCAGCATATCGGGTATCGTACGCAAGATTGAGGGAGTAAGGCTTTGCTTCGGCAAAGCCTTATTTTGCATTTCAGAAGCTTTTCATTTGTGCTCCTTGAAGGATCGTTAGAATACTAGGTTTAAACGTAGCCGGTTCGTGTATCAAAAAGGCTCGGGTCCAACGCGGAGCGGGGAGGAAAGGTAGTCGTCAACGAGTATCGTTGACCGGATTCCGCTGATTGATAAGCCCCGAACAGGATCTCATGAACATGCAGCTGCTGCCTGCACGATTGGGCCGGCTGCTCGCCGCTTCTAAGACAGTGAACGAAGTGAGAGATCACGCTTTCCTTTTTTTGCTTGTGGATGCTCTCCAAGGGGGTGTAGCAAGACTCCAGCCCGCGCCAAGTTACTTGCTCTGCTCCGGGAACAGGTTCTCCTGTCGTATGGATCACCAACGGGAATCCGCTGTCATTCAGGGCCAAGGTTCCTTTGCGGCCATAGATGATGGTGTTGTTCTGCTTGTACGATAGTCCCCACAAGGAACGGATAACGGCATGCTGTCCGCCCGCAAATTGGACGATGAGTGTCACATTGTCGTCCACATTGCTGCGCACTTTTTTGCCCTCCCCGACAATTCGGTAAGGAATCAGCGTATTGACTTCAGCCATGACGCTGACTGCCGGTCCCAACAGTCCGACAAGACGGCTGACCGGATATACCAGGCAATCCAGAACGGCGCCTCCATGGGCAATCGATTTGTTGTAATACCAATTGTCGCGCCAAGGCCCCGGAAGGGAAAGCTGCGCTTCAGCCCCTGTAATCTTCCCGATATACCGCTCGTCAATATATTCACAGGCCGCCAGAAAAACGGGGTTCCAATCGAACGGCAGGCTCATGAAGATAGCATTCTTCTCTTCGGCTAGGGCCGTCATCCGTTGACAGTCCTCAAAGGAGGTGGCCATAGGCTTCTCATTGAGTACGTTCAATCCCCTTTCGAGCGCGGCAAGCACCGGCTCTGCATGCATGGAATGGGGAGTAGTGACGACTACGCCATCAAGCTCTTCCGTATCCATCATCACCCGGTAATCGTCATACCAGTTTGGGATGCCGTAAGCAGCAGCCTTTTTTGCCGCGTTGTCCTTATGCTTGGCACAGGTTGCAACAAAACGAACCCCTTCCATCTGGGCAGCCTGCTCGAAGTAACGGTTACTTACATGGCCGCTGCCAATCATGCCTAGCTTTATCGTTTTCATTGGATTCTCCTTTTTTCGGGATAGCAGATATAGATAGAACAAAAAATATAACATTTTGAACAAAAAAATGAAATGTTTTCCTGCCTAACTTCCATACAATAAGAGTATAAAAAGTAAGCGCTGTCATAACGAAAAGAATGCTCCTTGGTAACATGCCCTTACTGTTTTACCAGAAAAGGAGGTTATCGCATGCCGAATAAGAAACGATTGCCTTTGTTGGGAGCATTCCTTGCCTTAGCCGTTATGGCTTCCTGTTCGAGTCAACCCAAGGATGACCCTTCGACGACCCCGCCAAGTTCACCGGCTGTTTCCAAGGAGCCCGCAGCGGACAAGAGCACGGAGAAGGCCGAGCTTGTGATATACGGTGCGGCAGGCAACACGGAGGAGGAGTTCAATAACCGCTGGGGGAATGCATTAAGAGCCAAATTTCCTAACTACACCCTCCATTATATTGTAAATCAAAAAGGAAGCACACTGCCAGAGCTCATCACGGCCGGTCAGCCTATAGACATCATTTTCGATTCGATCGGCGGCGCTGCCGGCAGCCTGATTCAGAATGGGTTTCAATACGATATTTCGGAGCTTGCCAAAAAGCATAATGTAGATTTAAGCCGGTTCGAACCTACCTTTCTTGATGCGACGAAACAGCTGGGAGGTTTATACGGGCTTCCCGTTAACGGAGGCGGGCTCGTTTTATACTACAACAAAGATATCTTCGACAAGTTCGGCGTACCTTATCCGGTAGACGGCATGACCTGGGACGATCTGCTGGCTTTATCCAAGAAAGTGACGAAGAATGAGGGAGGGAAGCAGTATGCCGGCTTTGCCACCTCCGTTACCCACCCGATGAGGATGAATCCGATGTCGCTGGAGATCGTAGATAAAACGACGCTCCAGGCTGCTATCGATAATGACAAATGGAAGCAGTTTCTCCAAACTGTGATTGTAAGCCCTGTCGTTCAGGATGCAGGGTACAAGGCTTTTATCCAGGAAAAGAAAGGCTTGCTGTTCACGAACGATTTTGCCAAGGAGCAGAATTTGGCCATGTTTGTGATGAATTTCGGCCTGCAGTATGCGGTTAAGGAATTTGAAACGATGAATTGGGATATGGTCTCGCTTCCTACTGTGAAAGAGGCGCCGGGGATCGGCACCCAGCCGTACCCTAACTTTTTCTTCGTTACCGCGTCGAGCAAATATAAAGATGCCGCGATGGAGGTGCTGAAATACGTGACCTCTGATGAGCATGAAATGATCGAGTCCAAGAAGGGAAATATACCGGTGCTCAAAAACGAAGAGATCAAGAAGGTATTCGGTCAGGAGACCGCGTTTAAAAATAAAAATATGAAAAATGCGGTGTTTTACAACCGTTTCGCCTCCCCGCATGCCAGAACGATTTACGATGATAAAGTCATTGGCGCGATGGAATCGAACCTAAAAAAGGTCATTTACGGTGAAGCGGACCTGAATACGGCCTTCCGAATGGCGGAGGAGGAAGCCAACAAGGCGATTGAGGAAATGAAGCTGAAGAAGTAATTCGATCCGAGATCCCCTGGCAGGAAATGCCGGTTTTCCTATCATAACAGAAACTTCGGGGCTCGCCGCAAGCATCTCCATTTGCCTGGAAGCGAAGCCTCGATTTGGCGGATTTTAGTAAGACAAGCTGACTGAAAATTTCCGCAATTTAGGGTTGACAAATGGGCGGAAAGATCGTTAAATTAAATACAACTAAACACATAGGAATTATATAGTATCGACCGGTTCAACTGGAGATACATCCTCTTCCCCCGGGAAGCTGGATGTGTCTCTTTTTGTTTCTATGGACTTGCAGATAAAAGGAAATAGGGGGAAGCACTATGGAGGCTGCGTATGAACATTGAGAATATCGAGGCATTTGTGTATGTCATTCATTTTAACAGCTTTAACAAGGCGGCGGATGCGTTGTTCCTGTCTCAGCCCTCCATCTCGGCGCGAATACAGACATTGGAGCGGGAGCTGGACGTGAAGCTGTTCGAACGGGAGGGGAGGCATTTTACATTAACCGAGAAGGGAAAGCAGTTTCTCCCCTATGCCCAGCAGATTCTGCAATCGATGAAAAAAGGCAAGCAGCAGCTGCAGCAAATGAAAGCTACGCCCCATGAGGTGACCATCGGATGTACCATATCGGTATCGAACTACATTCTTCCCGAGCTGGTGCCGGTTATGAAGACAAGGTTCCCGGAGCTTCAGGTAAAGCTTCTCACAGCTTCAAGCGAGGCCATTATGGAGAAAGTCATGAGCAAGGAAATCGATCTGGGCTTGGTACGCAATATGACGCATCCGCACATAGACTCCGTGAAGTTTTACGAGGACCCTATCAGGTTATTTGTGCATGAAGGGCATCCCTTCTTAAGAATGAACCACGTAGCTCTTGAGGACGTAGGCCGTCAGCCGTTAATCTTCTTCGAGTGCGGTTCGCTGGATTGGATGAAGCTGCATCATTGGTTCGAAACGTTGGATCATCCCCCGAACATAGCTTTTCATATGGATAATTTGGAGACGGCGAAGAAGCTGATCATGAAACAGATGGGAATCGGCTTCCTGCCTTCGTTATCCGTAACGGAGGAGATTAAGGCCCGCAGGCTGTTTCCCGTCGATGTACCGTCACTCGCGAGTCTTTCCTTGAGAACGAACCTGATCGTACGCAAAGGGGAATATGCGGAGTTCTATAAGCCGTTTTTGGAAATGAGCCGGGAGGTATTGCTGCAGACGGCGCTTGCATAGAATGTTTCGATTTTATAATAGAAAAAGCCTATTAGCTGGCCCGTTGACGCTCCATTAGGGCGGTGATAAGCTTTATCCATGCAAATAAAACCGACAAAACCAATAGGAAATATGGTTAATGTGATCGAGAGGAGGAGAGGAACGTGGGGCTTAAATTAAGTATTTTAGACCAGAGTCCAATAGATGAAGGAGAGACAGCCGAAGAAGCGTTCCGTCATACGGTAGAGCTTGCCCGAAAAGCAGAGGAGCTCGGCTATTACCGGTTTTGGGTATCTGAGCATCATGACTCGGAAAAATTGATGGGGTCCTCCCCTGAAGTTTTAATTTCCTACTTGCTCGCCCATACGAAGCGAATCCGGATCGGTTCAGGCGGGGTCATGCTGCAGCATTACAGCCCCTACAAGGTGGCGGAAAATTTTAACGTGCTTGCTTCACTAGCCCCAGGCCGGATAGATCTCGGAATAGGCAGAGCCCCGGGAGGGCTCCCAAGGTCGACGAAGGCGCTGCAGCAGGAGAGCTATAGAGGGGCGAAGCCGCTGGAGGAAAAGCTCGTAGAGCTGGAGCAATATCTCAACGGCACGCTGCCCGAGAGCCATCCGCTGTACGGAGTTAAGGCAGTGCCGGCTCCACAAACGCCGCCGGAGCTATTCTTGCTTGGCACCAGCGCATCCAGCGCAGCATTAGCCGCACAAACCGGAATTCCTTATGTTTTTGCAAAGTTTATTAACGGCGACGAGGCTGTAATAGAGCAGGCCCTTCACACGTACCGGACCAAGTTTGTGTCTACACTAGGGTCGAAGCCGCAAGCGATATTAGGAGTGTCCGTAATTGTCACGGATACCGATGAAGAGGCCAAAGCATTGGCTGTAGATTCCAAGCATGTGAAGATCCAGCTGGAAAGCGGAAAAACGATCAACGTGAAAAGCCTGGAGGCGGCGGAGGAATATGGCCGGCAGTCCGATGAGAAATTTACGGTCGAGGTCAAGGATGCCCCTATCCTTCACGGGTCGAAGCATACGGTGCGCGAGCAGCTGCTCGAGCTTCAACGGCGCTATGATGTGGAGGAGCTGATCCTTATTGTCGCGATGAAAAGCTTTTCCGAGAGGCTTCATGCTTATGAGCTGCTGCAGGAGGCCTTCTCGGAATTGACCGTGTAGCTGTCAAAGCAAGACCACTTATCGAAGAAAATGACGAAACCAAACCAATCCAGGGAGGAATTCCAATGAGTAAAGATAGAAAAATCAAATTCGGTGCGATCATTCATGGGGTAGGAGGCAATATGGCGGCATGGAGGCATCCGAAAGCCATTGCCGATGCAAGCGTCAATTTCGATTTTTACAAGCAGCAGGCGCAAAAAGCCGAGGAGGGCAAATTCGATCTGGTGTTTATTGCGGACGGTCTGTACATTAATGAGAAGTCGATACCGCATTTTCTCAACCGGTTTGAGCCGATCACCATTTTGTCGGCGCTGGCCGCAGTGACCTCCCGTATCGGGCTGGTAGGGACGCTGTCTACGTCCTACAGCGAACCGTTCACCGTAGCGAGACAATTCGCTTCGCTGGATCACATCAGTCACGGGCGTGCCGGCTGGAACGTCGTCACCTCTCCGTTAGAAGGCTCCGCTCTCAATTTCAGCAAGACGATTGAAGAGCATCCCGACCATCCGAAGAGATACCGGATTGCGACCGAATACCTTCAAGTGACGAAAGGATTATGGGATTCCTGGGAGGACGACGCATTTGTCCGTGACAAAGAAACCGGCGTCTTCTTCGATCCGAAGAAGCTGCACCGATTGGATCATAAAGGGGAATTTTTCTCGGTTCAAGGACCGCTCAATATTGGCCGATCCAAGCAGGGACAGCCGGTTATCTTCCAGGCAGGCTCCTCGGATGACGGCAAAAACCTGGCCGCCAAGGAAGCCGATGCCATATTCACCGGACACCCGACCCTAGCCGATGCGCAGCAATTTTATCAGGATGTGAAGAGAAGAGCCGTATCGTTCGGACGTTCTCCAGAAGATATCGTGATCTTACCGGGCATCGGCCCGATTATCGGGCAGACTCACGAGGAAGCGGAGCGCAAATATCAGGAAATCGTAGACTTGATGAGCATCGACAAGGCGTTGGATTACCTCGGAAGATTTTACGATCATCATGATTTTACGCAATATCCGCTCGATGAACCGTTCCCGGATTTGGGCGACCTCGGCAAGAACAGCTTCCGCAGCACCACGGACCGCATTAAGAAGGAAGCGCAGGAGGAGGGCTTAACGCTGCGCCAGGTAGCTCTCAGAGCAGCTACCCCCAAAACGCAGTTCATCGGGACGCCGGAGCATGTGGCTGATCTTATACAGGAATGGTTCGAGCAAAAAGGAGCCGATGGATTCATCATTTCATCTGCGGTGCCGAACGGACTGAATGATTTTGTCGATCATGTCGTGCCGATCCTTCAGGAACGGGGAGTTTACCGGGAAGAATACGAGGCGGATACGCTGCGTGGTAATCTCGGCTTAAAATTCCCTGTAAACCGATATGCAAAACAGGAAATACGCAGTTAGTCTAGAGTGGAGTGGTTAACATGAGGAAGAAATCGATACATTGGATGAAATATATCGCGTTGGCCTCCGTCCTGCTGCTTGTTCTTTCGGGCTGCGCCAAGGATGCCGGGAATGCAGCGACGACGGGCTCAACGTCTAATGCCAACGGACAGCCGGGGGCACCGGGAGGGGATCTGACCTTCGCGCTGGCGACCTCGCCGGATACGCTCGACCCGCATCGGAGCGGTCTTGCCGTAGCCGTCCGGGTCATACGGACCATCTATGACAGCCTGGTCGTCCAGTTGCCCGACAACTCAATCAAGCCTTGGCTTGCAACCGAATGGTCCATATCGCCGGACGGCAAGAGCTACACCTTCAAGCTCCGCAAGGATGTCGTGTTTCAGGACGGGACTCCTTTCAATGCCGAAGCGGTGAAATTCAACTACGACCGGATCATTAATCCGGAGACGAAGGCTGGGAATGCATTGGCGCTGCTGCGGCCTTATAAGTCATCGGAAGTTCTCGATGAATACACGATCAGGCTGAATCTGGAGACGCCGTCGACGGCATTTCTCGGCAACTTGAGCCAGGCGCTGCTCGGTATCGTGTCCCCAACGGCGGCCAAGAAGTATGGGGACGACTTCGGCAAACATCCTGTGGGAACCGGACCGTTTACGTTCGTCAAGTGGAACGAAAATGCGGACATTCAGGTCGCGAAAAGCTCCAATTATCGTTGGGCGCCTGAGCTTGTGGACAATAAGGGGCAAGCGTATCTGGACACCATTACGTTCAAAATTGCTCCGGAGGAAGCGACGCGGATAGGCAGCGTTCAGAGCGGTCAAGTGCTGGCAGCGGAGACCGTACCGCCGCAAAATGTGCTGTCTCTCAAAAATGACCCGAAAACCCAGCTTCTTCAGGTGAATACGGTCGGATTACCGTACACGCTATTCTTCAATCAGCGCAGAGCTCCCTGGAATGAGGTGAAGGCAAGACAGGCGGTGCAGTACGGGCTGGATGTGGATGCCATCGTCAAGACGTTATATTTGGGTACTTACCCTAGAGCTTGGTCTGCTCTGACTCCGGGCATATTCGGATACGACGCCTCCTTGGAAAACGGCATCAAGCAGGATATCCCCAAAGCCAATAAGCTGCTTGATGAGCTGGGATGGGTGAAGGGAGCCGACGGTATTCGCGAGAAAGACGGCAAAAAGCTCACGCTGCATTATGTGGACGGCTCTCCGAACCGTGAGAAGCGCAACGATATCGCTGTGATGGTTCAGCAGCAGCTGAAGCAGATCGGCGTGGCGGTAGAGGTGGAGATAACGAAGGATACCGCTACGGTCGTCTACAAGAACGGGGCTCATGATCTGTACGGGAACAGTCAGGTCAACTCCGATCCTGATGCGCTGCGAAACTTCTATCATACGCAGGACCCGAATGCAACGAAGCTGACTATAGCGGGGGCAGCCGACCCCGAGCTTGATAAGCTGCTGGAGCAGGGAACGGTAGAGCAGGACCCGGCCAAACGCGCGGATATTTATAAAAAGGTCCAGCGCAATCTAAGCGATAACGCCGTCATCATCCCGATCTATGTATTCCCGTACACGATAGCGGCCTCCAAAACGGTTAAAGGTCTGAAGTTCGATTCGTTGGGTTATCCGTTATTCAATGATGTCACCATTCAAAAATAAAGGAGTTCATGGATATGATCAAGACACTGATTGAACGGCTGCTGTCCTCCATTCTAGTCATCCTGGGATCGCTGGTGCTCGTATTTGCCATCATCTATGTACTGCCCGGCGATCCGGTTCTCTCGATGCTTGATCCTTCCACGGCAACTCCGGAAATGATAGCCAACCTGCGTCATCAGCTGGGACTCGATCAGCCGTTCCACGTGCAATTCGGACGTTATTTCGCCGGGATATTGCGGGGGGACTTCGGCAAGTCGATGATCAACAGCGAGCCCGTGCTGCCGAAGATCATGAATCATTTTCCGGCAACGTTAACGCTGACCTTGGCAAGCACACTGCTCTCCGTTGTGTTTGGGGTCCTGCTCGGCGTATTGTCTGCGGTGTACCGCAACCGGTGGATTGACGTAGTGGCACGGCTGGTTGGATTATTCGGGATCTCCATGCCGACCTTCTGGTCGGGAATCCTGCTCATTCTCCTGTTCTCGGTCCAGCTGGGCTGGTTTCCGGCTATGGGCTCTGACGGGTTGGCCACTCTAGTCCTGCCGGCGGCAGCCTTGGGGATTGTAGGGGCCGGTTTTATCGTCCGCATGGTGCGCAACAGTATGGTGGAAGTGTTGAACGAGCCGTTCATCGTAACGCTTCGAGCCAAGGGATTGGCGGAGAAAAAGGTCATGTACCTTCACGCGCTGCGCAATGCGCTGATCCCGGCTATTACCGTCATCGGTATTCACATAGGCGATCTGATGGCGGGAACCGTCGTGGTCGAGACGGTATTCTCGAGACAAGGAATCGGGAGAATCATCGCTGATGCCATTATGGCGAGGGATTTGCCGGTCGTTCAGGGGGTTGTGTTTTTCTCGGCTATTGTCTATGTGGGCGTCAATTTTCTCGTGGACCTTTCTTACAACTACATTGACCCTCGGGTCCGCAGGTCCAATGCAAGCTAAATCAACAGGCTATGGATTTGACCATCATTCAGTACAGCTCTTGGGAGGGAAACGGTTATGAAGGAAGTGATATCATCCGCAAAAACCGTCTGGAAGGAAAGGAGTGAGAGCGCGCCTCGAAGGAAACAGGGTAGATCGCTAACGGCAGCGGAGCTGTTTGTCTGCGCTGCGTCTCTTATTGTGCTGTTCATCATCGTCTGCGCCGTCATTCCTGGGGCTGTCGCCCCGTATGCACCGACTCAGATGTTTACGGATCATATATTGCAGCCGCCCGGCACGGCACATTGGCTTGGAACTGACTATTTCGGAAGGGATATATTCAGTCTTGTCGTCTATGGAGCCCGCGATTCCCTGTTTATCGGCGTTGCCTCAGTGCTGGCTGGCGGGATTCTAGGAGGGACGATCGGAGCGCTATCCGGTTATGTCGGAGGCGTGCTCGATCAGGTTCTGATGCGGTTCATCGATGTGCTGATGACCATTCCCGGCATTTTGCTCGCCCTGGCTATTGCGGCTGCCTTAGGCCCTCATTTATTCAATATTGTATTCGCTGTAGCCGTGTCCGCAGTACCCGGCTACGCAAGAGTGATGCGGGGACAAATTATGAGTATCAAGAACCGGTCCTTCGTAACAGCTTCCCGTTCCATAGGGGCTTCGGCCTTACGGAGATTCTGGTGGCATGTGCTGCCGAATGCTTGGTCCCCGCTATTGGTTATGGCCACTATCGGGCTCGGTTCGTCCATATTGATTGGCTCGGGCTTAAGCTTTCTTGGGCTGGGCGTCATTAAGGAAATTCCGGATTGGGGCACCTTGCTGTCCCAAGGCCGAGGCTATTTGACGGTAGCCTGGTGGATTGCGACGTTCCCCGGCTTGGCGATTACGTTATTCGTCCTATCGGTCAATTTGATCGGGGACTATATCCGTGATCAGCTGGATCCGAAGAAAAGCAGGACATAGGACAGGGAGGCGGCATCAATGAAACCATTGCTTGATATTCAGCATTTGTCCATCGACTTTGCGACCAAGGAAGGGCCGCTTAGAGCGATTGCGGATGTAAGCCTGCACATTCAGCCCGGTGAAACCGTCTGCCTGGTCGGCGAGTCGGGAAGCGGCAAAACGATAACCTCCAAATCCATCATGCGGTTATTGGATTATGAGAACGGCCGGATCGCCGAAGGGACCATTACGTTTAACGGGGTAGATGTAACGGTGCTGCCTGAGAAAGAGCTTCGTTCCTTACGGGGAAAAAAGATAGCGATGATCTTCCAGGAGCCCATGTCGGCATTTGATCCTGTATTTACGATAGGAAGCCAAATAACGGAGGTCATTCTGACCCATAAGCAGGGCAGTAAGGAACAGGCGTGGGAGCGTGCCGTTCATTTGCTGCAAAGGGTCGGCATTCCCGAGCCGGAGCTGCGAATGAAGCAGTATCCGAATGAGCTGTCAGGAGGCATGCTGCAGCGTGCGATGATTGCGATGGCTCTGGCCTGCGGTCCGGAGCTGTTGATCGCCGACGAACCGACTACCGCGTTGGATGTGACCATTCAAGCGCAAATCCTTCATTTGCTGCAGGAGCTGAAGACGGAGTTTCGGATGTCCATTCTGCTAATCACCCATGATATGGGGATCGCCGCCGAAATGGCGGATCGAATCCTTGTCATGTATGCGGGCAAGGTGGTGGAGCAGGCCACCGTGCAGCAGCTGTTCGAGCTGCCCCATCATCCTTATACCAGAGGATTGCTGCAATCCATTACAACGCTGGACAGCGAGCATGGAGCGAAGCTGTTCTCCATAGAGGGCTCGATCCCGAGCCTGGCGGAGCTTCCTCCGGGCTGCCGGTTTCATCCCAGATGCCCATACGCTGCTGAACGCTGCGTGAAGGATAGCCCTCCTCTGTTTCATGTGAACGGCAGGCAATCCGCCTGCTGGTATGCAGAGGAGCTCGTTCAAGAGGAGGATTGGATGGCTTCTGTGCCTGCCGCCTCCATCTCAGCGAATCCAGAAGTAACGGTCCATTCTGCTCTATCGGACACCGAAGTCCCAGAGCCCTCAACGGCTCCGGTCCATTTGATCGAGGTGGAACGGCTCAGCAAATATTATCCGATTAAAAAAAGCGGGCTGCGACGCCCTTCGTCCTTTATTCATGCGGTCGATGAGGTGAGCTTTACGATTCGGAAGGGGGAAACGTTCGGCCTGGTCGGAGAGTCTGGGAGCGGCAAATCGACGCTCGGGCGATTAATCCTTCAGCTGGAAAAGGCAACATCAGGCAAGGTTCGCTTTCTGGGCGAGGAGATCACAAATTCCCAATCGCTTGACATGCTGAGAACCCGGCGTAACATGCAGATGATTTTTCAGGATCCGTACGGCTCCGTCAATCCCCGGTGGAAGATCGGTGAGATTATCGCCGAGCCGTTAAAGGTGCATCGGACGGTCAGTGCCGGCGAAAAGCGCAGCCGGGTAGAGGAGCTGCTGCAGGCCGTCGGATTGAATCCGGCTTGGTATGACCGATACCCGCATGAATTCTCGGGCGGACAAAGGCAGCGTATCGGGATCGCCCGGGCCCTCGCGTTGAACCCGCAGTTTATTCTCGCTGACGAGGCGGTCTCCGCATTGGACGTATCCGTTCAAGCGCAAATCATCAATTTGCTCCAGGAGCTCCAGCGGGAGCGCGGATTGACGTATTTGTTTATCGCTCACGGCTTGAATATCGTCCGCCATATATCAGACCGGATCGGGGTTATGTACCTCGGCAAGCTGGTGGAGGTGGCTCCCGGCAAAGAGCTTTTCAAGCATCCGGTTCACCCCTATACCAAAGGGCTTATTGCGTCCATTCCGACAGCCGATCCGACCCGCAGAAAACCGTTCGTATCGATTCAAGGGGAAATTCCTTCCCCCTCCAATCCTCCGGCGGGCTGCCGTTTCCATACGAGATGCCCGGCTGCAACGGCCCTATGTCGGAGTGTAGAGCCGGAATTAACGCAGGTCGCAGAAGGACGCTGGGCTGCATGTCATTATCCGTTATAGCGAACCATTAGGCAATCCCCCGTTATGACGATGAAACCAAAGGAGATGATCTATTTTGATGAAGAAAACCATCGCAGCATCCGTACTTGCACTTGTCCTGCTTGCATCGGGATGCGGTACAGCGCCGGCATCCAAGGATGCCGCTTCCGATAAAACGGCCGCCGCAGGCGCCGTGAAGCCCAAGAAAATCATCGTCGGTACGGGGACACAGTTCGCAAACATTTGCTTTATCGACGACAAGGGCAATTTGACAGGCTATGATGTGGAGCTCGTCAAGGAAATTGATAAGAGGCTGCCTGAATACGAATTCGAGTTCAAAACGATGGACTTCGCTAACCTGCTGCTCAGCCTTGAAACGAAGAAAATCGATTTTATCGCCCATCAGATGGAAGTAAACAAGGAACGCCAGGAGAAATTTTTGTTCAATGATGAAGCCTATAACATTTTCCCTAACAAGGTTGTCGTCCATAAGGACCGGAACGATATTAACTCTATAGACGATTTGAAGGGGAAAAAAGTCATCGTGGGGGCGACAAGCAACGCATCGGTTCTGCTGCAGGATTACAACAAAACTCATAACGATGCCATTAATATCGTCTATTCGGGAAGCGGCGGAACGAACGATGTCATTGCCCAGTTGAAGGCCGGGCGTGTCGATGCGACGATAAGCACGCAGTTCGCTGTAGACCAGCGCAATGAGAGTGCCGATGCCCAGCAGAAAACCGTCGGGCCTGCTATCTCCAACTCCAAGGTGTACTTTATTCTCCGTAAAGATGAGGAAGAGCTGAAGGCCAAAATCGACGAAGCGATTAAATCCATCAAGAAAGACGGAACGTTATCCAAGCTGAGCACCAAATGGCTCGGGGCTGACTATACCGTCTCGGAATAACAAGGACGCTGCGGTCAGAAAGGAACGCGATGTACGATGGGCAAATCGTTTGATATTCAGCTGGTAGCGGTGTTTCTGCCTAAATTATTGTCTTACCTGCACATTACGCTGTTCATCCTGGCTGCCTCTCTGCTGCTCGGGATACTGATCGGATTTATGATCGTCCTGCCGAGATTGTACCAGGTTCCCGTGCTGAATCGGCTGGTCATCATCTATGTTTCGTTCATCCGGGGCACGCCGATCATTATTCAGCTGTTCCTGGTCTACTACGGGCTGCCGGAAGTGCTGCATCTGCTCCATATCGATGTAACGAGCGTGGAAGCCATCATATTCGTTATCATCACGTATGGGCTGCACATAGGGGCTTACGTGTGCGAAATCGTCCGCTCGGCGGTGAACAGCGTGGAGCGAGGGCAGCTGGAAGCAGCCTATTCGACCGGGATGACAGGGAAAGACGCCTTCTTGCGTATCGTGCTGCCTCAAGCCATGGCTATTGCGCTTCCGAACTTCGGCAATCTGGTCATTTCCAGCATGAAGGATACGTCGTTAGCCTTTTCCATCGGGGTCATGGATATGGTAGGGCGAGCGGAGACACTGCTAACGACAAACCATTTTTTGGAAATTTATATTGCGCTGGCCATCATCTACTATGCTCTGTGCATTGTGCTGGAACGATTGTTTGCCGTTTCGGAGAGAAGGCTTTTGCGGCATGAACGTAAGCTGGGAGCCGGTCAGACAGGAGGGCTGCATTATGGCGTTTGATATTGCTTTTATCGGCAAAGCGTTTGTCGAGATCATTAAGGCACTTCCTCTGACGCTGGCGGTTTCCCTGGTTCCTCTGCTGTTCGGCTTCGTTCTCGGCACCGGCATAGCGCTCGTTCGAATTTACCGAATCCGATTCATTCACTGGCTAGCCGGCTTCTATGTCTCCTTCGTCCGCGGAACGCCGCTGCTGCTGCATATTATGCTCATTTACTTCGGTCTGCCGATGCTATTCGATTACCTGTCCGACCTGTACGGCTGGGGAATCCGGTCCAAATCCGTACCGCTGGTGACCTTTATCCTTATCGCCTTTTCACTGAACTCCGCTGCGTATATGTCGGAAGCGATCCGCTCAGGTATTTTATCCGTATCGCACGGTCAGATGGAGGCTGCCTATTCGGTGGGGATGACTACAGCCCAAGGCTTGAGGCGGGTCGTTATCCCGCAGGCGCTTATGGCCAGCTTGCCCAATTTGCTGCATAAGTTCATAGGGCTGCTGCACGGCTCGTCACTTGCTTTTACCATTTCCCTGGTTGAGCTGAACGGCAAAGCGCATATCGTCGCCACCTCCAACCTGAAGTTTCTCGAGGCCTTTATTGCCGCAGCGCTGATTTATTGGGGATTGACCCTCATTTCGGAAAAGATTACGTCCATGCTGGAGCATCGTTTAAATCGGTACAACCGGGGGGGAGTGGCATGATTCAACTTAGCAATATTCAGAAATCGTTCGGTAAGCATCAGGTGCTGCGCGGCATCGATCTTACGGTAAGCAAAGGGGATGTCGTCGTCATCCTGGGACCGAGCGGTTCGGGCAAAACAACGCTTCTGCGCTGCATTAACTTTTTGGAGAGACCGAACGACGGCGAGGTGCGGATCGGGGATTACCGGGTGCAATGCAAGCATCCGAGCAAAACGGATATTTTGACGCTGCGCCGTAAGACGGCGATGGTGTTTCAGCACTACAACTTGTTCAAGCACAAAACGGTTATCGAAAATGTGATGGAGGGACTTGTCGTCGTTCAAAAGCTGTCGAAGGAGGAGGCGCGCAGAAAAAGCCTGCTCATGCTGGAGAAGGTCGGCTTGTCGCATAAGATAGACGCTTATCCGGTTGAGCTGTCGGGCGGTCAGCAGCAGCGGGTGGGAATTGCCCGGGCGCTTGCGCTCAATCCGGAGGTGATTCTGTTCGATGAACCGACGTCCGCCCTTGATCCCGAGCTTGTAGGCGAGGTGCTGTCCGTGATCCGCCGTATCGCCCGGGAAGGGGTCACGATGATTGTGGTAACGCATGAGATGAGCTTCGCGCGCGACGTCTCCAATCATGTGGTGTTCATGGATGAAGGGAGAATCGTGGAGGAGGGCAATCCCGAGGATATTTTTGCAAGGCCGAAGGAAGAACGTACGAAGCAGTTTTTGAAGCGGATAACTCCGGAATGGAGCTACGTGATCTAGATCGGCTGCAGGTCTATACGTAAATCCATCACGCATAAACTGGGAGGTGCTGTCTATGAGCTATTCATACCGTTTGGCTGCTGAGGACGATGCAGAACAGGTTCTGCGCGTGATCCAGGGCGCTTACGAATCTATACGGCAGCTTGGGATTGAGTTCAGAGCCGTGAATGCGGACCTGGAGATGGTTGCAGACAATATCAGGGACAATGCCTGCTATGTCTTGCTTGATGAGGATTCCATTGTGGCCACCTTGTCCCTCAAATCGCTGAAGGAAGTGACGCCCCACCCGTTCCTGTATTGGTTCGCCGTAGATCCGCTACGGAGCGGTCAAGGCTTGGGAGATCTTCTCCTTACGTATGTGGAGGAACGGATCGTGCGGGACCAATTGCATGCCGAGGCGGTTACATTGGCTACCTCCAGGAAGCATCCTTGGCTGCTCCCGATGTACGAAAGAAGGGGCTATGAGAGATTTTTCGAGAGAGATCTGGGAACCGATGATAAGCTTGTTTATTTAACGAAAAAACTGACCGCTGCGGAAGCAGCCACTATGACATTGGGAGGAACTTATCATGAGTCAAACCGTTATTGATCTTGCGCCTTATACAAGAACCTTGGATCAATTGAAGCAAGCGATCAAAGGGCTGACGGAGGAGCAATTGAAGCAGAAGGAAGCCCCGGGGAAATGGAGCATAACCGAAGTGCTGTCTCACCTGGCGGATCACAGCATCGTGTTTTCGTTTCGCATCCGCAAGCTGATATCCGAGACGGATGTGCAGCTGGCCGCCTTTCAGCAGGACCCTTGGGTCAGCCATTCCAAAGCGAACGAAGGATCGGCCGCCGATATCCTGGCTGTGTTCGAGGCGCTGCTAGCCTATAACAGCTTGCTGTTCAAGCGGCTGAGCGCAGAGGATTGGCAAAAATCCGGCATCAACGCCAAAGGAGAAACGGTTACGCTGGAAAGCTCTTACCGGGCGTTTATCCAGCATGTGCAGACGCATCTGGCGCAAATTGAACGTATCAAGCGAGGCTTGTGATGAGTACGGCGGGGGAGCTGAAGCTGGCGCCGGAGCAGTGGCTGGAGGAAGCGAGAACCTTGTATCCGGTATTGGCGGACTTCCGCAGGGATTTGCATCGTCATCCGGAGCTGTCCATGCAGGAAGTGGAGACGACGCGGAAAATTAAACAATTTCTGTTGAACGAAGGCATAACGGTGCTTCCGCTGGAATTGCCTGTCGGTGTGCTGGCTGAAATCGTAGGCGATGAGGATGGACCCATCGTTGCTTTAAGAGCCGACATCGATGCGCTTCCGGTTCAGGAGGAAACCGGACTGCCCTATGCATCGGAGATAGCTGGAAAAATGCACGCCTGCGGACATGATTTTCATACCGCGGCGATTCTGGGGGCGGCCGTGTTATTGAAGCGGCATGCTTCCAAGCTTCGCGGCAAGGTGCGGCTGCTGTTCCAGCCTGCCGAAGAGAAGGGAACCGGGGCGCGGGCGATGATCGAAGCCGGCGCACTGGAAGGCGTCGAAGCGATCTTCGGCATGCATAACAAGCCGGAGCTGCCGGTAGGCACTATCGGCTTAAGCGCCGGGCCGCTGATGGCGAGCGTCGACGGCTTCAAGATTAAAGTGCACGGCAAGGGCGGCCATGCGGCCGTTCCTGATGCGGCGATCGATCCTATCGTGGCGGCAAGCGCCATCGTTGGCGGAATTCAGACCGCGGTCAGCCGCAACACGAGTCCTTTCGACCGCGCGGTCGTCAGCATTTGCAGCTTTCATGCGGGGACCACATGGAACGTCATCCCGGATCTGGCCGTGTTAGACGGCACGGTACGGACCTTCCGCCAGGAGGTCAGGCATGATATGCCGGACCGGCTTCACCGCATCGCCATGGGCATAGCCGCAGGCTACGGGGCGGAAGCCGAGCTAAGCTGGTTCTCCGGCATTCCGACGGTGAACAATGACGCTGCAGCTGTTGAAACCGTTCGTTATGCCGCTGAGGCATTGAAGCTGCAGGTCATCGAAGCCATTCCCTCGGCCGGAGGCGAGGATTTCGCCCATTATCAGGAGAAGGTGCCGGGCTGCTTCATCTGGATGGGCACGAGCGGAACGGAGGAATGGCATCATCCGAAGTTCACTTTGAATGACGAGGCGCTGGTTCCCAGTTCAGCGTTATTCGCTTTAACCGCTGTTCATGCTTTGGAAAAGGACAGGTGATGAAGGATGGGGAGCTTGAGCACCCTAACGATCCGGGATGCTGCTGCATCCGACAGAGAAGCGATTCAACATCTGATGCTTGCCGCTTATGTGCAGTACGAAGCCGTGATGGCGCCTCCCCGTTGGGAGGCTTATCGGGAAGGGATCCTGGCTGCGGTAGATAACGAGAAAGCAATAGCGACCCTCGTGGCTGAACAAGACGGCGAGATCGTCGGCAGTGTGCAGATGTTTGTCTCATCGGAAGCCGCTTACGGAAGACCGGAGCTGGAAATCCACACTCCGATCATCCGTTTGCTATCCGTCCTGCCCTCCGCCCGCGGACAGGGTGTGGCGACGGAGCTGATTATAGAAAGCGTCAAACGGACGATCGCTTTGGGCGCTCCGGTTCTGCATCTGCACACTTCGGATCTGATGCAGTCAGCCGTCCGGCTGTATGAACGGCTCGGCTTTGAGCGTGCCTATGACAAAGACTTTTCCAATGGGGAAAACTTGGTCAAAAGCTATCGTCTTCCGCTGCACGCGAAGGCTCTGGAACAGCTGGTATCGAGAGCAAGCACCCGTGAAGCAGAGAAAAGGAGCTCGTAAACCTGCCTACCAAATTTAATGAAAGCTCACAGATTTCAACGGTCAGGAGTTTGCAGAGCAAAGCCTGCTTGTTAAGCTATGTCGGAGGTATATACCCCAATGGGTATGTCGTTATTGCAGGGCTTTATAGGTTTCAACAGCCTTAGGGAGTTCATAGCGGTTGAACTCTTTTTTTTCTTTACTTGACTGGCACTATAAAAGGGTTCATAACAACGCACGCGGCTGCTAAGATTGAATTATCGCAACGGAATGAAAAAGGAAGGTGACTCCTATAAGTACTTCATACGATGTTATCGTCGTTGGCGCCGGTTCGATGGGGATGAGCGCAGGCTACTATTTAGCGAGGCAAGGTGTGAAGACGCTGCTGCTCGATGCGTTCGATCCGCCTCATACGTCGGGGAGCCATCATGGCGAAACAAGACTCATGCGTCACGCTTATGCCGGAAATCCGACCTATACGGCCATGGCGCTTCGTTCCGATGAGCTGTGGTCGGAATTGGAATCCGTCACGGGACATACATTGCTTGTCCGTTCCGGGGTGTTGAACCTGGGTTCCGCCGAGGCTTCCGGCTTAAAGAGCAAATGGGAGCGAACGAAGGAGCATGGGCTGTCCGTTGATTATCTGACGGCGGAAGAGATTCGCTTCCGTTGGAAAGGCATTCGGCTGCCCGATTCGTATATCGGGCTCTATGAGCGGCAGGCTGGCTTTCTCTTAAGCGAGGCTTGTGTCGGGGCCTTCCGGAAGCAGGCTGCTGCTCACGGCGCGGTAATCTTACCCCACAGCCCAGTGGTGCGTATAGAAGCTGCCCCAAGCCATGTGGCCGTGCATACGCCTACCGCGAAATTCACGGCTGAACGGATCATCGTCAGCCTGGGGGCTTGGTTCGGCTTCCTCGACGGCTTCAGCCAGCTGCCTATACGGCCTGTCAGAAAAGCGGTGGGGTGGTTCGAAGCGGATGAGACGCTTTTCGATCATGCCGAATTTCCCGGATTCACGTTTGGATGGGAAGGGAGAGGGTACTATGGCTTTCCCGGATTGAAGGGCTCCGGCGTCAAGATTGGCCGGCATGATGCCGGGCAGCCGTGGCAGCCGGGCAAAGCTTTTGAGCCGTTCGGCACGTATCCCGAGGACGAACAGGATTTGCGCCAGGCGCTGGAGCAGTTCATGCCCCGCGCTTCCGGCCGTTTGCTTCGTGGAGCCGTGTGCAAATATGAAATGACTCCGGATGAAGATTTCATTATCGACACATATCCGGAGCATGATCGGATCTGGCTGGCCGGGGGATTCTCCGGCCATGGCTTTAAGTTCTCAAGCGTCGTCGGAGAGATACTATCCGATCTCATCGTGAAGGGCTCAACGTCCCAGGATATCAGCCCTTTCTCCCTCTCCAGATTTACCCTTTAATCTACCTGCCCTTTGGACGCCTCCGGGCGTCTTTGGTATGTCGGGAAACCGGTTTACGAGAAACATGTTATATACAGAAGTGGGGTATGCCTCGGAGGAGTTTACGTCAGCCTTTGAAATCCGTGAAAATACCGCTATATTGAATCAGATTCACGGGTTTCAACAGCTTGGGGCTTTGCACAGCAAAGCCTGCTTCGGAAGCCTGGCTGGAAGGGAAATCCCGCTGAAGGATAATAGCATATTTCGAGTCCTTCTATAGGTTTCCCGAGAACAACAGTGGCCGGAGGGGATACCCCACCGTTGGACCGAAGCCATTTTTCATATCCGCAGGTTTCCCGACATCCCCCCACGCCTAAGGTGTCCTAACCTTCAACCGATATTGATGCGGAGTAATCCCCATCGTTTCCCTGAATAGCTTGCAGAAATAGGAGGGGTTGGGAATGCCGACCCTTACGGCGATCTCGGGAATAGTAAGCGAGGTTTTGGTTAACCAAATGCAAGCATGCCGGATTCTTGTCGCTTGAACATAGGCAAGGATCGTGGTTCCTGTCGCTTCCTTGAACAGATGGGCGATATGATAGCGGGAGACATGCAAATCCTTGGCCATCGTCTCCAATCGGAAGGGCTCCTGATAATGCCGCTCGACCCACTGCATGACTTCCTCTGCGCGGTGGGAAAATTTCGACTCCACATTCGAAGCGGTTTCCGGCTGCCGCTCAAGCTGCTGCAGCTGCTTGATGAAGCTTAACAGGAAAAACATATACTCCTCTTGGTATTCTTGTGGTTTAAGCCTGCACTTGCTTTCATGAAACTGCTTCATGACCGTTACGAGGGCACCCGATTCGTTCAGGTGATGCCAAGGTCTGCCTCCTGCTTGCTGCTGCTTAAGAGAATGAAAAAAATGCTTGAGCAGCGGGAAGCTGTCCCAATAGGGCTGGAGCAGCAGCGGATCGAACTGGATCAGGCTTCTTACAAAAGGACGCTCCGGTGCGACATGGATCTGTACGCGATGCAGCTGAAAGGGTTGAAAGACCATCAGGGTGCCGGGCTCCACCGGGTAGCTTTTGCCATCCACAATCAGGCTGCCCTCCCCTTCATGTACATAGGTAAATTCCATTTCAGGATGGGCATGAAACACTTCCTTGAATACAACCTCCGAAGTTCTTCGATAGTCAAATTCGAACGGTCTGGCTCCCATGAGTATCGTTCACCCTCCATGCATCCATCGAATTCATTTCTTCCATTATAGCAAGATCCCAACATATAACCACAACATTGCTTCATAAATGAGTGGGCCTTTCTTTTATGATTAAGAAGGAACAACCATTGCAAAGGAGTGGAAAAATATGATTCGAGTCGCGGTTATTGGGACGGGCTCTATATCCAGGGCGCATATGGATGCCTATTTATCATTTTCGGACCGATGCCAGATTGTTGCGGTCGCCGATGTGTTCAAGGATAAGGCGGAGGAGGCCATGCACAAATACGGATTGAATGCGGTCGCGGTGCAGGATTATAAGGAGCTGCTCGGGCAGGGCATTGATCTTGTCTCCGTGTGTACGCCTCCCTATACCCATGCTTTCATTACGCAAGATTTTTTGCGTGCGGGCTCCCATGTGATTGTGGAGAAGCCTATGGCCTCATCCCTGCAAGAATGCGACGACATGAACCGGGCTGCCGAGGAATCCGGCAGGATCTTATCGGTTATTGCGCAAAATCGTTTTACGAACCCGATGATGAAGCTGAAGCAAACCCTGGAGCAAGGGCTGGCAGGCAACATCGTTCATGCTCAAGTCGACTCCTACTGGTGGCGGGGACACTGCTATTATGATCTTTGGTGGCGCGGCACATGGGAGAAGGAAGGCGGCGGCTGCACGATCAACCATGCCGTTCATCATATCGATGCACTGCAGTGGATGATGGGAATGCCGGAAGAGGTACAGGCCATCATGAGCAATACTTCCCATGATAATGCAGAGGTCGAGGACCTGTCCGTCGCGATTTTGCGCTATTCGGGCGGTGCTCTTGCGCAGGTCACCAGCTCGGTAGTTCACCATGGAGAGGAGCAGCAGCTCATTTTCCAAGGGACGGCCGCACGTATTTCTACGCCATGGAAGGTTAAAGCTTCCGTCTCCAAAGAAAACGGCTTCCCTGAACCGAACGTTCCGCTGGAGCAGCAAATACAAGCGCAATATGATGCGCTGCCCGATCTGCCGCACTTGGGGCATAGGGGGCAAATCGATAACGTGCTGCAAGCGATTGAGAACGGTTCCAGCATCTTGATCGATGGAGTCAGCGGCCGCAATACATTGGAGCTGATTACGGCTATTTATAAATCGGCCAGCACGGGAGAGCGGGTGAAGCTGCCGCTGACCAAGGACGATCCTTTTTATACGAGGGAAGGAATCCAGGCGAATGCAACGCATTTCTATGAGAAGACGCGCTCCGTTACCGGCTTCGGGAATAATGAAATTAAAGTATCAGGGGAGTAAAAAAGCTAGCAGGTGGCGATAAGAAAAACGCGGTTACAACTTTGGGGCGGAATGATATCACTGTGAGCGGCGAAGGCCGATAGGAGGGCAGAATATGAACAATCTGGAAAAGAATCGATGGATCAGCCTGACCATCCGCGAGGATGCGCCGATTCCTGCTGTGGTCCGAGCGGAGCTGGACGAAGCGGTATTTATCACGCTGAGCGATTGGGCCGGCGATGATCATCTCTTTGCCATTGACGAGGCGAGCGGAGCCGAGTATCCCTGCCAGCTAAGCCGGGCGGGCATGGCGTCGACACCAACAGGCGCCGTGCCGGAGCCGGCGCTGTATATACTGCTGCGGGAACGGCCCGCAGGCGGAGATTCCTCGCTGCTTCTCGTCAAGCGTGCGCGGAAGGAGGCAGTGCCGGTCGACCGCCGGCAAAACCCGTGGGCCGACATACCAGGGGTCTTCCTGGACATTCAGGAAGAGAATGCCCGCGTCATTTTCAGCATCGAAGGGCATCTTGTTACACGATACATGTACTCCCGCGATGTCGCCAAGCCTTACTTGTATCCGCTGGTCGGACCTCACGGCAAATCGCTGATTCAGGACGGTCCGGACGATCACCTGCACCATCATGGCATATGGTGGGGCCATGACGATGTGAACGGCCACAAGCTCTACCACGAGTTCCGCGGGGAGGGCCGGCAGGTTCACCGCAAATTTTTGACGCTGGAGAGCGGTCCGGTGTTCGGTCATCTGACCGCACTGATCGACTGGCAGGATGAGAACGGAAATCTCCTTCTTCAAGAAACCCGATCCATCCGGGTCTACAACCTGCCTCGGGAATCGCGGTATTTGGATCTTGCTACTCAACTTCATGCGATTAATGGGGACGTGACCTTTGGCAGCACCAAGGAAGGCGGCTTTCCGTTTATTCGCGTCAACGAGCAGATCAACGCCCATCACACGGGACGGTTGACGGCGGCGAACGGGGCTGTAGGCGAAGCGAATATTTTTGGAACCGTTACCGAATGGGTAGATTACAGCGGCAAGCTGTTTCTCCGCATGAACCCGGCGGATGGCAAAGATGCCAAGGAGTTCGCGGAGGCGGGCATTGCCGTCTTCTCAGCGCCGGATAACGAAACGTTCGCCAAGCAATGGTTCGTACGTGATTACGGCCCGTTCACGCCTGCGAACTTCCACTTTAACGGCGGGTATGACCTGCGGAGCGGGGGGACAGTCGGGATGCGCCATCGGCTGTATGTACATGCAGGTGACGTCGAGAGCGGAGCTGTCGGGGAACGCTATGCCGAATACATTTCCCCTGCGGTGGCTGTAGTGAGGGATGCTCCAAATCCATCATTCCCGGTCTGACGTGGTTCTGCTTCAGAAGCTTGGCCGGAGAATATACCCCGCCTGGTATCAAAGCAACTTTTCAGGTTTCTCGATAAACTCAGGACGCTCAACAGCGTCCTTAGGCTGTCAAGAAACCTAAAAGAGCTTGAACTATTGCCAATATACTACGGTGGGGTATGCCCCTCCAGCCGCTGTTGAAACCCGTGAAAGGGATCAGATTTAGTGGTATTTTTCACGGGTTTCAAAGGCGGACGTAAACTCTTCCGAGGAACACCCCACCTCCATATTTAGCAAAGTTCTCGCAAAACTAGGTTTCTCGATAAACGGAGGACTCTCAACAGCGTCCTTTTCTTTTTTTCGAACAGGCTATGTCGTCCGTTTATAGGAGCCCGGGTTCACGCCATAATGCTTGCGGAACTGCTTGGTGAAGTGATTGTAATTCTGGTAACCGACGTCATAAGCGATTTCGGTCAAGCTCCGGTCGGTATGCTCGATCATAAGGGCAGCCTGCCTGATTCGCATCCGGTTCAAGGTATCGATGATGGAAAGTCCTGTACTCTCCTTGAACAAATGGGACAGCCGGGAGGGGGACAGACCGATGCTGCGGGACAGCTCATCAATGCGAAGCGGCTTACGCATGTGCAGGGATAAATAGTTCAACGTCTCCTCGATCCGCGCGTCGAGCCGCTGAATGCTTTTTTGGGCTAACAGAAGCAGGATTTCACGCAAACCGTTCAGGCACAGCTCATGCCAATATTCGCCGCGTTCCCTGAAATCATTAATAATTTTTTTGAAGGTACGGTAGATTCGTTTGCGGGAGGAGGAATTGTCAACGGACTGAACCACCAGATCGGCCTCCGGCAGCAGGCGTGATTCCATGAAACGATCGGAGAAGTGAGCCCAGACAAAATGCCAGCTTTGCCCGCTTACGGTTCCATATTGATGCGGAGTTCCCGCTCTAAGCAGCGTTACATCCCCCGCTTTGCAGACGGTTTCCTGCCCCGGAGTCCTAAAATAGCCTTCGCCGCTCAACGTGTAGGTGATAAGCCAATCGCTCATGCCCTCGGGCCGTTTGGTCACATACGTATCCGGCTTGTCAAAATGGCCTGCAATGACAATGCCATACGCTTTCCCATCGTAATGAAAGGTTCGGTTATCGGGGTCTGTTCTCATATCCCTGTGTCAGCCTCCTTGCTAGTGCGGATTATGCTGATACCAGCATATACGATCAGCTCCCCATTTTCCATAGCAATAGCAGGATCGTAGGATTACTTAGCATCTTTGTTACTTCATCCTGACAGCCTTTTGCCTTATGCTAGGAGCATAAATGATCACTCATCAAGATCCAGTAAAAAGGAGATGTCGAAGATGAAAGTCAGCTTGCAGACCTTATCGCAAGAGCAGAAGGATTTTTTTGAAACGGAGGGGTATTTAATTGTCAAAGGGCTGTTCAGTCCGGACGATATTGCCGAAATTGAGCGTACGTTCGAGGAAATCAGCCATCACACGATTCCGGGTCATTTTGAGCCTGACATGGATGCGGAGCTTAACGATCCTTTGAAGCGCTATCCGAGAGTGATGCACCCTCACCGCTTCAACGAAACGGCCAAACAGTACATGCTCCACAAGCCGGTCATGGAGGTGCTGGCGGATTTATTCGAAGAACCGGCGCTGGCGGCGCAAAGCATGTTTTATTACAAGCCTCCGGGCTCGCGGGGACAGGCGCTGCATCAGGATAATTTCTATCTGAAGGTAGAGCCGGGCAACTGTATCGCGGCTTGGACGGCCATCGATCCGGCGGATGAGGAGAACGGGGGTCTCTTAGTCGTACCCAAAACGAATCATTATGAAATCATTTGCCCGGAGAAGGCCAATGCCGACGAATCGTTCACGACCCATTATGTAAAGCCTCCCAAGGATCAAAAGGCGATTCCGACTATTATGGAAAAAGGCGATGTCCTGTTTTTTAACGGCAATTTGATTCACGGCTCTTACCGAAACAAAACGAAGGACCGGTTCCGCAGAGCTTTTATTTGCCATTATGCCAATGAGTCCGCGGCTAGGATCAGCCATCATTATCGCCCGTTATTCCGCGCTGACGGCACACCGGTTGATCTGGAGATGAATCCGGATGGGGGGCCTTGTGGAGTTGAACATGATAAAGTCTACCCGCACTAATGACAGAAGCCCTAGGCTTGATGTTCAGATGTCCTGGTGGGGGATGAACGGCATTCGACCTGCCGAACCGGATCATGCCTGGGATTTGGAGACGAAGCTGCGCTTCATTGCCGAGGCGGGGTTTGACGGAGTGAATGCCTTCATTCCTGAGCCTGAAGAAGCTGCAGATTGGAGACGCCTGCTCGATCAATATCGTTTGACCCTGAGTGTCAACGCATACCCCAAGTCAGCGGAGGACATGGTTGATTTCATCGAGAAGCTGACTGCTTATGAAGGCACTGTCCAGTACGTAAATGCACAAGTGCTGACGCCTTTTGTCATAGACGCCAAAGCAGAGCAGCTGCTTTATGATATCGATCGGCTGGCACGAGACGCCGGGATTCAAGTCTTTATCGAAACCCACCGGGGGACCATCACGCAGGATTTGCTCCGGACCGTTCAATATGTAAACCGTCTGCCTTCCTTACGGCTTACGATTGATTTCTCCCATTATGTCGTCGCCGGCGAAATGAGGACGGTCAGCGAGGAAGCGGAAGCCTTGCTGCGAACGCTGCTGACCCGGACCTCAAGCATTCATGCAAGAGTATCCAACGGCGAGCAGGTGCAGGTGAACGTCGGAGAGAATGGCGAGCATCCGATGCTGGAGCATTATGAGCGCTGGTGGGAGAGCGGGATGAGGCATTGGCTCGCTCAAGCGAGCGGTGATGATCGATTTCCCTTCGTCTGCGAGCTGGGGCCTCCGCCCTATGCCATTACTGTGGATGATTATGGAGCTAGAACGGAAGAGATCAGCGACAGATGGGCCCAGTCGTTGCTGTTCGCGGCTAAAGCCCGCAGCCTATGGAATCGTATCGGCAAGTAGCGGAAAGGCACCGGTCTGGTTGAGAGCCAGCTGCGGTGCTTTTCGCTGTGCAGCGAGGCTTCTTTCACAGAGCCTCCTGCGGCGAATGAGGAGCTTCCACGGCAATCGTGATCGTCCGGCCGTATTACTTGATCATGCCTCTGCGCTGAATTTGGGTATGGACCTGAACCTTCACGTTCTGCTCCGGAAATAGCTCGCTCTGCCATTGCTCCTTATCCAACGCTCCCCCGTTCGCCAGACGGTAAGCTTCACCGAAGCCGGCCGGGTCGCTCCGCAGCTTTTGCAGCCTGGCTATGAACGAGCGCAGCTCTTCCTCGATTTGATGGCTCAGCTTCTCCTGGGTCTCTTTCAGATCGGGCAATGTTTCCATATTCAGATGGGGAGCTTGATCCAAATCGAGCTTCAAATCTAGACGGACTTCAAAATGATCGTCTTTCCAGCCGATTCGGCTTTTATAATTGAGCATGGAGAAAGAGACCTTCTCATCCTTCATCGATAGAGTAGTGGAAGCGAGCTTTCTATTATTCAGCATGGACAAGTATTTCACGTCGGATGCAGGAATCGTTCCTGCCAGCTTATCATTCCTGAAGACAGCGGCTTCCGTTATTTGCAGGGAGGTGGAATCGTCCGACGTATCAATAACCATCGCATAGGGCGAGAAGCCGGGCTCGCGGATGTATGTATAGAACTGATACAAGTAGATAGGCAGCACCTCAAATGTATCCGACCCCGCAGTGGAAAACATGTCAACCATCCAATCACTGACGGATTCGGGCACCGCTACTCTGGTTCTCAAGATCTGCTCCGGGCTTTTATTCGTGACGGCGACCCAGGCAATATTTTGGATTTCGCTGCGGCGCATCAAGAAATCCAGCTGGTCCTCCAGCCCTTTTTTGGCTAGTTCGCTGGAGAAGAGCACGATTTTGGTATGACCGAACTGGATGTCCCTCGCTGATTTGCGTTTAAGCTTATAGAGAGCATCGGAGATGTTGGCGCCTTCAGCCGTCAAAATGAAATCGGGTGCCTCTTTACCGGTTAGCGATCCGCCGGAAGGGGCAAGGGCAGCGTATTTGCCCGGTATGGCAGACAACGCGTGGATAAGTACTCCCTTGGGAGAGGGCTCGATGCCGATGCAGGTTACGAATGTGATCCGGTTAATTTGCTTCACGTCGCCGCATCCGGTAAGGAGCAAGGACAGCAAGATCGAGCATGCCCATAGCTTGCTGTATTTTCTCATGCAGCCTTCCCCCTTACTTTCATCCATAGGTACAACAGAACCGGAAGAACGATCAGGATAAACATGCTGTAGCACCCTAGCCAATAGGAGTAATTAATAAAGAAAAAAGGAATATGAGCCTTGCTCAATAAGACGGCAAGGATGACGGTTATCAGGATGATGAGATAGGGAGACAGCCGGATACGAAGCATCTGGGCAAAGCAGAAGGACGCGCTTCGGACAAAAAACGCTGACCCGACAATAATCAGAAATTCCCAGAGCAAAACGGCGAAAAACATGATTCGCTCCAGCACGAAATTTTCCAGCCGGATTGCTCCGTAGGTGCCGTTAGCGACAAAGGATAGCCTGCTGGCAGTGGCGACTCCGTAAGTCGTTATCCCCATGGCTAACATAAAGCTGCCAAATAAGGAAGCAAAGAGCATGAGGATCGTGAGCAAGGCGTAGCTCTTCTTGATTTGAGGGTCCTTGAGCGGACTCATCAGCATCGTACAGGCAGCTGCCGGTATAAACATCAGCATAATCCCGGCGATGGACCGCAGGGGGTCCTCCCAGCCGTTGTTATCCACAAGGGGAAGGAGGAAGGACCAGTGCGCATTTTTTATGGGCAGCAAGGAGATCAACAGAAAGGGAGGGACGATGAACAGCAGCAATAAATGAGCATATCGGCCGATCGTCTCCATGGTGAACATAGCCATGAGCCCCGCCAGCACGGGACCGAGGGTCATCAACAGCTTTTGATCTCCATACAGCAGCGTTCGCGAGAAAAAATCCCCGACCAGCATTAATGCGTAGCCGGCTCCTCCCAGGAAAAGAGCCCCATATAATAAATAAAGGAATGGCGATAAGATCGAGGGACCGACCTCACCTCCGGCCATCATGATGGAGCTGCTCTGAAGACGGGATACTATGCTCAGGCTGACCCAGGCTCCTGCCAAAACCAACAGCGCGCAGGGAAAGAACAGCCAAACCCCGTTGCGTCCGGCCGATTGGATCACCGTATTCTCAATTCCCCGCGTAATCGATAATCCGACAGCAACCACGAATAGCAAAATCGGATATTGCACTTCTCTTTCCTTCAGTTTCCATTTCACAGCAGCTCTTCTCCTTCCTTGCGGCTTATTCGGCGCGATTTGGCCGGGTTCGTATGGTATGTCCTAGGTCTAAAAGCGGACATGCCGATAGGGGCCCTTGTCATGGCATCTCGAAGCAGGTCTTTATAAAAAAACGTATTAAATGGCGCCAAATACGGGACCTCGAACGATTTCAAATGGCACAATGCCATAAAAATTAACGCAGTCCCAATTGTCATGCCGTATAACCCTAACGGTATCGATAAGGCAATCAGCAAATAGCTGCACATGCGGAGCGCTACGCCAACCATATAATTCGGTGTAGTAAAGCTGCCTATCGCCGTGGCCGCCGTAATAACGATCATAATATTGCTGATCAAATGCGCTTGGGCTGCGGCTGTACCTATAATCAGACCGCCGACAATGGTGGCCGTTCCCCCGATGACCCTGGGCAGCCGTACGCTGGCTTCGTTAATAAGCTCCAGCAGAAAGACCATAATGCAGACCTCAATATAGGCCGGATAGGGAACGCCTTCGCGGCTTGCCGCAATGGCCAGCATGAACTGAATCCGTAAGATATCCTGGTTCACCGTTGTGATCGAAATATAGAGAGCGGGCAGGAAAAGCGTCATAAACATTCCGACCAGACGGATAAACCTGAGGAATGTTCCGGATAAGAAAGGGAAGTAGTAGTCATCGGCAGTTTGGTACAGCGCGGTTAACGTGACCGGCAAAATGATGGCCGTCGGGGATGTATTCATCAATATGGCTATACGTCCCTCAAGCAGCGCGGATACGGTTTTGTCGGGCCGCTCCGTAGATTGCATGAGAGGAAAAGGGGACCACCATTTCCGTTTCTCCACTATGAGATGAGACAGCTGAGTCGTATCCAGCAAACTGTCGATGTGGATGCTTCTTAACCGGCTCTCTAAACTATTGACGATTTCGGGATCGGCGATGCCTTTCAGATAAAACATCGTGACATTATTAGAGGCAGCATGTCCTACAGTGAAGGACCGGACGATGAGATTGGGGTGGCGAATCCGCGCGCGAATCAGAGCAATATTAACGCTCAGATTCTCTATGAAGGCGTCCCGTGGTCCGATCAGGGAGCTTTCCGTCTCCGGAGGCGTGATAGACCGGTGCTGCCAATCCGCTACGTCAATGGCTAAAGCCTCTTTCGTTCCTTCCAGCAGCAGAATGCAGTGACCAGCAAATAGCTTGGCTCCGATGCTTTGGACATCCGAGGGTATCCATTGCCCCATTGAGGAGTACTGCCTGAAGGAAGGATGCTTTACCAGCTCCTTGGGATGCAGATTCTCCTTATTTACGAGGCTTTGCAGCGGGATAAAAAGCAGGCGCTCCATCTCGATTCGGTTTGTAATCGTCGACAAGAACAGCAGGGTGCCAGCGGGCTCAATGCCGTCAGGCTGGTAGAGATGCTGTAATTCCAGATCAGAGGGATTTCCCAACGATTCAATCAAGCGTTCGATGGCGATCATGTGAAACGCCTCCCTTCCAAAATATACATACCTTGTAGTATGAAGCTTTTGGAAAACGGTTATTCGCCTCTTAGGCAGGACGGCGGTGGTGGATTATGGAATGTTTTTACATTTGCATCCAACTACGGGGATAATGAATCGCACTGCCTTGTATCTCCAGGGTCTTCTTGTTATAGTAGGAATACTAGGAATAGCGGAGGAAATCCATGGAACTTCATTTACAATCGGCAAGAGACAATAAGGGACTCATTCGGGATTACGTTCACAGCACGCTGAAGAAGAACATTATGGAATTGCGGTTGGAGCCCGGCCGGTTTATTTCGGAAAAGGACGTCATCGAGATGCTGCAGGTTAGCCGCACTCCCATTCGCGAAGCCTTCGTCAAGCTGGCCCAGGAGGAATTGATCGAGACGGTTCCGCAAAAAGGCTCTTTTATCTCACTGATCGACTGGCAGCATGTTGAAGAGTCCCGCTTTATTCGGGAAACGCTGGAATCGGCGGTTGTCAGAGAGGCTTGTACCGTACTGAGCTCCGAGCAGGTGCTGCATTTGCAAAACCTGATCAATCTTCAGCAGCTTTGCGCAGCGGAGAAAAATTATGAACGGCTGTTTGAGCTGGACGAAGAATTTCATAAAGCGATTATTACCGGCTGCGGCAAAATCCGAACCTGGAATATGATCCAGCAAATGAGTACGCATTACAACCGCATTCGTTTTTTGCGGCTTGCTTCCAATACGGATTGGGAGAGTATTCTGGAGCAGCATCAAGGACTAGTACAGGCCATCCGTGACAAACAGGAAGATGCTGCCGGAAAGATTATGAAAGAGCACCTTAGCATGGGAGATATCGATAAGGATCAGCTGAAAGAAAAGTACCCGGCGTATTTCAAGTAAGGCTGGGAGAATTGCCTTGACCCAAGGCATTCCTCAAATACCAGGCTTGTAAGCGTATTCTTTTTTTGTTCAATAAAAAGGATGAGAGGGTGGCGGTTACTATGACGGATGTGTTGAACGAGATCATGGGGCAGAATGAGGAAGGCTTGTTTGCTATTGAGACCCATTCGGCGGGCCCTGCGGGCACACTGCCTTTGACCAAAGACATGCTGCTTCACGCGCCAAGCGGCGAGCTGTTCGGACTAACGCAAAATGCGGGAATGGGATGGGCGCCGGGCGGATTGGGCGGCAGGCAGTATTTGCTGTTAAGCACGCAGGGCGGCATCCGGAATGAAGACGGAAGCCCGGCTGCGCTAGGCTACCACACCGGTCATTGGGAGGTCGGGCTGCTAATGAAGTCGGCTGCGGAGGAAATAAGCGCGAGTGGAGGGATTCCGTTTGCCGGATATGTCAGTGATCCGTGTGATGGACGGTCCCAGGGAACGGAGGGTATGTTCGATTCCTTGCCTTATCGGAATGATGCCGCGATGGTCTTCAGGCGGCTGATCCGTTCGCTGCCGACGCGCAAGGGCGTGATTGGAGTCGCCACATGCGACAAAGGGCTGCCGGCGATGATGATGGCGCTCGCTGCCATGCACGAGCTCCCCTGCATCCTTGTGCCAGGGGGTGTGACGCTGCCGCCGACCCGTGGCGAGGACGCGGGCAAGATTCAGACGATCGGCGCGCGTTATGCCAAAGGCGAGATCACGCTGGAGGATGCCGCCGACCTTGGGTGCCGGGCCTGTGCGACGCCTGGCGGGGGCTGCCAGTTTCTTGGGACGGCGGCTACCTCCCAAGTGGTCGCCGAAGCGTTGGGAATGACAGTGCCCCATGCGGCTCTGGCTCCGTCGGGACAGCCTGTGTGGAAGGAGATGTCCCGCCAATCCGCACGCGCGTTGATGCTCATGGACCGGAAGGGAATCGTCATGAAGCACGTGTTAACCGAAGCAGCCGTCCATAATGCGATGGCCGTGCATGCGGCATTTGGCGGGTCGACCAATCTGCTGCTGCATATTCCTGCCGTTGCCCATGCCGCGCGTCTTCCGATACCGACAGTACAAGACTGGATTCGAATCAATCGGAACGTGCCGCGGCTGGTCAGTGTCCTCCCTAATGGTCCGGTTGATCATCCGACCGTTCGAGTGTTTCTGGCAGGAGGCGTACCGGAGGTGATGCTTCATCTCCGCCGGGAGGGCGTATTGGAAGAGCATGCGATGACCGTCTCCGGGGAAACGATCGGCACGGTATTGGATTGGTGGGAGCAGAGCGTGAGGCGTCATCGTATGAGACGCCTGCTTATGGAGAAGGACGGCATCGATCCCGACGAGGTGATCATGAATCCGGCGAAGGCCCGGCAGCGCGGCTTAACCTCGACCGTAACGTTCCCCGTCGGCAATTTGGCACCGGAAGGCTCGGTCATTAAGTCAACCGCCATAGATCCGTCGGTTGTACAGGAGGACGGAGTGTACCATCACCGGGGCAAAGCCAAAATATTTACCTCGGAGAAAGAGGCGATAGCCGCTATCAAGCAAGGCGGGATTGAGGCGGGAGATATTATGGTCCTGATCGGGCGCGGACCATCGGGCTCAGGGATGGAAGAGACTTATCAAGTCACGTCCGCTTTGAAGCATCTGCCCTTTGGCAAACGAGTATCGTTGATTACGGATGCCAGATTTTCCGGAGTATCGACGGGAGCTTGTATAGGGCACGTCGGTCCGGAAGCTCTCGTTGGCGGTCCGATAGGAAAGCTTCGTGATGGAGACACCATAGAGATTAGAATCGACCGAAATCGGCTGGAAGGCAGCGTACATTTCATAGGGCACGGAGACGACCTGCTAACCCCGGAGGAAGGAGCGCAGGTGCTGGCATCCCGAACCCCTCATCCCGGCCTAAGGGCCGACCCGAGGCTTCCCGACGATACCCGCTTATGGGCTGCGTTGCAATCGGTCAGCGGCGGAACTTGGGCGGGAAGCGTGTATGATGTGGACCGCATCCTGGCTGTTTTGGAAGCGGGGAAGCGCGCTATGGAGAGGTCGGAGTAAAGCAAAAGGATCCGCATTAGCGGATCCTTTTCCTGCTTACTCCGGCACTTATCGAAGCGGAGCGAACCCGGCGACTTTTTGCAGAATACGGTCAATTTCATCGAGCGTATCCTGCTGAAGCGCGATATCCACCGCTTTTACATTTTCCTCGATTTGCTGCGGATGGCTGGCCCCGATCAAGGCCGAGCTGACACCCGGCTGTCTTAGCACCCAGGCCAACGCGAGCTGGGACAGCTGAATACCGAGCCGTTCAGCAACTTGTCCGAGCTCCTCCACACAAAGCAGCACATCTTCCTGAAGATAGCTGTTGATGACATGGTTGACCGCCCGGTTGGCAGCCCTGCTGTCCGAAGGCAGCTGCTGGTTCGGCTTGTATTTTCCCGTCAATATCCCTTGGGCGAGAGGCGAGAACACAATCTGGCCCAAGCCTGCAGCCATGGATACAGGCATCACCTCGCGTTCGATATACCGTTCAAACATATTATAAATCGGCTGATTCGAGATCAAGGGCCGCAATCTCAACGATGTTCCGATGCCGACGGCGTCGGCTATTTGAGCTGCGCTCCATTCGCTGACGGCGGCGTACAAGATTCTGCCTTCGGCTTGAAGATCATCCAGAGCGCGGAGCGTCTCCTCCACAGGAGTCTGGTCGTCGTACCGGTGACAGAAATAGATGTCGATGTAGTCCACGCCTAATCTTTTCAGACTGGCTTCGCACTGCTCTTTAATATGCTTGCGGGATAATCCGCGGTCATTGGGACCTTGTCCCATAGGAAAATAAACTTTGGTAGACAGCACATAGCTCGATCTTTCATAGGGCTTGAGGGCCGCCCCCATTGCCTTTTCTCCTTCTCCCCGATTGTAGGCGTTCGCCGTATCGAAGAAATTGATTCCGCATTCGAACGCGGTTTGAATGCATGCGTCCGCAGCCTTTTGCTCGGCGGCAGTGCCATAGGTTAACCAGCTGCCGAGACCGATCTCGCTTACCTTCAACCCGCTTGCGCCAACGCGTCTATATTTCATGGAAGCTCACTCCTTCTAGGTTTTCTGGAGCTATTATACCTTCAATGCCGGGAAGGGAGAAGTACGCAACTTGACCTCATTTAGTTACCTTAAGTTAAGTAACTCAGCTGATCCGCAAGCCCAATGAAATCCCCGCAAGCCATGCAGCAGACTCTCTTCCCGCATTCTTCCTTCTACTGTTGCAGCGATCTCGGCGATACACAGCGGTCTCCACGGCAAAAACCGGACATCCAAGGGAGTCCGGCACAATGCCTAGCCTGATCATATTCCATTAACGATATGGACGGGCTTGCCTTCCAGAAAAGCAGCGACATTATCAGCGGCTGTGTCCATAAGTCTGGCGCGAGCCTCCTGGGTAGCCCATGCGATATGCGGGGTAATAATACAATTTCTCGCTGTCAGCAGCGGGTTATCGGCTGGAGGAGGCTCGACGGACAGCACATCCAGCGCCGCGCCGGCAATGGCTTGCCCATTCAGCGCATCCGCCAGGTCCTGTTCGTGAATGAGGCCGCCTCTCGCCGTGTTGATCAAGAAGGCGGTGGGCTTCATCCAAGCAAGCCGCTCGCGGTTGATAAGCTGCTCCGTATCCGGGGTCAGCGGGCAGTGAAGGCTCACGATATCCGAGGCTCGAAGCAGCGTTTCCATATCCGTCCATTCGACTCCTTCGACGGGTTGAGGACGGCTGCGACCGCTGCCTACGGCTAAGACCCGCATATTCATCGCCTGGGCGATGCGGGCGGTTTGAGTGCCGATTTTGCCCAGGCCGATCAAGCCGATGGTTTTGCCGGACAGCTCGATAAGCGGCGATTTCGTAAAGCAGAAGTCGATGCTGCTTGTCCATTCTCCAGCTTTAACGGCCTCATCGTGGCGGCCTATACGGTGGCACAGCTCCAATATCATAGCGAACACAAATTGGGCAACCGAATGCGTTCCGTAGGTAGGGATATTGGTCACGGGGATGCCCTTCTCCCGGGCGGCATGGATATCTACAATATTGTAGCCTGTTGCCAGAACGCCGATATAACGAAGCTTGGGAAGCTTTTCGAGCGTTGCTGCGGACAGAGGCGTTTTGTTCGTCAATACGATTTCGGCATCCGCCGCCCGTTCTACGATGAGCTCGGCGGGAGTCCGGTCATAGATGGCGGTAGGTCCAAGCCGGGAGATTTTATCCCAGCTCAAGTCTCCGGGGTTCAAGGTATATCCGTCCAGCACAACAATGTTCATAAGGCCAGGTCCTCCTTTGATATGGGCTGCTATGAATCTCATTATACTACAAACAAATTGTGCGAAAAATGAAGTGACAATTTGGTTTGAAAGGAGTATGTTTTATATAGGGAAGCTAAATAAATTAGGAGAGGAAGAACAGGGCCTTGTCGTTCTTTAAAAAATACGTTCGTAAGTATTGGAAGCTGTTTACGATTGCGGTCTTATTTTTAACCTGTGAAGCCTTGGCGGATTTGACTCTGCCCACGGTGATGTCGCATATCGTGGATGTGGGCGTAGCCGGCAATGACATGAATTATGTTCTGAGCATGGGCGGATTTATGCTGCTGATCACATTCCTCGGCGCGTTGGCGGCAACAGGGCGCAACATTTTGGCCAGCCGCGTATCGCAGAAGTTCGGGGCGGAGCTTAGAAAAGATTTATTTGCTAAAATACAAACGCTTTCATTTGAGAACATCGACCAATTTGAGAGAGCCTCCTTAATCACTCGCTTAACGAACGATGTGACTCAGGTGCAGAATTTTACAAACGGTCTGATGCGGATTTTCGTAAAAGCTCCCTTATTGTGTATAGGCAGTCTGATTATGGCTACGCGTCTGAATCCTCAGCTGTCGATCGTGTTGGCTGTAGTGGTTCCCATAGTCGGAATTCTCATAGCCTTGAACATGAAGATCGGATTCCCCCGGTTTATCCGGGTGCAGAAGGCGCTGGATTCCGTCAACGGCGTGATGAGGGAGTATTTGTCCGGAGTGCGCGTCGTCAAGGCCTTCAACCGGTTCGACTATGAGGTCGACAAGTTTCATCATGTGAACGAGACGTACCAGGCGCGCTCCATTGAAGCGATGCGGGCCATGTCCATCTTCAACCCGGCCATCATGCTGACGGTCAATATCGGGATTATTGCGGTGCTGTGGTTCGGGGGATTGGGGGTCTCGAACGGAAGTATACAGGTCGGGCATATTATTGCGTTTATTAACTATATGACGCAAATTTTGTTTTCCTTAATGACAATTTCCATGGTGTTCAATATGTTCATCCGGGCCAAAGCCTCAGCCCAGCGGATCGGGGAAGTATTTGATCAGCAGTCCAGGATGACCTGGAAGCCGGATACGCAGTTAAACCCGCAGCAAAGCGGCAGAGTGGATTTTGAAAATGTCAGCTTTTCCTATGAAGGGGCTTCCGGCGACCCGGTGGTCAAAGGGGTAACGTTGACCTGCATGCCGGGCGAAACCGTGGGCATCATCGGCTCCACCGGATCGGGCAAAAGCAGCCTCGTCGGGCTGATCCCGAGATTCTATGACGCCACCTCCGGTACGGTAAAGGTAAACGGAGTGGATGTGACCCGGATCGATCCGGCCAAGCTTAGAGAGAAAATCGCGATCGTTCCCCAGAAAACCGTACTGTTCACAGGGACGGTGACGGAAAACATCCGGTGGGGCAAGGAAGACGCGACGATGGAGGAAATTATCCAAGCGGCGGAAATTGCGGAGGCCCACCCGTTCATTACTTCGTTTCCGGAGGGATATGAGACCCGGCTCGGCCAGCGCGGAATCAACTTCTCCGGAGGTCAGAAGCAGCGGGTTTCCATTGCAAGAGCTCTGGTCAGAAAGCCGGAAATTCTTATTCTGGACGACTGTACAAGCGCTGTAGATACGGCGACGGAAGCGAGAATCAAGGAGGGGCTCAAGAAGTATACGCAGGGCCTTACCTGCATTCTTATCGCGCAGAGAATTTCATCGGTTATGGACGCCGATAAAATCGTCGTGCTCGATCAAGGCGAGGTTGTCGGCATAGGCAAGCACGATGAGCTGATGAGAAGCTGCCAGGTGTATCAGGAAATCTATTTATCGCAAATGGGGAAGGAGGCGCATAGGAATGTCGAAGCCTAATGACACATCCAGAGACAATCAACCGCCGCAGGAAGTTCCTATGCTGCAGGCCGGACGACCCGGCGGCTTTGGTCCGCGCCCCGGCGGGCGGGGCGGTCCGGTCGTCAAGCCGAAAAATTTCAAGGCGACCCTGCGCAGAATATGGAAATTCGTCGGTACCCAGCGGAGGATGCTGGCCGTCGTATTCCTCTTTATTCTGGTGGACGCCTTGGTTACTTTGACCGGCCCGTACATTATCGGAAAGGCGGTCGATTCCATGACCGCCTCCAACGGCTCGGTTCACTTTCAAATGCTTGAGCTGATGATCCTGGCGCTGGTTGCAGCGTACTTGACCGACGGCGTGCTGACATTCCTGCAGAGCTGGTTTATGGCCGGGGTATCACAGCGGATCGTAGGCAACCTGCGAACGACACTGTTCGCCAAGCTGCAGAAGCTGCCCTTGTCCTTCTTCGATTCCAGGCCGCACGGGGAGGTCATGAGCAGACTGTCCAACGATATCGATAACGTGAGCAATACGATCTCGCAATCCACCACCCAATTGATGTCGGGGACGATTGCGATTGTCGGATCCCTGACGATGATGATCATTTTAAGTCCGCTGCTGACTTTGGCTACACTCATTACCGTGCCGCTGGTTTACATTCTAGGCAAGACGATAACGAAGAGAACCAGCGTACTGTTCAAGGAGCAGCAGGCCCAGCTGGGCAAGCTGAACGGCCATATCGAGGAGACGATTTCCGGCATTCATGTCGTTAAGGCGTTCAACCATGAGGAGAAGGCGATTCACGAATTCAATTCCGTGAACGATAAGCTGTACGAGGTGGGATTAAAGGCGCAAATTTTTTCCGGCTTCCTGATGCCTCTCCTTGCCGTTATCAATAACATCGGCTTCGCGGCTGTTGCGATCGTCGGAGGCGTACTGGCTGTCAAAGGACACATTACGGTCGGGGTTATCGCCAGCTTCCTCAGCTATTCGCGCCAATTCGTACGGCCGCTCAATGAAATGGCGAATACGTACAATATTCTTCAGTCCGGGGTTGCAGGCGCTGAGCGCGTGTTTGAAGTCCTGGATGAGAAGGAGGAACCGGCCGATTCGCCTGACGCTATCGAGCTGAAAGAGACGAAAGGGCATGTAGTCTTCGATAATGTGACCTTCGGCTACAGACCGGATGTTCCCATCTTAAAAAATATCAGCTTTGAATCGCCTCAGGGAAGCAGTACGGCGCTGGTCGGTCCGACCGGAGCGGGGAAGACGACGATCGTGAACCTGATTACCCGGTTTTATGACATTCCGTCCGGCACCATCTATATTGATGGCCGTGACATTAAGGAATACACCCGGGACAGTCTGCGAAGATGCTTCGGGATCGTGCTTCAGGATACCTATTTATTTTCGGGGACGATTAAGGAAAATATCAAATATGGCAAATCGGATGCTACGGACGAAGAAGTGGAGATGGCGGCCAGAATGGCCAATGCCGATGCCTTTATTAAGAGACTGCCCAAGCAGTATGATACGGAGCTGTCCGAGAATGGAGGCAATTTAAGCCAAGGGCAGCGTCAGCTGCTCGCTATCGCCCGGGTCATCTTGGCAAAGCCTTCTATTCTGATCTTGGACGAAGCGACGAGCAGCATTGATACGCGGACCGAGCTGCATATACAGGATGCCCTGCTGAAGATTATGGAGGGCAGAACCAGCTTCATTATCGCACACAGATTGAATACGATAAGGGATGCCGATTCGATTATGGTCATCGACCATGGAGAGATCGTGGAGCAGGGAAGCCATGACAAGCTTATCGAGCGTCAAGGCACCTACTATCAAATGTTCTATAATCAGTTTCGTAATATGGAAGGCTCTCACTAGAGCCACAAATCAAGACCTGGCTCCGCTGATGCGGGGACGGGTCTTTTTTTTGCATTGGAAGCTCCGTGGCCACCGTGAAGTAACAGGTTCTGCTTCGGCTATGGATTGCGTGGTTATTATTGCTTTCTATACTACAGATGCCCATGAGCCATGACAAAAATAATAAATAATACAAGGATAACGACAAAAATTTGTAATTTTATTTAATCTAATCGTACAAATTTTATTCGTAAACATAAATTTTATAGTCAAAAATAGCAAACTTTCAGCCGAATAACAAAAATGAGCCTAGAGTTGCCGGAATGAATTTGATTACAATGTGAAGCATAGTTTTTTATTCCAGAAATTAGGAGGGTATGATTCTGATAAAGATCTAATCCTTGAAAAGCATCTTGTTCTAAAAATCAATATGAAGCGCTTACATGCCATCAACAATGAAAGGAGCTTTTATCGATGAACAAAAGGATCTCTTTGCCGTGCTCCGTCGGCTTGACGGCATCCATGCTCATGACCTTGCTGGCAGGCTGCAGTTCAACAGGCGCCCCGGCGGGGGATGCGGTAGGCTTGTCTAGGACAGAGGAGGCTGCGGATAAACCTGTCACATTAAGTATCACTTCAAGAGCCGGATTGACGACAGAGCAGTTTGATCAACTGTACGGAAAATATTTGAAGGAGAAGTTCCCAAACTACACGTTCAATTTTATGCAGCAGAGGGGCAGTAAAATTAACACGCAGGATATGGTGACAGCGGGTACTCCGATCGATTTGATGTTCGAATCGCTGTCAAGCTTGATTGACGGGGTCATAAACCCCGGGCTGGGGTTTGATATCAGTCCGCTGATCAAGAAGGAAAATGTCGACCTGAACCGGTTCGAACCCGTGGCGCTTGATGCCATGAAGGCGATGGCCGGAGGGCAGCTGTACGGTCTACCCATCTCCATGCAGGCGATGTCCCTGATGTATAACAAGGATATTTTCGATAAATTCGGGGTTCCCTATCCGAGGGACGGGATGACTTGGGATGAAGTATTCGCCGTTGCCAAGCAGCTGAGCAGAAAAGAAGACGGAATTCAGTACTTGGGCCTGGTTACCTCCACCGGACATGTGCTGAAGCTGAGTCCCTTCTCCCTCCCATATGTTGATGTTCAGACGAACAAATCCACATTGGGCGACGGCAGGTGGAAAACGATTTTGACGACGATTTTTAACGGGCAGCTGGAGGAGCCGGGGTTTAGCGATTATGTGAGGAATAATAAGAATAAGCTGCCTGGCATGGACCAATTCATTAAGGACCGCAACATTGCTATGTGGGTATTTTTCACGGATACGGCCTTCTTCCCGGGGATGGATGAAATGAATTGGGATATGGTATCCGTCCCGACCTATAAGGAGGTTCCCGGTATGGCGGCTCAGGTATATCCGAATTATATCTGTATCTCCAATACGAGCAAAGAGAAGGACGCCGCTATGAAGGTGTTGAACTATTTAACGTCCGATGAATTTCAGCTTACGCTGTCCAAGGCGGGAACGATCAGTTCTTTAACCACGCCGGAGGTGAAGAAGGCGCTTGGTGAGGACTATGCGAAAAAAGTGAATTGGGGCGCCGTGTATTACCATACCTTTGCAGCAACTCCTGCTAAAGGGCCTTATGAAAATACGGGCGAGAAGCAGCTGACGGATCTGATTCCCTCCCTGTACACAGGAGAGCTGGATGTTAACAGCCTTCTGAGAAAGGCGCAGGAGGAAGCAGATAAAGCGATAGCTTCAGCCTTGAAGAAATAGGCACTTTGAGTGAAGAAATAGTGCAAATTAAGGACGAAGCGGGCAGCCCGTTCCGTCTGTTCAGGTGCCAGAATTCACGGATTTAATCATTTTCTTGTAGGCGGAAGGCGACATCCGGGCGACTTGCTTGAACTTGCGGTTAAAATGAGTCGTGTTAATATAGCCGACCTGTTCGGCAATGTCGGTCATCTTGAGCCCGGTCTCCTTAATCAGCCTCTGCGCTTCACGAATTCGAAAGGCATGGATATATTCCGTAAAATGAAAGCCCGTATGCTGCTTGAACAACCGGCTTAAATACGAGTCGCTGACATGAAACCGCTCTGCGACGGAATGCAAGCTTATCGGCTCGTGATAATGCAATCCGCAATAATCAAGCACCGCCAAAATCGTGCGATGAAGCCGGCTATGGGGCACTTCCGAGCTCTCGGAAAGCTTGCGAATCGAGAACAGCAGCAGCTGTACGACGAGCGTTTTGAAATACAGCTCCCGTCCGTGCAGGCCGGTATTGCCATATTCGCGAATCAATTCGAGCAATATATGCTCGATGCGGCTCTGCTCCTGAAGGTTCAGCTCCAGCAGACAGCTTTCTTGAAAGGGCAGCAGCAGGTCGGGCTGCTCTTGCAGGAACGGCTTGATGAAGGCGTCGGTGAAATAGAGGACGACCCGCTCATGCTCGGGATGCGAGCCCTCCATCGTTTTGTGGAGCTGATTTTTGTTGATGAATACGAGGGAGCCCTTTTTGACCAGGAACGTTCTATCCTCAATGTAGTATCTGCGTTCCCCGGCTAACAGATAATAGATCTCGTAGAAATTATGGTAGTGATATTTGATAAAATTGTATGTCTCTGCCCGTTTAGCGACAGATATGGAGAAATTGCTGTGCAATGAGAGCCGCCTCCCCAAGGAATCGTAAGCAAGCGCTGTCACCGGGCCTGCTATGTACAAGAATAACAAATGAACCGGGGATGTCAACGCAGAGGGTTCAGACATCTTGCGGCAGCTTGGAAGGGTGCGATATGATGAAGCTTGGTCGGACAGCCCGAATTACGGTGCTGTTACTGCTATTATGGATAACAGGATGTGGAGATGGAATGACTTCGAAAGAGCAAGGCAAAGCAGTACATAACATGGGAGGGGAAGCCGCTTCCCGGCAGATTACGGTTTACTTGGCAGGCGACTCCACCGTATCAAATTACACGGCGGACCGGGCTCCTCGCGCGGGATGGGGACAAATGATCGGAGCCCTGCTGGACAAGCAGGTGAACGTACATAACGCGGCTTCCTCCGGAAGAAGCTCCAAAAGCTTTATTGACGAAGGCAGACTGGACCCGATCTTGGAGCAAATCGGCAAGGGGGATTATCTGCTGATTCAGTTCGGACATAACGATGAGAAGAAAGAGGACCCTTCAAGGTATACGGAGCCGAACACGACGTATAAGAGCTTTTTGAAGCAATACATCGACGGGGCCAGGAACAAGGGGGCTGAACCGGTTCTGATCACTCCGGTGGAGCGCAACGGCTTCGATGCTAACGGGAGGCTTAAGGATTCCCATCGTTTCTACACGGAAGCTATGAAATCGCTCGGCAAGGAATTGGAGGTTCCTGTCATCGACTTGACGGCCAAAAGCAAGGCGCTGTTCGAGAAGCTGGGACCCGAAGCAACCAAAGAGCTGTTCTTGCATCTTGAGCCGGGGCAAAGCCCGAATTATCCGGAAGGCGTTCAGGATAATACGCATTTTTCCGAACGGGGTGCGCTGGAAATGGCGAAGCTCGTCGTGGAAGGCATCGTGGAGCTGCAGCTTCCTCTGAGCCGGCATGTGATTAAATAGCAGTTGCATCCTGAGAACTGTAACGACCGGGGGGAGGGCATCCCAACGGGTTGTGATACTATTTCCCAGTTTTTGCAAGTTTCTCGACAAACTCACATTCAATGGATCCCGGATGGCAGGGGTCCTTTTTTTGCGTCCGGAAGTAAGCGATTGCATAAAAACCGCATTTTTTTATAGGCTATTTCTGCCTTCTTTGTAAAATGAACAAAAATATGAAATTTATGGGCAAAAATTATGAAGATTGTTCAATTTCTTTATGATATTGTTAAATTGACTTAGAAATGAAGCGCTTTCTTGAAGAGAAAAACAAGGGGGATTTGAACATGATAAAGAAAAGTTTAATCGTATCGACGGCCATGCTCGTCGCCTTAACGACGGCCTGCAGCAGCAAGCAGGGAGCGGAGGGGACTTCGAGCGATGGAAATCAGAAGCAGGGAGTAAGTAATGAGCCGGTGGAGCTGGTGCTCTACTCGACTTCAGCAACCTCCGAGGAAGAAATAAAGCAAAAGTTTAGCGACCCGATCAAGGCAAAATTCCCGAATATTACCATCAAGTATATTAAGAAGGGGACCGGCACCACGATTGATGAAATGGTAGCCTCCGGTCAAACGATTGATCTTTTTTACGAAAGCACCAACTACTTCTATACGGTAGATAAATACGGTCTTGCTTATGACATGTCGGATCTGATCAAGAAAAATAACATTGATTTAAGCGCTTTCGAGCCGACCATGATTGATTTTGCCAAAAACATGTCCAAGAACGGGATTTACGGCCTTCCTGTAAGCTCCATGAACGTAATCCTGTTCTATAATAAGGACATTTTCGATAAATTCGGCGTCCCTTATCCGAAGAACGATATGACTTGGGAAGAGCTGACACAGATAGCCAGCACGTTAACCCGGGCAGATGGAGATAAGCAGTACCTGGGCTTCGCCGCATCCCCTGCACATACGATTAAAGCGAATCAATTGGGATTAAACTTCCTTGATCCGAAGACGGATAAACCGACGATCAACACGGATGAAAAGTGGAAGCAGCTGTACCAAACGTATTATATCAATACAGCCAACAACCCTGGCTACAAGAAGGCAATGGTCGGCTTGAAAAACAAGCTTCCCTATAAAGATCCGTTCCTGAAGGACAGAAACCTCGCCATGATCGCTTATTTATCCGATTTGGATTGGGCGGCTGCCGGCTCGGAAGGAATGAACTGGGATATTGCCGCATTGCCTACTTTCAAGGAGCTGCCGAAAATCGGTTCACAGGCTTATCCGTTCTATTGGGGCGTAACCCAGCAAAGCAAGCATAAAGAAGAAGCGATGCAGGTTATTCAATATTTGACTAGCGTTGAGTACCAAACGAAGCAGGTTCGCAACGGAACGATGACCGTTCTGAAGGACGATGCGATCAAGAAGCAATTTGCGCAGGACAGCAAGTACAAGGATAAAAATACGAGCGCCCTGTTCTATAACCAATACGCTCCTATGCCTGTGCGTTCGGCCTATGAAGGAGAGGCGCAAAAGGCTTACGAGGATGCTATTCATGAGGCGGCTCTCGGAGATACGGACATCAACTCCCTGTTCCGTAAAATTGAAGAAACGGCGAACAAAGCCGTGGATGCAGCTAAAGCAAAAACCAAATAAGAAGCAGGACTTTTCAAAGCACGGGATTTCGAGCGATCGGAACCCGTGTTTTTTGCATTATAGAATGTATCAATGTTCGGTGAGGGAGCAGGACTACCTCTCGGTTTCATGATTTTATATGCCATGGAATGGCTTGGGATGGTTTTTTATGCTATGTTGCTTATAATAAATATACCAATGATAATGAACTAATCCCTTTTTCTATGGGGGGAATCCTATGTTACAAGCACCAACGCGGGAGGACAGGCCATGAACAAGCAAGAACAGGTCGTTATGGCATTCAGGGACTTATTCAATAAGATGGTTTACCTTAATAAGTCTAAGATGGAAGACAGCCTTAAAGGTTATAAGCCTTCTGAAGTACATAGTATCGAATACATTGGAAGAAACGCAGATTCTAACGTGACAAAGCTTGCGGAGGCCTTTTATATGACTCGCGGTGCCATAAGTAAATTAACGAAGAAGCTCATAAACAAAGGCCTTATCGAAAGCTACCAGAAGCCGGATAACAAGAAAGAAATCTATTTTAGGATTACGGAGCAGGGAAAAGTCATTTATAAAATCCACGAGGAGCTGCACAAACAGTTTCAAGAGCGGGATCAAGCCGTATTTGAGCAGGTAACCGAGGAACAATTTGATAGTATGCTCAGCTTTTTAGAAACGTATTGCAGGCATTTGGATGCGGAAATAAAAAAGCAGGGTATGGATATGAAGTCGGAACAAGATGAATCATGAAAATCCGCTCACAGGCAGCCGGACTCTATGGAGAACGGGTGTCTTTTTTATTGCTGATATTTTGGTGACAAGGAAACAAAAATGTGATACGATGGTTTTGTTTCCTTGGAATCAAAATTACAGTAAGGAGAGAAGTAAGTGTCCCAATTTCGATCACCTAATGAGCAGAAGAACATGGCCCAAGCTGTAGATAAAAAGACGTTACTCTTCGGTCTTATGTCCGTGTTTCTTTGCGGAATAGGCTTCAGTATCATAACCCCTGTCGTCCCATTCCTAGTACAGCCTTATACAGGCAATCCGGGAGATCAAGCTGTCGTTGTTACGCTGCTGACCTCTGTTTATGTGGTTTGCGTGTTTTTGGCTGCCCCCGGACTTGGAGCTTTGAGCGATAGATATGGCCGTCGTCCATTACTCTTGATAAGCCTCTTGGGTTCTGCAATCGGGTACTTCGTTTTCGGTATGGGAGGAGCGCTATGGGTGCTATTTGCCGGGCGCATAATAGAGGGTATAGCAGGCGGGAGCATAAGCACTCTCTTTGCCTATTTTGCCGACATTACCCCCAGAGAACAGCGCACCAAATATTTTGGGTGGGTGAGTGCGGTTGCAGGTGCAGGCTCCGCTATTGGCCCGGCGCTAGGAGGGTTGATTGCCAAGTTTGGTTATTCTGCACCTATGTATTTTGGCGCCATAATAACCTTACTAAATGTTGTTTACGGATACTTTTTTATGTCGGAGAGCCTTGGCAAGAACAATAGACTGGAAAAGATCACCTTTGTAAGACTGAATCCATTCACACAGCTTGTCAACGTGCTTTCCATGAAAACCTTAAAAAGGCTGCTTGTCTCGGCGTTCTTACTTTGGATTCCCAACGGATCTTTACAGGCTGTTTTTTCACAATTTACGATAGATACTTTCCATTGGGCACCTGTACTCATCGGACTTATGTTTTCCATTATGGGCGTTCAAGACATCATTTCCCAAGGCTTCATCATGCCAAAGCTTTTGGTAAAACTCCGTGATGCACAGATAGCCATTCTTGGAATGGTTTCGGAAATTGTAGGCTACAGTCTTATAGCGCTGTCGGCCTTATTCTCATTCTACCCCCTTCTTATCGCGGGGATGTTTCTATTCGGTTTTGGCGATTCGATCTTTGGGCCTTCATTTAATGGAATGCTTTCCAAGTCTGTCGATGCTAGTGAACAAGGCAGGATTCAAGGAGGCAGCCAATCTATTCAGGCTCTAGCAAGAATAATTGGGCCAGTCGTTGGAGGCCAAATCTATGTTTCCCTTGGCCATGTCGCCCCGGCTTTGATGGGTGTGATCCTTATAGCAGCGGCAATACCCGTTTTGTATAAGGGTACGTTGTGTAAATAAGTAAAGACTTAGTTCTTTTATTGAAGGACTAGGCTGTGTTTTTTGGTTCCGCTGTTATATGTAGAGCTTGGGTCCAGTGGTATAATATAGGAAAGGAGCTGATAGTATGTCCAAAATGGTCTGTGTTCATTCCTTAACAGCTGAGCAGGAACAGCGTATTCGTCAAGCGGCCCCGGGGTGGGAGCTGATCCACGGTAAGGAGAAGGAGATATGGCTGCCGCATTTGAAGGAAGCGGAAATCGTCATCGATTGGAGAGCTTCCTGCGAATCGGAATGCTTGCAGCCCGATGCCAAGCTGCGTTGGGTACAGAATTGGGGAGCGGGAGTAGACAAGCTTCCTTTAGAGGAATTGGCGTCAAGAGGCATTATCCTTACGAATGCTAGCGGTGTTCATGCGTTCCCGATCTCGGAAACCATATTCGGGATGATGCTCGGCTTTACGAGAAAGCTGCATCTTTCCATACGAAATCAGCTGGAGCGGCAATGGAAGGGTACAGGAACACTCGGAGAAATTCATGGGAAAACGATAGGAATTATTGGCGTTGGAGCCATTGGAGAAGAGACCGCACGAATAGCCAAGGCATTCGGGATGAAGGTGCTTGGCGTCCGCAGATCGGGCGGATCCAGTGAGTACGTAGATCAGATGTACGATAATAGCGGCTTGGAGACGGTTCTTCGCGAAAGTGATTACGTGGTCGTAACCCTCCCGCTAACACACGAAACCAAGCATCGCTTCGGCAGAGCCGAGTTCGAGCAGATGAAGCGAACGGCGATGTTCATTAATATCGGGAGGGGCGGTACGACGGATACGGAAGCCTTGGTGGAAGCGTTGCAGAACGGGACTATCGCCGGGGCAGGTCTGGACGTGTTTGAGCAGGAGCCGCTGCCGGAGTCAAGTCCGCTCTGGAGCCTGGATAATGTGATTATGACACCGCACAATTCGGGATCGACCGATCAATATAACGAACGGGCTTTTGAAATCTTCATGCACAATTTGCAGCAATACATTCAAGGGAACGAGCCGACTATCAATCGGGTCGATTATGACCTGCAGTATTAACGGTTACTCGCGAGCCTCATCAGGGTCCCGGCTGTTGGAAGAATGTGGCCAGCTGCGGAATTCGGATGGGGCTACGCCTATTCTTTTTTTGAACGCTTTGGAAAAATGAAAGATGTCATGGAACCCCGTAGCCATCGCAATTTCCCCGATAGACATGTCGGAGGTCATCAGAAGCTGCTTCGCTTTCTCCAATCTTCTTTCATAGATATAGGCCATCGGCGTCATACCCAGATGATTTTTGAAAAAGCGGATGAAATAATTCGGATGATGGTGCACCAGATCGGACAGCTCGGTAATGGTCAGCTCCTTGGTCAGATTGGCGTCGATATATTGAAGCGCCGTGCTCAGCTTATTGCTGGCTAATGTTGCGGGAGCTTGGGGGGCGGCTTGCACCGCTTGTTCAATATAGCAGGAGATGACTGCCAAAAGCGCGGATTGGAGTCGAATCGATTTGGCCGGCCCCGAGCCGTTTTTGTACTCGAACACTAATTTTTCAAAAGCCGATATAACGGCATCATGATCTGTCGATGTAATGCAGAAGGGAAGATGAAACAAAGTGAACAAGTTCATTAAGCTGATGTTGGACGTAAAATGACACCAGAACATTTTGTATGTATGGCTCGTATCGGTGACAGAGAAATATTGGGAAAGACCGGCTGGTGCGAAGACAAGCTGCCCCGGCTTGGGGAACAGCTCCTGACCGCCTACCATCATTTTACCTTCGCCGTCCAGAATGTAATAGATCTTGCTATACGTCGGCATAAAAGGCCCCTGTACCCAGTTAGGCTTGCACTTGCTCAGCAGTGAAATCATAAGCTCGACCTTAACTTCAGACAAAAAGTGACTGATTGCCGTTTCATTTTGAGTGACCATAGGTTTTAACCACCTTGAGGAGAGTCATTCCAATTCGATAAAAGTTAGTTTGGTACAAATATGAGTTAGCCGCATCCATATGGATTATAGCATACCAGGCGTACAATAGAGGAGCAGTCAGAAAATAGTGGAGGTTCCTATGATTAAAAAAGATATGTATATGGACAATGCGGAGGCGGAAGCTGTCGAGCAAGGAACAGCATCCACGGAATATACGGAAGAGGTGCAGGACCGGAGACTTGCCTGGTGGAGAGAAGCCCGGTTCGGCATGTTTATTCACTGGGGCTTGTATTCCCTATTGGGCGGAGTATGGAAGGGCAAGGAAGTGCCGGGCGCCTATGGCGAGCATATTATGCTGAGAGGGCAAATTCCGGTTAAGGAATATGAAGCTTTGGCGGAGGAATTTAATCCGGTGAGCTTTGACGCCGAAGCTTGGGTGAAAGCGGCCAAAGCAGCCGGTATGAAATATTTGGTCATTACCGCCAAGCATCATGACGGCTTTGCGTTATACGATTCTGCAGTATCTGATTTCAATATCGTGAAGCGTTCTCCGTACGGGCGCGATCCGATGAAGGACTTGGCGGAGGCATGCCGCAAGCATGATGTGAAGCTGTGCTTCTATTATTCCCATTCGATGGATTGGCATCACCCGGATTCACAGGGCAACACCCACGACTATCCTAACAATATCGGCGCGTGGGACCCGCTGGAATCCTGGATCGACGACGAGGATAAACGAACTCGTTACGAGCGGTACTTGAATGAAAAAGCGTTCCCGCAGCTGAAGGAGCTGCTGACCCAATACGGCGACGTAGCGATTATCTGGTTCGACTGCGGACATAAAATAACGGATGAGCAGGGGCAGCGTTTTGTTGATTTTGTACGCAGCCTGCAGCCGAATTGCCTGGTCAACCGCAGGGTGAGAAGAGACGGCTTCGGCGATTACGGCAATTCCGGGGACAATCAGCTGCATATTCGAATCAACCGCAAGGATTGGGAATCGATACACACCATGAACAACTCCTGGGGCTACAAAAAGACGGACCATAACTGGAAATCGGTCAAGGGCATTTTGCATAATATGATCGATGTGTTCAGCCTGAACGGCAACTATTTGCTTAATGTCGGCCCGACCCCGGAAGGGGAATTCGATGACAAATCGAAAGAGATTCTGCGGGATATCGGTCAATGGATGAAAGTCAACGGGGAAAGCGTGTATGGCACGACCGGCAGCCCGATCGGGAAGCCGCAATGGGGGCGCTGCACAGCCAAAGGGCAAACCCTGTATCTGCATGTGTTCGATTGGCCTGCCAGCGGCGAGCTGATTGTGCCGGGGCTGCACAATCCCATCGTCAAGGCGTATTTGCTGGCGGACGAACGCAAAGCACCGCTTGCACACCGTCGTCTGAACGAAGAGGATATTGCAATATCCGTTCCGGGTGCGCCGCTTGACGCCAATGCAACTGTGGTTGTGCTCGAGATCGAGGGAACCGTCGATGCGAATCCGGTTAAACGGCTTCATCGCAAGGATCATCTGAATGTGTTCGGAGCCTTTGACGGGGATATTGAAGGCAGTGAGCTCAGATACGATACCGGGAAAGCGGGCCGTGACGTCGTAACGAACTGGACGAACGCAGCAGACCGTATTACATGGACCTATCGGGCGGCAGAGGCGGGTGCCTATGCAGTCAAGGTGGTCTATTGCGCTGAGGAAGGCACGGCGGGCGGCACCTTTGTCGTGGAAACGGCAGGACAGAAGCTGTCCGGTCAGGTGACTCCCCAAGGCAATGGCTACTCCTTTATAGACGAGACGCTAGGAGTGATCCGTTTGGATCAACCGGGTGAGTACAGACTAACCGTCAGCGCGGATTCCATATCAGGGGAAGCTCTGATGAATTTGAAGGAAGTTCAGCTGAAGCCTGTTGGTGAAACGATATAGGGTGTTTTCAAGTATAATGCAAAAAAACCGGAAAGTCGCTGAGATTGCGCACTTCCGGTTTTTTGTTTGACGATTTAATAGGTAATCTGCTGGCCGGAGGCTTTATCCAGGAAAACCGCCGTATTATAAGTGACGCTCAAGCTCATGCCTGCATCGTCGATGACGACTTTGGAAACGGTATTCTTGCTTGCATCCGTATAAACGGGCGTCACAGCAAACGCTTCATAAAGGGTTCCTGACGATGCTGTTTGCGGCATGAATTTGGCGACCGCACAGATCACATCTCCGGCATCAAAGCTCACCCCGCTGGATGAGTCGATCACATTGACACGAATATCATCGGTAGACTGGATGTTGCTCTTGCCGGACTTTACGTCCCACCAAATGTTGGAGCCGATCAGCTTCTCCAGCGTTTGATTATAATTAGTGCTGGACATCCATTCCACGCCGCTGCCGACATTATTATCCGCTTTCAACTGCGGCCATCCCTGGATAAAGACATTATCCCGATAATTGCTTGCATTCCCGATTTTAAGAACGCTGCTGGTCAAAGTGGAAGCCGCAGCCGAGCTTAAATCGAGCACGCTGGATATGTTATTGCCGTCATAAATGTTCACAATACGCTGGGTATTGGAGAAGTTAGGCAGCCCGATCATGACGTTGGATGATTTCAGAGTGACCGGGGAATTGAACTTGATCATCGTAATGTGATAGAGAGAAGTCCCGTCCGTCAGGTAGCGCGTTTTGATACTGGCGTTGGTATTGGTGTCTGTTCCTGTCACGGTGCGTAGTGTATAGTTGTCCGTGCTGTTGTAATAATTGTTGGGAGTAACGCCCGCGGCATTCCATACACCGTTCGAGTCTTTGTAATAAAAGCCTTCCGCCTTCTTGCTGTTATAGATAATATTCTCGGTAAAAGACGTTCCGTTCACGGAAATTTCTTGAGGCTGGTTCAGGTTCCTGTCAAAATAAATGGATACATTGCCTCTGCGCAGCCCTACGTTATTATTTACGATCGGTTGTGCCGTAGACCAAGGGGAAAAATATTGATGCAGCATGATAGTCCCCATGGCGCGATGTCCGTAAATTTGAGAGTTGGAGCCTGCCGTAGAGATGGCGCCGCTGTTCAGTCTGACCCGCCCCATATCCGCTCCCAGAGCAGCGCTGTAGTAGTTGTAGCCCAGGACGACGGCGGCATCCGTAATACTTCCGGATATTTCATTGTGGCGGGTCCCCCCATGCATCGTGCCGCTTGCCGATAATCGATAGTTCATGTATTGAGCTTGTGACAGGGCATCCGCCTGCACGTTCGCATCCGGGGATGAACCCATTAAGCTGAGCAGAGCTGCCATGAAGCTTAATTGAAAACCGCTGTAGTGCGTTTCGAATCCGCCCTGTTCGAAGAAGACTTTGTAGCCCTGGAGCGTTCCGATCTCACATTCCCTATATCCGTGTCCGGGAACATAAGCGGGGTTAGCGCATTTGGATGCTTGGGCATTGTCAAGATTAGACCCGGGGAAGCCGGTGTTATAATAAGCTATGGCTTCGTTCATAAGATTCGTATCGTTGTACAAGGAACCGAGCAAGTACCCTCCATATATCATTCCCATCACCTGATTGGGCGTTCCTTGCGGGTTGTATTTTACAACTCGAGACAGCCAGCGCCAATGGGAGTAAGCCTGCTCTTTCAAGATATCCTTCTGGGCCTGGGTGAACAAATGGTCCCCGGTGATTCCGTCCGCTTGCAGGATCATCGCTTTAAAGACCAATGCCCAAGCGGTAGTAGGGAAGGAGGCCGAGCCGCCTGCAGGATTCCCGTTCGTAAGGGAATAAGCCGCCCAATGCTCACCCTTGCCTAGCTGGCGCAACGCACTTGTATCTGAAGGATCTGTCGTCCAGTCCCTGTTGGCAATGGCAAAGCTCAAACCCCTGTTGGCTGCCGGAGCAACCCTGGCATCCGTTTGCCCGCTATGGTGATACCAATAGGCGAGCAGCGCGACAGCCCCCCAATCCGCATTTCCAATCTCCGTATTGTCGCTTCCGGTTTCAAAGTTTCCGTTCGGTACCCCGCCAGGGGCTTGTTCTCCGTTCAGAATCGCTTCCTTCTCCTTGGTCAGCGCATCCATAACAGAAGCCTGATCGGGAAACATAGCAGTCAGTGAAGCCTTCGTATAGGTGAAATCGGCAGCGCCCCAGACTGGTGTACAGACTGCTGATGCCAGCAAGATGACGGCCGTAAAACCGATGATCCAACCTTTTTTTATCATGAAAATCCCTCCGGGTTACAGTGTGGGTAGAACCATTTGAAGAAAACGCTATCAAGTCTTCGTTTGGTTATCGCCTCCTGTTTGCTTTAGAATGATATAAGTGATATTCATTATAAAATAAGGAGGTTTCTTCTTACTCCCGGTTTATTGTGAGAAAATATGAATATATTGCGGTTTAGTGAGTCTTATGGCAAGTGAAAAATTTAAGAACGAGCTTCTCAGGCTGGGGAGAGAGTTTACAGACGATATTTTGTTAGTGTGCGAGCGGTTTAAGTTGATTGATGTCCGTAGGAAGACCGGTTTTTAGGAATCCATCAGACGGATATCAGCCGCGCGTAATTGTAATAAATGGAAAATTGAGCGATGCTGTTCATGGTACTGAATACCAAACTATACCAGATAAAGGGGTCTTACCATGAACACTAAAAAAATCATGCTTATTTTCGGAACGCGTCCGGAAGCGACAAAAATGTGTCCTGTCGTACAAGAGCTGAAGCACTACCCGGAATGGTTTGAAACGAAGGTTGTCGTGACGGGGCAGCATCGCGAACAGCTGCAGCAGCCGCTGTCGCATTTTGGAATCGTACCGGACGTTGATTTGGGCTTAATGAGGGACAATCAGTCATTGGCCTATTTTACATCGGCGGCCATATCCGGGCTCGATCGTGTCATTGCGGAAGATAGGCCTGATATGATTCTGGTCCATGGAGATACTCAGACGGCCCTGTGCGGAGGCTTGGCCGCATTCTTCCATCAGATTCCGGTAGCGCATGTGGAGGCCGGGTTGCGTTCGCATCATAAGTGGTCCCCCTGGCCTGAAGAGATCAACAGGCGAATGGTTGACGTAGTGACGGACGTATTATTCGCACCGACATCCGTAGGGCAAAGCAACTTGATAAGGGAAGGGTATGCTCCGGATTCCATCTTTGTAACGGGACAGACTGCGGTAGACGCGGCGATCTCAACCAACAAGCCGGATTACCGGTTTCACAACGATAGGCTCAATCAATTGATTCAGCATCCCGGAAGAATCATAACCATGACGGCTCATCGGCGGGAAAATATCGGGGAGCCTATGAAGCAAATGTTCAGAGCCGTTCTCCGAGTCGCAGACGAGCATCCAGATGCGATCGTCATCTATCCCGTACACCTCAGTCCTGCTGTTCGAGAGCTGGCCTCCTCCATCCTGTCCGACCATGAGAGAATTCATCTGCTCGAGCCCATAGACTATCCGGATATGATCAATCTGCTGTCCCGCTCCTACCTGATTCTGAGTGATTCGGGCGGGTTACAGGAAGAAACGCCGGTTTTTCACAAGCCGCTGATCCTGATGCGCGATACGACGGAACGGCCGGAGGCGGTTGAAGCGAATGCAGTGTTTCTTGCCGGTACCGAGGAGGAGGCGATTTATAGGATTGCGGCTGATCTTTTGCATGACAGGCACAAATACGATCAGATGGCTCATGCACCCAATCCTTTCGGCGACGGCCATGCCTCACGCCGTATTGTTCAATATTTGGCGCACCATTTCGGATGGCTGCCCGAGCCTCCGGAACCGTTTCGGAGGTAAATGTTCTACCTGCCGCAGCAACCAACGCATGGCACAGACCTTTCCGTATCACTGAAGGAAGAGAACGCTCCGCCAGCCATGCGATGCTTTCCTCGACATCGGATTGTAAGCCAGGACAGCCTGTATGTTATTATGGAAAGGAAAGCAAGGAACTATCGTACCATGGGAGGTAAGCATGAACCATACCATTAAATTCGCCATTATCGGCGGAGGATGGCGCACTCATTTTTATTTACATATTGCCAAGGCCAGTCCGGAACGCTTCGAGGTCGTTGGAGCGGTCGTACGGGATGAAGAGAAACGTCGTGATCTTGAGAAAAGCTATGGTGTAAAGGGATATGCAACTCTTGAGGAGCTGCTGCGATCGGAGACGCCATCGTTCGTCGTCGTGTCCGTGTCATGGGCGTCATGTCCTGATATTCTCAAGCAGCTTGCCGAGCTCGGAATTCCCGCATTGTCTGAAACGCCTCCGGCGCCAGACCTCGAAGCCCTTATTGATCTGAATTCCACTCTCCATAGATTGGACGCGCGAGTCCAAGTGGCGGAGCAATATCCGTTCCAGCCGCTGCACGCCGCACGGCAGGCATGTATCGATTCCGGCCGTATCGGCCGAGTATCGCAGGTGCAGGTATCGGTAGCCCACGGCTACCATGGCATTGCCTTGATGCGCAGGTGGCTCGGCATCGGTTATGAACCGGCTGTCATTCGGGCGTTTACCTTCGAGTCGCCGCTTATTGCCGGGCCATCCCGTGCGGGAGCGCCTGCTTCCGAGCAGCTGACGGTGTCGAAGCAGACCTTCGCATCTTTGCAATTCGCTGGCGGTCAGCTGGGCATGTTCGACTTTACGGGTGACCAATATTTCTCCTGGATCCGGTCGCCTAGGGTGCTAATACGAGGGGAAAGAGGAGAAATCGTCAACGAGACCATGACGTATTTGCTCGATTACCTGACGCCTATCGAGACGCCTCTGATTCGCAAGGATGCCGGGGAGAACGGGAATCTGGAAGGGTATTACCATAAGGGAATACTGGCCGGCGATCAATGGGTATACCGGAATCCGCTGGCTCCCGCAAGACTGACGGATGATGAGATTGCCGTAGCTACCTGCCTGTTGAAGATGGATGAGTATGTTCGTACCGGGAAGTCCTTCTACAGCGTGGCTGAGGCGTCCCAGGATCATTATTTCCACCTTCTTATCCAGCAGGCGGCTGCCAGCGGCGAGACCGTGACCTCCGTCAAGCAGCCATGGGCGGAGAAAGCATAAACGGCAGCAATATAAGATAGCTTCGGCTGTCGCGCAAAAATAGGCTCAAAGAGCCCCTTCCAATGCGAGTTTGCATAGGGAAGGGGCTCTGTATGTTATCCGGTTGGACAATATGCCATCAAGCAAGCGGCGATAGGCTGCGTTCGAGCTTCAATGAAAAGGACAGCCTTTCATTGCTTCATGAGATCTCTCGGCGGCAGGGGCCGGATCTGGTTTCGTATCGGCAGAAGCGTAAGGTGCCCGCTGATAAGAATAGCTTGGTTTGACATCGAATTCCGTGAAATAATGGTCCCAAATCGGCGTTGCTGTCGGTGACATCGGGGGAATGAGCCACGACCATTTGCCGTTCACCCTGCGTCCGGCTTCATGCTCCTGATTCTCAAATCTCATAAACTGCTCGGCGGCAGTATGATGGTCGACGATGCTGACGCCCTTGCTCTTGTAAGAATGCAGCACCGCCGCATTCAGCTCCAGTAGGGCGCGGTCCTTCCACATGGTGGAGTTCGAGGATCGGTCCAGTCCCATCAGATCGGCTATCAGGGGAAGCTGGTTGTAGCGGGACGTATCGGACAGGTTGCGCGCTCCGATCTCCGTTCCCATATACCATCCATTAAACGGTGCCGCAGTATAGCTAAGCCCTCCCATATCCAACCGCATGTCCGATATGCAGGGGACGGCGTACCACTTGAGGCCCAGTTCGGCAAAACGATCGATAGTCGGATGGACTATCGGAACCTCCAATATGAGTTCAGGAGGAATGGGGTACCATCTCGGCTCCCGTCCATTGATTTGTATAACGAGCGGCAGTACATCGAACGGGGTCCGTTCCCCCTGCCATCCGAGCTGCTGGCACTGCTTCGTAAAAGCGACGGAGGCGGGATCTCCGATGATACCGCGATCCGTTTCATAGCCTGCGTAACGAATCAATTGATGATTCCAGATTCGGATTGTCCGTTCTTCGGTTTCAGGCGCGAACAAGGTAATGGCCGGCCGAATGCGGCCGCCGTTAGTAGCATATTCAATGTGCTGCCATAGCGCCTCCGCAATGGCATCCTCTGTAGCCAGCTCCCTTTTGTCAAAAACCTCTAAGGACGACCAGAACAGCCTGCCTATACACCGGCTGTTGTTCCGCCAGGCCCATTTGGCGCCGAAGCGCAATTCATCTATCGTATGGGAATAAGTTCCGGTTTGGCTGATGCTCTCCGTTATTTCTTTTATCCGCCGCTCCGCTTCCTCAGGGTGCATTCCGGCCTCGGCATAGCCCAGACGAATGAAGGAGACCGCCTCTTCTAGCTGCTTATGGTTCATACGCTGATCCTACTTTCGTACGTTCATTTTTGCATCCTCCTTACTATACTGTATAGGATACGGCGGCAGCATACTCAGGTTTGACAAGATTGTGGACCGGATATATGATGTTGTCAAACTGTCACTTTTTAAGGAGTGAATCAAGATTGCCGCGTAATGTGGTACGGGATCAGGAAGCCCGTAAAGAACGAAGCGAACAAATATTAAGCGTAGCTGTAGAGCTGTTTGCCAAGAAAGGCCTGGACGCCACCAAAATATCCGACATTGCGGCAAAGGTAGGAATCAGCCATGGCTTGGTATATAACTATTTCCGATCCAAGGAAGAAATCTATGCTTCCTTAATTAATAAAAACTTAGACAGGATGAGAGAACAACTGGAGGAGGTTGTTCAAATGACGGCTTCTCCAGTGGAGAAGCTGAGTTTTCTGATCGAGCATATGGTCAGGGATAAGTGGGAGGAGGCGTTGTTCCATCAGTTGTTCGTGGATCAATTGCTTGCCTCCGACAGCATCGCGGATGAAATCAAAGAGTCTTTTCGCAAACGTATAGCCGAGAATCTGGATACGATAGCCGGAATATTCGCTGAAGGCCAGAGGAACGGAGAGATTTTGGCAGGGAATCCGAAGGAGCATGCTTTGTTTTTGATGTCGTGCATCCGGGCTTCGAGCTTATGCCAGAGGCAGGAGCTCTATATCCGATCGGATGCCCGCAGCATCCTGCAATATTTTATTCCTCGATAACATATCATTCATAAGGCCGGCCCGGATTTTAATGGTCATGCGGGGCCGGTTTTTTTATGTCTAAACCGCACTTATGCAAAGAAAGCAGGAAAGTTTTCTCTTCATAAATTCACAACTTGACTATAAGTCAATTTATAAGGTAAGGTGTTAAAGCACCCCTCATAACTATAGAGAAACGGATAGAATTTTATCATAAGGGAGAGAACCAAAGAGATGAATACAGCTCAAAACCGAACATCCCCTCTCGTCCTGCTGATGGCTAATATGTTCATTGCCATGCTGGGGATTGGTCTCATTATTCCCGTGCTTCCTGAATATTTGAAGGAGTTCGGGGCTGGCGGGAAAACAGCAGGTTATCTTGTTGCCGCATTCGGTCTGACACAGTTTTTATGCTCGCCGATCGCCGGAGAGTGGTCGGATAAGTACGGCCGTAAAATCATGATCGTTTCCGGTCTTGCTCTATTTACTTTGTCTAACTTTTTGTTCGCCGCGGCGTCCGACATCTGGATGCTTTACTTATCCCGATTGCTGGGGGGCATTAGCGCGGCTTCCATGATTCCTTCCATTATGGCTTACATAGCCGACGTAACCACGGAAGAGAAGAGGGGCAAGGGGCTAGGCATGCTGGGTGCGGCCATGTCACTTGGATTTGTTATCGGTCCCGGGATCGGCGGCTTCCTGGCGGAGCTCGGCCTGCGCACTCCTTTCTACGTGTCCGCCGGAGTAGGGGCTCTCGCCATGCTGTCTTCCCTGCTGCTGCTTCCTGAATCGTTAACCAAGGAAGTTCGGCTGGCCAACCGGCAAAAGGTCGTGGAAAAGGTCAGCATGATGACGCAATTTGCCAAATCGTTCAAAGCGCCTTATTTCATTTATTTGCTGCTAATTTTTACTTTGACCTTCGGGTTATCGAATTTTGAAGCGATTTTTCCGCTATTCGTAGACAAGAAATACAGCTTTACCGCACGTGACATATCCGTTCTCATTACGGTCGGAGCGTTGATCGGGGCCATTATTCAGGCCGTTCTGATCGACAAGCTAATCCGCAGATTCGGAGAGCGCACATTAATCAACAGCACGTTCCTGTTGTCGGCGGCTTCGCTGATCCTTATGCTGCTGTCCGGGAATTTCTGGTATATATTGCTTGTTACCTTGTTTTTCTTCACCTTTACTTCCATCATGAGACCTGCTATTAACACGTTATTGTCCAAGATGGCTGGAGAGGAGCAGGGCTTCGTGGCCGGAATGAATAATGCTTATATGAGTCTCGGGAATATTTTCGGACCGGCACTGGCGGGTATCTTATTCGATCTGCATCTGGATTTCCCTTATATTTTCGGTGCAGTCATCCTGTTCCTCAGCTTCGGCTTGTCTGTAATGAAAGGCAGATCGAGAGCGGTGGGAAGCCGGTTGAAGACAGATACGCAGTAATGGACGCTTGCGGGGCTTGAAAGACCTCTACAACCGAGAATAAAGATTGTATAATTGGGTTGATAAAGCTAAGATCTTAAAAAGTACTTGGTCCTGAGGCCAGGTACTTTTTTTGTGCACTCGCATTCGCTGTATCGAACAGGTTTCTAAATCGTTCTTTTCCCTATCCAAGATAACAGCAATCCGTGCTGGACGATAGAATGTCAGTGACAGCTGCATCAGGCGCGGACTCCCAAGCAGGCGGCATACGGGATGGCATGACCGCATACGCTATAGTGAGGCAGCTGGAATCAATGAAACCCAAAAAACTTGATTTAACAACGATGATAACGCTTGCAAAATGAATGAATCCGCATTACAATCAAGACAATAGCAAAAAAGAATAGCTGCTCAGGCAACGATGCCTTGGGTTCCAGGAGATGCGGCGGCAGCCGGTCTCCTGCGAGCCCGGGCATCTTTTTGTTTTTTCGGGGGCTGACAGCCGTCAATTGATAACGAAGAGGTGAGGGAGTGAGACAACAACCGATCCGTGCCGTCCCGCTTGCTGTCAGATTGATCGCCAACGTCGATAAGGGGCTGGCATCCAAGCTGGAGTTAAAGCCGCACATCCGCAGCATCGGGCTGTTTACGTCAACCATTGATGACGTAGGATATACGGCCGTCGACGAGGCGACAAAGAAGGCGGCTGTAGAGGTCGTCTATGCCCGCTCGTTTTATGCGGGGTCAGGTCATGCGTCTGGTCCTCTCTCCGGTGAATTTATCGGCATGCTTGGCGGGGAGACGCCGGCGGAAGTGAAGAGCGGTCTGGATGCTGCCATTGCTCTAATGGAGGGCGCAGCCTGCTTCTATTCCCTCAACGAGGAGGGAACGCATGCATACTACGCCCACGTTGTATCCAGAACCGGCTCTTATTTATCCAAGGTAGCGGGTATCAACGAAGGGGAGCCGCTCGCTTATTTGATTGCGCCTCCGTTGGAGGCTGTATATGGCCTGGATGCGGCGCTGAAGGCGGCGGACGTGACGATATGCCAATTTTACGGACCTCCTACCGAAACGAACTTTGCCGGCGGCTTGCTGACCGGCTCGCAATCGGCATGCAAGGCGGCGGCCGACGCCTTTGCAGATGCGGTTCAGCAGGTTGCCGGCCTGCCGGTCAAATTTGGTTGAAGAGCAGGTGATCAAGCGTGAGCACTCAGTCGAAGCCTAATCGATTCGCCTTGGGCATGATCGAGACCTTAGGTATTCCTGCATTAATAGCGGCGGCGGATGCGGCGGCCAAAACCGCGGACGTTCAGGTTGCGGCCTATGAGAAGGCGGATGCCGGGATTGTCACGGTATACCTATGGGGGGATGTGGCCTCGGTGAAGGCTGCCGTAGAGGCAGGTGAAGCGGAAGCGAGAAGAGTAGGGCAGCTTCTATCCGCTCATGTCATTCCGAGACCGGACGGATCGGTTTCCCTCATGCTGGAGAAGCTTCTTTCGGACAGGAAGACAGAAGGAAGCGTGAGCGAGCCCTTATCGCTGAAGGAAAAGGAGTTAAGCAAGCTTTCCGTTCAGGAGCTTCGGGAGTTGGCCCGCCATACACCGGGCTTTCCGCTGGCAGGCAGGGAGATCAGCTCGGCCAATAAAGCCGATTTAATCCGTCTGCTCTCAGAGCCTAAAGAATGATGGGAGGAGAACGCGGGATGAAGCTTGACCCGGATTTGCAGTCGATTCAGGAGGTACGGACCTTGCTCCACGAGGCAAAAGCTGCCCAACGGCTGCTCGAGTCCATGTCTCAAACGCAAATTGATGCTATCGTAGCCGCAATGGCTCAGGCCGCCGATCGGGAGGCGGAACGGCTTGGAGCTCTGGCTGTCGAAGAGACGGGCTTCGGCAACCGGGCTGATAAGGCGGCGAAGAACCGGTTTGTAGCTGCCGATGTTTATGGAGCCATCAAAGATGTGCGGACGGTTGGGATCATTCGAAAAGACGAGCAGCATAAAGTCTGGGAGATTGCCCAGCCGGTCGGTGTAGTAGCTGCGATCATTCCCTCGACGAATCCGACCTCGACCGTGCTTTTCAAATGTATGATTTCCGTCAAATCGCGCAACGCGATTGTCATCAGCCCCCACCCGTCTGCGCTTCGCTGCTCGCTGGAAGCGGCAAAGCTTATGCAGCAGGCCGCTCTCGAAGCAGACGCTCCAGAGGGGATTATACGCTGTCTCACCCAACCGACGCTGGAAGCAAGCACAGAACTGATGAGGCATAAGCTGACTGATGTCATTCTCGCCACAGGCGGTACGGGCATGGTCAAGGCAGCGTACAGCTCCGGCAAGCCGGCCTACGGAGTCGGTCCGGGCAATGTTCCCGTATACATTCACTCGAGCGCCGATATACCGAAAGCGGTAAGGCAAATCCTGCAGAGCAAAACCTTTGACTACGGCACCATTTGTGCTTCGGAGCAGGCGCTGGTAGTGGATATGGCGGTTAAGCCTTCCTTGATTCAGGAGTTAAAGCGCCAGGGGGCTTATTTTCTGAATGAACAGGAGAAGCAGAACATCGAGTCGGTTCTGATGGTCGGCAAAGGCTTGAATCCGAAAATTGTCGGCAGATCACCGCAGATCATTGCCGGTATGGTGGGAATTTCCGTTCCGTCGGACGCTCGAGTGCTCATCGCTGAGGAAACGGCTGTAGGGCATGAGCATCCTTTTTCGATGGAGAAGCTAAGCCCGCTGCTGGCGCTATACACAGTGAACGATTGGCGCGAAGGCTGCCGAAGATGTATCGAGCTGCTGGAGCTGGGAGGGCTTGGCCATACGCTCGGCATTCATTGCGAGGAGGAGGCGGTCATTGAGGCTTTCGGGCTTGAAAAGCCGGCGTCCCGCATTGTCGTCAATACCGGAACGACCTTCGGAGGCATCGGGGCTACGACGGGAATTCTGCCATCCTTGACGCTCGGCTGCGGTTCGTTCGGGAATAACATTACTTCGGATAATATCGGTCCGCAGCATTTGCTGAATATCAAGCGGCTCGCATTCGGCCTGCGTGAGATGGAGCCCTCCGTTCCAGCGGAGATAGACGCGCCCGATCCGATAGAGCATGCGGTGGAGGCAGTTCAAGCCCGGGGCAAGCCGGGGATCACGCGCGAGGAGGTCATGCAGCTGGTCAAGAGCGTGCTGGCCGAAATGCAGCTTCATTGACATTTGCGTGTTCCAACAGTGATTTTTGAAACCCTCTAATACAATCATCCCAAAAATTAAAGGAGGACATTCCCAATGGCAGGAGAATTGGCGGCACTCGGAATGGTGGAAACCAAAGGATTGGTAGGCTCGATTGAAGCGGCTGACGCTATGGTGAAGGCAGCGAATGTGAAGCTGATCGGCAAGGTGCATGTCGGCGGGGGACTTGTAACCGTCATGGTACGCGGGGACGTAGGAGCAGTGAAGGCGGCAACGGATGCGGGCGCTGCTGCTGCGGAGAAGGTCGGAGAGCTCGTCTCAGTGCATGTCATCCCGCGCCCGCATTCCGATATTGAATTTATTCTGCCGAAGCTTGAAGGATAAGGCCTATGGCGCTCATAACGGAATCCCGTCTGCGCGCCCAGCTCGCTAAAGGAATCCCGAATCCGTTCCGTGTGAATCCGGAGGATAAGCTGACTCCCGCTGCGGCGGATTTTTTGAAAAGCAGGGGGATCCCGCTGGAAAGGGTCTCATCTGCACAAAGCTTCAGCACGTCCGATGATCTGAAAGCGGACCTCCGTATCCCCGTCGGGGTATCCAATCGTCACGTCCATTTGTCAGAGGAGCATGTCGAGCTGCTATTCGGCAGCGGGTATCGGTTAAACCCTCTAAGAGAGCTGTCTCAGTCAGGCCAATTTGCCGCACGGGAAACCGTAACCCTGGCCGGACCTAAAGGGGTGATTCCGCAGGTTCGCGTACTAGGACCTTCGCGCGGTGCATCGCAGGTGGAAATCTCGCGGACCGACGGTTATTTGCTCGGTATTCAACCGCCAGTTCGTCTGTCGGGACACCTGGAGAACACTCCGGGGATCGCTTTGATCGGTCCGAAGCAGATGGTGATGCTGCCGGAAGGATTGATTGTAGCCAAAAATCATGTCCATATGTCGATGGAAGACGCCAACCGGTTTCAGGTGGTGCAGGGAGACCGGCTGATGGTTGCAACGGCAGGGGATCGTCCGCTTCTGTTTACCGACGTGGTCGTTCGAATCCACGAACGGTTCTCGCTGGAGCTGCATCTGGATACGGATGAAGCAAATGCTGCGGAGCTGAAAACCGGACAGTACGTCAGATACGTAGGCCGCAACGGGGAAATAACGCACGCCATAAGGAGGTGACTTAAAATGCGGGCGGAGCTGAAGCAAACGGTCGAGTCGATCATTCGGGACATTTTGCAATCGATGCGGGAGGAGGCCGTTGAGCGGAGAAAGGTGCTGTACGTCTTTTGCGACAGTACGGCGCACGAGGCGTTTACGGATCATTTTATTATGCTGGCCCGGCATGGGATCTGCCATGATATTTTATTTTTGGACGGGGAGACTTCATCCTGGCTTGGCCTGCATAAAATTGAGTGTGGGGGAGCCGGCAAAATTATTGCCGCGGACGAATTCGCTCCCGCCCCCTTGGAGGTACCGCTGGAATATGACGGCATCGTCATCCCGGAAATCGATCTTGATAATGCAGCAAGAGCCGCAGCGGGGCTGAAGGGTACGGTGAAATCCGAGCTGATCTTATCCGCTCTCCTACTGAACAAATTCGTCCTCATCGGGGATGATGCGCCCGGCATTAAGAGGGCGGACCGGCGCACCCTGCAAACCTTAACGCTGCCTAAGCCCTATCAGGCATTGTTCGAGAAATATAAGTCCGAGCTTCAGGTGCTGGGGGCGGAGTTTGCCCCGCAAAAGCAGCTTGCCGAGCAGGTCGTAAGCCGATGCACGAAGCTGTCCGGGGACAAGGGCATGGCGGTATCAGCTGCCGATTCGCATCAGCCGGCCGTTTCGGCCAAAAAAGTGGACGGTCGAGAGGGAGCCGGCAATGAAGCCGCATCTGACGGTTCCGTCGTTTTTGAAGGGCGATTGATAACTGCGGATTGGGTTCAGCAGCTTGCTAGGGATGGCTCGGCGTCCCGGATTGTGATCAGCAGGAGAACCCTGATATCCCCGCTGGCGGGCGATGTGCTGAAGGCAGCAGGGGTGTCGCTGCAGTATGCGGATCAAGGATAGGGGGGAGCCGAGTGTTTCTTGGCAGGGTGATCGGCAGCGTATGGGCTACGCAGAAGGAAGAAGGAATGGACAACTTGAAGCTGATGGTCGTTCAGCCGATCGACTTTAAGGAAATGGAGTCCGGACAGACGGTTATTGCGGCTGACCGGATTGGAGCCGGCGTCGGCGAGAAGGTCATTGTGTCTAGAGGCAGTCCTGCCAGAGTGTTGTTCAGCGGCAAAATGGTGCCGATAGACGCCATGATTGTGGGGATTGTGGACAGCTTCGAGGTGACGGAAGACGCCGAGTAAGGAGGACGGACATGGAGCAGCCGAAGCAGCGGGTTATACAGGAATACGTGCCGGGCAAGCAGCTTACGTTGGCTCATGTCATTGCCAACCCCGACCCGGTATTATATACGAAGCTTGGCATTGAAAAGGCGAATGCCTTGGGGATACTGACCCTGACACCGACGGAAACGGCCATTATCGCCGCCGATATTGCGACGAAGGCCGCCAATGTGGATATCGGGTATCTGGACCGTTTTACAGGCTCGCTAGTGATTGTCGGGGATGTAGCGGCGGTAGAAATGGCCGTGGTGGCGGTCAACGGCTTTTTGCAGGAAAAGCTGCAATTTTCCATCGCTCCGCTGACGAGGTCGTAAAGCGATGAAAAAAGTGATGATCATCGGTGCTGTCGGAGCCGGAAAATCGACCCTGGTCAAAGCGCTGTTCGGCGAGAGCGGGCCGGCTGTCAAGACGCAAAGCCTGGTTTATCGGGAATGGATCATCGATACGCCCGGAGAATACAGCGAGAACCCGATGTATTACCGATCGTTAATGGCTACCTCCCATCAGGCCGCGGCGATCCTGCTGATTCAGGATGCGACGCGAACGCGCAGCTACTTGCCTCCCGGCTTTGCCGGGGGCTTCCCGATACCGGCGCTAGGAGCCGTCACGAAGACGGATCATCCGCAAGCGGATTCGGCTAAGGCGGTAGCCCTCCTTCGGCAATCCTTGCCTGAAGGGGATATTTTCTTGACCTCATCTGCTACCGGCGAGGGAATCGAAGCGTTGAGGAACAGGCTGATGCCGTTCGTGAATCCGTCAGGGGAAATGTAGCCGGAAAACGAAGAAGGCTTTTCCAAGGGGATGTCTTCCTAAAATGTGTCCATTATGTGACAATGGAGTCATTGGATCACAAATCATGAAAGCGATGTGGGATTCCCGATGATATCAATCACAGCAATGTGTAAGGAGCGCACCTTGTTAAGCCTGGAAGAAACGGCGGTTATCGAGGATATGGCCCGCCACTTGCAGCTCATCGCAGATGTCTCGCAATCCGATGTTTTCATCGATTGCCCGCTGCCTGATGCAGGGACGGCGCTTGTTGTCGCGCAGGCGCATCCTGCCACCGCTCCTTCTTTGTACAAGACGTCCGTGATCGGCCAGCTGGCCTATGCGCATAACGAGCCTGCCGTCATGTACTGCCTGCTTTCCGGCCAGCCGGTCATCGGCTCGCGGGGCATCTCGCAGGAGCATATTGCGATGCAGCAGCATGTGGTCCCTATTCGGGCCCAAGCCGAGGGAAGGGTAATAGGTGCCTTGATTATGGAGCAGGACATCTCCGAGAGATTGGAGCAGGAAAAGCACGTGGAGCACCTGATGGAGACGACGGAGCAGCTGAGCGAGACGCTCCTTAAGGTGGCCATGTCCGAAGGCAGCATGACGATGCTGATGCATGAAGGCATCGTTTTGTTTGATGAAATGGAGCGGGTTACCTATACGAATCCGCGGGCCGTCCTCATGCTGAGGGAGATCGGCCACGCAGGCTTGCTGCAGGGAAAGACGCTGGCAGAGCTTTTTTACGACCGTTTGGGGAGCCGATCAGTGGTTGGACATAGGGGGATTTTTCATGAAGACATTCAGCTTGGACCGACGGCTTTCGAGCTAAAGGCGGTATCCATCTATAAGGGACAACGAGTGGTCGGAGGTCTGATGCTGATTCGGGACGTCTCGGATTTGAGAGAAAAGGATAAGCAGCTTATGATGAAATCCGCCGTCATTAAGGAAATCCACCATAGGGTGAAGAATAATCTGCAGACGGTCTCGAGCCTTCTCCGCCTGCAAATGCGCAGAACGAAGCTGGACGAAGTGAAGACCGTGTATCGCGACAGCATAAACCGGATCAGCAGCATCGCTATTATTCATGAAATGCTTGCCTTTGACGGACTGGATACGATTCGCTTCATCGATGTGGTGGACCGTATCGCCAAAAATATCGTCTCCTCAACGGCGAAGCCGGATCAAAGCATCCGCGTCCACCTATGTGGTGATGAGCTGACGCTGCCCTCGGATATGGCGACAACTCTTGCTCTGGTCGTCAATGAGCTCATACAAAACTGCGTGGTGCATGCCTTCGCCGACAGAGAGAGCGGGGAGATCGATATCGCTCTTCGGCGCAGCGGTCAGATTGTGACCGTAAGGGTGGCTGACAACGGAGTCGGCATCCGTTCGGAGAAGCAGACCGACCCGAAGGGACATTTGGGTCTCAAAATAACGGAGACGCTCGTCAACGAAAATCTCGGCGGCATGTTGAGCATAACGTCAGACGGGAGCGGTACGGAGGTTCAGCTTACATTTTCGCTTGCGAAAGCATAGTTGGGAGGGCTGCAGCTATGAAGCATACCATTGTCGTTGTTGACGACGATCCGATTATTCGCATGGATATCCGCGAAATGCTCGAGGAGGAAGGCTACGCGGTGGCCGGGGAAGCGAAGAATGGCGAGGAGGCTGTCGCGCTCGTAGCCAGGCTGAAGCCCGATCTTGTCATCATGGATGTCAAGATGCCGGTCATGAACGGGATCAAGGCTTCCCGGATCATCCGCAAAATGCAGGACACCTCCGTGCTGCTGCTGACGGCCTACAGTCAGAGAGAGCTCGTGCAGGACGCCAAAAGCGCGGGAGTGGCCGCATATCTCGTCAAGCCGGTCTCGGAGGAGGATTTGATCCCGGCGGTAGAGATTGCCTTGAGTCAGAAGGAACGCATCGACGGCTTGAAAAAAGATTTGGAGGAGCTTAGGCAATCTCTCGAGGACCGCAAACGCATAGAGAAGGTCAAAGGCATGCTGATGAAAGCCTACGCCCTGGAAGAGGAGGAAGCTTACCGTAGACTGCGCGATGCCAGTATGGCAGCAAGAATTTCCTTGGGCAAGCTGGCTGAGCAGCTGCTTGCGGAAGGCCCGGAGATTGGGTTTCTGACGGCGAGAAACGGGTGAGGGTATGGATAACCGCAGCGGAGAGCACTGGATCACCAGTGTAGGAATCGATATCGGAACAAGCACGACCAAGATGATTATCAGCCGTCTGAGACTGGCCCGAACCTCCGGCGCGTTGAGTCTGCCGAGGTATGATATCGTCGAAAGAGAGCTGCTGTATGCAAGTCCCATCTACGGCACTCCTTTGATAAGCGCCGATGAGATCGATGCGGAACGGATCGGGGAGCTGCTGGCTGAGGACTATGCGCGGGCAGGAGTACGCGCAAGTGAGCTGAAATCGGGAGCGGTCATCATTACAGGAGAGACCGCTACTAAAGCCAATGCAAGACAAATCGTCCATCTGCTCGCGGAGCGTGCAGGCGATTTTGTCGTAGCTGCAGCAGGCCCTGATCTGGAGGGGCTGCTGGCGGGGAAGGGAGCGGGCGCCGAGCAGCGCTCCAGGCATACCCGAGGAGCCGTCGTGAATATCGATATCGGCGGCGGGACGGCTAATGCGGCCATCTTTCAAAGAGGCCGCCCGGCAGGGACAATGACCTTTCACGTCGGGGGGCGTTTAATCGAGCTGGATCGCAGAGGAACCGTTACGGCTGTATCCAGGTCCTTGAAGCCATGGCTGGACGCTAACGGGTTCCAGCTGGAACCCGGTCAAACCGCTAGCTACGGGCTGCTGAAGCAAATTTGCACAGGCATGTGCCAGACTCTCCTGGAAGGCTTGCTGTGCCCGATGACGCAAGAGCCGATGAAGGAGGACACGATCAAGCTGGTGCTCGGACGCCCGCTTCCTGTCCTTCCGCCGGTGGAGGAATGGATGATCTCCGGCGGTGTGGGCAGACTTATGGCTCTGCCGAAGCCCCTCACTTTGGAGCAGACTGCGGTTCACGGAGATATAGGCCCGCTGCTGGCACACGCAATGAAGGAATGCTTGGAAGCCTCCGGGCTTCGGTTGATCCAGGCCGAGGAAACGGTGAGGGCTACCGTGATTGGAGCCGGTATGCAGAGCACGGAGATCAGCGGGGCAACCGTTCATGTGGATGAGAAGCTGCTGCCGATTCGCAACGTGCCGGTGGTGAAGCTGGAGCTTGCGGCTGAAGCTTTGGATCGGCCCGGACTGCTGGAGCAGCCTATCGATCATGCGATGGTTGCCGCTTCAAGCCTGTATGAGCGTAATGACGCCGCATCAGCCTCCATCGCGGTAGCTCTTCCCGCTCAGAAGTACTGGAGCTACGCAGTCCTTCAGCGATTGTCCGCACTTCTTGTGGAGGGCTATAAGCGGTATTTTCCCGAGAGCAAGGTCATGGCGGTTATTTGTGCGAACGATATCGCCAAGGCGCTGGGCCAATCTCTGGCCAGGCATAGCGGCGGAAGGCCCGATATCATCTGCATCGATCAAATAACGGTGGAGCACGGCGATTATATCGATCTGGGAGAGCCGATCGGAGGCATGATGATCCCGGTAGTGGTCAAAACCTTAGCCTTCCACGGCGGGAACAGGAGGTAGACGAGTGAAGCTGAAGGTTGCTTTGCACGGCACAACGTTTCAATTCAAGGACTTGAAGGAAGTGCTGGCCAAGGCCAATGAAGAGAAATCCGGCGATCAATTGGCCGGCATTGCGGCCCGGGACGCGAAGGAGAGAATGGCTGCGAAGCTGGTGCTGGCGGATCTGACGCTGGGAGACATTCGCAATCATCCGCTGCTGCCCCCGGAAACCGATGAGGTCTCCAAAGTGATCGAAGAGGCCGTAAATGAGAAGATCTATGCCGAAATTCGAGGCTGGACCGTAGCCGAGCTGCGGGAATATGTTCTTAGGCAGGAAACGGGCGGCAGCGAGCTTCGCCGAATCAGCAGAGGGCTGACGAGTGAAATGGTGGCAGCCGCAGCCAAGCTGATGAGCAATCTCGATCTGATTCAGGCTGCATCCAAGATGGAAGTGACGAGTCATTGCAACATTACGATAGGGCAAAAGGGCGTCCTGGCGGGCAGGGCGCAGCCGAACCATCCGACAGATAATATCCAGGGAATTAAGGCGTCCTTGTTTGAGGCATTGAGCTATGGAATCGGCGATGCGGTACTGGGCATTAACCCCGTTATCGATACGGCGGAGAGCGTGAAGGAGATCCTGCTCACAACCAAAGAGGTGATGAGCAAGTGGCAGATCCCTACTCAAAACTGCGTATTGGCTCATGTGAAAACGCAGATGAGGGCGATCCGTCAGGGAGCTCCGGCGGATATGATATTTCAAAGCCTTGCCGGGACCGAGGACGGCAACAAAGCTTTCGGCATTCATGTCGGACTGCTGGATGAGGCTGATGACCTGATCCGAAAGGAAGGCACGGGAACCGGACCGAACCTGTGGTACTTCGAGACCGGGCAGGGCTCCGAATTGTCTGCAGAGGCGCATCACGGGATCGATCAGGTAACGCTGGAATCCCGCTGTTACGGCCTGGCCCGAAAATATAAGCCCTTCATCGTGAATACCGTAGTCGGCTTCATAGGACCTGAATATTTGTACGACGCCAAGCAGGTCATTCGTGCCGGTCTGGAGGATCATTTTATGGGGAAGCTGCAGCAGCTGCCGATGGGCGTTGACGTATGCTATACCAATCATATGAAAGCGGATCAGAATGATATGGATAATTTGGCCGTACTGCTGGCGGCAGCGGGTGTCAATTACTTGATCGGCGTGCCGATGGCGGATGACTGCATGCTGAATTACCAATCGACGAGCTATCACGATATAGCGACACTACGTGAAATGATGGGTCTCCGTCCCGCTCCTGAATTTGAGCAATGGCTGGTACGAATGGGCATTATGGAGAATGGCAGATTGACCCCGAGTGCCGGCGACCCCACGATCTTCATGTAGTGGCTAAACCAAATCCGAGAGGAAAGGAGCAGGAGGATGAATCGAACGATTCCGTTGGAGCTATTGGTCGATCAGGTCATGGCACAGCTGGAGAAGAGGCAGCTGTTGGAGGATAAGCCGATTGTCAGCGATGCTGCTGCTCCATCATCGGCAGCAGGCTTCTATAATAACCTCGGCATCAGCGAGGATGCGGATCGGGAGTCCGGCTTTGCCTCAGGTGAAGGGGAGAAAGCGATGGAGGCGGCCTCCCACGTACCTCATCCGAAATGGAAAGAAGGGATGACCGAGCTGTTATCCAGCACTCCAGCTAGAATCGGTGTATGGCGCACAGGGACACGGGCCTTGACCAAAGAAATGCTGAAGTTCCGCTGCGACCATGCTGCGGCCGTCGATTCGATCTATGGGGAAGTCAGCTCGTCGCTGCTGGATGCTTTCGGCTTGTTTCAGGTCGAAACGTATTATGAGAATACGGATAATTACTTGAAACGGCCGGATCGGGGACGGATGATTACTCCGCAAGGCGTCGAGCTGATTCGGAGCCGGTGCGTCATGAAGCCGCAGGTTCAAATTGTGGTTTCGGATGGCCTGAGCGCTAACGCTATCGACGCCAACCTGCCGGATGTTTACCCCTCCCTGCTCGATTCTCTTGCTTCTTACGGCTTGAAGGCGGGGACTCCCTTCTTCGTTCGCGGCGGACGGGTTGCGGTGATGGATCATATTGGAGAGCTCCTGCAGCCGGAAGTGCTTGTACTGTTGATCGGGGAAAGACCGGGGCTTGTTTCGTCCCAGTCGATGAGCGCCTATATGTGCTTTCGTCCGCGCAAAGGGACCGTGGAAAGCGAGCGCACCGTTATCTCTAACATTCATCGTGGAGGGACTCCTCCGGTCGAGGCGGGGGCACATATCGGAACGTTGCTTAAAACGATGATTGAGCAGCAGGCCAGCGGCGTGAACATGGAGCTGTAAGCGGTCAGACTGGTCCAGCTGATTAGTTACCCATCTTCCAGTAAGGAGGTGACCTTCCATGTCCACAGTCATTGGAGTCATTATTATTCTCATTGCCTGCCTGTTTGCTCTAGGTATTGTCCGAATAGCCAATAACAATATCCGTAATTACAAAGAAAGCGAGCACGAAAGCTTCTTGGGCAAGTAAAATCTCACGTCAACCGGCAACGACAATCAGACGTTATCCTTAGGAGGAGGTTGAGTCCATGAGTGTACAATCTCATCACCATGATAAGGACAAACAAGATTTAAACAAGTTCGGTTACGCACAGGAGCTTCTTCGCAGCATGGGCGGCTTTTCCAACTTCGCCATTTCCTTCTCGATCATTTCCATTCTTACCGGTGCCGTTTCCCTATACGGGCATGGGCTGACTTACGGCGGTCCGGGAATGATGGGCTTCGGCTGGCCGATCGTCGCACTGTTCGTCATGTTCGTGGCAGCTGCGATGGCAGAGCTGGCGTCCGCTATTCCTACGGCAGGCGCGCTGTACCATTGGGCGGCGATTCTGAAAAACAAGCGGTGGGGCTGGTACACAGCCTGGATCAATCTGATCGGACAAATCGGCATTGTCGCAGGGATCGATTATTCGGTGGCGCTGTTTGCCGACCCGCTTCTCGGCAGTGTGTTCGGCTATACCTCGGACAATACAACCGTGTTGATTGCATTTACGGTCATCCTGCTGACCCACGGCATTCTAAACCATATCGGGATACGTATCGTAGCGAAGCTGAATGATTTTTCGGCTTGGTACCATATTATCATCGTGGCGGTGCTGGTCGTTTCACTTGCCTTTTTCACCAAGGGAGGCTTGAACAGCTTCGACTATTTGTTCAAGGTTGGCGAGACGTTCTCCGACAAGCCGTATATGTTCGCCTTCCTGATCGGGCTTTTGCAGGCGCAGTGGACGTTTACCGGATATGACGCCTCGGCGCATACCATTGAAGAGACGATTAATCCTCGCGTACGCGCCCCTTGGGGGATTTTTACCTCCGTCGCTTATTCGTTCGTCATCGGGTTCCTCATGCTGGCCTTCGTTACCTTGTCGATCAAGGATGCAGGGGCGGCCACAGGGTCCGATAATGCGTTCATCTATGTCATCAGTCAGGCGCTCGGCGGTACGTTCGGTTCCATTGTGTTATGGCTCGTTACAGCGGCTATGTGGTTCTGCGGGCTGTCCTCCATCACTTCGTTCTCACGGATGATGTACGCATTTTCCCGGGACAAAGGGATGCCATTCAGCCGTCAATGGGCGCAAATCTCCAAGAAATTCCGCACTCCGGCCAAAGCCATCTGGCTGGCTATTGTACTCTCGTTCCTGCTCGCCTTTGTCGATTACCTCATCAAGCTTGCTAACCCAGACGCAAAGTATACAACGATCGCTTTCTTGACCGCAGTGAGCGTCGTCGGCTTATATGTAGCCTATGGTATTCCTATTTGGCTGAAGCTTAGAGCGAAGGCTAGCGGAAGATTCCAGGAAAAGCATCTGGGTCCGTGGAATCTGGGCAAATACAGCGATGCCATATCGATCGTTTCTCTCATCTGGATCGTATTTATTTGCATTATGATGGTCATTCCGCCGAACGAGACGGCTGGCTATGCGTTGGCGGCTATGCTGATCGTTCTGGTCATTATGGATCTGGCATATTATAAGAACCATTTCCCGGGTCCCCAGGCGGCTTTGAACACATCCATGGAGGAAATTCTTCGGCGTGAAAGAGAGCTTGACAGCGGCTCTTCCTCAGGTCCGGGTATGAGCCATAAGGCTTGAACCTTTTTGTCTCTATTAAACAGCCCGGATGGCTGTCGGGTTGTTGAAAAACCCTGTTTTACGAGAACTATGCTGCATATGGATGTGGAGTATGCGTTGGAGGAGTTTACGTCCACCTTTGAAACCCGTGAAAATATCGCAAAATCTAATCCTATTTCACGGGTTTCAACAGTGGCTGAAGGGGCATACCCCACCGGTGTATTACTGTTAATGTTCAAGCTTTATAAGTTTTTCAACAGACCCAGCAGCCTGAACGGCTGTTTTTTCTTTTCCCAACGCCAAGCTTGGCGTCTTCTTTAACCGGAATCGATCCGGTGGTACAATGGTAGCGGCATATCTTCATCAGCAGTTTGCACAACGAGCATTAGAATGACTTGGAGGTTATTATGACGAAGCTGTTAGTCGTAGGAAGCGTAAATATGGATATTGTGACCCATGTCACGAAGCTGCCTGTCCCGGGGGAGACGGTCAAAGGGTTAAGCACGGATTATTTTCCCGGAGGCAAGGGAGCGAATCAGGCGGTTGCGGCGTCAATGGCCGGTGCAGAAGTGACGTTCGCCGGAGCGGTCGGAGAGGATGCTTACGGTCCCCGGCTTATCGAATCGCTGCAGAGCAAGGGGGTTCGCACGGAGAATATACTAAGGAAGCCTACGGGCTCCGGTATTGCTTATATTAACGTCGACAATAGCGGCGAGAATCATATCATTTTGTCCGAAGGAGCAAACGGCCAGTTCTCCGCGGACGACCTGCTTCGTGGTTCTCGTTGCTTTGAGGGCGTGCGGGGACTCCTGTTGCAAAATGAAATTCCATGGGAAACAACCGTCCAAGCCTTGAAGCTGGCCCGCAGCCATGGTGTGTTCACCTGCTACAATCCGGCTCCGGTAGCGCCTGTTCCTTCAGAAGTATGGCCGCTGATTGATCTTGTCGTCGTGAATGAAAGCGAAGCGGAGCAGCTGACGGGTATCCATGTTGAGCAGCCGGATTCTTATAAGCAGGCTGTGGAAGCGCTGCTCGCACAAGGCGCTCAATCGGTGCTGTTGACATTGGGGGAGAAGGGCTGTATCTTTGCGGACCGGCAGGGGAAGGAGGTCAAGCAATCGGCATTCCGGGTAAAGGCTGTCGATACGACGGCAGCCGGAGATACCTTCATTGGAAGCTTCATGGCTGCCTATTTGTCCGGTCAAGCCTTGGAGGACAGCCTTCAATTCGCTTCAGCCGCCTCTGCCATTGCCGTGTCCAGAGCAGGGGCTCAAGCTTCTATCCCTTCACGCGAGGAGATCGAAGCCTTTTTACAGGCTCAGCACCTGTAAGCCTATACGGACGGAGCTGCTTCGGCAGCTCTTTTTTTGTTTTGACAAAATTTATTAATTTTGAGGTAAACAAGGCAACAAGGAGTAAAGATTCGCATGAATGCTTGTGCTATTATGTAAACGCTATCATAAACCATTGTACAAGACACATGGTTTACCGATGCAGAAGCAAAGGAGGAAAGAGACCGCTTTCTTAGAAACCGGGTAGACAAGCCGATAATTGATCAACACAACGAAAGTAGCTTGTACAAAATCTTGAGGAGGAGATCCATTGTACGCAATCAAAAAAAGCTTGTCCGTTTTCATGGCTGTTACGCTGGCCGTATCCCTGTTTGCAGGAATCGGCAATTTCGGGATAGGACATGCAAGTGCCGCTTCCCAAACAGGAGCCTCGGGCTCCAAATTTGACTTCGGATCCGATACAAGCCCGGTAGCCCCGGGGTATACTCAGGTTTCCAATACGATGATTTATAGCGCAGCAAGAGGATACGGGTTGGATAAGACGGTAAATAACCGGGACCGGGGGACGTCCGACCCTTTGCTTCGTGATTTTATTCTTGCCTCAGACTTCACCTTCAAGGTGGATTTGCCCAACGGGGATTACTCCGTACGAATCATTGCGGGGGATGCAATTGCATCGAACAAAACCGACGTCAAAATTGAAGGCTTTTCCATGGGCACGCTCTCTTCAGGTACAGGGAGCTATGCGGAAATGACCAAGAACGTGCAGCTTACCGACGGTCAAATGACCTTTCAATTCAGCAAGGACGGACGCGTGAACGCCATTGAAATTACTCCAAAGCAAGCGCCGGCGGGGCTGACCGTTTCCTCGGTAACGTATGACCTGCATCCGACGGTCAGTCTGGTATGGGAGGCGGTCTATGGAGCGACAGGATATAATCTGTACCGCTCATCGGACGGAGGCGGCGAATTTGTCCAAATAGCGGGTACTACAAGCCCCTCCTATACGGACAGCACCGTACAGCTTGGCGGCACCTATCAATATCAGGTGACCCAGCTGCTGCCGAAAAACATCGAGTCGGCACCGAGCCAACCGATAACAGTCGCCGTACTGGACAGGTCGGTTCCCGCTCCATCTGCGCCTACGGGCTTAGCGGTAGCATCGGCCGGTAAGGAACAGCTTGCTATCCGATGGAACGAGGTTGATCGGGCGCTGCAATATCAAGTATACCGCTCCAAGACGGAAAAGGGGCCTTTCCAGCTGGTAGGTACCACAGCGGAAACAACCTATGTGGATAACGGCGTATTCACAACGATGCCATATTACTATCAAGTGGCGGCGGTCAACTCCGGCGGCTTGTCGAACCGCTCCGAGATTCTAGCTGTGCCGGTGATGACCATTTTGAAGCGGCAGATGGAGAGCCTGGACCGTGCTCCGGTCGCGGTGAAAGTAGAGGGCGGGGTCTATACCGGCTGGCGTCTGTTCGGGACGGATGATCCTTCGACGACCTTTAATTTGTACCGGGACGGGCAGAGGGTGAACGACACACCTATTGCAGACAGCACCAACTATTTGGATCCGGCAGGGACGCTCCAATCCGAATATGAAATCCGGGCTGTCGTCCGCGGGAACGAAGAACCGCAGGGTGAAACCTTCCGCGTATGGAACCAAAACTACCTCGATGTTCCTTTGAAAAAGCCTGCCGACGGCGTGACGCCTGCCGGAGAAGCTTATTCATACAGTGCCAATGATGCGAGTATCGGGGATTTGGATGGGGATGGAAAATATGAACTTATCGTCAAATGGGATCCGTCCAACTCTAAAGACAACTCTCAATCCGGTTATACGGGAAATGTGTATGTAGACGCGTATAAGCTCGACGGTACGATGCTGTGGCGCATCGATTTGGGACGAAACATCCGTGCCGGCGCACATTATACCCAGTTTATGGTATATGATCTTGACGGTGACGGCAAAGCGGAGGTTGCATTCAAGACAGCCGACGGAACCATAGACGGAACCGGTCAGGTTATCGGTAATGCCAAAGCGGACTACCGCAATTCCAGCGGATATATTTTAAGCGGGCCTGAATTCCTGACTATTTTTGATGGTCTGACCGGGAAAGCATTGGTAACGACCGACTATGATCCGCCTCGCGGCAATGTATCCAGCTGGGGAGACAGCTACGGCAACCGGGTAGACCGCTTTTTGGCAGCGATCGCTTATTTGGACGGAGAGCGGCCAAGCCTGATCATGGCGCGTGGATACTACACCCGAACCGTGCTGGTGGCCTATAATTGGCGGGACGGCAAGCTGACCAAGCTGTGGAAATTCGATACGAATGATGCCGAGAACGCCAGTTACACAGGTCAAGGCAACCATAATCTATCTATTGCCGACGTCGATCATGATGGAAAAGATGAAATTACGTATGGAGCAATGGCCATAGACGATAATGGGAAACTATTGTATTCCACCGGTCTTGGCCACGGGGATGCGATGCATCTGGGTGATCTGGATCCGAACCGTCCGGGGATGGAATATTTCGGAGTACACGAGGACTACCCGAATCCTGCCGGTCTGGAATTCCGCGATGCGGAGACAGGTGAGCTCATCTGGGGCATTCCGACAAATTACGATGTAGGGAGAGGGATGTCGGCCGACATCGATCCGCGTTATCCCGGAGAGGAAATGTGGGCCACGGGGGATGCAGGAGGCGTCTACAACACCAAGGGAGAGAAGATCAGCTCCTCCCGGCCATCGGTGAACTTTGGTATCTGGTGGGATGGAGACTTGCTTCGCGAGCTGCTTGACCACAAGTATACCGATCCGGTGGGAGTAGGTAAAATTGACAAATGGGATTATATGAACAGCAAGTCAGTTAACCTGTTGACGGCTGCAGGTACCTATTCCAACAATACGACCAAGGGAACTCCTTCGTTACAAACCGATTTATTCGGCGATTGGCGTGAAGAAGCCATTTGGCGTACGGAGGACAGCAGCGCGCTTCGCATTTATACGACGACGGATCTGACTTCTCATCGCCTGTACACACTGCTTGACGATCCGGAATACCGGCTGTCCATAGCATGGCAAAACGTCGGTTACAATCAACCGCCGCATCCGAGCTTTTACCTGGGAGACGGGATGGCAGCTCCGCCTGTACCTCATTTGAGCCGCATCCCGATGAAAGCAGCCGGTATTTCGATCACTTCCTCTGCTGCACAGGTAGACGCAGGACAAAGCCTGAAGCTAAGCGCGCGCGTACAGCCGGATGCGGCAACGGACAAATCTATCGTATGGAGCGTTCAATCGCCTGAAGGCACCGCCACCTCGCTAGCTTCCATTGATGCCAATGGCGTTCTTACAGTCCTGGCACCGGGAGAGGTTGTCGTGAAGGCTCAAGCCGCGGACGGCTCGGGAGTCACCGCACGATATGCGGTGAACATAACGATTCCCGACGGACCGGCAGCCAGCGCACCGGGCAAAGGAGTGTTATCCAGCGATAACGGCCATGATACCGGCCTTCAGGACGGCGATTACAGGATCACGATGAACCTATGGTGGGGGAGCAACGGAACCGTCTACAAGCTGTATGAAAACGGTCAGCTGATAGATGTGAAGACGCTCACCGACCAAACGCCGAACGCCCAGACAGTGTTGACGGTGATAAGCGGAAAGCCTAACGGCACTTATCAATACACTTGCGAGTTGATCAATCGCCATGGAACAACGGCTTGTGAACCGGTGACGGTGCAGGTCAACCAGGCAGTGCCGTCTAAGCCGGTATTGTCCCATAATAACTGGGACGGTGACGGAGATTATGAGGTACAAATGAATCTGTGGTGGGGAACCAACGGCAAAACCTATAAGCTGTACGAGAACGGAGTCCTGATAGATACCCAGAACCTTGTGCAGGCAACTCCTAAAGCTCAATCGGCAATTACGGCGATAAAAGGAAGGAAGCCGGGCAAATATCAGTATGTCGGGGAGCTGATTAACGACGCGGGAACAGTAACAAGCGATAAGATCACGGTTGAAGTAAAGAAATCATAGTACGGAGCAGAAGCTTAGTACGGCAGTCGTTGACTGCCTGCTAAGCTTTTTGCTTTTTTATGGTCGAGGAAAACCGTGTGAATGAAACTCCATTCTTTTTCCGACGTATTGTTGCATACAAGGGCGCTTAAGTGTAACCTTAATGCATCTTAGCTATAATAGATGTGACGATGGTACTTGGCGCAGAAGGGGATGGCATGATGTTTAGCAGAACAGAGAGCTTAAAGCAATACATTCGGCTGTATCCGGTGAATACGGCCATTTTGGTCATCCAGCTGCTGGTTATGGCTGGAATGACGATATACGGATCATCGAAGGATAATTCGACCCTGATCCGGTTTGGAGCAATGTTCGATCTTCCGCGAATGGAGCCGGAGCTGTGGAGATATGTAACGTCCATCTTCGTTCATATCGGCTTCGAGCATTTGCTGTTCAACAGCTTTGCTATTTATGTATTTGCAGCACCGCTGGAGCGAATGCTGGGTTCTTTTCGCTATGCGGTGTTTTATCTTTTGTGCGGCATTGCCGGGAATATAGCCAGCGCTTGGCTGCACAAGGACTATTATATCGGTGCGGGGGCGTCGGGAGCCATCTACGGTGTATACGCCGCCTACTTGTATTTATCCGTGTTCCGCAAGGATTTGATTGATTATCAGACCAAACAGACGATACGCATTATTGTCGTCATCGGATTTATTTACTCTATCGTGGTGCCGAATGTTGACTTGTACGCACACTTAGGAGGATTCGCAGGCGGCCTGCTGGTTACTGCACTGCTGACCTTATTTATTAAGCGCAGACATAGCAGTCATGAGCATACTCCTCACCAAGATGAGCACTACCAATAACAAAAGAGGCATTATTATGTCATAGCGGCAGCCGGGACAGGATTATCGATAGCGTCCCTGCTGCTGCTATTTTTTATCTGGAAAAAAAGGACATTGCATGACCGGGAAGAATTACTACTAAATTGGAAAGCGCAATCAGAAAAGGAGGCACACAAATGGCTTGGCTTCATATGCATTATCATTCCGAAACGCTCCGTATGCCGGTACCCATGGAGGTTCTTCTTCCCCAGCATGTGTCCGGAGGATCACGCAGGACAAAGGATCCGGGGCCTTACCAAACCTTGTATTTACTGCATGGAATGAGCGACGATCATACCGCTTGGATGAGAAGAACCAGTATAGAGCGGTACGTAGAGCGGCTGCCGCTCGCCGTTGTCATGCCTGCCGGGCATTTAGGCTGGTATACGGATATGGTGAATGGCCGTGACTATTTTCAGTTTATCACAGAGGAGCTTCCTGCGATTTGCGAAAGGCAGTTCCGCCTGTCCAGCTTGAGGGAGGACAGGTTCATCGCAGGTTTGTCTATGGGCGGTTATGGGGCCATGAAAGCAGGTCTGCTTGCCGCTGACAAGTACCGCGCTGCAGCTTCCTTCTCAGGAGCCGTGGATGTTGCTGATATGTACGACCGTCTCTCGCCGAATCTTGCAGAGGATCTATTCGGAAGCAAGGAATCGGTCCGCGGAAGCGTGAACGATCTGTTCACTGCAGCCCGCAGCCTCTCCCAATCAGGGAAGGCTAGTCCGGATTTATATATGTGGTGCGGTACGGAGGATTTTCTGTATGACGGCAATGTAAGGTTTAGAGATCACGTCAAAGCCTTGGGACTGCCTCTTACTTACGAGGAAGGTCCGGGGGGCCATGAATGGAAATGTTGGGATACATGCATAGAACGGGTGCTGCAGTGGCTGCCGCTGCGCAAATCTAGCGAAGGTTGATGGAGGAGGGACAACGATGGCTTTAATCGAAACGCATTTTTTCTCTGAGGTTCTGGGGATGGAAATGACGGTGAATGTGGTGCTGCCTCAAGAGAAATCACCCTATTCCGGTGACGGCAAGCTGAAGGTGCTGTGGCTTTTGCACGGGGGCTCCGGTGATGAATCGGCTTGGCTGCGCATGGGCAACGCGGAACGGTATGCCATGGAGTACGGCTTGGCGCTTATTGTACCGGGAGGGCTGAATTCTTGTTTTACGGATATGGCTCACGGGGGGCGCTTTTTTACTTACTTGACTGATGAATTACCGCGCATTCTGCGCCATATGTTTCCGCGGCTATCGGAAGCCCGTGAGGATAATCTGATCTCCGGCTTCTCTAACGGTGGTTACGGATGCCTGAAGGCAGGGCTAGCGCGACCGGATGTTTTCGGGGCGATAGGAGCGTTCTCGGCCGGCGACAAGACGGACGTCGCTTTTGTCAACGATGGTTCGCGCAAGGCTAAGGATCGGATTCATCTGTTCGGCGACGGCAATATGAGGGGGACGGAGAACGATCTGCAGTATTTGGGCAGGGAAGCGCTTAAGAAGGATATCCCATTGCCGAAGGTGTATCACGCCTGCGGCAGTCTCGACCCTTGGCTGGATTTGAATGAGATCGTAAGAGACTTCTTCCAGGGACTTGAGGGCAATCCCTATCAATATGAGTACCATCAAGCGGAAGGCTACGGCCATACTTGGGAATTCTGGGAGATGGAGCTGGGCCGGTTCCTCGGCTGGCTGGGTCTGGAGAAGAGCGGTTCGCGGTACATAGGGATTTAGCGAATGAGCGTTCATATTAGAATGGGAAAGCCTGGGCTTTCGACGCGCTGGAACCCTGGAGGGTGCATTCAGGAATCCTAAGGACGAGTTCGTGGATGTGTATGTCTACATGTTGAAGCTATAACGAGGCGGAGGGATATCCCTGTGATAAGAAAAGCAACCCTAGAAAATATACCGGTGCTGGTAAGGCTGAAGTATCAAATGTACGAGGAATCCGGCATGGCTTCGAGACTTCATCCCGATTTTGACCGACTGGTGGAAGCGGATTATAAGGAGCTGTACCGGGTCGGAACGGCCCAGCATTTCGTGATCGAGCAGGACGGAGCGATGGTTGGATGCGCAGGAGGCTTTATCCGCAACGATGCGCCGTACCGCTATCTCAAGCTGCAGCAATATGGCTTTATAGCTGATGTCTACGTGGAGCCTGAGTATCGAAGGAAAGGGTATGCCCGTGCTCTGACGATGGAGGTTCTTGCGTGGTTCGCAGAACAAAATATCCGTCTCTATAGGCTTGGAGCTACGGATGCGGCAAGGCCTCTATATGAATCTTTGGGTTTCACGGCAACCAATGAGATGGGAATGTATCGTTAGGCCGCTTGAGCAGCATATAGCAAAACCTGGTCGATCATGGTATAGTGAAGCGTACTGATTGGAGAAAAGGGGACTACATAATGATTGATCACATTGTATTGGTGAAATTCGGCGAGAGCACGACGCAGGAGCAGCTTCAAGAGGTTGTGGACCGGTTTAAAGCGCTCAGAAGCGAGCTTACCGGCATCGTCGACCTGCAGGCAGGCATTAATTTTTCCGAGAAAAATCAAGGGTACCAGGTGGTGCTTTCCGTTCGCTTCGAGAACAGGGCAGCGCTTGAAGCCTACGGGCCGCATCCGAAGCATCAGGCTGTCGCTGCTTTTATACGAGAAGTGGGCCGGGTAGACAGCATCGTCTCTGACATCGAGATTTAGTGCTGCCTCCTTCCTGCACAACGCATGGATCCTTTGGCTTAGCCTGGGTGCTCACGCTCCGGCTAGGCCTTTTTTGGTCATATAACTTTATTAATTTGGCACCCCCCGTAAGTGCCCGAATCAGCTTCGAAGGCGAGGCCACTGCTTTGTGGGGGGGGAATTTGATTTGTTTCAGCAAATGGGTGGCCGATAATTTGAAAAAAAGGCCGATTTATGCTATAATTGAGTTAATTTCGAGGGAAAAGGAGGTGAATGTGTATGTTATCTCGCGTTATCTCGTCCAATCGTTGGTTATCTTTGATTTTGATTGTAGTGTTCATGCTGTTTGCTACACCTACACCCAGCCTGGAGTCCAATGTAAGCGAATCGGCACGCACGTCGGTCCAACAAGGAGTCGAATATTTTTCGAGCAAAGCTACCGTACGCAAGCTCAATTCATCCTCAGACGCGATGCGATGGAGCATGCTCTTCTCCGTGCTTTCCTTTCTTTTGGCAGGTTTGGTTAGAGTCATACGCCGCGTTTGTTCAGAAGCCCACCTTACGTTTCAACCCCTGATTGCCCGCCGACTCCTTCGGCAGAAGCTAACCCCAATCAAATTCACTTCCCTCTTCGTTTAATTTTCCATAGTTATCCACACTGTTTTTTCTCATAGGTACCGTTGCTAAAGCCATTTTTTTAAGCATCATCCCAATGGTTTCTTTGTGCTGTTCAAATTAGTCCTTCACTTCAGCTTAGTATCATTCATCAGGCTTAGTACCCGAGCTCTATAGCTTCTTTTTGCGAAAAAAAGGGAGCTATGAGGGTCTGTTTGCTGCTGCCTGAAAATCCAAATATAAGGAGGATGGTGGAAGTATGACCATTCGTGAAACGGATCTCCCCGGAATCGGCAAAAAATTTCAGGTGACGACGCGAGGCGGAGAGAAGCTTGTCATTGTCGTCCATGACGACGGGAGACGCGAATGCTTTCATTATGATCATCCCTTGGCGGATGAATATGTGTCTATGATTTCCCTTGATGACGATGAGGCGCGTTTTGTGGCCGGCATTATCGGGGGGATGACCTACAAGCCCAAGGCGTTGGAAACGATAGAAATGGCGCTGGATGATTTAATCATTGAGTGGTATCGGGTGGAAGCGGATTTTGCATCCGTCGGAAAAACAATCGGGGAGCTTGATATACGCCAGGCCTGCGGAGTTACGATTATTGCTGTCGTAGAGAAGCTTTCGGGAGTCAAGCAGATCAACCCGGGACCCGATATCGTGCTTACTGCGGATTCTATCCTGATCGTAGCTGGAGAGAGGAGGCAGCATAAGCAGTTTAAAACAATTTTGACGAATGGATGTGATGGAACGAATGAACTACATCGTATTTGAAATAGGGGTAGCGATTGCGCTCATCGCCCTGTCTGGTTTGCTGTCGGCGAAGCTTCGTTTTTCCGTCATTCCGTTTTATATTCTGGTGGGTATGGCCGTAGGGCCGCATTCCTTTGAAATATGGCATATTGATCTCAGGTTCATCTCCAGCGCGCCGTTGATTGAATTTTTGGGAAGAATCGGAGTCCTGTTCCTCTTGTTTTATTTGGGACTGGAGTTCTCGGTGGGGAGGCTGATTCGTTCCGGGAAGTCCATTGTTGTCGGAGGAACCATCTATATACTGATCAACTTTACTCTTGGACTGTTATTTGGTTTCATGGCCGGGCTTCCTATGCTGGAGCTGCTTGTTGTAGCGGGAATAACGACGATATCGTCGAGCGCAATAGCGGCCAAGGTGCTGGTCGACTTAAAAAGGACGGCTAATCCCGAGACCGAGATGATTCTTGGCATCATTATGTTCGAGGATGTATTCCTGGCCATCTACATTTCTATCATCTCCGGTCTGATCCTAAGCGGCTCGTCTTCACTTGGCGGGATTCTTCTATCTGCAAGCATTGCCCTCGGCTTTATGCTGTTTGTATTGATCGTGGGCCGCAAGGCGGTTCCGTTGTTGAACCGGATGCTCAATATTCGATCTAATGAGCTGTTCCTGCTTGTGATTTTCGCGGTGCTGTTTGTCGTCGCCGGCTTCTCCGAAACGATTCATGTAGCAGAGGCGATAGGCGCGCTTCTCGTCGGCCTCGTGTTTGCCGAAACGGAGCATCGCAAACGAATCGAGCATCTGATCCTGCCGTTTCGCGACTTTTTTGGCGCCGTCTTTTTCTTCAGCTTCGGTTTGACGATTGATCCCACTACCCTTGGGGGCGCGGTATGGCTGTCCCTCGGAGCGGTGGTGCTGACGCTGGCAGGTAATTTTGCCGCAGGGTTATGGGCAGGTCACAGTGCAGGGCTATCCTCGAAGGCAAGCATCAATATCGGCTTTACCATCGTCGCCAGAGGGGAATTCTCGATCATTATGGCGAACCTGGCAAAGGCAGGGGGCCTGCTGCCGGTCATTCAGCCCTTCGCAGCCCTGTACGTGCTGATTCTTGCCGTCATTGGACCGCTGCTGACGAAAGAGACGAAGCATATTTACCGTATTCTGGACCGGGTATTCCGTCTGTCCGCGAGGGAGGGGCACAAGGAACGAAGAGAACAGGCGGTTACTCCCGATAGATGAACCTTTGCTGATCGTCCGCAAGAAGCGATTTCTAACTCATGATAGTGAGGGGGAATTCCATTGAGACATATGAAGGACGTCCTATGGGGTCTAGTCCATGATTCCACATGGAATAGGTTGGTAACCATTCAAACGGGCTGCGCGGAAGAAATTATGGAAGCTGTCCGGCGAACATTCGGGCGGGAGGCGGAGATTACAGCTGCCAGGAATAACGGGTACGGAGTGACTATCAACACGTTGAGGCTAGTGATATCCCGGCTGGAGGAAACGGAGCTGACCGATCTGATTATGCAAATCGACGTTGAAGCGGTTGTCGATGTCGTTCCGGCTCACGGAAGGGAAGTAAGAAGGGGGAGATGGAAGCGGCATACCAAGAGCGATTTGCCTGACGTATCCAAATATGGAAATGAGCTGTCGGATTAAATAACGAAGAACCTTAGCCGGGCATAAGCGGCTAAGGTTTTTTTAACAGTATAGTATTCATAAATTTCGGGGCTCCCGGTAAAGTACCTCAATCGTCCTCGAAGCCGTGGCCTCTTCAGAGTATTAGAGCCTTATTTTAAATCCCGGTAGACGATTTTCAGACCGATGACTTCGCCTGTCTGTGCATTGACGTCGGCGTAGCCTTTATAAAAATAGCTGCAAGCGCCCCATACGAAGCAATACTTCGCAGATATGTCCTTGCCGTCGATGAAGTAAGGCTGTTTGACCACAAACCGGTAGCTGACTGTATCTATCTCATCAGGAGCGGGATGGTCCGCTAATATGGCCTCGGACTGGTAGTGGGGAAGAGAAGGGAAAAAATGTCCCTCTGATCTTGTTTCGTCTGCATCATGTCCCGGCAAATCGACGGGCTTGGCCCATCCCGCATGGCCCGCCGAGATTTCTTTGATAGACAGAACGACCCCGGGAAGCTCCCGGCTTAACGTGCTCTGTAGAGCAAAATGGATCCGTTGATCCAGACTATGTCTAACGATGAAAATAAGCAGAAGTCCAATAAGCGGAGTGCACACTATAGTCTTCCAGTTGAATTTATAGCGTAGAAGCAGCAGCAGGAAACAGACAATGCTCAGAAGCATGACCATGCCTGCGGTAGAATAGAACAGCAGAGGATGATTCGTATTATGAAGCAAATAATAGAAGAGTATGACGAATGCCAGCAGCAAAACCCACGTAACGAATAAGCCGCTTCGTTTGCCCATATAAGTACTCCAATCAACTAAGAATCGAATGAACAAAAGAAAGCTATCCCAATTCCTGGAACCCCACCATCATATCACGTCCCCATTTCAAACGGCAATCAGGAAATGCCATTGGCTGTTTGCCCCGAGATATTGTACGATAGGTAGAAAACGGAGCCGAGAAGGAGGGAACGGTCCGATGAAGCGCTTTGCAATTCCTTTTTTCCAGAATGCGGTCAATTGGAAGATTAAGCATAAAGTATTTTCACTCATTTCTTTAATCATGGCGGTCTGTTTCCTCATCACCTATTTTTCCCTGCAATATGCTTATTCGATCTACGACGAGCAGCTTTATTCCAAGTCGTCTCAGCTCCTCAACTTGTCCTCCAGCGGAATTGAGAACGAGCTGAAGAAGATGGACCGGCTGTCGTTCAGCATTGCGACGGATTCGCAAATTCAAAGCCTGCTGCTCTCCATCACCCCGGATACCCCGGAGTTTGAGAAGCTGCGGCTGCGCTCGTATATATCCGACAAGCTGGTTCAATACGCAGGCTATGAGAAATATATTTACTCCATCGAGGTTACCGATTTGCTGGGCGAGCAGGCATTGGCGGGCCAATCGTCCACGGTATCGAAGGAAAAGAAGCAAATCATATTGGATGAATCGGCCAAAGGGTCCGGGGAAATCCGCTGGATTCTTCCCGACTCGGAGGATACCAATCTGATAGCCGCGCGGGAAATCCGGTCCTATCAGAACCAAAACTTCAGTCTCGATAGGATCGGTACGGTGGTGCTGCGCATCCGGTTCGAGAAAATCGTAGATGACGTCATAGCGGGCACGGAGCTGAAGAACGGAGAGATGCGTATCGCTTCCGGAGACCATATCATCTACCCGACCAAGCCGGATGATGACCTGAGCTCCTTTGTCCCGGTTACTGACCAATGGCATCATAACTATGAGATCAAGCAGTTCAACGGCCGGTCGTACTTCTGGACGCAGATTCAGTCAGGCTACTTGGGCTGGGCCTACCACAGTCTGGTTCCCTATGATACGATTTTTCAAAAAATCATCCTGATGAAACGGTTCCTCCTCTTCGGGTTTATCGTCAGTCTGCTTGCGGTGATGGCTGTCGCCATCAATTTTGCCAGAAGTCTGACCCGGCCCATTGAAGACTTGATCGGCCGCATGAAGCAGGTGCAAAAAGGAGACTTCAGCCTGACCGAATCGGACTCGGCGGACACGATCGCGCTGCAAATGGATGAGGTGGGTCAGCTGCACAGAACGTTCCGTATCATGATGCAGCAAATCAATGAGCTGATAACCGAAAATTATGCCAAGCAGCTGACCATTAAAGAGACTCAATTTAAAGCGCTTCAGGCGCAGATTAATCCGCATTTTTTGTACAACACGCTGGAATCGATCAACTGGCTGGCCAAGACGAACGATCAGCCGCAAATTTCCAAGATGGTCGAGGCACTAGGCTTTTTGCTCAGGAGCTCGATCAGCATGAGGGAAACCTTGATCACGGTGGAAGAGGAATTGGAGATCGTGATGTGTTATATTACGATTCAGAAATATCGCTTCGAGGAACGGCTGATATTCGAGATGGACATTCCGGAGGAAGCCAAGCAGCTGAAGCTGCCCAAGCTGACGCTGCAGCCCCTGCTGGAGAACTCGATCCATTATGCGCTCGAGCAGATGCTGGAGCCGTGCCGCATTCGCATTTATACAAGAAAAGAGCCCGGCAAGATGATCATGGTCGTAGAGGATAACGGCCCGGGCATGAGCGCGGCCCTGCTGGAGCAAGTGAGAAGGGGCGAGGCACGGACGCGCGGCAGCGGCATCGGTCTGAAGAACATCGAGGAGCGAATCAAATTGGCTTATGGCGAAGATTACGGCATCCGGCTGGATAGTCAGCAGGACCATGGGACAAGCGTCTCCATCATCATTCCGGATGAAACGAGGGATTAACATGTATAAAGTATTGCTGGTCGATGATGAGCGAATCATTTTGGACGGCATATCGAAGATTGTCAAATGGGAGGAAGCCGGTACGGTGCTTGCAGGAACGGCACGCAACGGAATAGAGGCTTATGAGAAGATTGAGGAGGACCCGCCGCACATCATCATCAGCGATATCAAAATGCCGGGAATGGACGGGCTTCAGCTTGCTGCGAAGGTATCCTCTCAATATCCGCATATCAAAATCATCCTGCTCTCCGGCTTTGGGGAGTTCGAATATGCCCAATCCGCGATTGAATACGGTGTGAAGCATTATTTGCTGAAGCCGTGCAATGAGAACAAGATCATGGAGGTTCTCGAGGAGCTGGTCTCGGAGCTGAATCAGGAACGGCAGAGCGAGCAGTTCGTAAGCACCATGAAGGAAGGCTTGGCTAAAGTGCTGCCCCATGTGAAGGAGCAGTTTCTCAAGGAATTCGTGACGAATAAAACGTACGGAAACCGGGACTGGGAATATTTCAGCCACTTATTCCAGCTGGATTTGGGCGACCGCAAGGTGAGATTGATTTTGTTCCATCTCGATGGCCCGTTCGAATTCGAGCATCTGTTTGCGGTGAAAAATATAGCCGAGGAGCTGCTGGAGAACAATGTGCTGAGCTCGACGGTCGGCGATCATGTGCTTATCGTCGTGGAGGATACGATTACGGTAAGTGCTTTACAGGAACGAATCGGTCAAATTCGGGAGACCTTTCTGAAGTACTATAAGATCGACTTGACTATAGCATTAAGCGAGGCAGGGGAAATTATACAGGCCCGCAGCTTATACAAGCAAACGCTGGAATGCTTGAACTACCGCTTTTATCTCGGCGAAGGCAGCTTGATTACGAAGTCGGATGTTATCGGGCTGGGCCGAACAGAAAGCGACGAGCTCGGGTTTAACGAGGACAATTTGATCATGCAGATTAAGACGGGGAACCGTCAGGAAGCGGCTCACAAAATCGAGCTGTTCTTCCAGCGGCTATCGGAGCTTCGCTCGGATATTACAACGGCCAAATCCTATGTGATTCAGCTCTTTATGGAGATGATACGGCTCGGAGATTCTGAGAATATGCACCGCTATATGGATAAAGTCGTGAAGCTGATGCAGCTGGATACCCTGCAGGCGATTCAGACGTTGTTCAAAGAAACGGCGGAAGAGATCGCTTCGAGTCATTATGAGCAGACGAAGAGCAAGCACAGCGCTATCGTGAGCAAGGTCGTGGATATTATTAACGAGCATTTGGCCAATCCCGAGCTGTCACTGAACTGGGTGGCTCACCAGATGCTGTATATGAATCCGGATTATTTGGGGAAACTATTCAAAAAAGAGACCGGAGAAAAGTTTTCCAACTATGTGATGAGGGTGCGGATATCCAAGGCTATCGATCTATTGCATCAAAAATCAGACATCAAAATCTTTGAGCTTGCCGAACAGCTCGGCTTCGGGGACAACCCTCAATACTTCAGTCAGGTATTTAAAAAATATGCAGGATGCTCTCCATCGGAATATTTGAAAACGACGTAGTGTTTTTTCTGCAATATCTCTGTTTTTTAAACAAGGTTGACGGTTTTTTGAATTCTTTTTCCTGGTCCAAAACGAGATAATAGCAGTGTGAAGACGAAGAACAGGGGAGGAAATAGAGATGAAGAAAGCGTTGCCAATGGTGCTGTCGTTGTCAATGATTTTAACCGCTGCAGGTTGCGGAGGCGCGGCTTCCAACGGGGATGCCGGCAAGAAGACGGATGCGGTGAGCTCGGGCTCCGGTACGGACAGTAAGGCTCCGGTAACCTTGCGTATTGCATGGTGGGGCGGTCAGGCAAGACACGATTATACCCTGAAAGTAATAGAGCTTTACCAACAAAAGCATCCTAACGTAAAAATCGAAGCGGAATACGCGTCATTCGACGATTACTGGAAAAAGCTCGCTCCACAAGCGGCTGCTAACGGATTGCCGGATATCATTCAAATGGATATGTCGTACTTGAGCCAATTCGGCGGCAGAGGCCAGCTGGAGGATCTTCGTCCTTATACGACCAACGGCAAGCTCGATATGAGCGCAGTGAACCCGAACACGCTGAAAAGCGGCGAGTACGACGGCAAGCTGTACCAGATTCCTCTGGGCGTGAACGCTCTCGGAGCGACGGTTGACCCTGATATGCTGGCTAAAGCAGGTGCAAGCATGCCTGCCAAAGACTGGACTTGGGATGACCTCGATGCCTTGGGCGCCAAGCTGAAAGGCAATGGCAAAATCCTGATGGACTATTTGCGGTATGATGTCTTCTTCCCGTATTACCTTCGTACAGTAGATCAAAAAATGTACAGTGCCGACGGTACCAGCCTAGGCTATACAGATGATAAACCGTTCATTGATTACTTCAAGCGTTACCAAAAAATGTATGATGCCGGTTACTTGCTAAGCCTGGATAAGCTGGCTCAAAAGAAATCCACTCCTGAGGACGACGAAATGGTTCTCGGCAATGCATTCGGCAGCTTCGCATGGTCCAACCAATACGTAGCATGGTCGGCTGCGGCCAAGCGGAATACGGATCTGATTCCGATTCCAGGTCCGAACGGCAAGAAAGGCTTGTTCTTGAAGCCTAGTATGGGCTTCTCCATCACGAAAAACTCGAAGCAAAAAGACGAAGCAGCCAAATTTATCGACTTCTTCATTAACGATATCGATGCTAACAAAATCATTAAAGGCGAGCGCGGCGTACCTATCTCCTCCAAGGTGAAGGAAGCGCTGAAGCCTAGCTTGACTCCGGCTGAAGCCAAAGTATTCGATTACGTAGCTTGGGCTGAAAATAACAGCAGTCCTATGGATCCTCCGAACCCAGTCGGTTCTGTTGAAGTAGAGAAGCTGTTGAAGGACTTGAGCGAGCAAATTTTGTATAAGAAAATTTCTGTAGAAGATGCTGCGGCGAAGTTCCGTAAAGACGCCAACGCGATTCTGGCCAAAAACAAAAAATAATCCAAGAAGCGGATCAAGACAGTCTCCTGCGAGAAGTCTGGTCCGCTTTTTTTCATCTCACCAACGGATTTTTGAACAAAGCCGGAGTCTGTTTTTTAAACAAAATGAACGGTTTTTTGCATTCTTCTAGGAGACGCCAGTCTTTATAATGAAACTATAGAGTTAAGAGAAGAACAGCAAACTACATGCATAGGGGTTGAATTCCATGAAGCTGCGGGACAACAACAATGTCGTCGGATACGTGTTTACCGCTCCGTTTATCATCGGCTTTCTCATCTTCACGTTGTATCCTATTCTATCATCATTGTACTACTCGTTTACCGAGTATAACTTGATGGAAGCTCCCCGATGGATCGGGTTTGATAACTATATCAAAATTTTTACGGATGACGACAAAATATGGAAGTCGTTTCAGGTTACATTTACTTACGTGTTCGCCAGCGTTCCACTCCGCTTAGGCTTCGCGCTTCTGGTAGCGATGCTGTTGAATAAAGCGGCGCGCGGGATCGGCGTGTATCGTTCGGCTTACTATCTTCCGTCCCTGATCGGCGGCAGCGTCGCTGTCTCTATCATGTGGACGCAAATATTCGGCGACAAAGGGCTCCTGAACTCCTTCCTTGGAATGATAGGGATCCACACGGAAACGTCCTGGATCGGAAGCCCGGGCACGGCATTATGGACGTTGATCGCCTTATCGGTATGGCAATTCGGTTCTTCCATGCTGATCTTCCTTGCAGGCTTGAAGAACATCCCGGCATCCCTGTACGAAGCAGCCAGTGTCGATGGAGCGAACGGCATCTACAAGTTTTTCAAAATTACGCTTCCGCTGCTTAGCCCGATCATTTTGTTCAACCTGATCATGCAGACGATTTCCGCTTTCATGACCTTTACACCGGCCTATATCATATCGCGGGGCGAAGGCGGACCGCTCGATAACACGTTATTGTATTCCTTGTACTTGTACCGCAGAGCGTTCGTATTCTTCGAAATGGGCTACGCTTCGGCTCTTGCTTGGATCATGCTCATCATCATCGGGGTCATAACACTCGTCATCTTCAAATCATCCAAGTACTGGGTGCATTACGAGGCGAAAGGAGACAAATAAGATGGCTGGAAGCAAACAAATTTCAAACGTCTTCTATCACTTGATCGTAGGCTTACTGGCATTGCTCATGCTGTATCCGATCATTTGGCTGGCGGTAAGCTCGCTGAAGCCCAACGATGAAATCTTCTCCCAGGCTTACAGCTTGATCCCCAGTCGTCTTGAATTCGTTAACTACGTAACGGGCTGGAAGGGATTTGCAGGCAACAGCTTCGGCACGTTCTTTAAAAACTCGTTCATCATCGTTATTATTTCGACGATCGGCGCTGTCGTTTCTTCTGCGCTCGTTGCTTACGGCTTGGCACGAATCCCGTTTAAGGGAAGCGGTTTCTGGTTCGGCTGCGTGATGATGACGATGATGCTGCCGCACGACGTTACCGTGATTCCGCAATACGTTATGTTCGCCAAGCTGGAATGGCTATCTTCGTTCAAGCCGATTATCGTACCGAACTTTTTCGGAGTTCCGTTCTTTATCTTCCTGATTATGCAGTTTATCCGTACCATTCCGCCAGAAATGGATGAAGCGGCCAAAATGGACGGCTGCAATAAATATTCGATCTTTTTCCGGATTATCGTTCCGATGATTATTCCTTCGCTGGTTACGGCAACGATCTTCCAATTTTATTGGAAATGGGACGATTTCATCAATCCTCTGCTGTATTTGAACAAGCCTTCGCTGTATCCGGTTTCCTTGGCTTTGAAGCTGTTCCTGGACGGAGAATCGATTAACAACTGGGGCGGAATGTTCGCGATGTCCACGCTGTCGCTGCTTCCTATCGTTATTGTGTTCTTTATCTTCCAAAAATATATCGTCGAGGGTATCAGCACCAGTGGTTTGAAAGGGTAAAAATGAGTCTAAAAAACTTGAGTCTGTTCGGAGCTTCCGGCAGACTCTTCTACTTAGAGGAGGAGTTATGGATATGCCAGCACTTATTTATGACGAACAAGAAATCAGAACGGTGATCGATCGTGTCGTTCGCCGCACATTCCAAATGGATTTTAACTGGGATTGGCCGGGCGGAGTCGCTTTCTACGGTGTGGCGGAAGCTTATGAAGCGACAGGGAACCAGGAATATATCAAGCTGCTGCAGGCTTGGGTGGACGAGCAGCTGGAGGACGGTTTGCCGAAGCTGACCGTAAACGGAGTTTCCATTGGTCATTCGCTTCTAAGCTTGTATAAGGCGACAGGGGAGCAAAAGTACCTGGATTTTGCCATCCAAATGGCGGATTTCCTGAAAAATGACGCAGAGCGGTTTGCAGACGGTATTTTTCAGCACACGGTGAATTCCGAGGACTATAACTTCCCGGAGCAAGCCTGGGTAGACACGATGTTTATGGCGGGGTACTTCCTGGTCCGAATCGGAACCCTATTAAACCGCAGCGATTATTTGGAGGACGGCATCAAGCAGTATCATGGTCATGAAGACTTTTTGCAGGATCCTTCGACCAATCTGTATTATCATGGCTGGGATAATCTCGCCCAGAGCCATATGTCCGGTATTTATTGGGCCCGCGGCAATTCCTGGGCGGCGATCACGATGGCTAGAGCCTTGAAGTTAATTCATGTGACCCATCCATCCTTTATGGTCATTGAAGGCTCCTTACGGGATCAGCTAGCTGCTCTGGTGCGGCTGCAGTCGGATTCGGGGCTATGGCATACGGTGCTGAACGATCCGGCCTCCTACACGGAAACATCCGGCTCGGCCGGGATTGCCGCCGCATTGATCTCGAGCGGAAAGATGTACAACAAGTATGTCAATAAATCCATTACAGGCATACTGGGACGCATTGACGAGGACGGATCGGTGAGAGGCGTTTCTGCCGGAACGGCTGTCATGCGCGACGCAGAAGGATACAAAGGGGTTCCGTACAAACGGGTACAGGGATGGGGCCAAGGCTTGGCGCTGGTCTTCCTGTCATCGCTGTTGACGCGGCAAGAGTGGTAATAAACAGGTGGAACGATGCCGGCTGAAAAGCCGGTAGATTGTAGAGAAACCTGTAGAGCTTGAACTATTGCCAATACATTCCGATGGGGTATGCCCCTCCAGCCGCTGTTGAAACCCGTGAAATAAGATTATATTTAATGGTATTTTCACGGGTTTCAAAGGCGGACGTAAACTCCTCCGAGGCATACCCCACCTCCATATGCAGCAAAGTTCTCGAAAAAAAGAGTTTCTCAACAATCTGATGCCGGCTGAAAAGCCGGCATTTTTGCGTTCGACGGGAGAGGCCCATCCTATTTTTTTAGAGCCGCTATGCGGACGCCCTATCCATCTGATAAGGGTGACGTATGATATATCAAATTCCGAGGAGGTGGTTTCCTGTGCCGATCAAGAACGGAAAGCAGTATGTCGATCGTTTGAATAAATCCAATGCGCATGTCTGGGTCCGTGGGGAGCAGGTGAGAGGTCCTATAACGAGCCATCCTGCTTTTCGCGGACTCGTCGCTACCCAGGCCTCATTGTACGACATGCAGGGACAGGACGAATATAGGTCACGGATGACTTATACGTCTCCGACATCGGGCGATCCGGTAGGGCTATCTTTTCTTAGACCCGAATCGAAGACTGATCTGGAGAGGCGAAGAGTCATGATGTCGCTTTGGTGCGATCGCCATCACGGATTATTGGGCCGAGCACCCGATTATATGAATACGGCCATCATGGCGTTCGGCGCAGCAGCGGATCTGCTGAAGGAGAATCATCCGCAATATGCCGAGAACATGAAAAAGTACTATGAGTATTGCCGGGAGAACGACATTACGCTGTCCCATGCGTTTATCCTCCCGCCGACGGCAAGAATGTCAAGCTTCATGCGGACCTTGGAGGAGCCGGACGCCCCGAGGGTTATCGAGAAGACGAAGGAGGGGCTTGTAGTTAGCGGAGCCTTTTTGCTGGCAACTCAAGGGGCTACAGCGGATGAAATCCTGATCTTCCCGCCGGCGCTTCCTTCGTTTGCTGACGAGAATCCGCATGCTTTCGCCTTTGCGATACCCAATAACCTGCCGGGTCTCAAATTGATTTGCAGAGAAAGTTTGGTCGCAGGCGATTCGGAAGCGGATTATCCGCTTAGCTCCAGGTTTGAGGAGATGGATGCGTTAGTGGTGCTGGATCATGTCGTCGTTCCCCATGACCGTGTGTTTGTATACGGGGATGAGGCGGTGCTGAGCCAATTTATCGAACAAAGCCATTTCCATACCCATGCTACGCATCAAGTGCTTTGCAGGTGCATCGCCAAGACGGAATTAATGCTTGGAGTTGTCGAATCCATTATCCAGACACTCGGGCTCCGTGCCTATACGCAGGTTATCGAGAAAGCAGCGGAAGTGATGACGATACTGGAAAGCTTAAAGGCATTGCTGATTGCTTCGGAGGCTCTCGCCCAGCCGGATCAATGGGGGACTATGCTTCCGAATCCAAGCTCTCTCTATGCGGCAAACTGCCTGTATCCTAAAGTGATTCCGCGCTTAATGGATATTGTTCAGCTGCTTGGAGCCAGCGGCCTGGTGATGATTCCTAACGATCGGGATTTCAAGTCGGAAATCGGACCGGATCTATCAAGGTATTTAAAAGGGATCGAAACGGATGCGCAGCTCAAGGTACGCCTGTTCCGGCTGGCATGGGAGCTAAGCACCAGCTCCTTTGCAGGAAGGCAGAGCTTGTATGAGAGGTTCTTCTTTGGGGATTCCGTAAAGGTGTCCTCGCGGCTGTACACTAACTACACGGATAAGGATGTTCTTGCGGAGAAAGTGAAGGGTATGCTGAACTAATGCAGCAGATGAAGATGAGTTATCAAACCTCCCCGGGAAGTCAAGTCATGCGAAGGGGAATAATAGGCTAGCAAGCTAGTTTTGGATTGGATAAAGGTCGGATTGCCTGGGAGCCGGTCATTCCCGGTATTATGATGCCTGTCAGCTTCTTTCCCAAGAGAATGTGACGAAGGGACTTTCGGATTCCGGCTGTATGGCCGGAACTTCGACGGCTCCGGCAATCTGACGTTCGACAATTGTAGTGGTTCCGCGCTCAGCGCCATCGGCCATATTGATATTTGAAGTAGCTTACGAAAAGCAGAATGGCCGTTAGGATATGACAAATCATGCCTACAATTGGAATCCATGCGATGCAGGAGGTAATGATACCTGCGATACTGCCGTGGATATCCTTGTATTCCTTTAAAGCCAGCACGAGGGTAATAATGTGAAGCACAAACATAACAAACAAAGGCGTGTAGCTGAATCCGATGACAATGGACCCTCCCAAAAGCGGGATTCCCAAGATCCCTTCCAGTAAAGCTGTTACAAGCATAGCAATTCTTGCATTACTCATGGTTTGCACCCTTTCCTTCCATTTTGGTCCAATGCTACTGATGATTCGTCCTCCCGTTTCAAATTCCTCTATCCTGCGAATAAAATCTTATTATATTCCCAAAAAGCGCCAATGGAACACGTTAACATGATATAATAGAGCGATTACATTACGGGAGGATTCATTACCTATGGGGACTATGTTTCTTAAGGATGGGGCTGTGCCTCGCTCCCTCAGGATCGCCTTTTTGGGGGACAGCATAACCGATAACGGACGATATATTGCATTTTTACACGCTTATTTTGCCCAGTATATGCCGGAGCAACACCTGACATTCATCAATCTTGGCGTCAGCAGTGAAACCGCTTCAGGACTTAGCGAGCCGGAGCATCCGTTTCCTCGGCCTTGTATTCATGAGCGAATAGAAGCTGCGCTTAGAGAAAGCCGACCGGATTGGGTTGTCGCTTGCTACGGGATGAATGACGGCATCTATCATCCCTTATCGGAGGACCGCTTTGCAGCGTATCGGGGCGGAATGCTGTCGCTGGTACATAAGATCAAGCAGGCCGGTGCCAAGGCTATTGTGATGACGCCGCCTCCATTCGATGTCAAATCGATCAAACGGGAATTGGCGGAACAGCCTGTCGGGGAGGAAGCAGCCTCTTCCTATAGCTGGAAAAACCCTTACGCCAAGTATAATGATGTTTTGAAAGCGTATGCGGAATGGTGCCTGACTCTTCAGGACGAAGTGGACGCAGTCGTTAATATTTATGATCCGTTGGCTAAGGATTTTGAGCAGGCTCATGCGCAGAATCCGGATTATTCTTCCGGAGACGGCATTCATCCGAATGCAAAGGGACACTGGGTTATTGCACGAACCTTGCTGGGCCGTTTATTCAATATTACATTGGAGCGGGTACCGGAGTATGTATTACAGCCGGAAAGCGAGCAGCCTCAATGGTTCAGGCTGGTCCTTGAACGTCACCGCATGCTGAGTGCAAGCTGGAAGGAGCATGTTGGCCATACGAATCCCAACAAAACGAAGGCACTTCCATTGGCTGAAGCTCTCGATAGAGCAGCGGAGCTGGATTTGCAGATCCGAAGCGCCGTAACTGAGTACAATAGGGTTCACCTCAAGACCTTTTCCGAGTGGAAAGGATACCGGCGTACGGATACTGTCTTCGAAGGGCGGGAAGCCATCATCATTGAGCCGAAAGCCGCTGCCGCCGGACAGCCTTGGATATGGAGAACGGAATTTTTTGGCGCTTTTGCCTATGCCGACAGGGCGCTGCTCGAGCAGGGCTGGCATATTGCCTATTACAGAATCAGTCATATGTACGGATGTGCCGGAGCTGTGGAGCGGATGCGCCGGTTCCACACCTATGTTACGGGGCAGTTTGGCCTTGGAGACAAACCGGCATTGTTCGGCTTCAGCCGCGGCGGGCTGTACGCGGTGCAATATGCGGCCGCTTATCCGAGTGATGTCTTGGCGCTTTACTTAGACGCGCCTGTTCTTGACATTTCCAGCTGGCCTGGAGGGAGAGGAAAGGGCAAGCGGTCACTCCAAAACTGGGAGGACTGCCTGGCGGTATACGGGTTAACCGAATCCACCGTAGAAGCTTTTAAAGGCAATCCGCTGGACAAGGCAGAGATCTTGGCCAATGCGGGAATTCCAACCCTGATTGTCGCAGGGGATGCGGATGAAGTGGTTCCTTTAGAGGAGAATACGGCGGTGTTCGAGAGAAAGCTGAGCCAGCTCGGCGGTCAGCCGCAGGTGATCCTGAAGCCCGGTGTCGGGCATCATCCTCACAGCCTGGAGCAGCCGGAGCCCATTGTTGAATTTATTCAATCTGCTTATACGAGAGCACTTCATCTACAATAACAAACAAAGAACGCTCCGAAACCGGAGCGCAGGGTTGTTGAGAAGCCTATATTCCATGAAAAATCCTATTGGTATAGGTGGGGTATCCCTTGGAGGAGCGTTAGCGCCCGCCTTTGTTCTCGGGAAACACCCGCTAAGAAAATATAATCCAAGTTTCCAGAGAACAACAGCGGCCGGAAGGGGATACCCCACCGAGGACCACAGCGATTTTTCTATAGGGTTCTCACCAAACAAAAAAACGCTCCGAACCGGAGCGTTTTTTGTTCTACATCGAACCCATAGCCATCTTCCCTTGAGAATGACGGTACAATTGGTCGTAGTAGCCTTGCTTTTCAAGCAGCTGAGTATGATTTCCTTCCTCTACGATTTCCCCCTGTTTCATCACAATGATACGATCCGCCTGCATAATCGTTGACAGCCGATGGGCAATGACGAGCGTGGTTCTGCCGGCGGAAACGACATTCAGTGCCGTTTGGACCAGCTGCTCCGTCTGGGAGTCGAGATTGGCTGTTGCTTCATCGAGAATGAGTATTTTCGGCTGGAACACAACAATCCTTGCAAAAGAGATCAGCTGCCGTTCACCGGCAGACAGCCCGCTTCCTCTCTCCGAAAGCTGGGTATCGTAGCCGTCCTTTAACCGCTGAATTAGCGAATCCGCTCCTACGAAGGTACAGGCTTCAATGACTTGCTCACGGCTGATCGATTCATCGAACAACCTTACATTGTCAATGATGCTTCCTGAATAGAGAAACGGTTCCTGCTGAACAAGGCCGATGATCCGGTGGAGCTGCTCCTGCGGAATGGTCCGAATGTCGGTGCCGTCAATGAGAATGCTTCCCTTAGTTACATCATAGAATCGGCATAGAAGGCTCATCAGCGAGCTTTTGCCTGCGCCGGTCGTTCCTACGATACCGATCATTTCCCCCGCACGGATATGCAGATCCAGGTCGCGGATAACCAGAATGCCTTCCTGGTAACCGAATTGAACGTGATTATAATCGATTTGGCCCTTAACCTCCGCCATGTTGATTTGGGCAGGGGGTTCAGCATCCTTAATATCCGGTTTTACTGAGAAGATCCGGTACAGCCGGTCCATGGAGACCGTCGTGGATTGCAGCGTGTTCCATTGCTGGGTAATGGAGTTGATAGGCTGGAAAAACTGCCGAATATACGTAATGAACGCGTAAAGAACACCGAATTCTATAGAATGATGGAATACCGCCATGCCCCCGATCCATGTCAAGAAGGCGACGGACAAGTTGCCCAGAATGTCAAATGAACGGTTAAACAGCACATTGGTGCGAATTTCCCTAAGATTCGCCCGGTAGTACCGGGTGTTTTGTTCCGTAAACCGCTTATCCTGCTCCTTCTCCTGGTGGAATGCCTGAATCAAATTCATGCCGGCCAAATTTTCGGCTACGAAGGCGATCAAACGGGACAGCTGCGTGCGCGCGATCTGGTAGGTTTTGCGCATATAAGAGCGAAAGCCGATGGCTATGACCGCGATAATGGGCAGCAGAATCATGCTGTATCCGGCCAGTACAGGATCCAGATGGAACATCAGGATGATGATGAACACCAATGTCATTCCATCCCGGATCAAGCTTAAAAACACTTGAGTGAAGAACTGGTTCAGCGATTCCGTGTCGCTCGATACGTGGGTAACGAGACTGCCGCTCTGAAACCGGTCGAAGAATGGCATCGACAGCTTGGATATATGCTCGAACAGCTCTTTACGTATCCGGCCGACAATGCTTTGTCCCGTATACTGCAGCAGATTGTTCTGAATATAGGTGAACACAAGGCTGATGACGGATAGCAGCAAATACACGCCGCAGATCCAGATCAGCATGCTGAAATCGTTCTTGCCGATCAGCAGGTTGTTATCGATCGCTATCTTCACCAAATAGGGCTGGAGCAAATCAGCCGCGATCACAAGCATAGTACAGCAAAAGATTAACAGGAACTTCCAGCGGTGAGGCTTCGCATAAGCCAAAGTGGAACGAAAGGCGGCCCGGCGGTCTTCCTTGCTGACATGGTAAGCGCTGCTGATTTCCTCCTGCGGTTTCATCTTACCGGTTTCCTTCGGCATAACGGGTTCCCTCCTCCTGAATGGAATACAGGGTTGCATAAATTCCGTCCTCCGCCATCAATTGATGGTGAGTCCCTCTTTGAACGATCCTTCCCTCATCCAATACGATAATTTCATCCGCGTGCTTGATGGCGCTGATCCGGTGGGCGATAATAATCGTCGTTTTGTTTTTCCGGCCCAAGCGAAGATTTTCGATGATCTTCGTCTCCGTGACCGCATCGACTGCGCTGACGCTGTCATCCAGGATCAGGATGGGCGCATTTTTGATGAAGCCCCTGGCCAGACTCGTTCTTTGCCGTTGACCGCCGGATAAGGTAACCCCGCGTTCACCGAGCTTCGTCTCGAATTGGTCGGGGAATTCCATGATATTATCGTAAATTTGCGCCTGTTTGGCCGCTTTGGCGATGGCATCGAAAGCGGAATCCCTGTTGAAGAAAGCAATGTTGTCTCGAATGGTTGTACTGAACAGAAAGCCGTCCTGGGGAACATAGGCGATATCATTACGCAGACTGTTCAGCGTAAGGCTGCGGATGTCCTCGTTGCCGATCGTAATCGTCCCTGCCGGAGGATCATAGATGCGCAGCAGCAGCTTGACGAGGGTTGTTTTGCCGCTTCCTGTTTTTCCGATGATCCCGACGGTCTTGCCGGGCTGAATGGTCAAGTTAATATCCTGTAAAGCGGATTTGGAGGAATCCGGGTATGCAAACGTTAAACCTTTGATGCTTATCCCTGCAGAATGAAGCTGAAGCGGCTTGGCCTGAGGCGCTTCCTGAATATCCGGCTTCAAATCCAGAAGCTGATTGATTCGCTCCAGCGAAGCCCGGGATCGCTGCATCGTATTGATAACGTTGCCAATTTGTTGAAGCGGGTTCACCATCATGCGCAGGTATAAGGTTAGGGAGACGAAATTACCTAAAGTTATTTGATGCTGAATCGTCAGATAGCCGCCGTACAGAATAGAGACAATCAGGGACAGCGCTCCCAAAAAAGGAAGGATGGCCTGAAACAAAGAGGAGAGCCGGACTAACCGAAGCTGGTTCTCTGTAATGTTGTCGACGGTTTTGCCGAACCGGTTCCGCATGATGCCCTCGACCGCGAACTTTTTGGTTACCCGTATGCCGCCGAATTGCTCCTCCGCCGATTCGGTCATTTTGGCCAAAGATTCCTGTACCTTCAACGACCGTTTGCGAATAAGCGGCCCGAAGTACACGACGACAAATGGAATGGCGAGAAGTGGAATAACACAGACGAGAATGAGATATAAAGGAATAGCGGATAAAGACATCATGACAATAACCGATACGATAAGAATGACCGCGTTCGTCGTTTGGTTGAAGCCGCTGGAGATGGACTCTCTTACGCTGGTCACATCGTTCATCACGTAGCTTAGCAGCCTGCCGACCCCGTTCTTGGAATAGTAGCTTTCGCTAAGCGTCAGGAAATGCTGGAACAGCCTGCGTCGGGTAACAAATTCAAACTTTCTTCCGAGCCGCATGACGGTATATTGGCCGAGTCCGGCCAAAATTCCGTAAATCAGACCGATTTCCAATAAAAGCACACTGTAATGAACAATGGTGCTCTGGGTGATCCCATCCGATTGCAGCTGATCTGTGAAGTTACCAAGCACCTTCGGATAATAAGATTGCGTGATATTTGCAACGCTGATGAGAACAATAGCCAGTAAATAAAACATCCAATGAGCTTTCAGGTAATCCGCGAGCAGTCGCCGTTGTTTCAATACAATCCACATCCTGTTTGTTTTATGGTCTCGATTTTTTATTATACTTCGGCACACTAAATATTTCACCCGCTTTTAGCATACTTCAGGTGGTATATTCCGAGCGGTACCCTGAGAATAGAAGTATAACAGCTGTAATTCTTCCATTATCTCCTTTTTACGGCTGTTACAAGGTCCATATGAAAAAAGGACAAAACGGACGAACTAGACCATCCGACTTTGTCCTATATGTTGAAGACATAAAACCATTTACTTCATATCTTTGGGAATGGGATGACCGCTGCTCGCGCGATCCTCTCTTTTAAACTCCGGGTCCAATGGAATATGAGGGCTGATAACAAACGAGCTTACGGGCGTATCGAAGTAGGAGGAGCTTCCGATGCGTTCCGTATCCCCGACGAGAACCACCGATGCGCCGCCGACACCGCTTATTTTCATATCGCCGACACGAATACACTTATTATTTACTGTCAATTTCACGATAGACCTCTCTCCTTTCAGAAATGGATGAATACATGGGAACACCCGTCATAAACTACATTAAGGACATTTTATTATAAAGGATGTCGTGTTATGCCGGCTTTAGTTGGAGTCATTAATGTTAATATGATTACCGGGGTATTCAATGTGGGCGACGCTGGTATTATTTCTCCAAGTACATTTAGTACAACATATGCGGGCGGGGGATCGTTCAATTCCGGCAATACGTTGAATATTCACAATGAGCCGACCGTGATCAACGTCTATGATTCGGCAGTATACGAGCAAAGAAGCCTTACCGCCGCACCGAGTATCACCAGTATCCATGAGGAGGGGCAGACATCATGAACTTGTTTATCCAGCAAAACATTGTGATTCATACTTTGAGAATCGAAGCGATATCGAACTCATCGGTCCTTCAAATCGGCAGCGCCGGGATCATCAAACCGATATCGCAGCTGTTTAATACCGGCGGATTTACGGGTCCTGCACCAGCTGCCGGGTCTCCCGTACCCTTTATTCCTTTGTCTGAGCCCAGATTGTAACGGTCGTGTTGGAACGTCCGGAATCGAACCCGACAGGTATTGTGGGAAAGGTTGATCGATATGTACTACTTGAGCCCGGAAATGATGCGCTACTTGCAGCAGGTGAATGAGTGCTTACAATACCAGAATCAGCAAATTCAACAGTTGAACGACTATATCCAATATCAGAATGAGCAAATAAAGCAGCTTAATGACAAAATGGATGGGCTGATGAAGGAAATCAGCGATATGAAAAAGAAGCCCTCCAGTGAACCCTCCATGGTCCGCAACGAGTATAAGTTTGATTTGTTAAAGGTTGAGAGACTCGAAGGTACATTGAACATTGGCATTAATCCGAATGCGAAGGATTCGGACTCCTCTATAGACGAGTATTCGGTCGGACAATCGGTAAGTACGCCATCCTCGGATGACACAGGTTCTTCACCGGATTATGAAGGGGTTCAAAGTCAGGTTGATGATTATTTCAGCAGCGATGCTTACCGGGCTTTGGAGTATTATGAGCAGATGTATCAGAATCCGCTGGATGAGCCGTACCGGAAATTTATTATAGAGGATGTTAAGAAACAAATAGACAAACGGATCCAATACTATATGGCCAAGATGGGACCGGACCGGAACCATAACGCGATCTTTGAAGAGGTCAAACGCGACATTGAACGCACCTTCGAAGCATTTATCAAAAATTTACCGCGCAGGGACGGAGGGGTTTGATGGAATTTGAAGTTATTAACGGAGAGCTCCATGTCGGCTCTATTGACATTACCTATCTAAGTACCGCATCCGTGTTCCTTGTAGGGGATATCCGGACGATCACCTTGTATGGCGCTTTCGAAACACCTCCGGAAAAAGCGATTGTCGGTGTAACGATTCTTCCTTTCATTGAGTAAGCGCCGCTGGGTCCTGGTAGGAGGGGGAGTACATGGACTATAGAGTGACAACCGTTGGTTATATGAAGCTCAACACACTCGGGAGCTCGACCGTTCTGGAGGTCGGCGATTCCGAGAAGCTTACCCCGTTTAACTATACGATTGCCGTGCAGAGGGAGCAGGCGATCTTTATCCAGAATGAATTTCGATTCTCCGATTACAGCTTATTCTCCCGGCCTTTATTGGATCCTGTTATTCATGAAGACTTGTCTATGAAGCGAACCAATGTATCGCCTAACATTCGCGTAGATAGGATCAACATGTTTTTGGTGAACTCTTCCTCTATTGCACATATCGGTTCAAGCGATAATTTGATCGCCCAGTCACGGATCAAGCATATTCGGCATTTACTGAGAGAAAGACCTGCTGCGCCTGCTGCGACTTAAACCTTTTTGGAAGGGGGAATTGCTTTGCCATCCATTGTACAGTCCGTCAATATCAATACGAACAGCGGGACGGTCAATTTTGGAGATACTTTGAGTATTGTACCTGTATCCAGTACAAAATCGGTCTCAGGTCAGGGCGGAAGCAATACGGGAAATGTCGTCAATACGTTGAACGGTCCGAATGTCAATAATGTATTGAATGCGGCTTTGATCGATCAGCCTACTGTACCGTAGTCATGAACTGTCAGCCAATGAGGGGGTAGGCAACTATGGATCCGAGGAATAATCCCTTTTCACAATTTGACTGGAATGAATTTGAGAAGTACTTTCAAGGCATCTTACCGCAAAATTCTGATATATCCAAGAAAACCAATTGGATTGAGGATTATGTACGTCAGGTATTGAAGGACAACGTGCCCGACATGCAGTCCGCTTCCAATGCCAAGCGTTATGATACCGAAATTGTGGAGACGATTGAACATCTGCTGTTTAAAATAAAAATCCCCGATAGGGCTGAAGCCCAGAAGCTGAAGGTTTTTACGGCGAACCATCAGATCAAGCTTGAAAGCAAGGACAACCGGGAAATCCAATGGTTTCGTCTCCCGCATCCTGTGGATCCGGCGAGCTGTAAAGCCGTTTACAAGGAAGGGGCTCTGCAGCTGCTGCTTCGCAAGCTGGGAAAGGAAGAGCCGTTCTATCAAGCAACCATTGAGTTTCCGTAACAGGAGAGGGAAAGAAAGGGCAGAGGACATCGTCCCCTGCCTCTTTTTGCCGCAACCTAGTAAAGAACCGGAACCCTACGCAAAAAGGGTCTGACCCACTCGGCTAAGTGCGGGACAGGCCTTTTATTTGAAGAGCCTGTCCTTACTTTTGCTGCGGAATGCAGTATAAACGTCCCGTTTCCTCCCAAATCTCCCCTGGATTCAAGGAAATCAAGCCGATGTCTTCGGATGGGAGGGAAACCGAAGGAGCATTCACGAGATTGATCTGCGGCTCCGGACAGAAGAAGCCCTCCGTCGCGTTGTTATTCCAAATCATCCAGTGCTTGAACGACGTACCGACATCATATACAAGAGTAACTTGATTGCGGGTATCGGTCAGCTCCATCCGGTTGCGCCCGTTGTGGGGCTGGGACGTGTAATGGTTGTCCATCGCCTCAAAAAAAGGAGAGATCCCCGTTGTTCTCATAAGCTCTTCGTCGGCCGTCAACGGCTGATATTGACCGGTTGGCAGCATGCGATCATTCAGAGCCCAGCGGCGTCCGGTGGTCAGGGTAAAGCGATAATCCGATGCCTGACTGTTGGCGGCGAACGGCGCATTGATGGAGGTATGGAATGCTAACAGGCAAGGCATGGACTCTTGTCCGTCGTTACGAACGAGAATATGCTGGTGCAGGCCCAACTCGTTCACGGTATAGCTGAGCTTGATCGTAAATTCATGAGGGAAGTAGCGATAGACCGGATGGTTCGTATCAACCTTCTGTACCAGGGTGATTCGGCTTGCATAAGGATCTGCATGGAATTGCACCACTTCCCAAGGGATATTGTGCAAAAATCCGTGAAGATGATTGCCTGTGCTCGGTTCATTGACAGGAAACTCATAGCATTTGCCATTCCATGGAAATTTGCCGTCCTCGTACCGGTTCGGAGGAAACAGGACGGGTATTCCGTGAATGATCGGTTTTTCCTTGAAAGCAGCCATTTCCTCCGGTGCAGGCTCATGCAAAAAACGGTATTGGTTTACGGTATCGCGAAAGGCAATGCAATTCCCGCCGATCTCGGGTAAAATAATAGCTTCATAGGGACCATACGCCAAGAATACTGCGCGCTCCCCCTGATATGTCGCCTCATAAGCTTTGGATTGTATTGGTTCCATAACTACCTCCTGTTTTCTATGTAGAATCTCTTCCCAGAATACCATAAGGAGCAGAGGAGTAGAATGGATATAGTTAAAAAAGAATCAAACATTTGGTAAAAAGAGGAATAGGCGTTGATTCTCACGAATTACCTTATCGAGGTGACGAATCCATGGTTGAAAAGTATCCATTGGCCAATGAACCAGGCCGTACGATGGTTGTTTTCGTGAAAGACGGTAAGTTTTATGGGCATATTGTGAAGGATAAAACGGATAAAGCTCCAGCCAAGTTTGTTTTTGAGACACCAAGGTTTCTTACGTTGGAGGAATTAAAGGCGGAATATCCCTCAGCGGATACGAAATAGCAGACAGACAACAAGCCGGTTACTCCCAGGAGGACCGGCTTGCGTGATTTATTGCGTACATGGAAGGGCCATTCTACTTCATCAAGCCCATTAATGTTGTGACGGTTTTCCTTTGATGCGGAAGCGGCGGGTTCAGCTTATTACGGTCGATCAGCTCATTTAGCATATAAGGAATCCATTTGCCGCCAGCCGCATTCAGACGTATCATATAAGCGATCTGGGCTTTCAGATGCTTAGGCTGACTGGACATGGCTATATTCAGCAGCTGCTCATACAGCTTAGTAACGACCGGAGTATAAGCGGAAGCCAGATCCGGGATCAGGGAGAGGACCGTTTGCCAGGTTTGAGGCTCATCGACCCAAACCAAGTTCAGCTTATATCCTTTGTCTTCGGTTTTAAGCAAATATTGCTTGGAGAGAAGAAAAGCATAATCCTCCTCATGGGCTTCCTTATCGGGAAGCTCTCCTTTCATAAAGGCATGACATAGCTGTGCATCCTTGAATGTCAGACTTCTCCAGCCCGGACGGTCACTCCAGTGCGTATCAAACTGCCAGAGGGATAAGCTCCCGCCCCCATTGCGTGTCATGGCACCATTAAAGGCGTATTTGCCGGGCTCGAAGCCGAGGTCCTCTAAGGGTTCTTGCTTCAACTGAGCGTATGCGATATATCGTCCGCCGTCTTTACGAATGGGAAGGCTAAGGTTTTCCTCCGGCGCCATGGAGAGAATGGAAGAGCCTTGCCTTTCTATATCCTTGGGCAGCAAGGTCCATAGAAGAAATTCGTAATCCCTATCGGGATAATACAATGAAGTTGCTTCGATATCCTTGTGAACATCCATCAATGCTTCATAGTGGAGATCGGCGAGCTGCGCTGCACTAGCTTTATAGAGCTTGTGGATGGCTTGAAGCTGCTCCCGTGTGTAATCCCAAATAATAAAATCGGTTCTGTACTTGTTCGAACCGGCTTCCGTCACGAATCCGTATTCCGCCAAATAACGTACCTCATCCTCAATAAAATGGGCAGGCGTGCCGAGCTCTACGGCTAACTCATGAACGCTCATAGGCTTGTGATACATAGCGTAAACGATATTTTGGGTCAAGCTTCTTTTCAAAAAGTCATAGGTTTCTCCCAGCTTACCCGGTTGACCGCTGTGACCTGTACCTGCTAATTGAATGGGGTTGAAGCTCAACTGTCCGCTTGGGCGCATGCGATTCATTCCCTTCTTGATTTCCTTCTTGGCATCATGGAGATGCCACTTCACCGTTCCTAATGGAATGCCTAGGGAGACGGCAATATCCTGCTGCTTGAGGCCTTCGTAGTAGTACTTGACTACAACTTGTCTCTGTATGCCGGACAGGTAGGCGAGCTCACGGCGCAGCATTTGATAGTGCTCGTTGTTGATCAGCTGATCGACCGGCTGCGGCCCGGAACAGGATAGCTCATCCAAGAATCCGTTCGTTTCCAGGCTCACCGGCTGTCCGCTGCGTTTTTTCAGCCAATGAAACCAGGTATATTTCGCAACGGTCCAAATGTAGGAGTCAAGCTGATCAATCTTGATGCCAGATGAAATAGATTTGACAAGCTGGAGCAAAATGTCTTGAGCCAAATCCTCGGCTTCCTCCCGATTGTGCGTTCGATTCAGGGCGAATCCGAATATGGGCTTGGCGTACTGCCGGAGGATATCCGACGTCGTTTCGGTCGAATGAGCGCTCATTCTTAACCTCCTTTATGACCGGTCATTAAGATAGTGTCCCTATATCGAAAAGGGTTGGAACCATTTTGAAAAAATGCAGTGGACTAATAAAAAAAGGGGAAATTGGCACTTTATTTCCTTGTCCCACCTAGCTTAATATGAGGCTTATGCAAAAGTAAACGTCGAAAGCAGGGATTCCTATGAATGTACAATCAGTAGAGCTTACTGGAGTTCGGGCCCAGTTACTTCCATTAAACAGAGACCACGCCGAAGAATTGTTTGCGGCCGCGGCGCATCCGGATATCTGGACCTATCTTCCCGAGAAAATTAACTCTATAGAGGACACACGCAAATGGATAGAGAAGGCTTTGGCCGAACAGGAAAAAGGGGGAGAGCTTCCCTTTGTCGTGCGGGATCAAGAAACAGGAAGGCTCGCCGGCTCTACCCGTTATATCCAAATCGCCCCGGTTCATCGCAGCCTGGAAATCGGTTGGACATGGTACCATCCGTCCGTATGGAGGACGCGCATCAACACGGAGTGCAAATATTTGCTGCTGAGGCACGCCTTCGAGGATTTACACGCCGTACGTGTGCAATTTTGTGCAGATAAGCGAAACGCCCGGTCCAACCAAGCGATCCAAAGGCTGGGAGCAATTAAGGAGGGAGAGCTGCGGCGGAACCGGATATTGAACGATGGTTATATACGCGATACTTGCGTGTACAGCATATTGGAGGAAGAATGGCCTCAAATCAAGCTGAAGCTGGAGAGCTACTTGAGATAATAAGGAGAAAAGGAAGCTTTGCAGTGTGCGGTTGAATGGTATAATTTTGTAATCATTTTGTAATCTGTTTTTTACCTGGATTTAATGTTCGTGGGCTATAATGTACTCAAGACCCCCTTTTTAATATATATATAACCTTAAGGCTCGCATCCCGTTGATGCGGGTCTCTTTTTTTGTAAAGGGATTGATAAAGGATTTAGGAATTCCTTTAACGAATACTTCTTGAAAGATGGAATTTATTGGGGAATGTTGATGAGCAGAACAGTAATTTCATTTATGGTCCTTGCAAAAAGAAGTCTCGCGGAAGGGGAATGGCTTTGAAGAATCCAACAGAGGCACTTGCAATAGAAGAATCCTTGGCCAGGGAGGATGTATTCGCTCATTTGAGCCGTGAATGGAATATCGAGGTATGCGGCTATAACGCTGTTTATAGGGGGCTGTCCAATTGGAAGTGGATTGTCAACACTCCAGACAATAAGCTGTTCGTCAAATGCTACCACCCCAAACGATACCGGCTTGACGAGCCCAAGCATAAAATATCCATCGCCAGATCCCTGTCCTTCCAACGTTTGCTGCATGACCGGGCCAATGTATGTCCTGATGTAATGATGCATAGCGGGGAAATGATTATACGATCGGACTCGGGCTATTTTTATGTCGTGATGGAGCATTTTGATGGGACCCCTCCCCGTGCCGGCTGTTTGGACGCTAATATGATGTACCGGCTGGGACAGGCTTCAGGGCGAATGCATGCCGTCTTATCTCAGTATCCGGAACAGGGGGCCCCGTGGAGACCTGTACTCACTACTATGCAGGAGAAATGGCAAATACAAATGGATCAATCCATGGAGCTGCCGTCTTTGCCGATGCGGCTGAAGCGGGCTCTTGAACGACAGGGGGAGTTATTGCACCAGCTGGATCTATCGATATTTGATGCATTGGTACCGGGCTGGGCCCATTGGGATTTATGGGTCGACAATATACTGATTGGAGTAGACGGTGATATTCGTTTGGTCGACTTCGATACGGTACAATGGGGGTATCCGGAGGTCGATGTTGCGAGAGTGATCCTATCCGGCGCGTTACGTGACGGTCAGCTTCAGATTGGGCCGACGGCGGCGTTCTTGAAGGGCTATCGAGAGGAAAGTCCGTTTCCTCCGGGACGGTTATCATTATCTTTGCAATTATTATGGTGCCGGGAAGCGCATTGGTGGCTCAAAACGAACATGGATACGTTCAGCGTACCGCCCAAACGGTTCGCCGAGGAAATGCTCTGGCTGACCGAACATTGGGACCAGCTGGATACCTGGTTGGGGCCTGAAGGAACCGTGGTGAAATAAGGAAGAGGCATGCGAAAGGGCATGCCTCTTATGTTTGTTCGGGAGCCTCCGGGCTTATTCAGCTCTAATCTCCAGCAGCTCGTATTTGATGTCACCCACAGGAGCATTGACAATAATTGTATCTCCTACGGATTTGCCCATGAGCGCGGCACCCATTGGACTTTCGTAGGATATTTTATTATCAGCAACGTCGGCTTCGGACGGGCCTACAATTTTGTATTCGATTTTCTCGGAGAACTCCACGTCCAGCAGGACGACAACGGAACCAACATTGACAGAGGACGTATCCACTTTATCTACAACACGCGCTCTTTTGAGCATCTTCTCTATGGTGAGAATTCTTGTTTCCATGTGCGACTGCTCTTCCTTGGCGGAATGGTACTCGCTATTTTCCTTCAGGTCGCCATAGCTGATCGCGGTTTTGATGCGGCTGGCAAGCTCTTTTCGTTTTACGGTCTTGAGCTCCTCGAGCTCTTGCTCTAATTTGGCCAGTCCGTCTGGTGTTAAAATAATTTCTTCATGTGCCATCCAAGCATCTCCTATTGTTCTAAATGATTCTCTTTATTGCATTGTACACTATTTCACTTCAGGATGCGAAAATGAAACCGGAAATTTTTCCCGAAGACGTCTCAACGGCTTTTTTTTCATGCAGAACGCGAATGATCCTTCCGGAATATGGAATAAATCGCCCATCCAATAACAGCCGCGATAAACCCAAGACCGGATAACATCCACCAGAGCTGTCCTTTTAACGGATTTTCCGCAGGCTTTGCCGGCGTATCTGTTTCTGCCGCCTTAGCGACCGCAGCTGAATAACCAATATTCGTCAGTGCCTCCGCTCCAAGTCGTTCTTTCAGCTGCGCAAGGTACAAGCTCTCCGGATTGACCTTGGCTCCCCAGGAATCATACTGGCCCTCGGGCTCCTTGGAGGACATCTTTTTCCCGACACACCCGATGCACCAGTTCATTGTTCCGGGAGCCTGGGACACGAGAATTTGCGGGGCCTCCACATTCCAGGCAACGGACCAGCCCATAGGCCAGCCGTGCCCGGAGCCTGCTGTTGTTCGATTCATAAATACAATGCCCTCGGCATCATTGCCAGGATTGGTAAAACGGCTGTTATCTACCAGAATGCCCGTCGTCCATCGCTGATGGGGGGCTATTCCGTTTTTCTCCGTGGACGTAAAATTCAAAATGACGATGGGGCCAGTCCCTTGATTTTGCGTGACGAACGCCCAGGAGCCTTTGCCTTTGTTCTGAAAATCATTAGCCTGGCTCTTGTTGAACAATATTTGCGTTCCCGTGCATGTAAAGCTTGCAGGCGCAGCCGAGTCGGTAGAGGAGACCGTATGATTCACCGCCACATTATCTACCGTAATCCGTTTGGAGGCCTTATCGATCGTAAAATTATCCGTACCGTCTTGGATGATAACATTCCTTACCCAGGAGTCGCTAATTGCGTTCATATAGACAGCCCTGTATCTTTCCACGGCAGCCGGAGCCTGGATTTTAACATTTTCCAGTCCAACCTGTGATATTCTGCCGGGAAACGTATATTTGGCGACAGTCCCTACCGGGCTGCCCAAATATTTGGAGTCAAAAGAGTCGGTCAACGGGGCGTCGAATGTCAATTTATTGCCGGATATCGATTTGATAACCCGGTCTGTTGTCATTTTGCTGCCGGGAGCGATCCAGGTCTGTGCCTTCCCGTCTCTGACTAATGCATCCATTCCCATAAAATGAATCCAGTCCTTGGTGGCCGTACGGCTGATCAGCACATTATCCCCTTCCTTGAAGCCGGAGGCGCTGCTGACCGTTACGGTATCGGTTCCCGAAGGAACAAAGGAGTCCGCAATATTCGTGCTTACCCCAGGTGTATGGGTGCCGGTTCCAGCTAGGTTGAACAGCAGAAAAGGGGTTCCGTTCATTTGAATGACGGTCCCGCCATCACCGGACCCGCTGCCGCGAACAACGACGCCGCTTGTCTTAATATTGATTTGCTTGGTTGTGATAAAAGTGCCCGGACCAAGCAGAAGCGCCCCGCGGAATCCGTCTTTGAAGGGCATGGCCGACACTTCGTTGATCGCATTTTGAATGGCGGTCGTATCGTCGCCGCCGGATGGCTGGATAGTTTTGACGACAGGGACTTCAGGGATTGCAACGCCGCCTCCCATATAACCAGCAGTGGAAAAGTCCATGATGCGGTTACCGGATTCATCTTTTTTATAAACCAGTTTTCCATCCGGTCCGTAGGTTACCCACGCTGACGCAGCTTCATTACCGGCAGAAAGGCCTACCGGGCTGTTCAGAACGGTGAGGGAGAGGATAAAAATGAGCAGGACGAGTACATGCCAACGTTTGCTTTTCAAAACAATCATAGAATCTACCTCCAGGACGCCGCTTTATCTTCTGGCTGCTAATAAAGTTCCGTTCCAGCGGTCATTATCTTTGAAATGAATCATGAAAAATTGCCAACAATTTCAATATACTTGATGTCCGGGCGAAGAGCAACTTGAATGAAAAACTAGAAAATTGTAAGAGATTTCATATATTGACATACGAACATATGTTCTGTACAATTTTAATTGTAATTATTATCCATGTAACGTGGTTCATGAAGTTTACCCGGGTAGAACTGCGTGAGTAGTAACAAAACTAAAAAGGGATGTGTTGTGTATAATGAAATGTTATTCAAAAAGTCTTATTGCAGTTTTCATCATGTTCTTATCTTTATTCCTATTTGCTTCCTTTGCCCAAGCACAAGCGGGTGACAATGATCGTCCTACATTTAATTCGCTCCAGCTATCTTCGAATCAGGCCTCTCCGGATCAACCAGTTACTATAGCAGCGGATGTTACACCGCCTGCTCTAAAATCATTAAATATTTCCAGTATCACTGCAAAAGCAGATGAGAGCGTGACTATTACAGCGGATGTATATGACGAGTCTGAACAAATTTATGTATATGGTGGATATAAACCCATTAATAGCAACCGTTACTATAATAAGAACTTTAGCCTTTTTCGAAATGACCAGGGCCAGTTTTCAGGTACTATTCACTTTGACTCTGCTGATAGTAAGGGAGTATATATATTAGATTACATTACTTTGCAAGACTATCATGGAAACCAATATACCATTAGACATTCAACTACAAGTAAAGAGGAGACAGCAAATATCCGTTATGAGGATCTAAGCCGTTATTTTATTTACTATGATGCAACTGTTCCTATGTGGCCGTCTGACAATGTACTTACCGTAACTAATTCAACTTATACGAGTGCAGATCTTCAATGGCAGCATGCGGTTAGTTTATATGAAATTAACCATTATAATATATATAAGGATGGTAACCGGATAGATACGGTTAGTGGTAATGTTTATAAATATCATGTTGATGGTCTTTCTCAAGGCGGATCATATCGGTTTATGGTTGAGGCAAATAATGAGTGGGGGAATAGTATCAACAACCCAACAACGACAGTAACGACAGGAGTATACTTTGATACGACTCCGCCTTACTGGAACCCAGGTGCAAAATTAACGGTTACAGAAGCTAGCTACAACAGTATAAAGTTGTCTTGGGATCCGGCTCATGATAATGTCGGTGTAAAGCAGTATTTGATTTATAGTGATGGTGCTCATTACGCAACTTTGGATAGTAGTATAACGTCGTATAATATATACAATCTAGTTCCAAATAGCATTATTCGGTTTGAGGTAAAGGCTATGGATTATGCTGGAAATATAACCAACCATGGTCTAGCAATTATTTATAAGGTACCTGATGTAATTTCCACTTCGCCAGAAGCTTATTTTGAGACTAACGGAGAATTTATTCAGGCAGGATCTACGTTTGATGTAAACATTGGTGTGAAAGATGCAGTAGATTTATATGGATTTTTATTGAAATTAGATTACGATCCAAACATGTTTGAAATAGAGCAAATTGAACTTCATTCCGAGTTTGGATCCGAAAATGTTGATGCAATAGTAGGAATAAATGAACCAGGGGCAGCTCAGTTCGACCTAACCGGAGTATTGTTAGGAAATGTACAGGGTAAATACGGAAATATTAAGCTGGTGACCGTTAAGCTGAATGCTTTGCGCAACGGCAATGGATCCTTATCCTTGTCCTCAGAATCACAAATCTCCGATTCGAAAGGTCAACTCACAATATTGAATCCAGTAAGTTCCAGTATACATGTCGGGGATCTTGATTTTAATCGAGATGGACAAGTCAATCTTAGTGATCTTGTTATCATTTCGCATTATAATGATGTCCGTATGGGCAACCCTTTATATGATCCATTATTTGATTTAAACAACGACGGGGTTATTGATAAGATAGATATACAGTATGTTGCTGATAAAATAGTTAAAAAGAATTAAAAAGCTGTTAGAAGAAAAAGAAGATGGACCAATTGTCTCCATCTTCTTTTTATATTAGAGAATCTATTTCCTTAGGAAGTTACAGGCTCCGTAACAGATTTCACGCTGTCCTTTAAGCTTTTCCATTCGGCCAGCTGCTGTTCCAACTGCTCGATCAGTTTTTCCATATCACGGGTTAAAATCTCCTTGTCTTCGTCCTGAAGGTTCTTAAGATCGGCAGACTGCGGGGCATGGGCCGGAAGAAAATCCAGCAGACGCTGAAGCTTGCCTTCAATAGGAGCTCTGGCGGGAGAAGCTGTTGCCGATGGAGCTAGAGATGCTGCAATCGGTTCCTGCTCGGACATGACCGGTATTTCCTTTTTCACGGTTTCTTTCGGAGCTTTAGGCTCCGCCTTTTTGGCGCGTTCCGCTTTATTCGCCTCGAATGTCGACCAGGTTTCCAGCAGCTCATGGCCGGATTTGTATAAAAGCTTGTCCTTCGTATTTGCCGAGATCGTTTTATCCTTGAATAATCGGGCGATCTTCTTCACGTCGCTGACCGGCATCTCATCCCGGGCTACGATCAAAGCGAGGGAATCGCGATGCTCCAAAGGCAAATCCTTGAGGGGGAGAAGCTGATCTTCCGTCAGCCGGTCCTTTCTAATTTCGGTGCCAGCGACAATGATTTTTTTGACGGCGTTGCTGAATTTAAGCAGCTCGCATTTATTTTTTATGTAGGCCTCCGGTTTGCCAAGCCGGCTGGATAAAAATTTGGTTGAGCTGCTGAATTTGGGATCGTTAAGCAGCTTATGAAAGGCTTCCGCTTCTTCGATCGGAGAGAACCCTTCCCTGGTCAAGTTTTCCGCAATTTGCTCCAAATAGATTTCCGTTTCGTCCGTAATGTCGGAGACGATGCACGGGATGGAGGGGCGGCCGAGCATTTTGCACGCCTTGTAGCGACGGTTGCCGTAAATGATCTTATATCGGCCATCCTTAATGCTTCTGACCTTAATGGGAGAAAGAAGTCCCAGCTCCTCAATGCTTTTCATTAATTCCTGCAGCGCATCTTCATCGAATTGGTATCTGGGTTGATCCGTATCTTCATCTATCAAATGAGTCGGAATTTCAATGATGTCCATCGAAGTCATCTTGTCCTTTCATATAATATAGAAAAACCACCAAAGCTCATGGCGGTTTATAATGGGCGTGTACGTTAGCATTCGCAAGGGATTAGCAGTACAGTACATCTAACTTTATCAAGAGATAAACAAATAGTCTATACTTTTTCCGAAAAATACCATATGATTTTTTTGAAACTCTCAGGAAAACCGACAGGAGGACGCCTGGAATGCTGTATCATTTCAGCGAAGAACCGGACATCCGCAGCTTTGTGCCGAGAACATTAGAATACCGTCCGGAGGAGCCGGCCCAAGTATGGACAATAGATGGGTTTCACGCGGCTCATTACTATTTTCCGAGAAACTGTCCCAGGGTATGTATTTGGGCGAGTGCGGGCACGTCTGATGAGGATAAGCATCGGTTCTTTGGACAGACGTCGGTACCGCGGATGATGGTCATAGAAACAGACTGGCTAGAAGCTATGCGAGTCACCAAGCTTTATCGATACTCTTTTCATGACCGTGATTTCAAGCTGTATGACGCCAATGCCGGGTATTATACATCGTTGCAGGAGGTAACTCCCGTTTCTGTGGAACCTATAGGGGATTTACTAACCGCTATAGGTAAGGCTGGGATTGAATTAAGAATCACTCCATCACTAATACCGTTACGTGAAGCAGTTCTCCAATCGACAGTGAATTTTTCTATGATTCGCATGAAGTACGCCAAGGGGGAGAAAGGAGAGAAGCATGAAGCTTATATTAACTTCAGACGGAATCAGCAGCAGCGCCATTGAAAGGCAGATCCTGTCCATACTCGAATCTCCTCCATCTAAATTGAAATCCTGCATCGTCACGACGGCATCCTCCAAAAAGCATCAAAGTCAAACTGCTTTAAACGATCAGGCTCGCCTCCTGCAATTAGGTCTATCCAGCTGCAAACTCGTAGATATTGAGTTTGACGATCCTCAGATCCTCCGGGAGTATGATGTTATTCATCTTAACGGCGGAAACCCGTTCTACCTCCTGCTGCAAATGAAGCGTCGAAATGCGATGGGACTCATAAGACAACTGGCGGACCAGGGCACACTTATCATAGGCGTCAGTGCCGGCGCTATGGTGCTTGCAGATACCTTGGAGCACGTGAACGAGCTGAACCGCATCATCGGCTACGAGAATATGGATTTGGAGGAGCTAACGGATTACGATGCGGTCGGATTAACCCATTGTGCGGTAGTCCCACATTATAACCGGTTTATTGCGGATAATCCGGATTTTGAACAAAGCTTACAGCAGCTGGAGCTAAGCCGGGGCAGGACTTATCTCAGAATAGAGGATGGCGATGCGCTTGTGATTCAGGACGGCACGGCAAGCTATATTCGTTCTACGGAGGTGTCCTAATCATAGAACTATTTGGAAATAGAGTACCATAATACCCGCTTCGGCCATAGCATGGGAAAGAATGGAGCCGCACAAGCTGCGATATTTAGAGGACATCCAGCCCCAGATCATACCGGCGGCAAATACGGGAATACAGGAAAGCAGTGATAAAGGAAGTTCGAATAGAGGCAGAAGTACAATGCCATGATACAGACTGTAAAATAAGGAGGAAATCCAAAGGGCGCTCTTCTTGGCATGCAGCTTATGCAATAGAAAACCCCGCCAATACCATTCCTCCAAAATAGGATTCACTAAGGTAAGAACGATGACCAGCCCCAAGGTATCGCCTATGTTCAAGCCTAATTGCCATTCCTGACGGCTTGTTCGCATACAAGCTCTCCCTATCGAATATATATAACTTTAAGTATAGAGATATGGAGAGGAAGGCGACATGGATAAACAAGACTCTTCTTTTGTACGGGGTACGTTCATTCTCACGGCGGCGGCATTCATTACGCGAATACTCGGTTTTTTGAACAGCATCATTTTAGCGCGTTATTTAGGACCGGAAGGTATCGGTTTATTGATGATGGCACATCCGCTTGTCCCAATGATGATCACATTGACCAGTCTTGGGCTGCCTGTCGCCATTTCCAAGCTGGTTGCTGAGGCGGAGGCTCGGGATGATGAGGCGAAGATCAAAAGAATTTTGCAAGTATCGTTAACCTTGACGGTAACGCTAAGTGTGGTACTGACGCTCGGCAGCGTCTTTGGCGCCAAGCCCATCGCTTCCTGGATATTGGCTGATCAACGGGCCTATTATGCGATGCTTGCGATTATTCCGATCACTCCTCTCGTAGCCATATCGTCCGTCCTGAAGGGATATTTTCGCGGCAAACAGAACATGAAGCCGATAGCGATCTCTGATGTAATCGAAAATATCGTCCATATTACCCTGCTGGTAGGGATTATCCAGATGCTGCTGCCTTATGGCATTGAATATGCCGCGGCCGGAGCTGTAATCTGTACCGTGCTTGGCGAGGGCGGGGGATTGATTTACTTAATCATTATGTACTCCCTGCATAAAAAGAAAATCCGCAGGAATCAGCCGGAATCCTCTCATGCCATGCCAAGTAAAAAGGAAACCGTCTATGAGCTGTTACATATCGGGCTTCCTACGACAGGACAGGGCTTTATCCATTCGATTTACAGAGCGATCAAGCCTGCATTAGTTATCAAAAGCCTGGCCGTGGCAGGGGTGGGTACAGCGCTTGCGACCAAGCAGTACGGACTGCTGGCAGGGTATGCTTTTCCGCTGTTGATGTTTCCTACATTCATCATGCATTCCTTATCTGCAGCCCTAATGCCCTCCATTAGTGAAGCTTATGCGACCTATAACCGCAAGCTGATTCATCAGCGGATCGACCAAGCGATTCGTCTTGCCTTCATGATTGGGGCCCCCTGCACCCTGGTACTGTATATGTGGGCGATTCCGTTAACGACGGTTATGTATCATGCCCCGGAAGCAGGGAATCTTCTGAAGCTGTTGGCTCCATTTTTTCTGCTGCATTATTTTGAAGAGCCGTTTCACGCGGTCCTGCTGGGTATCGGTAAAGTGAAGACCGTCATGTGGAACTTCATCATGAGCACCTTGCTTCAAGCGATAGCGATGTATATTTTCGGTTCGGAATGGGGGATTTACGGCGTTGCTACCGGCATCAATTTCGGCATATGCATTATAACCATGCTGAACTTTTTGTCGATATCTACGTTTATCGGCATTTCGCTGGACGTGCGTCATTACCTCAAAACGGCCCTTTGCTTAACGATTATGGCAATTGGGGGCCAAGCGGTTTATGTATTTATGAACCATGCCGGCTATCCGCTTGCGTGGGTCGTTACCGGGTCTATTCTCGCCTCGCTGCTGATGTACTTATTATCCCTTATGGCTACGAATACTTTAAAATTAACGGATCGAAGCGGTTCTGTGAAAGGCTTTTTTACGAAATTGTAGTTCAAATTATCCCCGATTCCTTAGAGGATCGGGGTTTCTTTTTTTGCTGCAAAAACTCAACACGAATAAGCTTTGAAGCCTTGGCCCCACTTAGTGGGGCTATTATATTTTGGATATATTTACAAAATAATCGACGAATGATATTATCGAATTACGTAATATAATAATTACGTAAATGAATAATCCGGAGGCGATTCTTGTGACTCAAGATAACCGAAATCAGTACGATCCCCACATGCTGGTGTGGGCGCTGCTGGACAACAGCATCTCGGAGCATCAGGCTGGATATTGTACAGAAGTCGATATTTATCTGCATAGCGGGACTATGGTTACCCTGTCCGATAACGGAAGAGGGATACCTGTAAGCGATGAGCTTAATGTCCAAACGGTATTGACCGGAAATGCAGGTTCAGACTTAAACTCGACCAGCTTGCCGAACGGTAATACAGGAATTAGCGCCGCCGCCGTCAATGCCTTGTCCCACAGATTATTTGTTGAAATTCGCAGAGAGGGAACCATCTACAGGCAGGATTATATGGATGGTATTCCGCAATCAGGTGTAATCCCTATTGGTTCGACGAAGGAAACGGGAACAAGTGTCACGCTGGAGGTGCAAGCCGACCGGTTCAATCAACCTTTTGACAGGAACCGACTGGAAAATGGGGCTCTTGAATTGACGCAGGGGTATCCCGGTTTAAAGGTGCAAGTTCATTCTTCCAGGAGTTAGTAGATAGGAAGCTGCTTCGGCAGCTTTTTTCATTAATGGGCAGTTGTGATTGGAAATGGAAGGGAATTGGAGGGTGATAAGGAATATGTTATTAGGAGTTTTGATAGAAGGAGGGCGATTATGAAAAAGTCTAACTTTGATTTTATAAAAAACAGGCTACCCTTTTATAATTTTTGAAAGAAACCCAAGGCATACGGGGCAAGCCTCGTCTAGTTGCTGATTGGTCTTCCTGTCCAGAGATAACATCAAAGATCTTCACGTTTTCCAATAACCGACAGCAGTCCGGCAGAGCAGCTTAATGTATGAACGAGTAAAAAAGTATACGTATTGAAATAGAAGCTGTTCGTATACTGATTAAACCAACCATAGCGGTAGATTCTCGATTTCGGATTGTCGGGCGTCCCTCCAAGTGCATGGATGAGCTCCACGACGTTACAGAGGATGCAGCCAAGCAATATGGCAATGACAGTGACCGTAATCGGCAGGATGAATTTGAGACGGAGAGGGGTGGTTTTCCCTATCCTTCTTGCTGATGCAAAGGTAAGAACTAAACTGACTACTAGAAAGGGAAATAGCATCATAATGACGAGCAGTCCAAGGTTTCCGTTGCCGGATATCCGCTCTGGCCGTATCGTAAATAAATGCTCTACCATATAAAATCCGGTAAACGTTATAAGCAAACTGGCGGCACAGAGACGATATATACCTGCCAAAGCTTTCACCCCCGTTTTGTTGTATACTATTCCAATAGTATAAACCTGCCTGCTTATCCAGTGTAACTGGCAGCATGAATTTTTAAAATCGTTTCGGAGGAGGAATAGACAGATGAAGCTTCGCTGTGCGATATTGGATGACTATCAGAACGCGGCTTTGGACCTGGCGGATTGGTCTTCCCTTCAGGATAAAGTGGAATTGACCGTCTTCACGGAGCATATGAGCCATGAGGATGAGGTAGCCGAGGCTATTCGGGACTATGATATTGTCGTGATCATGCGGGAACGTACTCCTTTCCCCAAATCGTTATTTGCCCGGCTCCCCCGGCTGAAGCTGCTCGTGACAACAGGAATGCGAAATGCCTCTATTGATCTGGCGGCCGCCGCCTCCCATGGCGTCGTCGTCTGCGGAACGGCAGGCAAGCCGGAGCCGACAACCGAGCTGACATGGGCCTTGATCTTAGGGCTGGCAAGACATATTCCCCAGGAATATAATGCCCTTCGGACCAATGGCCCGTGGCAGAGCACGATAGGGGCTGATCTGGGCGGCAAGAGACTGGGATTGCTCGGCCTTGGTAAAATCGGGAGCCGAGTGGCTCGCATCGGTCAAGCCTTCGGCATGGAAGTGGCTGCCTGGAGCCAGAATCTGACGCAGGAGCGGGCAGAGGAGTGCGGCGTCCGGCTTGCCGGTTCAAAGGAAGAGCTGCTGGAAACGAGCGATTTTGTTTCTATTCATCTTGTGCTAAGCGACCGTACCAGAGGTCTGATAGGGGCTGAGGAGCTGCGCCGGATGAAACCGACGTCGTATTTGATCAACACGTCCCGTGCGCTCATAGTCGATCAGCAGGCACTTATTGAAGCGCTGCAAAACCACTGGATTGCCGGGGCGGGAGTAGATGTTTACGATATTGAGCCGCTGCCGAAGGATCATATTTTCAGAACGCTTCCCCATATTTTGACAACACCTCACTTAGGGTACGTATCTGAGGAGAATTACCGGATTTTTTATCGCGATGCGGTGGAAGATATCCATGCATTTTTGAACGGCTCGCCTATCCGTACCTTACAATAAGGACAGAAGTCAAGCTTTAGTGGAAAATACTTTTATACGGAGCATAAATTTGATATCGACATGACGGGACGGTCCGATATAATGGCAATATATGCCGGTTCTTCTTTGCCAGACAACATCGAGGTATATACCTATCTTGTGCATTAGATTTTGATGGCAGGATATGCAACCCATACTCTAAGGAAGGTGTAGTCCATCGTGCATTGGAAACGTCAAATGTTGGAGAAGGCCTATCGGATAGCGGAGCCTTTTTGCAGTCATTCGGGAGTTACAGGTGTTGCCTTGGGAGGAAGTATTGGAAGAGGGCAGATGTGGAAGCATTCTGACTTGGAGCTGTGTCTTGTTGTGGAGCAGCGTCTCGAGGAGCTTCAGCATTTTAACTATATGGACTCCATGGGAGTAGAAATCATTCAAATTACCAAAAGCCGGATGAAGGAATTTACGGAGCAGTCCGGTGAACCGGATAGGTCCATACTGGGATTCCCGATTCAAATATACCAATGCAAAATCTTACACGATCCCGAACAGCTTCTGAATGCATTCAAAAAACGGTATGATTCCTATTTATTTCACGAGCATATTACGAAATTTAAAGAGAAAGAAGCCTTGGAACAGGCCGATGCCAAGCTGGACAAGGCTCGGGAACAGGTTGCCCGGGGCAATTACAGAACCGCAGCGGCTCAATTGCGAGTCGGCTTGAATTTTCTGCTGCTAGCCGTTTATTGGCATCATCACATACTTCCGAGGAGCCAGAACCGAACGATATACTTTTTACATAAAAATTCGCAAGTCATAGGGAATACCAAGCTGTACGACGCTTTTATCCAGGTCTTTGGGCTGGAAAAGCCAAGGAAAACGCATAAAGACGCTCTGCAGAATGCTCAGCGGGATATTTTCCAATTATCAGACACGTCCTGGGGCAGCAATACCTCCGCCTTTCTAAAAAACGCAGTGGATGGCAATCTGGAATGGGGGCATCATCAAAGTATTGTGTACGTCTATAAATATTGCGTCCACCGAATGCACGGACATGAGAGCTATCCCGAGGATTTTTACGATCGGCCGGATTTTGCACGACAGTTTCCCGAGCTGTACCATTTCCTGGACATGGATACCATGACTTTGGATGATGTGAAGCAGTGGATCCTGATGTTTGAGGAAGCCAGGGGAGACCTGCAGCCGCACGCTGTATAGAAGAGAAAAAGGCGATTGCTTTACTGACCTTGATTGGTTGAGAGCAAACGCCTTTTTGCTTGTACCGTCTATACCTGACAATGGGAGAGCTCACTGCTTCGGTGTCGTCCATCTAATTATTTTTGTAAAAATCTCCGGAATCGATCTCATCTTATGGGCGTTCTGAATAACATAAGGATAACAAGTTGCATAAAGGAGCATACCCAGTGATTACTTATGTGGTTCAGCAAGGAGATACGTTGTATTTGATTGCCCAGCGGTATGGAGTCACGGTAGATGCATTGATGAAGGCGAACCGGTTAACATCGCCCGCGCTTCAGATAGGGCAGCAGCTATCCATTCCTGTTTCCGGCCCTGTTACTTATGTTGTGAAGGCCCACGATACGCTCCACCGTATTGCCAAAATGTTCAATACAACCGTTGAGGCCATTATGCGGTTAAACTCGCTCACGTCCACAAGCCTGCATGTCGGTCAAACCTTACGAATTCCCATTTATACGGAAGTCATTGTGAGAACAAGTACGGCCGATATACGGGCCCATGCCAGCGCTCAAGCTCCCGTCCTGACACAAATGGTCAGAGGAGCCCGCCTTCCCGTCACCGGAATTATCGGGGAATGGGTGCAGGTTCGTATCTATAACGGACGACTGGGCTGGGTAAGCCGGCACCAGGTTACTATAGTCCCGCATGACGGACGGCGCCCGGTACAGGAGGTATTCGGTTTCTATACCGAAGAGGAGGGGCCGACGCTTCCAAGCTCGCACGAGGTGTTCACCGCCCAAACGGCCCATTTATCCAATGTAGGTATGTTTCATTTCCGAATCAATAGGCAAAATCCTACGGAGATTGAAAAGTTCCCGGCTACCTTCACCGATGAATATATGAAGGGTGTCGTCAGCTTCGGGCACCGTCATAATGTCAAGATGATGCCGACGGTCCACAATTTGCTGTATGAACGCGGAAATCAGAATGTCAATAAAGATGTGATTCGCGGCATGCTGGCTACCCGGGAAAACCGTTCTGCGTTTATATCGAGCATTATCCAGCTGATTCAAACCTACAACTTTGACGGGGTCAATATCGATTTTGAAGACGTCCATTACGAGGACAGGGAGAAGCTGTCCGCCTTTTACCGTGAGCTGGGCGCCGCATTGAAGGAGAGAGGCTACTATTATTCCGTCGATGTGCCTTCAAGAACGTCGGATGAGCCTACCAATCCGTTCTCCGCGCCGTTTAATTATTCCGTCCTCGGTGAAGTGGTCGATGAGCTGGTGCTGATGCTTTATAACGAGCATGGCTGGCCGGGGAGCGGACCTGGCCCTGTCGTTTCCATCGGATGGATGAGAACCGTAGTTAACTATGCGTTAACCAAAATGCCTGCCAGTAAAATCACGGCGGCCGTATCCGTATTTGGCTTCGACTTCAACCTGACGACCAATCGCAATACGTATGCTACTTACCAGATGGCTATGGATTTAGCGAAGAAATACAACAAAGAGGTCATTTTTGACGAAAAGACCCAGACGCCTATGTTCGCTTACACCGACGAGTCGGGCAACCAGCATGAAGTATGGTTCGAGAATGCAGCCAGCATCCAGGCAAAGATGGATCTTGCGAACCAGCTGGGCATTCGCGGTATCGCTCTGTGGAGGCTGGGGATGGAAGACCCGGCTATCTGGACTATGATGAGGGATCACTTCGTGATCCGAAAGAGCGTCACATAACCGCGATCGACATCTTAACGCGAGAAGTGGGAGACCGTCGGAACAAAGAAGGCTGTACCTTCGAGCTTGTCATCTGTCCGAAGGAAGCTGCCTAACAAAAAAAAGCTGTTCTCTTCATCCTGAAGATGAGAGGACAGCTATTTTTGTTCTATGTGGCTGGGAGCTCCGTCTGCTCTGACTTCTTTTTACGAAACAGGAATAAAATAATCGCACAAGGGATCAAGCACAGGAGACCGCAGGCGATGAACGCCCCATCCGCTCCGAACCGGTCGGCCATGTAGCCCGCGAATAGATTGCCTACCGGTGTAGACCCGGCAAAGACCAGGGAGTACACGCTCATGACACGGGCCCTGTATTCGTCCTTGGAATGAATCTGCAATGAAGAGTTGCAGTTGGTCGCGAACAAAATATTACACACGCCCGTACACGCCAGGAACAATCCGGTCAAATAAGGAGAGCTCGTCCATCCGGTAATGCACAGAAAAATTCCGATAAGGATGGAAGCGGCAGCGATCACCTTCATTTTGGGTCCGCTCTTGCTTCGCAGCGATACGGTTAAAGCCCCGATAAGCGAACCGACCCCGAGACAGGACATCAGCATTCCATAGGTTCGTTCCTCCATATGCAGTACGCCTTTTGTGAAGACAGGAATCAGGATGGCAAAATTATACGCGAACGTACCGATAACCGTTACGAGCAGGAGCGTTTGTGCCAGGCGTTTATCTCTCGCTATGTACACCATACCGTCTTTGATTTCCTTGAAAATGCTGACATCCTTTTTCTTCTGGCGAACATAAGGGGTTGTTTTAATACGCAGCAGCCCGTACAGGACGGCGATAAAGCTGAGTCCGTTCAACAAAAAGCACCAGGCAGGTCCAAGCAGGGCCATCATGGCGGCTCCGATAGACGGTCCAAGAATACGCGCCAGATTAAACGTAGTCGAGTTCAATGCGATGGCATTCATCAAATCTTCCTTGCCGACGATTTCAATGTTGAACGATTGTCGGGTCGGCATATCGAAGGTATTGGTCAGACCCAATATAAAAGCGATGATCAGTACATAGCCGTACTGAACCGTATCGGTAAATACCAGAATAGCCAAGATGAAGGCCAAGATCATGGAGACCGTCTGCGTAACAAGAAGAATTTGCTTCTTAGGAAATTTGTCTATGAGGGCACCCGCAAATAAGGAAAAGCAGGTAATAGGCAAAAACTGAATGCTGCCGACCAGCCCCAACAATAACGGCGAGCCGGTTAACGTTAATACAAGCCATGATTGACCTATGTTTTGCATCCAGGTGCCAATTAATGAAATACATTGGCCGAACCAGAAATACCGGTAATTTTGATGCGTCAGGGCATGGAAATGGTTGTTAATGACCCGTTGGCCCATCGCTTTCATGTTCAATTTCGTTCACCTTCCTAGCGTCATAGGCGGACACACGCTCTTTGTTGATCTTTTGGTTCAATCCCCGGTCTCATTAATTCGCGCTGCGTTCGTGCCCATCTTCTCCAAGAGAACCAGCGCCATATGCTTCTCCTCCTCCGTTAAGCCTTGGGATATAAGATTACGCCAGTCGGTTAGGACGGACTTTACTTCGTCTTTGATAAGCATTGCCTTTTCCGTTAAAAAAACCTGATAGGAGCGCTTGTCATCCTCTCTTACTTTTCTCACGACGTAGCCTTGCTCCTCCAGCTTTTTCAAAGCCTTGGCGGTTGTGCCTTTGTCGATCTTAAGATGATTTGAGATTTCCTCCTGACTGAGCCCATCCTCCCGGTACAGCGTGTTCAGAAAAATATGCTGCCCCCGGCCGATATCCAGGTGCTTGAGACGATCACCGATATACATATGGCCATATCGATACAATAGAGAGACCCAGCGGGGAATTGTGCTTTTATGATCCATCAGCGGCAGACTCCTATTCCCGGTTGATAGTTGCATGCGCCACTATTATAACGATTAATAGAATCGTTGTAAATGCAACTTTTTGTATTTGGCGCCGGTGGCGCCTCTGGTTCGGTCATAAGCGGGAGGAGGATCACCTTAAATTTGGGTTCATGTGCTGCCGTAATGCAGAAGACAATCAGCTGCAGTGACCCGGAATAAGCGGACGGACCCTGCCTTCGCGGGCAGGGTTAGTGCCGATAAATGGACAAGCGGGAGTAAAAAATGGAAAATTGTTGTTGCGATTTTACACATTATCCCATAATATATAGCTATTGAGCGAATCAAAAACAGGAAAAGCGACTGTGACCTGACAAGGGAAGGGAGCTTTTTTTGCTGCTCAAAATAAGCTTTTAAGGGGAAATCACGTGGAACCAAATGTAAATCAGAATCAAAATCTCGGTTATCCTGCACCTGGATACCAACAACAAGCGGCGCCGGTTATTTCGGTAAAGGATTGGATGCTGACGATCTTGCTTTTGATCATCCCGGTAGTCAACTTAATTATGCTGTTCGTATGGGCCTTTGGAGGCGGCGCAAATCCTTCCAAGGCTAATTATGCGAAAGCAAGCCTGCTGTGGGCACTTATCGGTATTGCCATATATATTGTTTTCTTCGTTCTCATTTTTGGAGCTTTTTTTGCCAGTGTTAACGGCATGAAGTAACCCATTCCATAATCATAGGTGCAACAAAGCCCTTGCCGTTGCAGGCAGGGGCTTTGTCTTATTTGGCCTTGTTTTCAATTGCGTCCACATGGTAAGCGGCGTAGCTGCGCTCCCCCGTAATTTCTAGACAGTTTAACTGCATTCCATAAGCGCAGCCGCCGTCTATGCCTATTTTGTCTCCTCCGTACCAGATATGAGCTGAATCGTGAAATTGGACAGCTCTTGTATGCCCGAAGACGACTGTTTTTTCCACATTCGTAGGCCTGCTGTAGAACGGATCCCGAATCCACAGGAAATCAAACAAAGGCTGTTCCTTCCAATCCGCGTATTCCGGATTAATCCCTGCATGGGCATAAATATGATGCTCGTCCTCGTAATAATAAGGAAGCTGGCGCAAAAAATGGAGATGATGCCCATAGGTTTGTTGAATAAAATTCCTCACCGGACCCAGTCGGGTCACGTCATAATCTCTGTTCCATAAGCCCGTATCAGAACAGTAACTGATCAGCGTCTGGTGACCACCGTGCTCGAAAAATTTTTGAGCAGCTCGCTCTGAAGCTGTCCCGTCCATGATCTCAAGAAATCGTTGATCGTGGTTCCCGCGAAGCGCTACGGCTTGCCCCGCATGGACCATGCCGATAACTTGTTCGACGACTTGTCTGCTGTTGGGACCGCGGTCGACGAAGTCCCCGAGAAGTATGAGCTGATCCTTCTGCGCATCGTACCCTGCGGTATGCAATAGTAGATTAAACGATTCGTAGCAGCCGTGAATATCGCTAATGACCAGGGTTCTGTTCAAAGAGACCCTCCTCTCCAATATGCGGTGGCTGACATACCGCTGAAGTTAAAATTCCTCTATAAAAATTAACTATAAAGCCAGTTTCTTAAGTTCTCAACCTATTTTTCTTCCTAGTTGATTACAAAAGGGAAGGTGCCTTACAATGAGAAAGAATTTTCTATTATATAGTTCGGGGAGCAACCAGCCATATGCCTATGGAGAAAGACCCTTTTGACCGACATTTCGACAATTTTACCAGCTTGGCGGACTTGATTTGTGAAACGCTGCAATGTCCGATTACGATTGAGAACGCCAATCACCAGCTTATTGCCTACAGCTCGCATAGTCCGCAAACCGATCAGGCCAGGATCGCGACGATTGTCGGGAGACGGGTGCCTGAGCAGGTCATCAGCGCACTCTGGAGAAATGGCGTCATTCAGAAGCTGATGGAGTGTGAGGACCCGGTAAGGGTTGAGGCTGTGCATGACGTTGGACTTGGGGGGCGAATAGCGATTGCGATCCGCAAGCATAATGAGGTTCTAGGTTACATCTGGGTGATGGAAGAGAACGAACGGCTCGGCCCCCAGGAATTGGCTTTATTAAAACGTGCGGCGCAGGCCTCAAGACATTTGATGCAGCAGCTTCAGATTCAAAAGCGGAAGGAAGAGGAAGGCCAGCAAAATTTATTCTGGCAGCTGCTGACAGGCCATCTTAAATCGGCACTGGCCATTAAGGAGCAGGCCAAGCTGTTTCATATTTCACTTCCGGCCTCATTTCAAGTGACGGTGTTTCAGTTTGAACAGGAAATTACAGAGTCCATGCTTCAGCGGATTCAATACATGATAACCACCACCCAATCGGTCAGGATCGTGCTTCATGTTGTTGACGGTGTCCAGCTTGTTCTGCTCACATCCCGAAGGGACTTCCGTGGAGCATCTGATCCCGATAAGACGATGATAGGCTTTATCGATGAATTTATGAGGCAGATGAGGGAACGATTCGGCATTGCCCCCATCGACGGTGCCTGTGGCGGCGAGTATGAGGATTATACCATGGTGGAGAAAGCGTGGCAGGAGGCGGTACAGGTATTGGAGCTGAAGAGGCGTTTTCCGGACGCGCTCCGAGAAGTTCATCAGCATCGTGACCTCGGCTTTTACCGGTATATTCCAGTGATGATTCATCCCGACGGCACACCTCTATATACTAATAGCAGTCTTCTGAAGCTGCAGGAATATGACCGCGAGCATAACAGCTGCCTGCTTGAAACGCTGGAGGTATTTCTCCATCACGATAGCAGCCTGAAGGATACGGCCGACGCGCTTCATATCCATATCAACACGTTGAACTATAGATTAAAGCGCATCACGGAAATCGGCGGCATGGATATGAAGAACATGGATCACAAGGTGTCCTTGTATCTGGATCTCCGGCTGATGAAGCTTTCGAAGTAACGATTTGTTGGATGAATACAAAAGGAAGGGCCAAAATTCTCATTTTTATACAAAGCCAAAGCTTGTTAAGCCTTTTATAATCCTCATTAGAAACACATTTGGGGAGGACTTAACATGAAAATCGGCGTTCCAAAGGAAATCAAAAACAATGAGAATCGCGTTGCCATAACCCCTGCAGGTGCTGCGGAGCTGGTCGGCAGCGGCCATGAGGTTTGGATAGAGAAAGGGGCCGGAATTGGAAGCGGTATCTCCGACGAGGCTTATAAGGCGGCTGGAGCCAGATTGTTGGATCAGGCGGAGGACGTGTGGGCTGCGGACATGGTATTGAAGGTCAAAGAGCCTCTGCCCGGTGAATACCGGTATTTCCGTCCGGACCTGACGTTGTTTACTTACCTGCATTTGGCTGCAGTGCCGGATCTGGCCCGAGAGCTCGTCGCTAAAGGGGTAACCGCGGTCGCTTATGAAACCGTTCAGGCAGGGAGAACGCTTCCTTTGCTGGTGCCGATGAGCGAAATCGCAGGCAGGATGTCGGCACAAATCGGAGCGCAATTTTTGGAAAAGCCTCATGGCGGCAAAGGGCTCCTGCTAAGCGGAGTGCCCGGAGTCAAGAAGGGCAAAGTCACGGTCGTCGGCGGGGGCGTGGCAGGCATTCATGCGGTACAAATCGCTGTCGGTTTAGGAGCGGACGTTACGGTTATCGACTTGAATGCGGAGCGTCTCCGGTATTTGGACGATATCTTCGGTCCGCGAATTCAGACCTTAATGTCTAACCCGGCCAATATTGCCGAAGCGGTGGAGCAATCCGATCTGGTTATCGGTGCGGTACTGATCCCGGGAGCCAAGGCGCCCAAGCTTATCACGGAACAGATGGTGAAATCGATGGGGCAGGGCTCGGTCATTGTCGATATAGCGATCGACCAAGGCGGAATCGTCGAAACGGCCGACCGGACGACGACGCATGACGATCCTGTATACATCAAGCACGGTGTGCTGCATTATGCCGTTGCCAATATGCCGGGCGCCGTACCGAGAACCTCCACGTTTGCCCTGACAAACGTAACGCTTCCTTATGTGCTGCAAATGGCCAATCACGGCGTCAAGCAGGCGATTCTCGATAATGCGGCGCTTGGGGGCGGAGTCAACGTGATGGGAGGCTGCGTCACGCATCGGACTGTTGCCAGTGACCTGCAATACGACTACGTTCCCGTAGAAAGCGCGGTTTAGTCAGAACGCGGGCTGCTGAACTAATGAGGGGGAACACGGCTGCATGTATAGCTACCGGGATACTAGGGCTGAAGTATCGCTCGATGCGATAGCCTTCAATACAGCTTGGTTTAAGCAAAAGATAGGTGATTCGTGCCGAATGATGGCCGTTGTCAAGGCGGATGCATACGGGCACGGTGCGGTAGAAACAGCCAAAGCGGCTGTTGCCGCAGGGGCCGATTATTTGGGGGTTGCCATCGTTGACGAAGCGCTGCAGCTTCGGAAGGCTGGAATCGAATGCCCGATTCTCGTTCTGGGCTACACGGCGCCCCGTGCCGTGCAAGCGGCGATTCGCCACCGTATTGCGCTGACCGTCTTCACGAACGAGGTATTGGACTGTGTGATGGACTGTTCGTACCGGCTGCAGCAGCCGGCAGTCCTTCATATCAAGATAGATACGGGCATGTCCCGTCTTGGTATAACCGAAGAGGACGAGGTGCTGGCCTTTGTCAGGAAAGCAGGCCGAAGTCCTTATATCCGGGTGGAAGGGATATTCACCCATTTTGCCCAAGCGGATCATGACGATACGTCGTATACATGGAGGCAGTATGAAGCTTTTGATGCCATCCTGGGCCGGTTGAAGCAGGAAGGGCTGTCCATTCCAATAGCGCATTGCTGCAACAGTGCGGCGGCACAGCGATTCCCTTCCATGCACATGGATATGGTTCGCATAGGTATCAGCTTGTATGGATTGATCCCATCACCGGGCATGAAGGGGGCGGCTGTCGGACTCCGGCAGGCATTTCAATTAAAATCCTCGGTCGCCTCCTTAAAACAAATCCCCGCCGGCCAGCCGATCAGCTACGGAGGCACCTTCCGTCCGGAGCGGGAGAGCATGATTGCCGTAATTCCGATCGGATATGCCGACGGATTATCCCGTGCTTTATCCAATCGGGGTTCCGTCTTGATCCACGGGCATAGGGCTCCTATCGTTGGCACGATCTGCATGGACCAAACCATGCTTGATGTAACGGACATGGAGGATGTTCGGGTCGGAGACGAGGTGATCCTCTACGGAGGGACAGAAGGGAGCTGCGGCATATCGATGGATGAAGCGGCGGCACTGCAGCAAACCATTAACTACGAGATCGTATGTACCGTCGGCAGGAGAGTTCCCCGCTTGTATCTGCGTGACGGACAAGTTATCGGCTACTCCAGCACGTTATTAGATGCTGCATTCTGATGAGCAGGGAGGGAGAAGGGTGAGACAGCAGCTTTTGGAACGCAAGCTGACGGAGCATTTTGAAGCTTATGCTTTGGAGAGGCAGTTCAGCGGAACGATTTTGGCAGCAGAAGAGGGGCATATTTGCTTTCATAGATCCTATGGCCTTGCCAATTGCGAGCATCAGGTTCCGAATACCGGCGAGACCAAATTCCAGATCGCTTCGATTACGAAGCCAATCACGGCTATGGCTGCGCTTATGCTGGAAGAGCGGGGGGTTATCGATATTCGAGGGAGGATTGGCGATTACCTCCCGGTAGCAGACGGGCTCGATTCCTGCATTACGATCCATCAACTGCTTACGCACACATCGGGCATTCGCGATTTTGAGAAGCTGCCCGGGTTTGCAGGCGGGCTGGAAAGAACGCTATACGAAGGTCTGGATATCCTGCAATTGATTCAGCATGACCCGCAGCCATCAGTGCCGGGCACGAAGTGGGAATATTGCAATACGGGCTACAATTTGCTGGGCGTTCTGATTGAGACGGTAACCGGCATGAGCTATGCGGAATTTGTGACGCAGAACATCCTTGCTCCTCTTGGCATGGATACTACCGGCTTCGGAAGCTCGGATAGCATTGTGCACGGACTGGCACAGGGCTATTCGTTGAACGAAAAAGGGGAGCAAGTCAAAGCCCGTTACTTTGAGCTAGGTAACTTCTTGGCTTCGGGCCATATGGTTTCGACTGCGGAGGACCTGCTGAAATGGGACCGGGCGCTCTATCCCGGACATCTGGTTTCGGAGGAGCTGCTCCGCAAGATGTTCGCTCCCCATGCCTATATAGACGAGATCCGCCACTACGGCTACGGATGGTCCATATACCATGGAAGCCGTGGACATGGAGGCTGGCTGCCCGGTTATTGGTGCAAATTCAGGCAGTTTCCGGAACGTAAGCAGGTCCTCATCATGCTGTCCAACCACGATTACACGAAAGAAGACGGAATCATCGACCGAACGGAAGCTATTTTTAAGGAATGTCTTTGAAGTTATTGTAAAAAACCGTTGACAAATAAGGAAAGCGGTTTTATAATTCAATTCAATGCATTGATATACGGTAGGTTCGAGTAGATGGAGAAACCCTTATCCGTAATCATGCCCTTCTTGTTGGAGGGTGTGTTTACTGTTGATAGGGGTTTTTTGTTATTGTTTGAATGATTCGAATCGTATTTCCGCGCGGATACCGGACAAAGATTTATTTACCTTTTATAAAAGCGAGGAAGAGGATATGAGAGGTTACATATTTGATCTGGATGGTACCGTTTATTTAGGGGACAAAATGATTGAGGGCGCTGCTGAAACGATTCGAACGTTGAGAGAACGGGGGGATAAGGTCGTCTTTTTATCTAACAAACCGATCGCCACACGGCAGTCTTATTCAGAAAAGCTGACGAAAATGGGCATTCCGACCCGTGTCGAGGATGTCCTGAATTCCTCCCTGATAGTCGCTCGCTACTTGCAAAAAAAGCTGCAGCCTGGCGAGAAAGTGTATGTCATTGGTGAGCAGCCCATTCATGATGAGCTGCATGAGCATGGCATACCAATCACCGGGGACAGCGTGAGACCTGATTATGTCGTGTTATCCTGGGACCGCCAGTTCACTTACGACAAGCTGAACCTTGTCTATCAAGCCGCAGTAAGCGGTTCCAAAATCATTGCATCAAACCCGGATGCGACCTGTCCGCTGGATAACGGCCAAATTCCCGATACGGGCACCTTTATCGCAGCGTTGGAGGCAGCGACGGGCCGATCGATCGACCTGGTGGTAGGAAAGCCTTCGCTCATTGCGGCAGAAGCGGCTGTGGAGCACCTGGGATTGAAGTATGAGGACTGCTTCATGATCGGGGATCGGTTGGAAACGGATATCAAGATGGGCAACGATGCAGGGATGGCATCGGTTCTGGTGTTAACCGGCGTTGCAACGGCGGAGATGGCCGCAGCCTCAGAGTTTAAGCCTAGACATGTTATCCCGAGCATCAAAGAAATCGTCCGCCTCTAGAGGAATCATGGTATAATGGTTCTACTTGCAGAAAGGGGGAGACGAATGTATCCGATCGTCGATTTGGTCGAGCATCAAACTATCGCGGCCGTGCAGAGAGAAGAAGACCTGGAGCTTGCCCTGCAAAGCGAAGCCAACATTATTTTTTTATTGACGGGCTCCATCTTCAACATCAAAGAATTGGTAGATAAAGTGAAAGCGTCGGGTAAGCACGTATTTCCTCACATGGAGTTTATTGACGGCATATCCCCTGATAAAAGCGGGGTTACTTATATGGCGCTGAATATCAAACCGACGGGTATCATTTCTACCAAAAGCAACTTGATTCGAGTGGCCAAAGACTTACACCTGATGGCCATCCAGCGTATTTTTCTTATAGACCGCAGCGCAGTGACAAGAGGCATTAAAGCCGTTGAGCAAAGTCAGCCCGATGCGATAGAGGTGATGCCGGGCATTATGCCCCGCATCATCCGAGAGATGACGAATATGACACCGCTGCCGATCATTGCCGGAGGGTTGGTCGGCAATCAAGAGGAGATTGATGAAGCGTTAAGAGCGGGCGCATTAGCGGTGTCAGCCGGTACATCGAGCTTGTGGTAACAACTGAATACACAATAGCAGATTCAAAGCGGGATGAGACTAAGGAGAAACCTCTTTGAAAAAGTGCGGCCGGGACTTGTCGGTTGTTCTTTTTCATGGAGGTTTTTTCTATTCCCGAATCTGAACTTTCTGGAGGTGAATACGATGAACCGTCACGGAGCTTTTTCATCAGCAAGCAGAACGGCCAGACTGCATTCGATGGCGGAAAGCGAGCTCGATTTACTTGTTATCGGCGGCGGGATTACAGGAGCAGGTATAGCCTTGGATGCCATCACCCGAGGGTTCAAAGTAGGTGTAATTGAGAAGAATGATTTTGGTTCGGGTACGAGCAGCCGATCGACGAAGCTGATCCACGGGGGGCTGCGATATTTGAAGCAGGGAGATTTCAAGCTGGTACGGGAGGTGGGCCGCGAACGGGCGATCCTATACAGAAACGCGCCTCATCTTGTCATTCCGGCCCCTATGCTTCTGCCGGTGTATAAGGGAGGCACCTACGGCTATCTGGCTTCCTCCATAGGCCTATACCTTTATGATTGGCTTGCCGGCGTCGCCCGCAAGGAGCGCAGGAAGATGCTCGGCCGCAGAGAAGTGATGGAGATAGAACCCTTGCTGAAGAAGGAAGGGCTGAAGGGCGGGGGCTTATACTTTGAGTACCGTACGGATGATGCGCGTTTAACGCTGGATATCATGAAAACGGCTTCACAAAGAGGGGCTCTAGCCGTCAATTATGCCGAAGCAAAGAAGATAATTTACGAGAACGGGCGAGCAGCCGGTGTTGAGGTTCATGACAGCATCAGCGGAAGAAGGATGGTGATCCGTGCGAAGCACATCGTCAATGCAGCCGGACCATGGGCTGATCAAGTCAGGGATTTGGACGGCTCGCTCAAGGGCAAACGGTTGTTTTTGACAAAAGGGGTACACCTGGTCGTCGATTACCATAGATTGCCGGTGCATCAATCCGCCTACTTCGATACGCCGGACGGCAGAATGGTCTTCGTCATTCCCCGTGGGGATATCACCTATATCGGCACGACGGATACGGCATACTCCGATTCCATCGATCAGCCGAGAACGACGCAGGAGGACAGGGAGTACCTTCTCCGTGCCGTCAATGCGATGTTTCCAGCAGTTAAGCTCACCCGGCAGGATGTGAAATCTCACTGGGCGGGACTTCGGCCTCTCATCTATGAAGAGGGTAAAGGTCCTTCCGAGCTGTCGAGAAAAGACGAAGTATTTATCTCCGAGAGCAGGCTGATAACGATTGCCGGAGGGAAGCTGACCGGGTTCCGTAAAATGGCGGAGAAGGTGGTCGACCTGGTAGCCGAATTTCTGGGCAAGGAAACCGGCAAAGTCTACCCGGGCTGCACAACCGATCAAATCGTGATTACCGGCGGCGAGACGAAGGAAGGCTTCACCTTTGCCGAATGGAAGCAAGAGATGCTGAAAACAGGCGTTGCCCTCGGGGTCAGCACGGCCGTCATGCAGGAGTGGATCGATACCTATGGCTCCAATGCATTGAACATTCTCAATTATTTGCCGGATGCCCGGAAGCATCATGTACCGGATAACCTGCAGTGGCTCTTTGCGCAGCTCCGCTACTCCGTAGAGGAGGAAATGACGGTCACCGCTTCCGACTTTCTAAGGCTTCGTTCAGGATGGTCCTACTTTCAGCTGGCCAAGGCGGAGAAATACCGAAATATCGTCGAGAAGATGCTAGGCGATCTATTAGGTCTTGATACACATCAAAAGGATATGCAGCTGGAGCAGCTGAATCAGCTGTTTCATCATATCCACGAGCTTCCGGCAAGCGATACCAGGCTGCAGAAAGCTTCATCGTAAAGGGGGAGTCGAAATATGAACAGTATATGGCACATTTCTCAATTCGACCTGACCCTGCGCATCTTGACTGCGGCTGCGATGGGAGGACTGATAGGCTTTGAACGGGAATGGAGCAACCATGCCGCAGGGCTTCGCACCCATATTCTCGTGTGTGTCGGAGCTGCCGCCATCATGCTGCTGTCCATCTACGGCTTCGGGGAATTTGCCGTAGAGCCCAACGTAAGAATGGACCCTGCTCGTTTGGCGGCTCAGGTTATCAGCGGGATCGGGTTTCTGGGTGCGGGGGCCATTATCAGAACGGGCTCGACCATATCCGGTTTGACCACAGCTGCTTCAATCTGGGTCGTGGCCGCAATCGGACTTTGCGTAGGGGCAGGCTTTTATTATTGCGCGGCTCTGGCAACCGTTCTAGTCTTCCTCAGCCTGTTCGCCTTGAACAAATGGGAACGGTATCTAATGCGCAACCGGAGGCATCAGGAGGTGGTCATCAAAGTGTATGACCGTCCGGGCGTGATGGGCAAGATCTCCACTGTCTTTGGCGAACAGGGGATCCAGATCGTTACGGTGAAAATGAAGTCGGAGGAGCCTCATCATAGCCCCGATGGAGATGTCCCTGTTATGGAGCTGAAGTTCAACGTAAAAACAACTCACTCCGAAAAGCTGATGCGGGCGATTCAGACCATAACGGCCTTAAGCGCCGAAGAGATCATTTCCCTGGAGGCTTCCCCGTGGAAGCTGCCGGGTAATTTGGAGCCGGGCAGAGCTCCTACCGTATAAATCAAGCTTGCGAGAATACTCTTGTATGTCTAGCGGAATAGTGGTATCATTAATAATTTATTAACATATCAAAGGATTGACAATCCGTTATACCCTATGGCATACTTTTCAACGTAAGAGGTATTACACAGTACAACACATCATACTAACTTGGATGCGGAGATCATGAGATAATCCAAGGGACAATCTTCTTGCCTGTGCTTATTGCGCGGCATGTGTCTCTAGACGTTCTCTTGGTCTTTTTTTGTCTGCCTGATCCTATTTGGAGGTGAGACCCGCATCGCTAGTCGGTCTTGAGACCGTTGTAAGCCTTTTCATATTCAAACACGAATGCAAACTGAGAGGGGTATTTAGAATGAAACATAAGAAATGGTTATCTTTGACTGTTATGGCCGCATTATTCGGCTCCGTCATCGGCTGCTCCAACTCCAGCACAGGTGCCGGCGAGAAAATTGAGGACGCAAAAACAGCAGCGGAGGATAATTCTCCGATCACGATACAATATTGGCATTCCCACTCGGAAGAGCAGATGGCCGGAGTGAACTACATGATCAGCGAGTTCAACAAGAAATATCCGAATATTACGGTCGAGCCTGTGTTCCAAGGCGGCTATACGGATTTACATAAAAAATTGCAAGCGGCGGTTGCAGCCAATGATGTTCCAGCCGTTACGAACGTTGAGGTATCGGCATTGCCTAACTTTGCGGATGGCGGAGTGTTTGCAGACCTCGGTCCATATATTAAGCGGGACGGCGTGGACTTGAACGACTTTTCCAAAGGTATGCTGCAAGCCTATTCCTTTAAAGATAAGCAGTACGGATTTCCGCTCATTGTAAGCACGAGTGTCATGGTATACAACAAAACGCTGTTCGATCAATTGGGCGTGAAGCCTCCACAAACCTGGAGCGAGATTGAGGAGTTCAACAAGAAGGTGACCGTGAAGGAAAACGGTAAAACCACCCGCTACGCGTTCTCCGTTCCAGGCTGGGATACATGGTATTACGATCCTTGGATCTCCAACGGCGGCGGTACGATCCTGACCAAGGATAATAAATCGGGCTTCGATCAGCCGGACAGCCTGCGCTGGGCGCAAAACTTCCAAAAGTGGATTAAAGACGGCTCCATGCAAATGGGTTACGGAAAAGGCGCATCCGATGTTATGAGACAAATGTTCCTTGAAGGCAAGGTCGGTATGGTGCAGCATTCCTCGGCCATCATCAAAACGTACGTGCAAAACGCGAAATTCGAGGTTGGCGTATCGTTCATTCCTGGGGATAAAGAGAGAAAATCCCACATCGGGGGAGCGGGAATCGTGCTGATGAACGGCGCAAACGCCAAGCAAAAAGAAGCGGGCTGGAAGTTCCTGAAATTCATGGTATCTGCAGAAAACAATATCAAATGGGCGGATTACACAGGCTACCTGCCTACGCATAAATCGGTTGTAAACACAGACGAAGGCAAGAAGTACTTTGAAAAATGGCCGCAATACAAGGCTGTATTCGAGAATTTCGATAACGTAGCTCCACGCATCCAGCACCCTGCTTATCCTGAGTTCAGCGAGAAGTACAAAGAGGTTGTCGGTAAAATGGTATTGAATAATGAAGATCCTGTACCTTTGCTGAAAGAAACGGTAAAGCCTATCAACGAAATTATTGCTGATTACAAGTAAGCACGGGAGGGAGCAATACAATGAAAGAAACGGGAAGCACTAATATCAATGCCCGGGTGAATTCCGCTGCCAAATCAGGCACGGGCAGACGCTCCGCGTACCGCCTGCTGGAGGGGTTGAAGGATTTTTCCTTCGCCCTGCCGGCTTTGGCGTTTCTGGTCATCTTCATTTATTATCCATTGGTAAATTCCTTCTACTTAAGCTTTACGAACTGGAATATGACGAAGCCCGTGAAGCAATTCGTCGGCTTCGACAATTATGAGAAGCTGCTTACCAGCGAGACCTTCTATAACGTATTAAGAATAACTTTTACTTATACGGTCCTGGATGTAGTGCTAACCTTGGGCTTCGGATTATTGTTAGCGCTTTTGTTCAACGTATCGTCCCGATTCTTCAATTTCTTAAGAATGCTGTTATTCATGCCGCATTACATTTCCATGGTCATCGTATCCATGATCTTCCTGTGGATCTTCAACTCCCAGTACGGCTTAATGAACGAGCTGTTAGAGTTAGTGGGCATTGAGAAGGTACAGTGGCTGCAAAATCCGAAAACGGCGCTTTGGGTTCTTATCATCGTTTCGGTCTGGAAGGGCGTTGGATTTGCGATGATAATCTTTATCGCCGGCCTGCGCGGGATTCCTGTTGAATACTATGAAGCGTCCAGCATCGACGGGGCCAGCAAATGGACGCAGTTCTGGCATATTACGCTTCCGCTGCTGTCGCCAATTACTCTGTTCCTTGTCGTGACGAACTTTATATCTTCCATGCAGGTGTTCCAATCCGTTGATATTATGACCAATGGGGGACCGTTGGAATCGACCAAAGCGATGGTGTACTGGATTTATACGATGGCTTTCTCCGAATTTAAAACAGGCCGGGCCTCTGCTCTGGTTATCATTTTCTTCTTCATTATCGTTCTTCTGACCATGCTGCAAATGTACGTCTCCAAGAAGAAAGTTCATTACGAAGGGTAGGTTATAGATCAATGACGAAATCACTAGGGGTAACCACCCGTTATATATCGGCCATTCTCATTACGCTGATTGTCTTTTTCCCAGTGTACTGGATGCTCGTAACCGCTTTAAAATCGCCGGAGGAGCTTCGCTTGGCCGTACCGACCTTTTGGCCGGAGAAATTAATGTGGCAGAATTTTTTCCAAGCCTTCAATACCATTCCGTTCTGGCGCTTTGCCTCCAATACATTGATCCAAACGGTGGGGATTATCTTCCTGCAGATCAATATCGGACTTATGGCTGCTTATGCTTTTGCCAAAGGAACGTTCCCAGGTAGAGAAAAGCTGTTCATTCTGGTATTGGCTGCCTTGATCGTACCGGATCAGGTTACCTTCGTGCCGGTATATGTCATGATGTCTAAGCTGGGCTGGATCAATACGTTCTATGCGTTGATCATCCCGCATGCGGCTTCGGCCTATGGCATCTTCCTGCTGCGTCAAACGTTCAAATCCATTAACAATGACGTCATCGAGGCAGCGAAGGTGGATGGAGCGAATCGCGTGCAAATTTTGTACCGCATTTTGACGCCGATGGCGTTCCCGACGGTCATTACCCTGCTGGTTATCAGCTTTATTCACAGCTGGAACTCTTACTTCTGGCCTCTCGTTATGACGAACTCCAATCAAATGCGCGTACTGACTGTCGGTATCGCCATGATGAGAGATTCTATCGCCGGTAATGAAGCGTTAAACTTCCATCTGCTGATGGCTGCAAGTGTGGTTGTCATTTTGCCGATCGTATTGGTATTCGTTTTCGCTCAAAAATATATTGTGGCGGCCATGGCCAATTCGACCTTTAAGTAATGGGATCGTATCCCCACAAAAGGGAACAAGGAGGCTGTCATTTTGAAGCAAAAAGCTATGCTGATTGTACTATCTTGTATGCTCTGTGTGACAGCAGCGGGCTGTCAGCCTTCTTCGGCGGGTAATGCCAAGAAAGCAGCGGAGCAGGCGGCTCCGGCAGCTGCGAAAAAGACGGAGGACCAATCCGCAGCCAACGGCGGGAAAATAACGCAGGAAGAAGCGGGGATTAAGATCCGGATCGATTTTCCGGAAATCAAGACTTTCCTGCAGGCCGCCAAGCAGGGGCCGATCGTTCCCGCACTAATGCAGAAGGCGATTCCTCAAGGGATCGGATTTATAGAAGAGAAGAACTGGATTCTCATCAGCCATTATCGAGAAGGCGGGCTCCCAAGTCTGCTGTCGGTTATAGACGCCGGCACCGGCTCGATGGTGAAGGTAATGGAGCTTTACAAGGACGCTGACAAGCCTTACACTGGTCATGCCGGGGGCGTTACGGTCAGTAAGAGCCACGTGTGGATATCATCCGATAACCACGTTTACCAGCTTAACCTGGATGAAGTGATGAGTGCCCCAAATGAGAGCAAATTAATGTTCAGGGGCTCCATTCGCACGGATACCCGGGCGTCTTTTACGACGTATATTGATGGCGTCTTGTGGGTAGGTGAATATGCCAATGGTAAGGACTATCCGACGGAAAAGTCGCATTATATGAACAATCGCGACGATAAGGAATATAAAGCGTGGACCGTAGGCTTCAAGCTCGATCCGCAGACCGATTTGCTTCCTGCCGGCAAGGCAGCGCAATCGAACACGCCCGTAGTACCGGACTATATTTTATCTATACCGGACAGCGTTCAAGGGATGGCAGTCTTGAAGAATAAGATTTTGCTAAGTCAATCATCCGGACGGAATGCGGCCAGTGCTTTAATCCAGCATACCAACGTCCTGGCGGAGCCGCCTCACACCAAGGCGGTCATCGGTTCCGAATCGGTTCCCGTATGGTTCCTGGATTCAAAGAACAAACCGGAATCGATGGCAATTCCGCCTATGTCGGAAGGAATCGTTTATTCCAAAGACACGCTGTACCTGTTGTTCGAATCCGGTGCGAGCATGTACAAGGCTTCCTCCAGCTATGCGCTGGACCGTATTCAACTGTTGACCATGACCGATTAAACAGGAGGATGAACAATGAGTATCGTCGGATTAGCACATCGTGGGTATCCCAAGAAATACCCGGAGAATACGCTTGTTTCATTTCAAGCTGCGTTGGATCTGTCCTACAGCCACCTGGAGCTGGATGTGAATTTGACCAAGGACGGCGTTCCGGTTGTCATTCACGATCCTACGGTGAACCGTACGACCAACGGAAAAGGTCCTGTTCTGGACTATACATGGGAGGAGCTGCAAAAGCTGCGGACAGATGGAGAGCAAGCCATTCCGACCCTCGAGCAGGTATTGCGATTGGCTAAAGGCAAGGCGAAGGTGGACATCGAGCTGAAGCAGAGCGGCAACTTGTATGCGGGAATGGAAGAGAAGGTGCTGGAGGTTGTACGCGCCTGTGACGTTCAGGACCAAGTGTTCGTGACTTCGTTCGATCACTATGCCATTCAGCGCATCCGCCAATTATCGAAGGATATAGAAGTCGGGCTCGTCATTTATGGCGCGACGCCGTCCATCTTTGGTTTCGCCGAAGAGCTGAACGCCAAATATATCTCGGTCAAATACATCTATTTAACGCAAGATTATGTGGACTTGTGTGAAGAAAAGGGAATTCAGCTTATCGCATGGACCATTGACGATGAAACCCATATGCGCCAAATGCGCAAGCAGTATCCGGGTGTATGGGTATGCACTAATGAGCTGGAAAGATGGAAGAAGTGCGTTTTGGAGACGGAAGCTCCTTGAGATTTATTCATCATGAGTCAGGCTGTTTTGCAGGCAACACGGGTTGCTTGCAAAGCAGCCTTTTTTTATTTTTGATCAATCGAAGCTTCCTAGTAAAGAAGAAAGAAGTTCATTATCGGAGGTTCACCATGGATAATATGTACTTACAACTTTGAATAATGATATAATGAACGTAAAAATTTGAACGATAAGCGTAGAAGCAGCGGTTCTATTCGAGGTGACCTATGACAGATGTCAAGCAGCAGCCCAAGTATATGCAATTAAAGCAGGAGATTTTAACCTGGCTTCAATCAGGCAAGCTCAAGCCGGACGACCAGATGCCGACGGAACATGAGATTGCCGAGCAGTTTCAGATGAGCAGACAAACGGTACGGCAGACGTTCGGTGTGCTGGAGCAGGAGGGATGGATTTACCGGGTGCAGGGGAAGGGCACCTTCGTCTCCAATCCGCAAACGGCCCGGAAGCAGCAGGACGTACAGACGATCGGGATTATTACGACCTACATTTCCGATTATATTTTCCCGCACATCGTACGCGGGGCCGAAGCGGCTTTGCGCAGCAAAGGATACCGCATGCTGTTGTCCAGTACGGATAACGACAAGGACAAGGAAAGAGAAAGTCTGCAGATGATGATGAGTCAGCCGTTAAGCGGGCTTATTATCGAGCCGACCAAGAGTGCGGAGGGCAACCCGAATCTAAGCTACTATTTGACACTGAATTACCATAACATTCCATTCTTGATGATCAACGAAACGTACCCGGAGATAAATTGTCCGTACATTAAGGTGGACGATGAGGCGGGGGGCTATTTAGCTGCTGAGCACCTGATCAAGCTGGGACACCGAAACATCGCCGGCTTCTTCAAGATGGACGATTTGCAGGGTGTCAACCGCCTCAAAGGATTTATTAAAGCGCATCAGGACTACCAGATTCCGCTGCCGCCTGAGGCTGTCATTCATTACACGACGGAGACTAAGGCGACGAAGCCGTTCGAGGCGGGGTTAAGGATGCTGAACGAACAGCCGAACCGTCCTACCGCATTCGTATGCTATAACGACGAGCTGGCGGTAATGCTTCTGGAAGCCACAAGACAGGCGGGTTTAAGCGTGCCTGACGAGATCTCGATAGTCGGCTTCGACGATTCGCCGCTGGCGGTGGCCACGGAGGTGAAGCTGACGACCCTAACGCATCCCAAGGATGAGATGGGGACCCTGGCTGCGGAGATGCTAATGAGGATTGTTGAACAAGGACATGCAAACGCAGAGATGCATCAGATCATTACACCGCAGCTCATTATAAGAGAATCGACAGCAGCGATAAAATAATGGTAGAAAAATTGTACGTACAAATATATAATAACAGTATCGGACTTATTCTATTTTCAGAAAGGTGTTGATACAAGTTGTTATTACAACTCAAACAGGCCGTATGGGAAGCGAATCTGGATTTGCCGAAATACGGCCTTGTTACGTTCACTTGGGGGAATGTAAGCGGTATCGATCGCGAGCAAGGGCTTGTCGTTATTAAACCTAGCGGCGTTCCCTACGAGGAGCTGAAACCTGAGGACCTGGTTGTGGTCGATCTCGAAGGCAATATTGTGGAAGGAAAGCTGAGGCCGTCCTCGGATACGCCGACCCATCTGGTGCTGTACAAAGCGTTTCCGCAAATCGGAGGCATTGTACATACCCATTCGCCGTGGGCTACGAGCTGGGCGCAGGCAGGTAAGGGGATCCCGGCGCTAGGAACGACGCATGCGGATTACTTTTATGGCGAGGTCCCTTGCACGAGAGCTATGACAGAGGCGGAAATTCAGGGCGCTTATGAGCTTGAAACCGGCAACGTTATTGTTGAGACCTTCCGCGGACGCGATCCGCTGCAAGTGCCGGGTGTGCTGGTTCACTCCCATGCTCCTTTCAATTGGGGGAAGGACCCGCATCAAGCCGTACATAATGCTGTCGTGCTGGAGGAAGTGGCTAAGATCGGCTATCACACCATTGCATTAAATACCCATGTTCCTTCGATGGATCAGACGCTGCTGGACCGGCATTTTTTGCGCAAGCATGGCGCGAATGCTTATTACGGACAAAAGCAGTAAGGGATTTGGCATGGAAACAAGATTAGGATACAGGGAGGAGCAGTTTGTCGTATGGCTAAAAAATATGCTATAGGGATCGATTACGGTACCGAATCGGGCCGGGCTGTATTGGTGGATCTGGCGGATGGTACGGAGGTTGCCGATCATGTCACGCCTTATCCTCATAATGTAATTGATGAAGAGCTTCCGGGCTCAGGATTGAAGCTTGAACACGACTGGGCGCTTCAGCATCCCGGAGATTATATCGAGGTGCTCAAACGCTCCGTGCCCGCCATTATTCAGGCTTCCGGCGTGAATCCGGCGGATGTTATCGGTCTGGGGATAGACTTCACGGCTTGCACAATGCTGCCGGTAGACTCCAATTGCAATCCACTATGCTTCGATCCCGAACTGCGGGAAAGACCTCACAGCTGGGTCAAGCTATGGAAGCATCATGCGGCGCAGGATGAAGCGAATCGGATTAATGAGCTGGCTGCGGAGCGGGGAGAAGCCTTCCTGCCGCGCTATGGGGGCAAAATTTCTTCGGAATGGATGATTGCAAAAATATGGCAGATTCTTAATGAAGACCCTTACATATTCGACAAGACCGATCAGTTTCTCGAAGCGACGGATTGGGTCGTATCCCAGATGACGGGCAATCCGCAGCGGAACAGCTGCACGGCCGGCTACAAAGCCATCTGGCATAAGCGGGACGGATATCCGAGCGAAGCGTTCTTTAAAGCATTGGACCCTAGGCTGGAAAAGCTGACCAGCACGAAGCTTCGCGGCGAGGTCGTACCGCTAGGAACAAAGGCGGGAGAGCTTACGCCAGAAATGGCTGGGCTGATGGGACTTCTCCCCGGCACAGCGGTAGCCGTCGGCAATGTGGACGCTCATGCGGCTGTTCCAGGTGTCGGTGTGGTGACCCCCGGCAAGCTGGTTATGGCGATGGGGACTTCAATCTGCCATATGCTGCTTGGTGAGGAGGAGCATCACGTCGAAGGCATGTGCGGTGTAGTCGAGGATGGAATTATTCCCGGGTATTTGGGCTACGAGGCGGGGCAATCCGCGGTAGGGGATATTTTCGCCTGGTACGTGGAGCAAGGAGTCCCTGCGTATGTGCATGAAGCGGCTCAAAGGGAAGGCATTAGCGTCCATGAGTGGCTGGAGCAAAGAGCGGCGGCCTACAAGCCGGGAGAAACGGGCCTGTTGGCACTGGATTGGTGGAACGGAAACCGTTCCGTTCTGGTTGACACCCATCTCTCTGGCATGCTGATCGGCTATACTTTGCTCACAAAGCCTGAGGAAATTTACCGCACCTTGCTGGAAGCGACGGCATTCGGCACAAGAAAAATCGTTGACGCGTTTCACGAGAACGGGGTAACGGTAAACGAGCTGTATGCTTGCGGCGGGCTGCCGCAAAAAAACCGCCTGCTCATGCAAATTTATGCGGATGTAACGAACCGCGAAATCAAAGTAGCAGACTCCAAGCAAACGCCGGCATTGGGAGCGGCGATGTTCGGTGCGGTGGCTGCAGGAGCCGCCAACGGAGGCTACGATACGATCGTGGAGGCCGCCGGGAAGATGGCCCGGGTGCGGGAAGAAACGTTCAAGCCTATTCCCGAGAACGTAGCCGTATACGAAAAGCTGTATGAGGAATACAACAAGCTTCATGATTATTTCGGACGAGGCGCTAATGATGTGATGAAACGATTAAGAGCGATGAAGGAAGCAGTACGTTAATTGCTAGTGTACTCTTGATTCACCAAATACGAACTCATTCAGGAGGTTATGATACGATGATACCCGTAAAGCCTTATACATTCTGGTTTGTTACAGGAAGTCAGCATTTGTACGGTCCGGAAACACTGAAGGAAGTGGACGCGCATTCACTGCAAATCACGGAAGGATTGGACCAAGATCCCGCCATTCCATTCCGGGTTGTATTCAAGCCGGTATTAACGACACCGGAGGCCATTCGCCAATTATGTCTCGAGGCTAACGGCGATGAATCATGTGCAGGAATTATAACCTGGATGCACACCTTTTCTCCTGCAAAAATGTGGATCGCAGGGCTGACCGAGCTGCGCAAGCCACTGCTTCATCTTCATACGCAGTTTAACCGTGACATCCCATGGGACAGCATCGACATGGATTTCATGAATTTGAATCAATCGGCCCACGGGGACCGGGAGTATGGCTTCATCGGCGCCAGAATGGGGATTGCGCGTAAAGTCGTCGTCGGCTATTGGGAAGATGCACAGGTGCGCAGCCGAATTGCGGGATGGATGAATACGGCGGTCGCTTATACGGAAGGACGCCAGCTAAAGGTTGCCAGATTCGGCGATAACATGCGTCAGGTTGCCGTCACCGAAGGGGATAAAGTGGAAGCACAAATCAAATTCGGCTGGTCTGTGAACGGCTATGGCATCGGAGATTTGGTTCAAAGAATGAACGATATTTCGGAGAACGAAGTGAATCGGCTGTTCGAAGAGTATAACGATCTCTATGATGTCGCTCCGGAAGCACGCGAAGCAGGTCCGATCCGCGAAGCCATTCTGGAGCAGGCCCGAATCGAGCTGGGCATGAAAGCTTTTCTGGAGGAAGGCGGCTTTAGCGCGTTCACGACAACGTTCGAGGACCTCCACGGGATGAAGCAGCTCCCCGGGCTTGCCGTCCAGCGTTTGATGGCGGAGGGATACGGCTTCGGAGGAGAAGGGGATTGGAAAACAGCGGCATTGGTACGTACGATGAAGCTGATCGCAGGCAATGTAGGTACTTCCTTCATGGAGGATTATACCTATCATTTTGAGCCGGGGAATGAACTGGTCCTGGGGTCGCATATGCTCGAGGTTTGCCCGACGATTGCCGCAACTCGCCCTAAAATCGAAGTGCATGCCCTCTCGATCGGCGGCAAATCCGATCCTGCGCGGCTTATCTTCGATGGCAGAGACGGCGCAGCACTCAATGCATCGATCATTGACTTGGGCAACCGGTTCCGGCTTATTGTGAACGAAGTGGATGCGGTGAAGCCGGAGCAGGCTATGCCCAAGCTTCCTGTAGCTCGCGTTCTTTGGAAGCCGCAGCCGTCGTTAAATCTCGCGGCGGAGGCATGGATTCATGCCGGCGGTGCGCATCATACCGCATTCTCCTACATTGTAACAGCAGAGCAGCTGGCCGATTGGGCCGAAATGGCAGGAATTGAATCCGTCCTAATCAATCGCGGCAGCACGATTACGTCGCTGCGCAACGAATTGAGATGGAACGACCTTTATTGGCGCATGAAGTAAATAAGGTTATTATTTTGAGCCCTCTGCACTTTCTTGAATGCAGGGGGCTGCCGTTTGCGGAAGTTTTTCGGTTTTGTGAAATTGACAGGTTTATCCTGCCGGAAAATGCAATCTTGTTTGGCTTGGCTGTATGATTTTGTGATATCATTGAATAAATGCTAACAAACAGAGAATAGCTAAGCGCATACTTGGAGGGAGCACTTATCAATAATATCGTCCTTAATGATGCAATGACCATGTTGAAAAAAACAAGCCGTACTTTTTATATTCCGATCAGCACCTTGGAAGCAGGTTTGAAGGAAGCGGTAACATCTGCGTATCTTTGCATGAGAGCCATCGATGAGATTGAAGATCACGAGCAGTTACCGGATACGTTAAAGATCCAATTATTGCTCGGGGTACGGGATGCATTCCAATCCGGTACCATCCCGGAAGAGGTACAGAAGGTTATGGCCCCGCATCGGGACAAGCTACCGGAGGTCACCGTCCAGCTGGATGAATGGGTACGGCTGTGTCCTGCTACAGCTTTACCGGTTATTGTCCCCTATATCGGCAAAATGTCCCATCAAATGGCCGATTGGGTTCAAAACGGCTGGAGCATTCAAACGGAGGAAGACCTGGACCGGTATACCTATAGTGTGGCAGGTATGGTAGGGGAGATGCTGTCCGAGCTGTGGCTGTGGTATGACGGTACGCCATCGGATCTTCATAAGGCCGTGGCTTTCGGCAGAGGATTGCAGGCCGTAAATATTCTTCGCAACAGGAAAGAAGATCTTGAACGCGGCGTCGACTTTTACCCGGACGGCTGGGATTTCAAGGAAATGCAGCAGTATACGCGGCGGAACCTGGAGATCGCCGACTCCTACGTAGCAGACCTGAAGGAAGGTCCGGCATTAAAGTTTTGCAAAATTCCGCTGGCGCTTGCCCATGCAACCATGAATCTGCTATCTGCTGGCGGAAATAAATTGACGAGAGATGCGGTGCTTAAGATTGTCAGCCGTGTGATGAACTAAAAAAACTTGCAGCTACCCTGACAGACTGTTGTCAGGGTAGCTGTTTTATTATTAGGATAAACGCAAATATATTAGGTATATAAAGGGAGACGATATTTTATGGAAAATCAAGCAAGAAAAATGTACGACTATCACGTATGGGCGAATCAAACGATGCTTAACCGCTTAAAGGAGCTTCCGGAGGATGTGTATACAAGGGAAATACAAAGCGTATTCGGCTCTGTGTCCAAAGTCATCTCCCATATTTATACCGTGGATCTCTGCTGGCTTCACATATTGAGCGGGAAAAGCATGCCGGACGCTCTAGCCCTGACCCTGCCCCTGCAGGAGCAAATGTACGGGAAGACGGTACTGGAAATGGAATCCTTGTACGCCGAGCTGGCATCGCGATTCGCATCTGTCCTGGACTCTCTAGATAATATGGAAGAAACAATCACGCTTGATAACCCGTATGCGGGTGTTCGGGATACGAGCTACTCGGAAATCGTCCTGCAGGTTGTCAATCACGGCACATACCACCGCGGCAATCTGACGGCCATGCTGCGTCAAATGGGTCATGCCTCGGTAATGACGGAATATGCCTTGTTCTGGTATTCCTGAGGACATATCTGTATAAAAAGTTCCGGTTCGAATATTGGCTTCGAAATCATAGCCCCGCTCCTGCGGGGTTATTTTTATTGGAGGACTTTGTCGGAATCGGTTCCAATAGTTAGAATCCGGTTCTAAAAGTGATAAGACTAAAGTGTGATTTCCAACTAGTATGAACTATAGAAGGTTCCATGCAGCAAATGGTGGATCCAACATACCAAAACCATGAATGGAGAGGGGATTAAACAAATGACAGTGCACAATGTTGGCATCATTATGAACGGGGTTACAGGACGTATGGGGACGAATCAGCATTTGATCCGATCCATTCTCGCGATTCGTAAACAGGGAGGCGTGACTCTGCCTAACGGGGATGTCATCATGCCGGACCCTATCTTGGTGGGACGTCAGGAGCATAAATTGAAAGCGTTAGCAGAAGCCCACGGGTTGACGCGCTGGAGCACCGATCTGGCCGGATGCCTGGCGGACCCTGCCAATACAATTTATTTTGATTCCCAAACGACCGTACACCGCGCCGAAAGCATTCGTCAAGCAGTTGCGGCCGGTAAACATATTTATTGTGAGAAGCCGACGGCTACTAACCTGGAGGAGTCGCTAGAGCTGGCGAAGCTCGTCCGCTCGGCAGGACTTAAAAACGGGGTCGTTCAGGATAAGCTGTTCCTCCCAGGACTGCTGAAGCTGAAAAGATTGGTGGATTCGGGCTACTTCGGCAGAATCCTGTCGGTCCGCATGGAATTCGGCTATTGGGTGTTTGAAGGGGATTGGCAGCAAGCGCAAAGACCTTCCTGGAACTACCGCAAAGAAGACGGCGGCGGCATTATCGTCGATATGTTCGCTCACTGGAGATATGTGCTGGATAACTTATTCGGCGAAGTTCGTTCGGTATCTTGCCTGGGAGTGACTCATATTCCTGAGCGCGTCGATGAACAGGGTAATACCTATGATTGTACCGCTGACGATGCGGCGTATGCGACCTTCGAGCTTGAGGGCGGCATCGTGGTTCAGGCCAATTCCTCCTGGGCGGTTCGCGTGAACAGAGATGACCTGCTCACGATTCAGGTCGACGGTACGGAGGGCAGCGCTGTAGCCGGTCTGCGCGATTGCAAGGTTCAGCACCGCGTTAATACGCCTAAGCCGGTATGGAATCCGGATATTCCGAATCCGTTCCAATTCGAGGAGCAATGGCAGGAGGTACCTGACAATCAGCTGTTTGATAACGGATTTAAAGTACAGTGGGAGCTGTTCTTGAAGCATGTCGTAGCCGATACGCCATTCCCTTGGGATCTGCTGGAAGGGGCCAAAGGAACGCAGCTGGCTGAATTAGGCTTGCGTTCTTGGGAAGAGCGCCGCTGGCTGGACGTACCTGAACTGAAGCTTGACACCGTCTCCCAGGATCAGCTGGCTTCGGCCAAACGATAAGGAGGAACCGAGATGAGCCGTCTATTGCAGCTCCCCCGTGCAGGGGGCTCGCTTTATTCTTATACGCCGGGACAATCGGCACCAATCGAATTGCCCAAAGGTCCGCTGAAAAGTCGCATCGCGTTCTCTGCCGCCCATGTAGTTTGTGATCCATTTGCCGATGCGGATCCCTTGAATCACGCTCAGATCGATTGGGAGGCCACTTTGGCTTATCGCCGTCATTTATGGTCCCTTGGACTTTCGGTCGCCGAGGCGATGGATACGGCACAAAGAGGCATGGGGCTTGATTGGTACCGAGCCAAGGAGCTTATCAGCCGTTCTATTGCCGAAGCTCAAGCTGTACAGGGCAGAATTGCATGCGGAGCGGGAACCGATCATCTGGCTCCGGGGCCGCAGGTAACGCTGGAGCAGGTGGAGCAAGCTTATGAGGAGCAGGTAGCCTTCGTGGAAGGGCTTGGAGGGCAGGTTATTCTTATGGCGAGCCGCGCTTTGGCTGCTTGCGCCAAGGGGCCGGAGGATTATGAACGGGTCTATGGACGAATATTGAGCCAAGTATCCAAGCCTGTCATTCTTCACTGGCTCGGAGATATGTTCGACCCCGCATTAGCCGGGTATTGGGGAGAGCGCGATTTGGACGCGGCCATGGAAGTGTGTCTGAAGGTGATTCGTTCCCATGCCGACAAGGTGGACGGGATTAAGATTTCCCTGCTGGATGACGAGAAGGAGATCCGGATGCGCCGGCTGCTTCCGCCTCATGTGAAAATGTACACAGGGGACGATTTTAATTACCCGACGCTCATTCGCGGGGACGAGCAAGGCTACAGCCACGCTCTGCTCGGAATCTTCGACGCCATCGCTCCTGCGGCGGCGGCAGCGATTCATGCGTTGGACTCCGGGGACGAAGCGCGCTATAATGCGCTGCTGGAGCCAACGGTAGCCTTGTCGAGGCATATCTTCCAGAAGCCGACCTATGCGTATAAAACCGGCATTGTATTTATGGCTTATTTGAACGGGCATCAAAACCATTTCCGGATGATCGGCGGAGCCGAGGGCGCCAGATCCGTCGTTCATCTGTCGGAGCTGTTCGTGCTGGCGGACAAAGCAGGCTTGCTGGTCAATCCGGATTTGGCTGCCGAACGGATGCGCAATGTGTTGACTCTCGCTGGAATCTAAAATGTCGTAAGCAAGGGCTACTCCGGTTATCCAGGATAACGGGGGGAAGCTCTTGCTTATTGAAATGCTTACGGAGTAAGAATAGGCTGTTGAAAAGAACTGTTTTGCCTGAACTTTGCTACATAAGGAGGTGGGGTATGCCTCGGAGGAGTTTACGTCCGCCTTTGAAACCCGTGAAAATACCACAAAAAAATAATCACCTTTCGCGGGTTTCAATAGCGGCTGGAGGGGTATACCCCACTGGAGCATATTGGCAATAGTTCAGGCTTTATGTTTTTTTCAACAGACTCCGCTTACGAAGTAAGTTTTTACTCCGTAAAAACTCAGCTTATGCTTACGAAGTTAGTTTTTACTCCGTAAAAACTCAGCTTATGCTTACGAAGTTAGTTTTTACTTCGTAAAAACTCTAAGGAGGTAACCCCATGGAACCAATGCAAACTATAGAGCGGTTAAGCTTTAATCAAATAACAGCCGACCGGCTAAGCCTGCCGGAGGTTGTAGACTGCTGCGCCCGGGCTGAAGTGCCCTGGATCGCATTATGGCGCCATAAAGTCGCCGAAACCGGGCTGGCGGAAAGCAAGCGGCTTGTTCAAAATGCGGGCTTGCGGGTGTCCAGCCTTTGCAGGGGAGGAATGTTCCCGGCAGCGACCGCGGCAGAACGTCAGGCGCGTATCGATGATAACCGTAGAGCCGTTGACGAGGCTGCCGAGCTTGGGGCGGAAGTGCTGGTGCTGGTCTGCGGGCCTGCACCCGATAAAGATATCGCGGCTGCCAGGCAGATGGTGGAGGACGGCATTGCCCAGCTGATGCCGTACGCGCAATCCTGCGGAATCAAGCTGGGGATTGAGCCGCTTCATCCGATGTACGCGGCCGAACGCTCCGTCATCAATACGCTGGCCCAGGCGAATACGATTGCAGAGCAGTACAGCCCTGAGCAATGCGGTGTCGTCGTCGACGCCTTCCATGTATGGTGGGACCCGGAGTTGTACGCACAAATCTCCAGAGCCAGCGGGCGCATATTGGGCTTTCATGTCTCCGATTGGATTGTTCCGACACCGGATTTGTTGATGGGTCGCGGAATGATGGGGGACGGGGTTATTGATTTACGCCGGATACGGAGCGCTGTCGAAGCCGCCGGGTATCATGGCCCCATTGAGGTTGAGATTTTCAACCGGACCATTTGGGATATGAGCGGGGATGATGTCTTCGCGTTAACGAAGGATCGATTTATCAAGCACGTGTAATATCCGGCCTTTTCTTGATTATAATGATCTCTCCACGCAACGGATGATGGATTTCGTATTCGCCAAAGTACAAGGTGCAAGGAACGATCTTTCTTTTGAAGGCGGTGTCCTAACCGATGGATGCGGATTTCGTATGTCAATATTTTTGGCCTGAGTCCGACGTTCCGGCTGAGGAACAAGTGGGAACGAAGGTCCAGAGGCATAAGAAGCGGGAAAGAAAATGGTTATTCGGGTTATTCACCGGCAAGCGCAAGCATCCCCCATTGAGGAGAATCAAATAACGGAATTCAAGCAGTTATCCTTCAGCTCCTGTCAGCTGAGGGATGTTTGCGTTTCAGGCACTCGGCTTGTTGCCGTCAGGCAAACACGGTAAAATAGGGTAACAACGATGCGGAGGTGAATCTTCCATCGGTTGAATACGCTCACAAGGCGGGCTTTGACAATGATTGGTATTCATTTGTATGAAAGCAAGCATCAGGAAAGCTATGAAATCAAAATTCATCATCACGATAATGTGCAGATTTTATACGCCATCGAAGGCGAAGGCAGCATTTGGCTTGATGGGCAGCAATATGCTTTTGAACAAGATAATGCGGCATACATCTACCCTCGATCCAGACATGCCGTCTCTTCTGATTCCCATTTGACGCTGCTCGTTCTCGCTTTTGACGATCTGGAGCAGAATGGCCTGCATCAAGAGTGGAAGCCGTACAGGTTCACCCGGTCCGAGCTCCTAAAGCTGAATGCCTTTCACGCAAGTGAAATGCGACTGATGCTTAGAAAGCTATTGTTCGAACAGAAGCAGGCGGATCCGCTTAGCAGCTGGGCTATGCATAACTTGATTCAGGATATTTATTTGCTGATGGTTCGTGCCAAGGAATCCAAGCAGGTGCAGGATGCCAACGGTTTAAGAGCGGAACGGATCCGGAATTACATCGACCTGCATTATTACGAGCCGGTGACTTCAGAAGAGCTCAGCGGCAAGCTGGGCATTAGCATTCGTCAGATGAACAAAATCTTTAAGAAGGAATATCAGATGACTCCTATGCAATATTTGGCGGAGGTAAGGATGGGACTTGCCAAGAAGCTGCTTGCCGAATCGGATAAAGATATTGCCTCCATATGCTTTGAAGTCGGTTACGAGTCGCTGCCCACGTTTTATAGGACCTTCAAAATGGCCATGAACATGTCGCCGAATAAATACAGACAGCAGCTGCTTACTTCCGCAGCCGATCTGCAATAATCATGGAAATTCATGCTTTACCCGCCGCACCAGGAAAGAGTATAATCAAAGTGGAAGCGATTTCAAACCAGTCCTTGCAATGAATAAGGATACAAATCAAATTTTCAAATCCTTCTTGACGTTCCGTAATTTCAGGTGCTATAGTATAGACGACAAATGAACACTTTCATCACATAACGTGTTACCTTTCGAGGGCATTAGTTATGGGGAACTGTATAGATCCCCTGACTATGCCCTTTTTTGCTTGTCCGATGAGAGGTTCTTGGGTCCATTTCATGAATTGAAAAGGGAGCGAGGCATGATGATGAAAAAAAAGAAGTGGTTACATTGGGCTTTGGCGGGAACGTTCGTGCTGTCAGCAACGGGCTGCGGGGCACCGGCCGCACAGCCTTCCGGGGGGAATACGAAGCAGGGTACGGACGCCAAACCGGCGGTGAGTGCCGCCCCTAGCGGCGGTGCAGCGTCTTCTGATAAAAAGCTGACGGGTGATTTTGAGATTCAATACTTTGTCGGCGGGTATGGCGACGCATGGTGGAAGGAAATGATAGCGGAATTTCAAAAGAAATACCCGGATCTGAAAATTAAAGAATCCGCCGGAGCTAAAATTAATGACCAAATGAAGCCTCGCTGGATCCAAGGCAACCCGCCCGATTTTGTCTATATTGATGGAGCAGGGGCCAATGCAAGGCAAATGGTGAAAGATGATCAATTACTGGACATAACGGATTGGCTTAAGGATTTGAAAAATGCCGACGGGGAGAAGCTGTCCGATCTTCTCATATCGAAGCCGGAGGAGTACGAGCCGGGTAAAAACCATACGGTTCCGCTCGTGTTCGGCTCGTGGGGGACCTTTTATGACAAGGCGTTATTTACGAAAAACGGATGGGAGGAGCCAAAGGATTTTGAAAGCTTCCTTGCCGTATCCGGCAAAATCAAAGCCTCGGGCATGATGCCGTATATTCATACAGGGGTGTACCCGTACTATATTGCGGGAGGTTTGCTCGATTCGGTCACCGTATCGGCTAATAAAGATGATGCATCGATTTTGAAAAAGGTCGCTTCTCTCGAGCCCGGCATATTCAAGAGCGAGCCCGTCATGAAGGCTTTGGATAAGATAGTTCAGCTGCGCGACAAAGGCTTTATCGATCCGGGCTCCGTTTCCCTAAACCATACGGACTCCCAAGCATTATGGCTTCAGCATAAGGCGGCCTTTATTCCTAATGGTTTATGGCTGGAAAACGAGATGAAGAAGGACATTCCGCAGGGCTTTGATTTTGGCTTCATTCCTTCCATCTCGCAAGAGAAGGGCGGCAAATATATCGCCATTCCGTATACAAGCACGATTGCGGTAGCCAAAAAGGCAAAAAATCCGGAGGCTGCCAAAGCGTTCATCCAATTCCTGTTCACCAAGCAGCATGCGGTACGATGGGCGGAATTAACCGGTGCGCTTATGAATGTGAAGGCGGATCTGGAATCGTCCAAAGCAAGCAATGTCGTCAAATCCGCTATGAAATATTACAATTCGCCTAATACAGTTGTCGCTCCGGAGGTCGTGCTGCCTGCTGACGTGGAAAAAGCGAGAAACGATGCGATTGTGGCATTGACTACGAGCAAGATCACACCTGCGGAATGGGCGGACCGTTTGGAAAAGGCTGCAGAGAAGGCAAGGGCAAGTAAATAATCGTTTTTCAAAGGGGGGAAAGAGGGGCTAATTAGGCTCCTTCCTTCCCGCCCGAACCATAATCAAGAAAAGGCTGGTAACGATCATGAGCGCCAAAGCCAAAAGAACGTTGTTTGTTGCATCGTTTATCCTTCCGACATTGCTGTTGTTCTGCGTATTTACGGTGTACCCGATTGTTAAGGGAATCTATATCAGCTTGTATGATTGGTCCGGCAGCTCGGAGCATATGGATTTCATCGGCCTGCAAAATTTTCGTGATCTGATTGCTGATCCTGTCATACGTACAGCCATTTACAACGATTATTTTCTGGTGTTTTGGAAAGTGATCGGCATCATGCTTTTGGCGACCCTGTTCGCAGTAGCATTAACCCGCTTTCCCATTCGAAGGGCTGCATTTTTTCGCGTCATCTTCTTTTTTCCGAATGTTATTTCGGTTGTCGTCATCGGTGTGCTATGGAGGTATGTGTATAACCCGAACCTTGGGTTTTTGAATTCATTCCTATCGCTATTTTCAAGCGAGCCGGTGAATATTCCTTGGCTCGGCGACGAGCGGTTCGCCATGTGGTCGCTGTTGCCCCCGACGATTTGGGCAGGGATCGGTTTTTATATGATTTTGCTGATCGCTGCGATCTTGAGCATATCTGACGCTTTGTATGAAGCGGCTGAAATCGACGGTGCATCCCAATGGGAGCAGTTCTGGCACGTGACGCTGCCGCTAATTTGGGAGCAGCTGAAGGTGTCCATTTTATCGATTGTTATGACGACCTTGAACGGCTCCTTCATCATCGTAACGATCATGACCGAAGGCGGTCCCGATAACGCTACGCAGGTTATGGGCTCTTATTTATACCAGATGGGCTTCAAGCAGTTTCATATGGGATATGCCGCAGCAATTGGCGTTCTTATTCTCGTGCTTTCGCTGATTACGACCATAGCGCTGCAGCGATTAATGAGGCGCGATGTGATAGAGATCACCTAGAAGGAAAGGGGATACGCATGAGAACTGAGATCAGGAGCCCGCTGCTCGGATTTTGCATGAAGCTGATATTAGCAATATGGACTGTATGTGTTTTGTACCCCTTGGTATGGACGGTGCTTGGAGCATTAAAGGATAATGCGCAGTTTATGCAGGGAAAGCCGTGGGATTTGCCGAAGCTCCCGCTGGTTTGGTCGAACTATTCTTATGTATGGGAAAAATACCATATCGGAGGATATTTTCTGAATTCCTTGCTGGTGACGGTCTTAAGCACGATTTTGGCCGCATTGCTGGCCGCAACCACCGCTTATGTCTTGGCCAGATATGCATTCAGAGGCAGCGGCTTGCTGTACACCGCTTATATGGCCTCTATGATGATTCCAATGATCCTCGGGTTGATCCCGCTATTCTTTTTATTGAATGATCTGCATTTGATTAACAGTTTATTTGGACTGAGTCTGGTTTATGGAATGGGAGCGCTGCCTTTTGGGGTATTCGTACTGGTCGGGTTCTTTAAGTCGCTTCCTAAAGAAATGGAGGAGGCGGCCTTCATTGACGGGGCAAGCCATTACCGCACCTTTTTCCAGATCATGCTTCCTTTGGCTCGACCAGGGATCATATCGGTCAGTATTATGAACGTGCTCAATATTTGGAACGAATACATCATGGGGACTGTTTTTATTAACGACCCTGCCAAATATACATTGCCGGTCGGCATAGCCATTATGCAAGGGGAGATGCAGTACCGGACGGAATGGGGGCCGCTCTTCGCCGCATTATTGATTTCGATGCTGCCCGTTCTGGTGTTCTATGTGCTGTTTCAAAGACAGATTGCCGGAGGAATCACGGCGGGAGCTATTAAATAGAAGAAGTCCATGCGATTTGGGGGAAGGGCGATAACACGGCGCAGTTCCATTTCGTATGGCCATACATATCCGCGGATGCGAAAGAGAACAATAACCGTGCATAATAGGCAAAGGATGGGTTCTATTGAAGCTTATTAAAACGCCGGTTCTCGTTATCATCTGCTTGTTTCTCAGCTTATTGGGGATAGGTCCAGGGAGCGCTTCGGCTGCTCCATCCGCCATTCCTTTGGAAGCCCTCCAAGAGGAAGGGGTATACATTGAAATAAATAAGAAAAATAACACCTTGGTCGTCTACGTGAACGGGCGCCCCCATTACTACTTCTCCGTAGCAACCGGGAGGAGAAAGGACTTGACGCCGGTCGGCGAATTTCATATTGTCACCAAAATCGTTAAGCCCTATTACGTCCGCAAGAAAATTCCCGGCGGTCATCCCCAGAATCCTCTCGGCACCCGATGGCTTGGTTTAAGTGTTCCCGGGACCGGAGGTTACATGTACGGAATTCACGGAACCAACCGTCCTTATTCCATAGGGAGCCATGCCTCATCAGGCTGTGTCCGTATGCATAATCGGGATGTCGAGTGGCTGTACCGGCATATCCCGCTGGGAACCAAAGTTATTATAAAAGAAAAATAAAAGCGATGAATAGAACAATAACCATCGGGTGATAATATAGTTAGCGGTGAAAAGAGAGGTGTGGTTCCGTTGAACGTTTCAACGAAGCATTCCGGGAATATTGTGGTAGACTCCAGATAGAAGCGGAGGGATGTGCCAAAGACACGTTAGTGTAGTACGAGTACTGCAATAAGGTGAATGAGGTAATCACCGGCTTTTGGAAGGATCGAGGCAACATTCAAAAATCAATTCACCGCGAAAAGAACTCCGAAAGGGGTTCTTTTTATTTATCAACATTGGTTAAGGACATATGGGAACCTAATGCTATTGTAAAAGGTTCAAATGTGTCCTTTTTTTTACACTTTTTTCACATTTATATCATAGTTTCATCATGAATGTGCGCTAAGTTGATGATATCTGGTGCATCGAGCACCTTGTTTCGTTGGCCTTGGCAGCAAGGCCCCTCAAAGCAGGAGCAGATCCTTGGAGGAAGACGGGCATGAATACATGGAGGTATGGGAATGATCAGGTGGATCCAGAATGTATCCAAAAAGTGGGTGGTTGCCGCGATCGCGGTAATTGCTATCATCGCGGTTGTAGGCGCTACCTTCACAAACTGGGGGAGTCCGAAGACAGGACAGTCAGGTGCCCCGACATCGCAGAGAGGCGGCGGTGGCAATGCGAGACAATTCCCTGTAGAAACGATTGTCGTCAAGAAATCCGATGTAGGCGGCGGACAAGTTTTCACGGGCTCGATTACCCCACAGTACACAACCAATGTTTCTTCTCGTGTAGCCGGGCGTGTAACCGATATTATGGTCAAGCCGGGTGACCGGGTCAAGACAGGGGATCCGTTGGCCCAGATCGATACGACGCAGCTTCAGCAGCAGATCGCTCAGTCGGAGAGCGCACTGGCTGTCAGCGCAGCGCAGCTTCAGAGAACGACCAACGATCAAGCGAACAGCGTGGCAACCGCTGAGAAACAGCTGGCTGTTCAAAAAGCAAACCTCGAGAAGGCGATAGTCGACCAGCAGAATGCCGTAGCTGCAGCCAAGCAGCAGGTTGCCATTTCGCAGGCAAACTATAACAAGGCATTAAATGACCAGCAGAATGCTATTGCAACCGCCAAGCAGCAGGTAGCCATCTCTCAGCAAAGCTTGAATAATGCAATTACTACATATAATACGAATCTTACTAACGCACAAAATACGTTGAACGCCCAGCAGGACAGCATCCAGACTTCGCAAGTAAACTCCAATAATACTTTGGATTCCCTGCAGTTAAAGCTTCAACAAGCCATCATTAACTATAAGAATGTGAAAGAAGCGTCCGCCTCCAAAACAACGGATGTTGAGAATGCGCTTCAAAAGCTTCAGCAGGCTCAGTTGGATTTGGATCAGGCGCAGCAAACAACCCCAAGCGCTTTAACTTCAGCGACTTCTGCTTTGCTTAAGGCTCAAGGAGACTTGCAAGCGGCTCAAAACTCACAGACGGTTCAAATTGCACAGGAGCAGCTGAATCGGGACACGATCACCTTGGCGAATGCGCAAAACACGCTGTCGGTGATTCTTGAATCCAACCAGCAGTCGCTTCAGAAGGATCAGCTTTCGCTTGCGAACGCCCAATCGACTCAGGAGCTTAGCCTGAACGTTAGCAAAGCGCAGGTTGCCCAGTCGGAGCAGGCTCTGCAATCGGCCAAGTCTACCGATGCCATAGCTGTCAGCTCTGCGCAATATGAGCAGGCCGCATCGAACTTGAGAATATTGAATGAACAGCTGCAGGATGGTGTCTTGGTATCGCCGGTGGACGGAGTTGTAACCGCAATCAATACCCCGGTAGGTCAAAATGCGGGCAACAACGGCAATATCATTTCCATAGCTGCCCTGAATCCGACGCAGGCAACAGTAAACATTCCGGAATCCAGCATAGGCAAAATTAAAAAAGGGATGGAAATGAAGGTCAATGTTCCCACTTTGAACAAGACATTTGATGGCGTTGTAAGCGCGATTCGTCCTACCCTAGACTCCGTTACCAAAGCTTACGGGGTGGATATTAAAATAGACGATCCTAAGGGAGAGCTGCTCCCCGGCATGTTTGCTACTTCCAGCCTGAAGAGTGAGGGGCGGCAATCCATCATGGTGCCGGCAGACGCCGTATTGAGCCAGCCTAACGGGACCGCTGCATTTATCGTGAAGGACGGTAAAGCGAAGAAGGTGACCGTGAAGATCGGAACGATGACCAGCTCCCAGTTTGAAGTTACAAGCGGATTAAGCGAGGGAGACGAGCTCGTAGTGAAGGGTCAGGAGCTGTTGTCTGATAAAGCGAGCGTTCAAGTGGTACAGCCAGGCCAGGAAGGTCAGACGAATGGACAGAAGCCGCAGGGACAGCAGGGCGAACAAGGCCAGCAAGGGCAAAGACCACAAGGCCAGCAGGGACAGCAGGGCCAACCCAATGGTCAAAAACAGCAAGGTCAACAGACCAATCAGCCAGGCCAGCAAAATAGCAAGCCTGCCCAGGGCGACAAACCGGCGCAAGGAGACAAGCCGGCCGAGGGCGATAAACCTGCGCAAACAGACAAAAAGCAGGAGAAGCAAGAGGAGAAAAAGCAGGGAGACAAGCCTCAAGGCGAAAAAGCGAAGGAGCGGGGGGAGACTTCGAAAGAGCAGGCTCCGACGAATCGTCCCGCTAATTCGAATGGCGGTACAGCCGGTCCAACGGGAGCAGGTGGCGGTCAGTGAATTTAGCGAATTTTTCAGTCAATCGTCCCGTCACGATACTGATGATTATGATTGCTTTAACGATATTGGGATCGATCGCGGCGCCGTTATTGCCCGTAGATTTGTATCCTAATATGGAGATTCCGACGGCCACGGTATCCGTGAGCTGGCCGGGAGCTTCGCCGGGACAAGTGGAGAATCAGGTTACCAAGCGTGTTGAAGCCTCCATGGCCACGATAGCCAACGTTTCATCGGTTACCTCGAACTCACGAACCGGAAGCAGTAATGTCACGGTGCAGTTCAACTTCGGGACGGATATTAGCGAAGCGACCTTGGCGATGCGGGACCGCTTGGACCGGGTCAGGAGGCAGCTGCCGGCCGATGCGGACGCTCCTGTAGTATCCAAGGCGGATCCGAACAGCCAGCCGATATTGAGCTTATCGCTGTACGGCAAGGATGTCGACTTAATCACGCTGCGCGATTTGGCCGATAACGTTGTCAGCCCCGCCGTACAGCGTGTGGAAGGCGTTGCTTCGGTTGGCGTCAGCGGAGGACGGGTGCGGCAAATTCAATTGCTGGTTGACCAGAACAAGCTGACTCAGTACGGCATTACGTTCAACCAGGTTACCCAAGCTTTAAGCAATGACAACCAGTCTATGGATGCCGGGCTCGTCTATAAAGGGGATCAGCTCGTACCGTTAAGAATCAGCGGGGAATTCAAATCGACAGCTGAAATCGAGAAGGTACGTGTGCAGCTGTCGAGAGGCCAGTCCCTGGAGCTGGGCGAGCTAGGCAAGATTATTGATACGTACCAGGATATTACTTATGATTCCCGCCGCAACGGGGAACAGAGCGTCGGATTGTCGGTGTTGAAGCAATCGGACGGCAACACGGTGAAGGTAGCCGATAATATCCGGGCCGCTATGGGGGATATTCAGAGCAAGCTTCCCGACGGCGTGAAGCTCGCCGTTCTTAATGATTCATCCAAATTTATTAAGAGCTCCATCAATACGGTTATTGAGCATACGCTCTTGGGAGCTGTATTCTCCATCATTATTCTGATGCTGTTCCTGAACAGTATCCGCGCTACATTGATTATCGGCGTTGTCATTCCGATATCGGTTATCAGTACGTTCAGCATGATGTATTTCTCGCATCAGACGATCAATACGATAACCCTGGGCGGCCTGGCGCTAGGCTTGGGCTCCCTTGTGGATTTTGCCGTCGTCGTTCTCGAGAGCATCTACAGGAAGAAAGAGGAGGGGCTTCCTCCTGCAGAAGCGGCCAAAAAGGGAACCGCCGAAGTGGGAACCGCCGTACTGGCGTCGGCATTGGCACAGATTGCCGTATTTGCGCCAACCGTGTTCATTGACGGGATGATTAAAAATTTCTTCGTTCCGATGGCGTTAACCGTCAGCTTTTCCCATATTGCCGCATTGTTCGCGGCAATTACCCTGGTGCCGATGCTGGCAGCCAAAATTTTGACCAAGCATCATGACGAATCTCTGCCGGAAGGGCGTTCCTATAACCCGGCTGTCTGGTTCGGCCGCGGCATGAACCGGTTCACCAAAGGCTATATCGGCTTGCTGCGCTGGTCGCTCGGACATCGGTGGGTTATCATCCTCATCACTGTCGGAATGCTGGGAGGCAGCGTATACCTGGCTAAATTCGTCGGTACCGAGATGATGCCGAGATCGGATGAAGGCCAGCTGAACATTAATATCAGCTTGGCTCAAGGAACCAAGTTCGAGATCACGAACGCTCTGACCAGCAAAATCGAGGAGCAGATCAAGAGCATTGATGATATCGAAACGATCTTTACCACAGTCGGCAGCGCCGGCGGCGGAGCTTTCCAAAGCTCGGCAACCAACTCGGCGAATATCAGCGTCACCTTGAAGCCGATAGACGAACGGAAGCTGAAGACAGAGCAGATCGTTGAGCAGATCCGCAATATGACTCAAGGGAATCCCGGCGCACAGATTTCGGTTAACAGCCGTTCCTCTGTCCGGTTGCCTGGTCTTGGCGGAGGCGGCGGAGCAGACATTACAGTGAACCTGAACGGGCCGGATATGACCGTGCTAAGCAAGCTTGGCGATATGGTTGCAGAAGAAATGCGCAATATCCCAACCCTGCGCAGTGTCCAAAATACGATGGAGCGCAGCATACCGGCATATGATATGACCATTGACCGCGATGCGGCTGCCTATTACGGCATTTCCGTTCGTGAGGTCATGACAGCCATCAGAACGGCTTATCAAGGCTCAGTGGCTACCAACTTCAAAACAGGGGACGCCCAAATTTCCGTCCTTGTGAAATATCCGACGGAATTTACGAACAACCTGGAAAACCTGAATCAAGTGGTCCTGAACACCTCATCGGGAGCGCAAATTCCGGTTAGCGCCATTGCAAAAGTCACTCCGGGATCAAGCCCTGCGCAAATTCGCCATATTAACCAGCAGCGGTTAACTACGGTTCAAGCCTCCGTATCCGGCGCGGCTATCGGCGATGTGGAGAAGGTGGTCCAAGAACGGTTGGACACAATCCAGCCTCCTGACGGGTACTCGATCAGCTTGACGTCCAAGAGCCAATCGAACGACACGTTTAAGAGCTTGTATTTAATGCTGGGGCTGTCGGTCGTACTGGTGTACATGGTCATGGCGAGCCAATTTGAATCGTTATATGGTCCTTTCATTATTATGTTTTCTTTGCCGCCGACGTTTATCGGTGCGATTCTAGGTTTGTACCTGACCAACCGAACCATTAACATGAACTCGGTCATGGGGATGATTATGCTGATGGGGATCGTGGTGAACAATGCCATTGTTCTTGTCGACTATACGAATCAGCTGAGAAAAAGAGGCTACACCCTGTTCGATGCCCTGATAGAAGCGGGGCGAATTCGGTTAAGACCTATTTTGATGACGACGGGCACAACGGTTCTCGCCATGCTGCCTCTTGTCATCGGTTTCGGGGAAGGTGCGGAAGCTCAAGCCTCCATGGCAACCGTAGTGGCCTTCGGCTTGACATTATCCACGATGGTTACCTTGCTTCTTGTTCCTGTAGTTTATACATTGATGGACGGCATGATGGATTCGATACGTAGTAAATTCAAACGTAAAACCCCTCCAGCTCTGCCAGCCGATAATACGAACATTTCGTAGCAGCAGGGTACATACAAGATTGCCTATAATGGAGGAGAGTGTGAAAAATGGTTCGAAAATTTCGGAAAACAAAATGGAATCATCAACTTGCCTATATCTTCGTTATCTCCTTGCTGCTTCAAGCACTGTTTGGCGCTGGTTTGGTACGGGCAGAGGAATCCTCCGATACAGGGGGATCGACCTCAGCCGGAGCCACAGCGCCCGCAGCTTCACAGGACGTTAATCCGGGCCTGAAGCTGGTACAAATTACAGCCGGCCTAGGCCATACGGTGGCTCTCAAAAGCGACGGTACGGTATGGACTTGGGGAGATAGCCTTCACGGTAAGCTAGGAACGGGTCCGAACGTATTTCGCTATGCTCCGAATCAGGTGAAAGAGCTGTTCGAGATTAAGGCGATTGCGGCCGGGATGAATCATACCCTCGCATTGCGCAAGGATGGAACGGTGTGGGCGTGGGGTCAAAATAATAAAGGACAGCTCGGCGACGGAACGTTGGAGGACCGTCCTGTGCCGTTTGAAATTCCGGATCTGCGGGATGTCGTAGCGATTGCCGCAGGCAATAATTCTTCCATAGTGCTCAAAAAGGATGGAACCATAGTCACTTGGGGCGACAATGAGAAGGGACAGCTTGGGGATTCGACCAATGAGAACAAGCTCAAACCGAATCAATTGGATTATCCTACGAATGTCATTGCGGTTGCGGCAGGCGGTAACCATATGCTTGCTCTGCTTACAGACAAAACGGTCGTCGCATGGGGGGACAACACCTATGGGCAAGCAGGGGACTCTGTCACGGAAAGCAAGACGAACCGGCCTACCAGGGTCAATTACACATATGATACCAAGGCGATTGCCGCCGGAAGCAACTTCTCCATGATATTGAAGGAAGACGGCAAAGTGTGGACATGGGGTTACAATGTCTCCGGTCAGCTGGGCAACGGCAATACGACGGACAGAAAGTTTGCCGCTGAAGTCACTGGAGTTACCGATGCGGTTGGCATTGCAGCGGGGAATTCTCATGCAGTGGTTCTTCACAAGGACGGAAAGGTCAGCACCTGGGGGCTGAATAACTACGGTCAGCTGGGTACGGGGGATTACAAGGACAGCGTTATTCAGCAATATGTCGATAATTTAAAGGATGTTGTGTTGATAGGCTCCGGGCACTTCCATTCTCTTGCCGTAAAATCGGATGGAACGGTGTGGGCATGGGGGAACAGCGCCTTGGGTCAGCTGGGAGACGGAGCCGCCGCAAACCGGATTTTACCTACGCTGGTGCCCAGATTTTCTTTACTGGTGAAGCCGCCGGATCCTTCAATGGAAGGACATTACAGCTACGTCAATAACCAGAACCCCAGAGCATTGGCTGCCGGGGACGCATTTACAATGGTATGGAAAAACAACAAGCTGTGGTCATGGGGCGAAAACTTATACGGTCAGTTGGGGCAAGGACAGAACGTCGGCACGAATAAGCCTGCGGAGGTTTCCGGACTTACTCAACTGACGGCTTTAGCCGCAGGCTCCGGCCATGCCGCTGCGCTGAATAGTGACGGAACCGTATGGGGCTGGGGATTGAATCTAAGCAGCCAGTTAGCCGATACGGCTTCCCTTGGAAGAAATCTTCCTTCGGCAATGGTCGGGTGGAAGGATATTACCGACATAGCGGCAGGCAATGCGTTTACGATTGCTCTGCGCAAGGACGGGACCGTATGGGCTGTCGGAGACAATACCTTCGGCCAGCAGGGCGATAACACCAGCACGACCCATTCGGAGCCGGTACAAATTCCAGGGCTGATGCGTATCAAGGCTATTGCCGCCGGCTTCAACCATGCACTGGCACTGGCCGATGACGGTACGGTGTGGGCATGGGGGGATAACAGCAACGGCCAGCTGGGGGATAATACGACGCTGTTAAAGCGTACGGTGCAGCAAATCGTCGGCTTGGAAGGCATACAAGCGATTGCGGCAGGAAAGAATCATTCCATTGCCCTCAAATCGGATGGCACGGTATGGACATGGGGCTATAACGGGTTCGGTCAATTGGGCGACAGCACAACGACAAATCGGCTGATCCCGGTTCAGGTTGCCGGAATGACCAAGGTCACTGCGATTGCAGGCGGAGCGTTCCATACGCTGGCCGTGCGATCAGACGGCACGGTGTGGACGTGGGGGCTGAATACCTTCGGCCAGCTCGGCGACGGTACGAAGACGAATCGCACGCGTCCCGTGCAGGCCCAGGGCATCCAGGGGGCGGCATTCGTCGCCGCCGGGAGCTCCCATTCCGCTGCAATGTCAGCGGACGGCACAGTGTGGACATGGGGAGGCAACATGTCCGGACAATTGGGCGACGGCACGTACGTGAACCGTACCGTGCCCGAGGCGGTGACCGGCTTCGTTCGCTCCTTGAGCGATACGGCCGGTCACTGGGCGGAGGCGGCGATTGCCTCCGCTGTGGAAAAAGGCTATGCCGACGGGTACCCCGACGGCAGCTTCCGGCCCAACGGCACGGTAACCCGTGCCGAGTTCGCCAAAATGACCGCAGCCGCCCTGCGGCTTCCCGTAGTGTCGGCTGCGGCCGATGATTCATGGTACAAGCCTTACGCGGATGCGTTAAGGAAGGCAGGATACATCACGCAGGCCGATTTGGCTTGGAACGAGCCGATTCCACGGTCGGAGATTGCGGACATAGCGGTCCGTGCAGCGAGCAAAGAGCTGCAAAAGCCGAATACGGTCATTACACCTACCTTTGCTATGCAGACGGCCGTGCAGAAAGGAATCCTGCAAGGCTTGGATAACGGCCGACTGGCTCCAGACGAATCGACGAACCGGGCACAGGCCGTGACGATAATCGAACGGATCCTGACGTTGAATAGCGGAGGCAAGCTGCCTGTAGATGAAGCTGCGTTGAGCAGCGCGATGAATCAGCAATAAAGGGATCGGTTACAAAAGGAAGCAAGGGCTTGTTGTTGTAAGCCTCTGCTTCTTTTTCTATTTTACCATAATTTGTAAATAGAGAGACTCTCCCGTCAGCCGTCAATATCGGCTTCGAAGCGAAGGTTCTCAGTTTCCGGGGGTGTTATGTCCCTAGTGCCCGGGCTCCTAACTATCCAATGAAATAAAAATTGACAGTACATGAAGTCCGCCATACAATGAGCAGGAATGCGTCATAGTCATTTCATTCCAATACATAAAGGGGAAGATCGGTTTGAAGCAATCGCTTTCTTTTCGTCAAGACGGTACATTCACCATCGTTCAATTTACAGACGTTCATATGAAATCCGGAGGGGAGGCCGACGATCGGACGCTTTCCTTAATGAAAAAGGTGCTGGAGACGGAACGTCCCGATCTTGTCGTCTTCACGGGTGATGTGATCGAAGACAAGCATTGCGACGATCCCTTGCAAAGGTTTCATAGGGCCGTCTCGGTTGTGGATAACGACAAAATCCCTTGGGCCGTCGTATTCGGTAATCATGATTCCGAAGCCAAAATCACAAGAGAAGCATTAATGGAAGCCGTTCAGCCCTATGAATTCGCATTAGCGGAAGCAGGACCGGAGGATATCGGGGGAATCGGCAATTATGCTCTATCCGTCAACGATGCCCGCGGCCATGCGGCAGCTTCGCTGTATTTTTTTGATTCCGGCAGTGTATCGCCGCTTTCCCATGTAAAGGGGTACGGATGGATTGGACGGGATCAGGTGTCGTGGTATGAAGGAATGTCGAGAGAAAGAACCAGGTCCAATAACGGAGTTCCGCTGCCATCCTTGGCCTTCTTTCATATTCCATTGCCGGAGTATAACGAGGTATGGCAGCAGGAGGTTTGTTACGGCAGTAAGAATGAAAGGGTATGCTGTCCGCGCATTAATACGGGCCTTTTCTCCGCGATGGTTGAAATGGGAGATGTGATGGGCACCTTTGCCGGTCATGACCATCTTAACGATTACTGGGGAACGAAGCAGGGCATCCGGCTATGCTATGGCCGGGCTACAGGGTTTAACACGTATGGGCGTGATGATTTTCAGCGAGGGGCAAGAATCATTCGGATGCACGAGGGCAGGAAAGAGTTTGATACATGGCTTCTGCTTGAAGACGGTACCCGAGTAACGGAGCAGCCGGAGCATCAGCCTGAATACGTGCATTTGTATTAAGAAGCAAGAGCATATCAATAAAAAAGGCGTCCCCCGCAACATCGTAGGGACGCCTTGCTTAGATTGCCTTAACGGGAAAGCGCCGGGTCTGGCTTTCCAAGAAACTTCCAGAATGTTCCCCCGAGAAGATCCTCCACGTCACGGCGAATTTCTTCTTCCTCCAGTCTCCATCCGGATGCGAGCAAATCGCTGTATTTGTCGCAAAGCACTTTAGCAATAATTTCACGGGAGTGATCCCATTTATACAGCAGCTGATCAAGAATACGGCAGTCCGAATGCTGAGGAATTATGCTGCCGCCCAGCAGCTCAAGACGCATACGCGTAATTTCCTCAATCAAGCTTGGATTGTTCAGGAACCACCAGCAGCCGAAGACTAACAGATTGCGATTTTTACGTGCTGTAACGGCCAGCTCGTGCTGATTCTCACGGGAAAGCATGGTCACGAGGAATTTGACATCCTGATATTTACTTACGATACGTTCGACCGCACCGATATCGCTCTTGCCCAGGCTATCTCCCGCATCCTTAAGGGATGGATTGACCTTGCGTTTCACCCCGATCATCATGGCAAACGGAATGCCCGCCTCGCGTGCCACCGGTACGATACATTCATCAATAATCCGTCCACGTACAGAAGGTTCCGGATAAGCAAAGTCGTTAGGCAAAGAAACGGCCATGTACAACGGGTTCATTCTGGCGATCCAATCTTTAAGGAAACGGCGAACTTCCTCCATGGTGCTTCCGGACAAATCCTGTTTGACGTCGTAGCCTTGCTCAACCAGCTTCGACCAGCTTGTATCCCAAAGGTTAAGCAGCGGATCAATCCGTAATGCCGCAAGGAAACGAGGGTCCTGCTCGGCATTCTCCGCCCATTTGCTCCGCTCATAAGCATCAAAAGGATCATTCGTCATCACAACGGTTTTTACTTTGGCCAGCTCCAGGATACGGTTAACATAGTCTGCGGAGCTGACATTGCGGAAATATTCGCGATAAGAGTTTAAATCACGGGATTTAAGATCAAATCCCAGCCGATGAAGAACGGTAACTACACCGCGGCAAGCTTCGCTGTATGGCGAATGCTCGATAAAGAGCGTCTGCCAGATCAGATCTGCTTGCTCCTGCTTGCTCATCTTCCAGAAAGCATCGTAGGACAGGTCGGAACGGAAGCGGAATGTCTCAGCAATCAAATAATGATAAGTAAGAAGCTCGTCCACGCCCCACAATAGCAAATCCCCAAAGGATTCGGCGAATAAGTGGGTATGTATGTCGGTAACTTGGGTGTTTCGAACGGTCTCCTGCACGAAGGAAACAAGCTGTTCATGGGTTTGAATAGTCATAAATGAGAGCCTCCCGCAAAATAAGTTTATGTTAACGTGAACAATGAACTTATTATAACATTTTTTTCGGTATAGGCATATACACAACCCAACACAATTCGTCCCAGCATACCATAAACCATGCATCCCAGCGTGCATAGGATTCAAGAATGGAGCCGAAAACCGGATGGATAAGTCTAGTTCGTTGGTTATGATTCTCGTGCTCTTCATATTATTGCTAATTTTGTTTGTCGTCTTATTGTGATGAAAGCAACCGTGCAAAAATAAAACAGCCTCTTCCCCATTGCAGCAGGGAAAGAAGGCTGTTTTATTATGGATTCGGACCCATTAGAAACCTTTATATTGAGGTTCTTCGTTTTCTAATTGCTGAATGCGGCCGTTGATTTGGTCCACTACGGATTGAGTGGTTTTAGCGGCTTGCTCGAACATCGTCTTTGCTTCTTGATTTTGAGTGCTCAGGGCGAAAGTTTCCAAGCTTGCTTGTGCACTTTTCAAGGATGCCAGGGTCGTTTTTACGTTAGATGCTACTGTCATTTGTTTCACCTCCTCTTCAAGTCCTCTACTAATGTGCGCAGGAAAAAAACATCTAATTACTGTAACAAAATGGGAAAACTTTTGGAAAAAACTAAGGCCGCAAACCTTTTATAACGCTGCGCCTTTTGACAAATAATTGTTTAGTAAAGTAACTCGTTTGAAAAGGAGACTATGGAAATGGAATGGCTACATATCGCTTTAAGGTCGCTGGGCGCAATTGCCATGCTGTTCTTGATCACTCGTTTGCTTGGAAAAAAGCAAATATCGCAGCTCACCTTCTTTGAATATATAACCGGGATCACGTTAGGGGAGCTGGCCGGATTTATTTCAACCGATTTGGAAAATCATTACACACATGGGATCACTGCTTTGCTTGTTTGGTTTCTGGTGCCGCTCACCATAGAGCTCGTTTCCTTGAAAAGCGTTACCCTTCGCAAATGGTTTGAAGGCAATGGAACGGTTATGATCAAGGACGGAAAGGTCATGGGGAAAAACCTGAAGAAAGAGCGCTATACAGCGGATGAGCTGTTGGAGCAGCTTCGGAAAAAGAGTGTATTTAACATCGCGGATGTGGAGTTTGCCGTTTTGGAATCCAGCGGTGAGCTCAACGTGCTTCTTAAGAAGGAGAACCAGCCGCTCACTCCGAAACAGCTAGGCATTAAAGTCGGGCCGGAGAAGGAGCCGCAAACCGTCATTATTGATGGGAACATTATGGACGAGCCGTTGGCTACCGCTGGTTTCAGCCGTGCATGGCTGCAGGCGGAGCTGGAGAAAATAGGGGTTACCAAAGATAATGTATTTCTCGGCCAGGTAGATTCTTACGGTTCGCTCTATGTGGATTTGTATGACGACATGCTTCAGGTACCAGCCAATAGTGAGAAGCTTCTGCTGCTGGCCAACTTGAAAAAATGTGAAGCCGACATCTCGCTGTACGGATTGGCGACCAACAGCAGCGAAGCCAAAATGATGTATGAGCAGTGCGCAAGACTGCTGCGTAAGGAAATTGTCAATCTCATTCCCGTACTGAAACGATAAAGTCTACTTCTTAAAGGTATTCCATCGCAAGGATGAGAAAGGATGTGGAACCATGGCTGTAAAAGCAAAGCAAAAAATGACGTGGACCCAAGAGGAATATCAGGAGCTGGCCAAGAGAAAAGAACCGCCCAGACCCGTGGTGAAAAACTGTCTTAGAGCTTTTTTGGTCGGAGGGATTATTTGCATTATCGGTCAGGCCTTGATGGAGCTTTTCATAAGAGTGTTCGGATTTACCGAGAAGACGGCAGGCAATCCTACGGTTGCCGTCCTGATTTTTATCTCCGTCGTACTGACCTGCTTCGGTGTATACGACAAGATCGCTCAATGGGCGGGAGCGGGCTCGGCCGTTCCGGTTACCGGCTTTGCCAACTCCATGTGTTCCGCAGCATTGGAGCATAAGAGCGAAGGGATTGTGCTTGGCGTAGGTGCCAATATGTTCAAGCTTGCAGGCTCGGTTATTGTATTCGGAACGGTCGCCGCTTTCGTGATCGGGATCATTCATTTACTCTTTGGAATGGGGAGGTAATCGGATGCTGCAGGGTCATCAAAGCTGGATATTCCGCAACAAGCCTGTCATCCAGGCTACGGCCACGGTTGTAGGCCCGGACGAGAGCCAGGGTCCGCTTGTGAATGATTTTGATATTGTTCACGGCGATCTTACCTTGGGGCAGGATAGCTGGGAGAAAGCTGAACGAAAGCTGATGGAGGAAGCAGGCAAGCTTGCCATTGAGAATGCCGGACTTACTAAAGAACAGATCCAGTTTTATGTCGGCGGCGACCTTATGAACCAGATTATAAGCAACACATTCGCCGCCCGGACGATGTCCATTCCTTATCTCGGCATATTCGGCGCTTGTTCCACCTCGATGGAAGGGCTGGCAATGGCTTCATTAATTGTTGACTCCGGCTCCGCCAAGTACGCTATGGCCGGAACCTGCAGCCATAACTGTACATCGGAAAAGCAGTTCCGGTATCCGACCGAATATGGCTCGCAAAAGCCTCCCACAGCACAATATACGGTAACTGGAGCGGGAGCCGCCGTAATTTCCCGGCATGGCAAGGGACCAGTAGTGACAGGCGCAACCATAGGACGGGTTGTGGATATGGGAATTAAGGATCCGTTCAATATGGGGGCCGCTATGGCTCCCGCCGCTGTAGATACGATACAGGCTCATTTTCGGGATTTTGAGCGGGAGCCGGGCTATTACGATCTTATCGTAACAGGCGACCTGGCTTCCGTAGGCTATGAAATTGCATGCGAGCTGCTGGAGAAGCATAAGATTCCGATGAACCAAACTATTTATAAGGATTGCGGTCTCATGGTATTTGATGTGAATAAGCAGGCCGTAATGGCTGGAGGCAGCGGCTGCGGGTGCTCCGCCGTCGTTACGTATGGACATATTATGAAAAAGCTGCGCAAGGGTGAATTGAAGAGAGTGCTGGTTGTAGCGACCGGTGCCTTGTTATCTCCGCTATCGTTCCAACAAGGCGAAAGCATTCCATGTATCGCTCATGCGGTAGCCATAGAAAGCGGGGAGGAATAAACGTGGATACAGTCATGCATTTTGTATGGGCGTTCGTTATTGGAGGTGCAATCTGTGTTGTCGGGCAGCTGCTGATGGATGTAGGCAAGCTGACTCCGGCTCACACCATGAGCTCCTTGGTTGTGGCGGGAGCGGTATTGGATGGGGTTGGGCTGTACGAGCCGTTCATCAAGTTTGCCGGCGCAGGCGCTACAGTGCCAATTACGAGCTTCGGTAATTCCCTAGTTCATGGCGCTATGCAGGAGCTAAAGCTCCACGGCGCGATTGGGATTATTACAGGTATTTTCGAGGTAACTAGCGCAGGGATCTCCGCGGCGATCATCTTTTCCTTCCTGGCAGCCCTTGTCTGCAGACCGAAAGGATAACCAGGTTTAGCCCCCACAAAAAACTTTGATTTTCGTTCAACATGAATATTGGCAAAGCAGGCTCCGGGAAGCTTCCCGGAGTATTTTTTTGGTGCGGAGCTTACATAAGCAGGTATGACGGCAAGCATCAGGAAGAAAATGTACCAAAATGTGTAATTTTACAAACAAATTTAGCATTTTTACATGTATACTGGCTTTTTTGAATCTTGTAAAATAGAATGAGGACCACTATAGGTAAAAACCTACACTTTTTGAATACCTCAAGGAGGATCAGGATCATGGAGCCTATCGTAAAAGAAGACATACAGATTATAAAGCGCATTCAAGCGAATTTGGAATCTTGCATCCTCGGCAAGACGGATGAGATTAAGCTTCTTTTGACAGCGATGCTGGCGGGAGGCCACGTGCTGCTCGAAGATGTACCGGGAACAGGGAAGACTGTATTGATCAAATCGCTGGCTAAATCGATCCGCGGCCAATTTAGGCGAATCCAATGCAATCCTGATTTACTCCCGACGGATATTACGGGGGTTTCTATATATCATCCGAAGGATGAAGTTTTTATTTTTCGTCCGGGTCCCATCATGACTCACATCTTGCTTGCGGATGAAATTAACAGGGCAACCACCAAGACGCAATCGGCTTTACTTGAGGCTATGGAAGAGCGGCACATTACGGTGGACGGGGTAACTCATGAGCTGCCGAATCCGTTTTTGCTGCTGGCAACGCAAAATCCGATTGATTTTGAAGGGACTTATATTTTGCCGGAAGCTCAGCTCGACCGCTTTATGATGAAATTCAGTCTCGGTTATCCGGATGAAGCCACCGAGACCAGAATGATCCAATCCCAGAGTGTCGTTCACCCGGTCGAGCTGCTGCAGCCTGTCGCGGAGGTAGATGAAATCCAGGAAATCCAGCAGCGCGTCAAGCAGGTTCATCTGGATGATGCGGTAGCGGCGTATCTTGTAGCCATTACCCGCCAGACCAGGGAGCACCCGGCTATCTTCCTCGGGGCAAGTCCTCGGGCTACGCTGGCTTTGGTTCAAGCATCCAAGGCATACGCGCTGTTGCAGGAACGGGATTATGTCATTCCCGACGATATCAAGTTCTTGGCGCCGTACGTGCTGGGCCACCGCATTTTGCTTCATGCGGAAGCGAGAATGGACGGAACGACGGTACCGTCCGTGCTGCAATCCGTTTTCCAGCAGGTTAGAGTGCCGATCCGTCTGGAGAAATAAGCATGATGAGGGGATCGGTCATGCAGAAGTTGACGGAGAGGCAGCGTTTGAGCAAGCAATTCTGGGCGGTGCTGGCCAGCTTTCTTATCAGCTTGGGCTTCCTTCTGTTTCAGGGCGGCAAATTGGCGCTAATGGTATTTGTCATCATAAGTCTTCTAAGCGTTTATTTGCTGCTGGGCCAATGGAGCGGGATTAAGCGAACCCAGGGAACAAGAATCCTGAGCAATATTGATCATGGGGGAACGTTGGAAGCAGGAAGCAGCTTGGGCGTAACGATTCAGCTGCAGATCCCCGGATTTTGGCCGATGCCGTATATATTTGTGAAGGATCGGCTGTTTCACAAGAATGGAACGGAGCTCGAATTCGAGGCCACGATCGTTCCCGATTGGCGCCGCCGGGGCGAATGGGAATACCGTACCCCTTCCTTGCGCAGGGGCATGTACAGCTTCGGAACGACGGAGTGTGTAACGGAAGATATCTTCGGCTTGTTCGAGCACAGCGGGAATTTAAAGCTGCCGCACAGCATTGTCGTTCTTCCGCAGACCATAGCGATTCGGGAGTGGCAGCAATATCACCAGATGATGAAGGGTACCAACCATCATTCCACAACGACCCGGGCTGTCAGGGAAACGACGCAGATTAACGGCGTACGAGAATATATATATGGCGACCGCCTTTCCAGAATTCATTGGAATGCGACAGCGAAGACCGGGACGTGGAAGTCCAAGGAGTTTGAGAGGGAGTCTCTTCCGAAGACCTATCTTATTCTGGATAGGGAACGCAAGGGGTATAACGATCCGGATCAATTCGAGCTGGCGGTATCGGTTGCCGCCTCCTTATTTCAATACGGGACGACCCGCGGACTTGCCTTGGGACTCCTGTCTACCGGGGCGGACGATGTGTATTTCGAGCCCAAGCCGGGACAAAATCAACATAAGACGGTGCAGCAGCATTTTATCCAGGTGGAAGCAGACGGGAATTATTCCTTGAAGCAGGTCATAAGGGAAAAAGCGCAAAACCTGGTGCCAGGAAGCTTTATAGCACTGATTACTCCTGTCTACGGCGAGCCGATGCTGCAAATCATCAGCTTGATGAAACAGCTGCAGCTCAATCCATGCCACATGTGGCTCTGCACAGACCCAGCTAATAAAGAGAAGTGGCTGAAGCAGCTTCAGTCCATAGGCGTTGCCGGATACGCTATTCAGTCGTTAAGCGAGCTTCCGGTCTTGTTGGGAGGTCGGAGCGGATGAACGAACGAGTATCCTGGTGGCGGCAGCTGTTGTTCCATGAATGGCCCCACAGGTTAACTGTACTGCTTGTAGGCATATTCCTGCTACAGTATGTGCTGTGGTTCATGAAGGAGGATCATCTCTGGCTGCCAGAGACGGTTGTCATTGTAGAGCTGACCTTGCTGGCAACGCTCATTCTGGAGCACTTCTCCAGAATCCACTGGCTGCTGCGGAGTCTGGTCCAGCTATTGCTCATTATTATCATCAATAAGCAGGTGCTGTATTCCTATCAAGTCATAGAGAACATGACGGTACAGAGCTTTTTTTCATCGCGGTTATTTTTAAATTTGTACCAGCTTACCCCTTATCTCTGGTTCAGCTTGGCGGCCTGGGTGGCGTATCTTGCTTTCATATGGTGGGTAGAGGTCAAGTGGCGCGTCTACGTATTGATGCTGGCCACCGTCATTATCATGTGTATTCGAGATTCCTTCTCGAGCGTTTATTTGTGGCCGCAGGTCGCAATAACAATCGGATGCGGATTGTTCTTACTGATCTTGAGCCATTTCCAGCAGCTGCGTAAGAAAGACCCGACGGCCTGGAGCTATCTGGCGGATTACCCGGCCTCGATTGCCATTCCCATCGTCTCGCTGATCAGTCTAACTGTGGTAGTTGGAGCTATTATGCCTGAAGTGGGCCCAATGGTCACAGACCCCTACACAGCTTGGAGGACGATGCGCGGGGAGTCGGTTAATTTTACTACCGGTAAAGGGATCGAGGTTGCAGCCTCTTCCGGCGATACTTCTTCCGGTTATAGCCGGAGTGATGCTGCTCTGGGCAGCGGGTTTCAGTTCGACTACACCCCTGTTATGACCGTGGACACCACGCATCGCAGTTATTGGAGGGGGGAAACCCGAGCCAACTATACCGGAAAGGGCTGGGAATTAGGGGATAATGATAAACGGGCCGCAGCCACCGCGGTACGTCCTGATGCCATATTGGCTTCGGATCCCCGAAGTGCAGGCAGCAAGATGAAGACGATTGAGGTCAAACAGACCGTAAGTGTACTGTCCGAGGACGTGTACCCCGTATTATTCGGTGCGTACGATATTCAGAAGGTCACCGATCTCAATGGAGGAAAAACCGGCTTCGAGCCCCTGCTATGGGCGCCTTCACAATCGGAGCTCAGATTGAACGCTGCCCTCAACCAAGGCTATCCGAAAACGTATACGGTTGTTTCGCAAATGCCTATCATCGATGAAGAAGGGTTGAGGAAGGTCACCGATACGTCTGTGCGGAGCGATATGGGGGAATACTTGCAGCTTCCCGATCAATTGCCTGGCCGGGTACGGCAGCTCGCCGCAGACATTACGAAGAATGCGCCGACTCCATACGATAAAGCCAAAGCTATTGAAAAATATTTGCGAGAGAATTATCCCTATACGAATAAACCTGATTTAAGTAAAGGACGCAGCAAGGACTTTGTGGATCGCTTTTTGTTCGAAATAAAGGAAGGGTATTGCGATTACTACTCCTCTGCTATGGCTGTACTATCCCGTTCGGTAGGGCTTCCGACCCGTTGGGTTAAGGGCTACGCCTCAGGGCAATCGTCCAATATAGACGAAATGTTCGGCATGTTCGGCGAGGAATCACTTATGGACCCGGACGCCGCGGGAGTGTATACGGTGCGGAATGCGGATGCGCACTCATGGGTAGAAGTATATTTCAGTGGCTGGGGCTGGGTACCGTTCGAGCCAACCTCCGGATTTACGCTGCCTCGGGCAGTTCAAACCGAAGAAATTTCCTTTGAGCCTTCCGTCGTTCCTGAGGTTACGCCGTCAGAGCCTGAACCGACAGTACTTGAACGGCATGGACATGTTGCAGGTATTGTCATAGCTGCAGTGATTGCGGCAGCCGCTATTGTGCTTCTGATTCGAAAATTTCAGCTAGTGGAGCTGATACAAGAGAAGCTTGAACGCAGACGCGCATCCTTATTAAAGCAAAAGGTTATTATTGAATGCGAAAGACTGCTGCGCATATGCCGCCGCAACGGTTACGTGCGGTACGAGCATGAAACGCTGCGCGAAGCGATGCGCCGCTGGTCCCAGCAGAGCAAATGGATGAAATCCGACCTGGAGCAGGTGTTGGCTGTATTCGAAAAAGCGAAATACAGTAAAGCGGAGATCTCGGAAGAGGAATGGCAGCATACGGTTGCCGTTGTTGAAAAACTGCGTTCGCAATTTTGATGAGAGAAGGAGACGTGTGCTTCAACGCATGCGTCTTTTTTTTGCCATCCTTCAGAGGGCTAAGCCCCTTTCATAGAACCTGCTGCCAGCCGCAGCTTCTATGAACATATGTACAATCTCTGCCCGCATACATTTTTTAAGGCGAACATTACGAGCGGGAGAAGGGATGCTTGTGAAAATCAATGCGGTTTTCGAAGGCGGCGGAGTCAAGGGGATAGCACTGGCAGGAGCGGTTCACGCGGCGGAGCGTAAGGGGCTTACCTTCCATCAGGTGGCTGGGACGTCATCAGGGGCCATCGTTGCATCATTAGTAGCGGCGGGATATTCCGCTGAAGAGCTGAAGAATATTATTATGGCGACCCCGTTCAGCTCCTTTATGCAGCGTGCACCCGTATTTAATGCAAAGATCATCGGCCCGCTTACCCGGCTATTTTTGAAAAAAGGATTATATTCGGGAGAGGCGCTCGAGCATTGGATTCACCAGCTGCTTCTGGCCAAAGGGATACGCACGTTCAGCGATTTGAAAAAAAACCAGCTCCGCATTATCGCATCGGATATTTCGGACCGAAGGCTTCTTGTGCTGCCGGATGATATTGAACAGTACGGGATTGACCCCAAGCGATTGCTAATCTCCAAAGCCGTTCGTATGAGCACGAGCATCCCTTATTTTTTTGACCCCGTCATTATTCGTAAAGCTCCCAGCAAAAGAGCACCCAAGCAGTCGTTCGCGGACCAGTTCGCATATATTGTGGACGGAGGGCTTCTGAGCAATTTTCCTCTCTGGATTTTTGACCAGGACCACACCCCTAAGGCGGAGCAGCTTATTCCTACGATCGGCTTCCAGCTTGTAGGGAGAGGAACCGGGCAGCCTAATACGATTTTCGGTCCGGTGACGATGTTTAAAGCGTTATTCTCCACTATGATGGATGCCCATGATGAACGTTATATCGAAGAAGCGAACCGGTTTCGGACCATCAAAATCCCGACGTTAGGTGTAAGCGTGACCGATTTTGACATCTCTAATGAAAAAAGTCTGGAGCTGTACGAAGCCGGATGCCTGGCTGGAGAAGCCTTCCTGAATAAATGGAAGCTGATGGATTACAAAATGGGCTTTGAGCAGCATGTTCTTCGAAGAAAAATCAAATAAACACAAAATAGCCCCGCAAAGAGAGGGAGAGTCTCCGAAGCTAATTTTTGGGGCTGATTCTGGTGCTCCGCGGGGAGCACGGAATCTGTCAGTTCCTTAATGCAAAAAAAACGGCGACCCGGTCGCCGTTTTAATGATATTTGGGGGGCTCGTCAGAGCTCCCTTTATTGCCGTCGATAACGCGAAATGTTGCGTTGCGAGTGCGTCTTTCTTTGGTTCTTCCGCCGCTTTTGGCGGAGAAGGCGGGCTTGCGCCAACGATTTGGCGGATACTTATACAGCAGGAAGATAACGCCAAATACCAAAATGGGGATGATCAATTGCAAAGCTTTGGAGGCGATCCCGATCAAGGCTAACCCCAGAATAACATAGGTGGCTATGGAAAAACGCTTTTTCATCGCTGCCCCTCCTCTAATCCATATTATGCTCTTGCTTCTTTATCTAATTCTCTCATCCGGTTGAAAGAGGCGATGGATACTTCGACCATGGAATTATCCGGCTGCTTGGTCGTAAGCATCTGCAGCCACAGCCCGGGATAACCCAGATAACGAAGAACAGGAACTTCCCGCAGGCTGTTCGTAAAGCGCAGCACTTCGTATGAGACGCCAATGACTACAGGTAATAATACGATCCGTTGGACGATACGTTCCACAAATGAATCATACGTAAAGAAGGAATAAATAATGACGCCGACCAGTACGGTGAATACGATAAAGCTGCTTCCGCACCGGTAATGCAGCGTGCTGAATTTTTGTACATTTTCGACCGTCAGCTCTACTCCGGCTTCATAGGCACTGATGACCTTGTGTTCGGCTCCGTGGTATTGAAACAGGCGTTTGATCATCGGTGTTAGGGAAATAAAGTAAATGTAGCCGATTAACAGTACGATCTTGATTAATCCCTCGATCAAGTTGTGCCCGATTTGATTCTGAAACAGGTTAGCAAATAACAGCTGCTCGATAATAGGAGGGATGAGCGTAAAGACGAATTTACCGAATATAAAGGAAATGATCCCCACAACCGCTACGCCCAGGATCATGGATATACGTCCGGTGACCGATTCCTTTTTCTCCTCCTTCGGTGTACCGTCCCCTTCCTCCTCGGCAAAGGCTTCCGCCGAAAAATTAAGATGCTGGGCGCCTTTGGCGCTAGCTTCAATAATGCCGACAATGCCGCGGATAAACGGTATTTTCTTCAAGACTTTGACCCAACCGATTTCGGTCTTGGGAACCTCCAAGTACTCGATAGTATTATCTTTTCGGCGAATGGCCGTTACGTTAACAGTTTGGCCCCCAAACATGACCCCTTCAATCACGGCTTGGCCACCGTAAATGGCACATGGTTTTTCATTTTGCGACAAAGACTACACCTTCTTCTGATAGAAATAAAATGGCGACTCTACATTATTGTATCGGATTCAAAGAGAGAATGCCACCGTTTAGGGGACAAATATTTGTATATACTAACGGTATTCCGCTGCAAGAATGCGACATCATTTCCTTGCTTAAGATAAGAAGGAAGCGCAGGCGTTGCAGATGTGGGTCAGAACATGAACATAAGGTTTGGCCTAGGGCGCAGGCTGGTCCGGCTAAACCTGTGAGGAGGAACGACATGAACGAGCCAAGAGCCAAAGCACCTTCCAACCGTTGGCTGTTTTCATTAAATATCGGTTTTTTTGCGGGTTTGATATGGGGCGCAGTGAAAATGCTGGAGCATTATCTTCATTTTACCAGCTTGCCTCCGGGCTTTTTGGTGGAGCATTTTTATAAACGGTCATTTTTAAACAGCTTTGAAGGCTATATGGTAGGATGGGTCACGTTTATTGTTTTCTCTATTTTTGCGTCCTTGCTGTATACAGCCTTCTTAGCCAAAGCGACCGGGCCATGGCCGGGTGTTGCCTATGGAGCAATATGGTGGGCGCTTATCTTTTTGCTGATCGGGCCGATAACCGGGATGATGAATTGGATCGCTTATCTCGACTGGAACACGATCATTACAGAGGTCTGTCTGTTTATTGTGTGGGGATTATTCATAGGGTACAGCCTGGCTCTGGAATTCAATGACGAGCGGGAAAGAGAGCCTGTCGATACGGGACAAAAGAATCCACAGCCGGAATAATTCAGGGACTGCTTGCCAAACCGCAAAAAACAGTTCTCAAACAGAAGAAAGTTATGGTAAAATAATCGGGTGTATATTTCTGTATGTTGATGAAACGTATTGGAGGGACCGGCTTGAAAAAAATTTTGGTATTAAACGGTCCGAATTTGAACATGCTCGGCGTTCGCGAGCCAGGCGTGTATGGAACCACATCGCTTCAAACGATTGAAGAGCGGCTGACGAAGCTGGCGGCAGAGCTGTCCGTGGAATTGGAATGCTTTCAATCCAATCATGAAGGGGCCCTAATCGATAAGATCCACGAAGCTTTTTCGGTCAAAGACGGCATCGTGATGAACCCTGGAGCGTTCACGCATTACAGCTATGCGATTCGCGATGCAATCGAGGCAGTTCGAATTCCGACAATTGAAGTACATATATCGAATATTCACAAAAGAGAGGCGTTTCGCCATGTATCGGTGATCGCTCCCGTCGCACTCGGCCAAATTGCCGGTCTGGGTGTGGACAGCTACGAACTGGGACTTCGCGCCATGGTAAGCCACCTCAATTCTTTGGAGGGATAACCTAATGCAGCAAGCACGTATAGAACGCCTTCGCACGGTTTTGCAAGAGCAAGGTTTAAAGGCGCTTTTAATTACTAACGAAACGAACCGCCTTTATATGACGGGCTTTACCGGTTCATCCGGCATGGTGTTAATTTCCGAGAATAAAGCGTACCTGTTGACAGATTTTCGCTATATGACTCAAGCCCCGGCTCAAGCCGTTCATTATGAGGTAGTCGAGCATGCTCCGAACCCGTTGGAAACAGTAAAGGATCTGCTTGTCAAGCTGGGTATAACCAAAGTAGGTTTCGAGCAAAACGATATGACGTTCGGAGCATACCAGAGTGCTGCCAAGGCATTAAGCGGCATTCAATTGGAGCCGACCGACGGGCTTGTCGAGAAGCTTCGGGTCATTAAGGACGATGCCGAAATAGCCGTCCTGCAGGAAGCAGCCGATTTGGCAGACTGCACCTTCACGCATATCCTGAATTTCCTGAAGCCCGGTGCCAAGGAAGCGGATATTGCGCTTGAAATAGAAATGTTCGTCCGCAAAAACGGAGCGGCTTCTACGTCTTTCGAGACGATCGTCGCATCCGGCGAACGATCTGCGCTTCCTCATGGCAAAGCGAGTGACCGCCTCCTTCAGGCGAATGAATTTGTCACGCTGGATTACGGCGCTTATTATAAAAGATACTGTTCCGACATTACGAGAACAGTGGTAGTAGGCAAGCCAACGGAAAAGCACAAAGAGATTTATCAGATTGTTCTTGAAGCGCAAATGACGGCTTTGGACAAGATCAGACCCGGGATGACTGGCCGCGAAGCGGATGCAATCGCAAGGGATATTATCCAGCGGCATGGTTACGGCGATTATTTCGGTCACGGAACGGGGCATGGTCTGGGAATGGAAGTTCATGAAGCGCCGCGGCTTTCCAAGAACGGAGATACGGTTTTAACGCCCGGAATGATCGTAACGGTTGAACCCGGCATTTATTTGCCAGGCTTCGGCGGAGTTCGCATCGAAGATGATATCGTCGTTACAGAATCCGGAATTAAAATATTGACGCATTCAAGCAAAGACTTGATTGCCTTGGATTAACATCTTGGCGGAAGCCTGAAGGCGAATGGCCGGCAGGAATTCTGCTCACATTTTTAGGGAGGTATTTTTCAGTGGTATCAGTAAACGATTTTAAGACAGGCTTAACAATTGAAGTTGACGGTGATTTGTTCACTGTAATTGATTTTCAACACGTAAAACCGGGTAAAGGCGCAGCTTTCGTTCGCTCCAAATTGAAAAACCTGCGTAACGGCAACACCGTGGAACGTACATTCCGTGCGGGTGAAAACGTAGGCCGTGCACATATCGAGAACCGTGAAATGCAATACCTGTATACAAGCGGTCAAGACCATACATTTATGGATACGGAAACTTACGACCAATTCAGCTTGCCTGCTAAGCAATTGGAGTGGGAATTGAACTTCCTGAAAGAAAACATGATGATCCATATCATGAGCTATCAAGGCGAAATCTTGGGAATCAACCTGCCGAACAGCATTGAGCTGAAAGTGGTTGAAACGGAGCCAGGCATCAAAGGCAACACGGCTACCGGCGCTACCAAAAACGCTAAGCTTGAGACCGGCCTGAATGTACAAGTACCTTTGTTCATTAACGAAGGCGATGTATTGCTGATCGATAGCCGTGAAGGAAAATACATCTCCCGCGCTTAGTCTCACCCGACTATAGAAACCTGCCATCCGGCAGGTTTTTTACTTACTTTAGGATTCCCGGCCAGATAAATGATTCAGCTGCGAAGCCAAGTCCCGGCTTGGAGGTTATTCTGCTGCTCATAGAATCCAAAGCATCGTTTACAAGATAAAGGCGGAATGCTATTATTGGGAAAATAAGTGAGTTCATTGCATCTCACAGGCTATTCCGAAGCGAAGGTGCTGATCCCATTGAGTCAGGTCCGGCAATGGAAGCTGCATGTCTGGGCGGCATGGCTTCTTTTTTTCTCGTATTCCTTGTTGATGATCTACTTGCTGTTCTTCGGATTCTCGCGATCCGCGCGAACGGAGAGGCTCTATAATCTGGTCCCTTTCAAAACGATAGGAAGCTATATCACGGACTTCCAATATTACCCGTTAGATCTCTGGATCATTAATATTTTTGGAAATGTGGGGGCCTTCGTGCCGTTTGGGTTCCTGATCCCGATGTTATTTCGTTCTTATAACAGCTGGTTTTCTATTGCGAAGCTAATGTTCTGGTCCTTGCTGATAGTTGAATCCATCCAGTTCCTATTTAAAGTAGGCAGCTTTGATGTGGATGATATTATTTTGAATGTGCTCGGAGGGCTGTGGGGTTATGCAATCTATACAGCGACAATAAGCCGCAGTCGCAGACGCAAGCTTCAGAAATCATGGTAACGGACCAAATAAGCCCTTGAGAAGGAAAAATGGCATATTATGCGGGAGAATTCGACATAATTCTACTTCAACCTTGGGCGTTCTTATGGTATAATGATACATTGTTATGCAAAAGTTTCGGTAGGGAGTGAACAGCTTTGTCTCTTATTGTAATGAAATTCGGCGGCAGTTCCGTTGGTGATGCGGAACGGATGAAACGTGTGGCCAACCGTGTAGTAGAGAGACAGCGGGAAGGCAACCAATGCGTTGTTGTCGTTTCTGCCATGGGTGATACAACAGACGATTTGATAGACTTGTCGAAGCAAATTTGTTCGGTAACGCCTCCTGCACGTGAAATGGATATGCTGTTGACTACGGGCGAGCAAGTATCGGTAGCATTACTGTCCATGGCAATCCAAAGCTTGGGCCAGCCGGCTCTATCCTTTACCGGATGGCAAGCGGGTATGTACACGGATGAGGTACACGGTAAAGCAAGAATTACGGATATTCAGCCTGAAAGAATTTTGAACGCTGTGAATCAAGGGAATGTTGTTATCGTAGCCGGATTCCAGGGCATGACGGCGGACGGAGAGATCACGACGCTGGGACGCGGCGGTTCCGATACGACGGCCGTTGCTTTGGCAGCCGCTATTCAAGCGGACGTCTGCGAAATATTCACGGACGTAGACGGCGTATATTCCACAGACCCACGTGTTGTTAAATGCGCGCGCAAGCTTCCTGAAATCACGTATGACGAGATGCTGGAGCTGGCGAATCTGGGTGCAGCCGTATTGCATCCGAGAGCAGTTGAGTATGCAAAGAACTATAATGTGCCGCTGGTGGTAAGATCCAGCTTTAATCATAATGCAGGTACGAATGTGAAGGAGGAAGCAGCGATGGAGCAAGGAATCGTTGTTCGCGGGATTGCAAGCGATAAAAATGTGGCTAGAATCAGTATCCTTGGTATTGAAGAAAAACCGGGGCAATTGGCAAAAGTGTTTACCGCTTTGGCTAAAGAGCAAATCGATGTAGATATTATCGTGCAAAGCGGTGTCATGAACGGGCAAGCGGACTTTTCCTTCACCGTCTCTCTAACCGATAAGGATAGAGCCTTGGAAGTTATTCAAAGCATCCGTTCCGAGGTGGGCTTCCGCGAAGTATCCTCCCAGGAGAACCTCGTTAAAGTATCCATCGTAGGGGCTGGAATGGTTAGTACTCCGGGAGTCGCTGCCAAAATGTTCGAGGTCATTTCCGATCTTGGTCTTAGCATCAATATGGTCAGCACATCGGAAATCAAAACATCCTGCGTCATCGAAAACAGCCGCCTAAACGAAGTAATCCAAGCGCTGCACACGGCATACGGCTTGGATACGGATCAAACAGCATTTGTAGGCGGACCTCAAGACCGCAGATAATTCATTACTTCAGCTTGTCAAACATAAAGGTAAACAGCTTTAATAAGAAAGCGGTAATTCCTGCGGCCATCAACGGACCGACAGGAATTCCTTTTAAGAACAGAATACCGAAGATTGAACCGATAACAAGGCCCACAACAAGTTGTGGGTCTATTTTTAACAGCTCCAGCCCTTTCCCGTTCATATAAGTCGCTATGGCTCCACCAAGAAGCGCCAGGATCCCCGGCCAGGTGGTAAACATGCTGGTGACATCTTTAAAAGTGATTCGCTGGCTTGCAAACGGCACAAGTACACCCATCGTCAGGAAAAGCAGGCCAAGCTCCAGTCCCCGACGCTCAATGGTCGGCAGGAAGCGCTCTAAGTGGATCAATTTTACAATGAGCAGCACACAGGCAGCTGTTGTAATAATTGGCGACCGCCCCAATAGACCGATAATGATGAGAACTAACAGCAGTATGTCTCCGTTCATCGTAGGACCCCTTGTCTCATAGACTTCCTTCTAAGTGTATGAGATGGACGAGTTTTTAGAACAAGAGACTCTATTAAATATGGTGGGAGACCGAAGATGCAACCAGCTTCCCTTCACGTACGACCGGAACCAGAGAGAGCGCATCCCTTTGTGCACAGTAATGGATGTCTTCAATGAAGCCCAGCTTGCTTAACCTTTTGCCGTTGGCACATTGCAACAAAGCCTCCAATATGCCGGACTGCACATGGCGAAACGCGTGCAGCATGCTGAGTCCAAAATCATTCATGATAAAACCCGCACTGCCATTGCCTGCTAATTTGAGCATTTCATCTATGAGCTGGCCGGCACATAAGCCGTCCTCTAAGGCAAATACATCCTGAGTTCCCGAACAAAGTATGACGATGTCTTTTTTGAGGCTTAACGCCTCTTCGGCACAAGCCTTTCCGTTTAGTAAGGATGCGGCGATGATGGTGCATGCCTTATTCGCCTTTTGAATGGCTCTCGTCCCGTTCGTCGTTGTCATAATGAGGGTTTTGCCTGCAATAACGTCCTCTGTGTACTCTAATGGCGAATTGCCGAGATCAAAGCCCGGTATTTTTTTGCAGGCTCTCTCTCCTCCCAGTATAAACCCCGGCTGATATAGCTGTTTGGCTTGTAATACGGTTTCAACCGGATAGATCGCTTTGCATCCATGGGCTAGTGCAGTGAGAATCGTACTGGTAGCACGTAGGACATCAATGACGATGACCGTTTTGTTGATAAGCTCATCTGCGCGCGCCTCATTGACGCTGGGTAGTACCGTAATTTCCACGCTTGGTGCCTCCTAAGAGTTTTTGCGCCAGCAAAAACTGGCTACGAAAGCATATGCTTCGTTTTTGCGCCTCAGTCCGCTATATTTCCCAATTCCCGTTAAAATCAGATGGGGCTGTTTCCTGACCCAAATGAAGCGTATCGGATCTCAGCCCCCGGCGAAGAGCCTCCAGCGAGATCAGGTCGGCAGGCGCAATGTTGCCCAAATGAATATCCGTCCCCAATGTGTTCAATAAATGGACCTGTTGATCTTTATGCGGAGCTTCCCATAGGAGCAAATGCTTGCTTGGCACCTGACGAAGCACCAGCTCGATAGCTTCATCCTTGCAGCCTCCCTGCTCGTCATAGATGCCGACGCCTTTGCCGGACTCCCGTCCTTCAATGGTAATAAGGCTCGCCCCTAATTCTGAATCGATAACTACCGTTTCAATCAAGTCCTCGATCTCGATGGAAGAGCCCCAGCATTTTTTTCCGTATTCCGTAATGACCGTATAGCCCAGTTCTTTGGCGCGGCGAATTAATTCGCTTCGAACAGACCTATCCAATTCAATCGTGCCATCAGAGATTTCGAGTCCGTTGAATCCGAGAAAGGCGGCCATATCGAAAAACTCATCAACAGCGCCCTGGCTTATTGCGACCTCAAGAAACGTACCGCCGGGATAGATAATAATATCATGCTCTTTGACCATTTCAATTTTTCGTTTCAGCAGTGACGTGGAATAGAGCGGCGACGTGCCGAAGCCGATTTTTAACATATCCATATGATCTCCAGCTGTTTGCAATAAATCTTCAAGAGCATGAATGCCTAACCCTTTATCGATAACCATCGTCTTGCCAAGTTCTCTTGGCTTCATCGTACGTTTTCTCGTCGGATCGTTTAAAAGGGGATGCCACTTGACCTGTGACGTAACCTCCATGTCCTATCGCCTCGCTGTTTACATTTTTTGTATTGATTTATGTGTCATCATATGCAATTGCAATTAGGGGTGTGCCCATGATGCCTAAAATGAGACGAGCCTGCATAGATTAATAGAGAAGCTGATGATGACAGCTTGCTATTGATAAATAGAGGGAGGGAAAAGAGCAGTGATCAACAAAATCGTGCTCAGTATGGCATCGCTGCGACTGTTTTCAGGAACTATCGAAATTATGGCCGCACTAATCATGCTCAGGTTAAATCAGATTGACAAAGCGCTGATGGTGAATACCGGGTTAGCTATGGTAGGGCCGCTCGTTCTATTGACTACAACGACACTCGGATTGGTAGGACTTGCGGAAAAGCTATCATTCAGCAAAATGATCTGGGTTATAGCAGGAGTTAGCTGCATTTTTATAGGTATTTTGAAAAAGTAAATAGCATAATTACTTCGGCCAAGCATACACATGATTATGAAAGATGGACAGCTTGGGGGGATGAAAGAAATGCATTCGCTTCTCCGGCTTTTTTCTGTCCCTTTGCGCCAAAGACTAGCAACTCTACCAAACCGGATCATGGAGGAGATACAAGAGATTCGGGTACGGGAAGATAGGCCGCTGGAAGTGGTTTGGGGACAAAAGTACGGCTTCATCGCGGATTCCGGACTTTGTGAGGACCCGGAGCTTGCTTACAGGCCGACCAGGGACGATTGCTCGACTTTGCTGGAGATGCTGACACAGCATTCGCTTTATACCTTCGATGAAGAGCTAAGGCGCGGCTATATCACAGTGCAAGGCGGACACCGCATTGGAATAGCAGGCAGAACGGTACTGGAGCAAGGAAAGGTAAAGCTTCTGAAGGAAATTACAAGCTTTAATATCCGGATCGCAAGGGAGTTAAAAGGGGTTGGCAGCAGTGTGCTGCCTTACTTGGTGGATAGCTCGACCTCGGGGGTACACCATACGCTCATCGTCTCTCCGCCGCAGCAGGGCAAGACGACGTTAATTCGAGATCTGGCAAGACTGATCAGCTCGGGTTCAGCCGAGGATTCGATCCACCGGTTGTCGAGAGGCTGGAAGGTAGGCATTGTCGATGAGCGCTCCGAGATCGCTGCTTGCGATAGAGGAATCCCACGGTTTGATCTCGGGCCGCGAACCGATGTGCTGGACGGTTGTCCTAAGGCGGAAGGAATGATGATGATGATCCGGTCCATGTCACCGGAAGTGCTTATTGTAGATGAGATCGGCCGACAAGAGGATGCAGCGGCTATTCATGAAGCCATTCATGCCGGGATTCGTGTCATTGCAACCGCACACGGTCTGAATCATGGCGATGTCAGCAAGAGACCGGTTCTGCAAGAGCTGCTGAGCGAAGAAGTGTTCGAACGGATTGTCATTTTGAATAAACGATCCGGGGCAGGGACGGTGGAAGGGATTTACGATGCCAAAGGAAAACGGTTGGAGCTGGCAAAGACAGCGGGAACCTTGATGCCCTATTCGGTACCGGGCCAGATGGATAAAAGGCCGGGACAGGATCGTCTTATTGATTGGACAGGGAATGCCGCTTTCCAGGTGAGCGGCCGCTCGTCGAAGGGGAGGAGGGAGTAACTTGCTGAAGCTTCTCGGAGCGATGATGATTTTGCTGTCGGCCACCTTATTCGGATTTTATCAGGCGCAGCAATATTCCCGGCGGCCCAAGCAAATTGGCGATGTTATCAGGGCTCTTCAAAGACTGGAAACCGAAATCGTATATGGCTTCACTCCATTGCGGGAAGCTCTGATGAAGGTAGCCAGTTCCTGCCCCCAGCCGGTCACTGCTATCTTCCGTCATACAGCGGAGGAGCTGGGCCAGGCAGGCGGCCGCCCCGCTCAGCAAATATGGCAGCAGTCGCTTCAAGAGCATTGGAAGCATACTTCCATGAAGGCGGGTGAGCAGGACATCGTTCGCCAGTTGGGCTTCACCTTGGGCTTATCGGATAGTGCAGATCAGGTGAAGCATCTGCGATTAGCGATCCAACAGCTGCAGGGCGAGCTGGATGGCGCAGAAGAGGAGCGCAAGAGATATGAAGGCATGTGGAGGAGCTTGGGCCTTCTTATGGGAGCTTTGGTCGTCATTCTGATGTATTAGTCTGCAACCGTTACTCAAGCGAAGCAGAGTCGGTTGTCAGAGAGACTGCAACCGTTACTCGGGCAATAAGGTTAAAGATGTAGTTAGAGGCTAGGAGTGAGGTGCCACGAATGAACGTAGATGTGAACGCGATATTTCAGATCGCCGGAATCGGAATCATTATCGCGATGATTCATACCGTGCTTAAGCAGATGGGCAAAGAGGATATGGCGCACTGGGTTACCTTGATAGGATTCGTTGTCGTGCTGTTTATGGTTGTCAGCCTGCTTGATAACTTGTTCAAGGAAATCAAAACCATTTTTTTATTCCAGTAGATGCGGGTGAGACACAGTGGAGATCGTACAAATCGTAGGTCTGGGCTTAATCGCTACCATACTGGTACTGATCATCAAGGAACAGAAGCCTATATTCGCCTTCCTTCTGGCCGCGTTTACGGGCATCGTCATCTTCTTGTTTCTTATAGGCAAGATCGCATCCGTCATTCAAATTCTGGAGGATCTTGCCGTGAATGCGAATGTCAATATGATTTTCCTGAAAACGATCCTGAAAATTATCGGCATCGCGTATATCGCCGAATTCGGCGCCCAAATCGTCAGGGATGCAGGTCAGGAATCCATCGCTTCGAAGATTGAATTATCCGGCAAAATCCTGATTATGGTTATGGCCATACCGATTGTGTCCGTCATTATTGAAACGGTGGTCAAGCTGCTGCCCGCCTAAGTATATGGTCCCGGGAGATGAAGCAAATGCTGCTCACAATGTCGTACATGGAGAAATGGTTCCGGAGAAGGGCGGCCAAGCCTCTGCTGCTTCTGCTGTGTCTCATCGGCCTTTCGCTGGCTGGGGATCCGTTGGCTTATGGTCTCACGGACAATGCAGGCATCGTGCAGGCTACGCCCGTAGAGCAGATCATTAAAGAGCAGGCAGAAAGGCTGAATACCGATCAGGTGGAGCAATATTGGAATCAGCTGATGAAAACGTACGGCGGGTATTTTCCCGACAGTAAGACCCCAACGTTTATGGAGCTGCTTACAGGCTCCAAGGGTCTAGGGTTAAGCTCCATATTCACGGGAATAGTCCGCTACCTGTTTCATGAGCTTTTGTACAACGGCAAGCTGCTTGCATCCATTGTCGTACTGTCGATGTTCAGCATGCTGCTCGAGACACTGCAAAGCGCGTTTGAGAAAAATACCGTCAGCAAAGTAGCCTACGCAATTACATTTGTCGTACTGATGATCATGGCTATCAACAGCTTCAGCGTAGCCATAGGTTATGCCAAAACGGCAATAACGGACATGATTCACTTTATGATTGCGGTCGTTCCGCTCCTGCTGACCTTGCTGGCTTCAATGGGGAACGTCGTATCGGTCTCCGTGCTTCATCCGCTCATCATCTTCATGATTCATGCCGTAGGAACCGCAATCTATTTGGTTGTTTTCCCTCTGCTGTTCTTCTCGGCCGTGCTTCATATAGTAAGCTCGCTGACAGATAAATACAAAGTCAATCAGCTAGCCAATTTGCTGAGGAACGTGAGCGTAGGCTGCCTGGGCGTGTTCGTGACGGTGTTTCTCGGCGTCATCTCCATCAGAGGGGCGGGCAGCGCGGTAGCGGACGGGGTTACGATCCGAACGGCCAAATATATTGCGGGGAACTTCGTTCCTGTGGTTGGGAGAATGTTTTCCGATGCTTCGGAAACCATCATCGGAGCTTCGCTTCTGGTGAAGAATGCAGTAGGACTGGCCGGTGTCGTCATCCTTTTGATCCTTTGCGCTTTTCCGGCATTGAAAATAATGGCGCTTGCCTTGATATACAACGTGTCTGCAGCGGTGCTTCAGCCGCTCGGGGACAACCCGCTAATAACTTGTCTTGAAACGATAGGCAAAAGCTTGATCTATGTATTCGCCGCTTTGGCTGTTGTGGGGCTGATGTTCTTCCTTGCCATTACGATCTTAATAACGGCCGGCAATTTGTCCGTCATGATGCGCTAGGCATTAGGAAAGGAGCTTGGACATGGAATGGTTAGGCGGCTGGCTTAAATCCATCGTGCTGGTAATCCTGCTCGCAACTTTCGTCGATATTCTGCTGCCGAGTCAATCGATGCAACGATACGTCAAGACCGTCATCAGTTTATTCATTTTACTGATCTTACTGCAGCCCTTGCTCTCCATTTTCCAAAAAAATGTTCCTCTTGATCAGCTGCTGGCGGATGCATTTGACACCAAAGGCGGCGGACTATTCGCTTCCATGGGGTCTCAGGAAAATTCCAGCCAGATGATGTCTCTTGGAAGCATCCAGCAGCAAGCGGAGCAGCTCAAAGCCCGGCAAGAGCAGCAGTCCCAACGAATCGCACAACAGCAAATAGAAGATTTGATGAAACGCGGCATTGAACAAAGCGCTGCCGTTGACGTTCATAGCGTGAAGGTACAGACGGCCAAGGACAGCAGTGGACAGCTGCAGATTGTCAGAGTCGATGTCAGTGCCGCTCCAAGGGCGCCGACAGAGCCTGCGAAGCCTCAAGGAACCGATTCTATCAAAAACGTCACCATTGAGCCTGTGCAGCCGGTAGTTGTTCAGATTGTACCCGATAGCAAATCGGAAGGGAAGAATTCCAAGGATCTGCCGGCATCTGCAAACGGCTATGAACAAGAAAGCACGCAGATTCGGATGTCGATCAATAAAGAATGGCAGGTGCCGCTTAGTCAAATATATGTTGACGTAGCTCAAGATAAATGGAAATCGTAAGCCGAGTAAATGGATGCTGAGGAGGTGTGAGCGATGGGTGGCTTTATGAAATGGATGGAGACTTGGTTAGGCGGAGGGCCGAACGGCACGAAGCGGATAAAGACGTTTCGATGGCTGATTCTGCTTGGGCTTGTGGGAGCAGCGTTTATGATTCTCAATTCTTTCATCACGGTGAAGGATGTTGACCCCATCAATGAAGGGAGGGCTTCCCCGGATCCTCCCGCTCAGCCTGCCTTTACCTCCTCTGCTAGCAAAGAGCGTTCCGCATTCCGGGACTATGAAGCTGCTTATGAGAATCAGCTTAAGGAAATTTTGACAAAAATTGTAGGGGTAGGAGAGGTGGAAGTGCTTGTTACGATCGATTCCACGGAAGAGGTTACGGTAGAAAGAAATACCAAGGAAACCCAGCAGGTAACAAATGAAAAAGACCAGCACGGCGCCACCCGCCACATTACGGATGTCACACGAAGCGGTGAGGTCGTTCTATATGAAGTATCCAACGGCAAGCAGCCGCTTGTTCAAAAATACATCAAGCCCAAAATAAGGGGGGTCTTGGTTGTAGCTAAAGGCGCCGAGAATTTAACGGTGAAAAAAATGATTACCGAGGCAGTCGAAAGAGGCTTGGACGTCCCGGCCAATAAGATTTCAATCTTACCCCGTAAGCAATAAAGATTAAAATATATACCCCACATTCCAAGGAGGAATAAAAAGATGAATACGAAAAGGCAAACAATTTGGTTGGTTTCGATGCTCAGCTTGATGGTCGTGCTCTCCGCATACTACTTGTTTACCGAGGATGTAAACAAGCTGGAAATGAACTCTACGAGCACTGCACCCACAGCCAAAGAAATTGTCGTCAATACCAATGACTTGAATGGCAAGCAAACACCGGCCGATCCGAAAGTAGATGTTAAAACGGACGACAAAACGGGCGCAGCCGCTCCGGAAGCCAAACAATCCGGATCAACCCAAACAACGCAGGATCCAAAAGCAAGCAGCACGAAAACGGATCCTACGTCCTCAACTAAGACAGACACAAAAGCTAAAACCGATGCAGCTCACAACAGCCAATCCACTTCTAAAGCCAATGAACAAGTAAGCCCGGCTGACGCCAAGGTGCTGCAGCAAGTCCAAACCCAGGCGAAATCCGGTACCGACTACTTCATCAATCTGGGCTTGAAGCGCGATGAGGAAATTGCCAAGCAGTCCGAGAAATGGGTTACGATTCTCTCCGATTCCAAGCAAACGCAAGAAGCCGCAGCCAATGCGGCAGCCGAACTGCAAAAGCTTCAGGACAATGAAACCAAGATAACCAACCTTGAAGAAAGCTTGATGAAGGACTTTCCGCAAGCCGTAATCACGCAAGAATCCTCGAAATGGAGAGTGACGGTGCAAAGCGCCAAGCTTGAAAAAAGCCAGGCGGTCAGCATTGTTGAGAAAGTAATGCAGGAAATGAACGTTAGCCCGGACAAGGTGGTCGTTCAATATGTACCCTAAGGTCAATTAGTGCATAGAAGGAGCAGGACGGTTTCCGAGGATCCTCCGGATCTTTGGAACCGTCCTGTTCTTTGCGGCTTGCTGTGAATCATGCGTCATGCTGGCCGTGCTTCCGCATATAAAGGATGTAAGAATAAACTCTTTTCTTCAAGTAAGATTGTGATATAATAACAACGTCGTTGTTTCACCATCGTTGAAGGAGTGAATCTTGTGTTTAAATTAAACGAAATTAAAGAATTGATACAGCTTATTGACCAAAGTTCCTTACATGAATTGGAAATTGAGAATGAAGGCTCCCGCCTTACACTTCGTAAACCAAATAAAACGGAATCTGTAGTTGTTACAGCAGCACCTGTTCAACAAGCCTTCACCCCTGTGATCGGACAGCAGTCTATCCAGCAGCCGCAGGCTGTACAAGCCCCTGCCGCTGAGAGTGCTCCGGCAGTGTCCAAGCAGGAAGCTGGCCTACATACTATCGTATCTCCGATGGTCGGTACATTCTATGAAGCACCGTCTCCGGGTGCAGCGTCCTTTGTGACCAAAGGCAGTGCGGTTAAGGAAAAAACAGTTGTATGCATCATCGAAGCTATGAAGCTTATGAACGAAATCGAAGCGGAAATCAAAGGTGAAATCGTAGACGTTCTAGTTGAGAACGGACAATTGGTTGAGTACGGACAGCCTTTGTTCCTGGTTCGCCCGCAGTAAGGCTGGGCCCATTGTTCGAAACCAAAGCCTAGCGTATGCCTAGTTTTGCTGCGAGCAAAACTCAGAGTTATAGCTTTCGAAGAAAGCTTTGCCTACGCAAAGCTCTCAGGAGGAGAAAATCAGTGAAGTTTCAAAAAATACTTATCGCCAACCGAGGAGAAATCGCAGTACGCATCATAAGAGCATGCCAAGAAATGGGCATTTCGACTGTTGCGGTTTACTCTGAAGCGGATCGCGAGGCGCTGCATGTTCGTCTTGCCGACGAAGCCTACTGCATCGGACCTACTTTGTCCAAAGACAGCTATCTTAATTTGACCAATATTTTAAGTGTAGCCACTTTGACCGAGACGGATGCGATCCATCCCGGCTATGGATTTTTAGCCGAAAATGCGGATTTCGCGGAAATTTGTGAAAGCTGCAATATTACATTTATTGGGCCGTCAGCTGATGCTATCAGCCGGATGGGGGATAAATCGGTCGCGAAGCAAACGATGAAGGACGCCAATGTTCCTGTTATTCCCGGTTCAGACGGACTTGTCGAGGATATGGAGGATGCTATCCGCATCGGACGCGAGATCGGTTATCCTGTCATTATTAAAGCGACTGCAGGCGGCGGAGGCAAGGGTATCCGTATTGCCGAGAACGAGGAAATGCTGATCCAGCAAATTACGACCGCGCAGCAGGAAGCCCAAAAAGCTTTCGGTAATGCCGGCGTGTACCTGGAGAAATACTTGACGGGTATGAAGCACGTGGAAATCCAGATTTTGGCGGACAAGCATGGCAATGTGGTCCATCTTGGAGAGCGTGACTGCTCGGTCCAACGCAGACGCCAAAAGCTGGTTGAGGAAGCTCCTTGCTCTACCTTGACGCCGGAAATCCGCAAGCAGATGGGTGACGCGGCTGTTCGCGCGGCGCAGGCCGTTAATTATTCGGGAGCGGGTACGCTAGAGTTTTTGCTCGGTCCGGACGGAAAGTTCTACTTTATGGAGATGAATACGCGCATTCAGGTTGAGCATCCGGTAACGGAGCTGATTACAGGAATCGATATTATTAAAGAAATGATTCATGTAGCTCAAGGCGAGCCGCTGTCCTTCTCTCAAGAGGATGTGCAAATTAACGGCTGGGCTATCGAATGCCGTATCAACGCGGAAGATTCGACGCGCAACTTCATGCCTTCAGCAGGTCAAATCCAGTTTTATTTGCCTCCGGGCGGTTTTGGAGTGCGTGTAGACAGCGCGGCTTATCCGGGATACACGATCCCTCCGCATTACGATTCGATGATTGCCAAGCTGATCGTATGGGGGAAAGACCGTAACGAAGCCATTCATAGAATGAAACGCGCTTTGTCGGAGTTTACGATCGAGGGGATCCATTCTACGATTCCTTTCCATATGAAGCTGCTCGAGCACAAGAAATTTATTGCCGGCGACTTCGATATCAAGTTCCTAGAAGAGCATGATGTGAATGATCCTAATTCGTAATCTGTCATTTGTCATATATTTAGGATAATGGTATAGTAATCGATAAGACAAGTTTTGTGAAATGACGCATATGCATTAAGTAAGCGCTGATTTGCTTACGGTCGCTAACAAGCAGCAGGTATAGACTTCAAGGTCTTTGCCTTTCAGCGTCTACTAAGTATGTTTTGCTGTCGCAAAACTTCCAAGGAGGATCCTTTTATGACAACCATTGCTGCCGATTATGAAAAAACTGACATGGGCACGATTCAAATTGCTCCTGAGGTTATCGAGATCATTGCCGGAATGGCGACCATCGAAGTGCCTGGCGTAGCCGGGATGAGCGGTGGATTCGCAGGCGGTATCGCCGAGCTTCTGGGCCGCAAAAATATGTCCAAGGGCGTTAAAGTGGATGTAGGCCAGCGCGAAGCAGCGATCGATGTATCGATAGTGATTGAATTCGGCACCAGAATTCCTGAAGTGGCTTCCGGTGTGCAGCAAAATGTTAAACACGCGATAGAGTCAATGACAGGTTTGAGCGTTGTACAAGTGAATGTACATATTCATGATGTCATCTTCAAAGGCGCAGACAAAGTGGAAGAGGTTGAAGTTACGCCTAACCGAGTCAAGTAGACACGTAAATATGCTCTTGGCAAACCCCCTTCAAGCCGTAAGGGGGTTTCCTCTAATTCGGAAGGAGTCCGGTTGTGTGATCAAAGTAATTGACAGATTGCTTTTATTCCTATTTAGTCTGGCTGTTTTGATCGGATGCGTGGTAATGTTATTTTGCGCATTCGGATGGATTTCTTTTGATAACGCCAAAAACTTCGCTTATGATGTCTATTATGTTATGGATACGGCGCTTATTTTTATTGCGGTAACCGTTATTCTTGCCTTGATCAGTATTCGTTTTTTGTATGTATCGGTACGCAGAGGCCGGTCCAATGTGCCATCGATTGACCAGCGAACGGACTTCGGCGACATTCGCATTTCCATGGAAACGGTAGAAAATTTGGCGCTTAAGGCTGCTCGCCGCTCCCGCGGTGTAAAGGACCTGAAAGCGCGAGTGAAGGTAAGTCCGGCCGGGCTCGAAATTATTATTCGCGCGATTGTGGACGGGGAAAGCTCCATCCCGCAATTGACGGAGGAAATGCAATCCGGCATTAAAGAGCATATAGAAGAAATCACCGGTATCCCAGTTGCCCAAGTAACGGTGTTCGTAGCGAATATTCAACAGGCATCCCCCACTTTTAAGAGTAGAGTGGAATAGAGGTGAGCTCCCGGATGTGGATACAGCTATGGGAACAACTATGGGCTAATCACAGAGGCAAAACGATGTTGTCCATCATCGGAGTGCTGCTCGGAATCATCTATTTGATTTGCGGACTATGGGATATGTTAATTTTTGTCCTTATCGTATATACTTGTTATCATATAGGGAAAAGAGTCGATCGGGGCGAGCCGGCAGTTCCCATTGTACAAATGTGGCGCTGGCTAATGGACAAATGGAGATTGTTTAGATGAAATCCCTGGTTCTTTCCAAGGATTTTTTTGTTTGATTAGGCAAAACAATTTCATCGGAAGCCCGGTACTAGTGAAAAAGCATTCCTTTTAAGGGAAAGCTAGATAATGCTTACACAAGACAGCTTTCTCTTTGGGAAAGCTCAGTAACGCTTACGAAGATAGCTTTCCCTTCGGGAAAGCTCTTAGGAGGAAACTTATTTAATGAGAAGAAGATTGGCAAGGGAACTGGCGCTGCAAAGCCTGTACCAAATGGAAATGAACGAAGTGAGCGCAAGAGAAGCCATCGCTCATGTGGTGGAAGAGGCACAAACGGAAGATGAAGCCCAATTGACCAAGGAGCAGGACCAAATCGCTGCTCATGACGTGACCGAGCTGGTAGAAGGGACGATCTCGCGCAAGGAACGGATCGATGAGCTTCTGATGGATTATTTGAAGGGATACAAAATGGACAGGCTGTCCAAGGTCGACCGCGAAATCTTAAGACTGGCTACATATGAAATGGTTTACCGCGAAGACGTTCCACCGAAGGTTGTCGTCAATGAAGCGATTGAATTGGCTAAGCACTTTGGTTCGGAAGAGTCGGGCAAATTTGTTAATGGGGTATTAGGGAAGATGATCAAGGAGCTTGACAGCATTAAGGCCAAAAGCCTGTAAGGGTTGATCAAATTCATTACCAAACAGTTGAGAGGGGAATTCTTTCATGCCGGCGCAAGTCATTAACGGAAAAGAAATTGTAAGTGCTTATCGTGCACAAATCAAGGAAGAAGTAGAGCAGCTGAAGAAAGACGGATGCCATCCGGGTCTTGCTGTTGTTATTGTCGGCGATGATCCGGCTTCTCATGTTTATGTGAGGAATAAAGCCAAAGCCTGTGAAGAAGCGGGGATTTACTCCGAAGTCCACAGCCTGCCGGAGCATACTTCGGAAGCGGAAGTGCTGGCTTTGATCGAGCAGCTGAACGGAAACGACCAAATTCATGGCATTTTGGTCCAATCGCCTTTGCCTAAGCATATTTCCGAGGAGAAAATTGTTGAAGCAATCGCTGTTGAGAAGGATGCGGACTGCTTCCATCCGGTGAATGTTGGGAATCTGATGATTGGCAAGGAAGGCCCTGCGCCTTGTACGCCGGCGGGGGTTATCGATATTTTAAAACGGGTAGGCGTTGAGATTGCAGGCAAGCATGCGGTCGTTATCGGCCGAAGCAATATTGTCGGCAAGCCTATGGCCATCCTGCTGCTCAGAGAAAATGCAACCGTAACGGTTGTGCATTCCAAAACCCCTAATATGGCGGAGATTACCCGTCAAGCGGATATTTTGGTAGCTGCCGTAGGGAAACCGAAAATGATCAAAAAAGAGCATGTCAAACCGGGTGCTGTCGTAGTCGATGTCGGTATTAACCGGTTGGATACGGGCAAATTGGCAGGCGATGTCGATTTTGACGATGTGCTTGATACCGCAAGCTATATTACACCGGTTCCTGGCTGTGTCGGTCCGATGACGATTACGGTTTTGCTTCGAAATACATTGGAAGCGGCAAAGCGTGCTGCTGCACAATCCAAAGTGAACGGATAAGCGATGAGCCAAAAATCGATATTCTCTATTAAAGAGCTTAATCGTTACATAAAAATGAAGCTGGAGAGCGATCATGTCATCCAGGATGTATGGGTGCGAGGGGAAATCTCGAATTTTACCCATCACTCCAGCGGTCATATGTACTTTACGTTAAAGGACTCGGACAGCCGGTTAAAAAGCATTATGTTCGCCTCGTACAATCAGCGGCTCGGATTTATTCCGCGAGAAGGCACCAAGGTGCTTGCTTGCGGCAATATTTCGGTGTATGAAAGGGACGGGCAATATCAATTTTATGTGACGCAAATGCAGCCTGACGGCATCGGAAGCTTATATTTGGCTTTTGAGCAGCTGAAAAAAAAGCTGGAGAACGAAGGGCTGTTTGCCGTCTCCAAAAAGAAAGCCATCCCCCGCTATCCCAAGGCGATCGGAGTCATCACTTCGCCTACGGGCGCGGCGGTAAGAGATATCATCATCACGCTGCAGCGGCGTTATCCGAACGTGCCCGTGTTATTGTATCCCGTTCTCGTGCAGGGAACCCAAGCGGCACCTTCCATCGTCAAAGCGATTGAAGCAATGAACGAAATGAATGAGGTAGATGTCCTGATAGTCGGACGAGGCGGAGGATCGCTGGAAGAGCTGTGGGCCTTCAATGAAGAGAGGGTGGCGCGGGCGATATTCGCATCGGCTATTCCGATCATTTCTGCCGTTGGCCATGAAACCGATTTTACGATTGCGGATTTCGTAGCGGATCTTCGGGCAGCAACGCCTACAGCTGCTGCGGAATTGGCCGTCCCTCACCATATGGAGCTTAAGCAGCAGCTGAGCTTTTTGAATCAGCAGTTATATGGCGGCTTGTCCAATCAATTGAAACGCAGCCGCGAGAGGCTGCAGCGGATTCGGCGTTCGCCGGTGCTTATCAATCCGAGACGGCAGCTGTTGCTGCAACCGATGGAACGATTGGATCGTACTAAAGAGCAGCTGGGCTTTCAATTGCGTGGGAAAATCGCCAAGCTGCAGGAACGGCACATGAGACTGGATAAGCGTCTATCCGCCTTTAACCCCAAGGAGCAAACGGTATATGCCAGAAAGCGCCTTGACGGCGCAGGCAAGCAGCTGCTCCAAGCTATGCAGCAGGCTAAGAAGCAAAAGCAGCAGCAGCTCGTATCCGTAATGCGGCATTTGGATGCGCTAAGTCCTCTGAAGGTCATGCAGCGCGGATATAGTCTAGTCTATGATGAGAGCGAGAAGCAATTAATAAAATCCATACAACAAGTGCAACTTGGGGATGTACTTAAGCTGCGGCTGGTCGACGGGCAAGTGGATTGTCATGTGTGGTCAATGGAGGAGAAGCAAAATGACAAAACCGGAAACGACACCTAGCTTTGAAGAAGCTATGGACAAGCTTGAAGAGATCGTAGCCAGGCTGGAAAGCGGAGACGTTCCGCTGGAGCAGGCGATCGAGCTGTTTCAGGAAGGGATGAAGCTATCCCAGCTATGCGGACAAAAGCTCGAGCAGGTCGAAAGTAAAATAGAAATTTTGATGGATCAGGAAGGCGGACTGGTCAAAAAGCCGTTCAACCCTTCAGCTGACGAGAAAGGTGAACTTAAATGAGCACGGACTCTTCCATACAACACTATTTAGAGCAAAAGACAGCATTGATTGAAGCGGAATTGGCCGAATCATTGCCGGAAATATGGAATATTCCTGACAGCCTGCGCGAATCCATGATGTATTCCCTCATGGCAGGGGGAAAGCGGCTGCGTCCGATTCTGGTGCTGACAGCGGTGGAAGCGTTAAAGGGAAGCATCGAGGAAGCGATTCCGGTAGCTCTTGCCGTTGAGATGATTCACACGTATTCGCTTATTCATGACGATCTTCCTGCCATGGATAACGATGATTACCGCAGGGGCAAGCTGACCAATCATAAAGTGTACGGGGAGGCTATGGCTATTCTGGCCGGAGACGGGCTGCTGACCCATGCCTTTTATTCGATTGTGCAAGCTTACCGCGCTTATGGCGTACCTGCCGAGACGATCGTTGAGATCGTTGAAGATTTGTCCAGGCTGGCGGGAGCGCCGGGGATGGTTGGCGGACAAGCGGCGGACATGCTGGGCGAGCAGGGTATTACCGGCTTGGAGCAGCTGGAATATATCCATCTGCACAAAACCAGCGATCTTATCGTCTTCTCCTTGAAGGCAGGAGGGCACCTGGGTGGTGCGACTCCAAAGCAGCTTCAGGCTCTTGAAAAGTTCGGACAGCATATCGGGCTCGCGTTCCAAATTCAAGATGATATCCTTGATGTGATCGGTGACGAAGAGAAACTGGGCAAGCCTGTCAAAAGCGATGAAAAACAGCAAAAGGTGACCTATCCGTACTTCGTCGGTATTGAAGCATCCAAAGAAAAGGTGGTTCAGTTAACCGAACAAGGCAAGCAGGCGTTGATCGATGCGGACTTCCCTTATGTGGACAGATTGCTTCAGCTTGCCGATTATTTGATCCAAAGAGATCATTAGAAGTACAGTGATGCGCTGGAATCAGTGTCCTTTCATGGAGGTTTCATTTGAGGGGAAATTGACCGTGTGTTATAATGGGTTCAACCATTTTCAAGATTTTCGTACCAGTTGACAGGTTCACTTTTCCCGGTTCGGCATATAGATTTTAAATTCAATCAAGGAAGCGAGGGAACAAGCGTGCTGCTCGAACAAATCAATCAGCCTGAAGACTTGAAGAAGCTGTCTATGGAGCAACTGGAGCAACTGGCTGCAGAAACCAGACAGTTTCTTGTTGAAAAGCTTTCAGTCACTGGTGGACACCTCTCGTCTAACCTTGGAGTCGTTGAGCTTACAATTGCGCTGCATTACTTGTTTAATAGTCCCTATGACAAATTTATTTTTGATGTGGGACATCAATCCTATGTTCATAAAATGTTTACCGGACGTATGGACAAGTTTGATACTTTGCGTAAATACAAAGGAATGTGCGGATTTGTAAAACGCTCCGAGAGCGAACACGATGTCTGGGAAGCCGGACACAGCAGTACTTCCTTATCGGCAGCTATGGGGATGGCCATGGCGCGGGATTTTAAAGGCGAGAAGAATAAGGTCATCGCCATTATCGGCGACGGAGCGCTGACAGGCGGAATGGCCTTTGAAGCCATGAACCATATCGGTCATGAGAAAAAGAATTTGATGGTCATTTTGAACGATAATGAAATGTCCATCGCTCCTAACGTAGGGGCTCTTCATAACTATTTGGGTAAAATCCGGTCGGACCGCAACTATGTGAAGGTGAAGGAAGAAGTCGAGTATTTGATCAAAAAAATACCGGCAATCGGAGGAACTCTGGCCAAAACGCTGGAGAAGCTTAAGGATTCGCTGAAATATATGGTTGTTAGCGGCGTATTGTTTGAAGAGCTGGGCTTTACTTATTTCGGACCTGTTGACGGGAACAACCTTCCGGTATTACTGGAAACCTTGAAGCAGGCTGAAAAGGTGGAAGGGCCGGTGATGGTTCATGTCCTGACTCTTAAAGGCAAGGGCTATACGCCTGCGGAAAAGGACTCCTATGCATGGCATGGAGCCAGTCCGTACAAGATCGAATCCGGCCAAATGCTGAAAGTCGTCGGACCGCCGATGTATACGGAGGTTTTCGGCAATACTTTGATCGAGCTTGCCAAGCAGGACGATCGGATCGTTGCCGTGACTCCAGCCATGCCGGGCGGTTCCGGTTTGAACGGCTTTGCGAAGCAGTTTCCCGGTCGTATGATCGATGTGGGTATTGCGGAACAGCATGCCGCCACTTTATGCGCGGGCCTCGCTAGCGAAGGAATCAAGCCTGTATTTGCGGTGTACTCTACCTTCCTGCAACGTGCATACGATCAGGTAGTGCATGATATTTGCCGTGCCGACCTGAACGTTATTTTCGCTATTGACCGCGCCGGCTTCGTCGGACCTGACGGAGAGACGCACCAGGGCGTGTACGATATCGCTTATTTACGCAGCATTCCTAATATGGTTTTGATGATGCCTAAGGACGAGAATGAGCTGCGGCATATGCTCAAAACTTCAGTCGAATACAATGACGGTCCTATCGCAGTCCGCTATCCGCGTATTGCCGGACTTGGCGTGCCTATGGATGAACCGCTTCATACGATTCCAATCGGCAGCTGGGAAGTCTTGAGACCAGGGGACAGCGCCGTGGTGCTGGCTGTCGGTCCGATGATTCCTATCGCCATGGAAGCGGCAGAACAGCTGAACAAAGAAGGAATCCAGCTCCGCGTAGTGAACGCAAGGTTCATTAAGCCAATGGATGAGGCGATGCTGCTCCAGCTTGCCAAAGAGCATCTTCCGATCATCACATTGGAGGAAGGCGCTCAGATGGGCGGCTTCGGCAGTGGCGTGCTTGAGTTTTATTCCAGCCAAAGCATTTATGGATTGCAGATTAAAATTATCGGAGTACCGGATTATTTTGTAGAGCACGGCTCTGTTGGGGAGCAGCGCAGAGAGGTCGGTCTTACCGTTGAGCGTCTCGTATCCGATGTGCAAGCGCTGATGCCTCGCAAACGCCAGCGTGCATAAGGCATGCACGAGAAAGTAGGAGCAGCAATAGATGGCAGCAGATAAAGAACGTTTGGATGTATTGCTCGTTGAGCAGGGTTTTTTTGAAACGAGGGAAAAAGCTAAGGCGTCAATCATGGCCGGCCTTGTATTGGTCGATGATGAGCCGTTGGATAAAGCGGGTACGAAAATTGCCCGCTCCTCCAAAATTGTTGTGAAAGGCGCCATCCACCCCTACGTAAGCCGCGGCGGGTTGAAGCTGGAAAAAGCGTTAAAGCAATTCCAGATCGACCTGAACGGAGTAACGATGCTGGATATCGGGGCTTCTACAGGCGGGTTTACCGACTGTGCACTGCATAACGGCGCATCCTACGTATATGCTATTGATGTAGGGTACAATCAGCTGGATTGGTCTTTACGCAGCGATTCCCGTGTAAACGTCATGGAGCGAACCAATTTCCGGTTTATGCAGCCTGCGGATTTACAGGGTCCGAGCCCTTCGTTTGCTTCCATCGATGTATCGTTTATATCCTTGAAGCTGATTTTGCCCACACTCAAAACACTGCTTCTGGAGAATGGTGAAGTGGTTGCTTTGATTAAACCGCAATTTGAAGCAGGTCGGGAGAAGGTTCCTAAGACCGGGGTTGTTCGTGAGCCTGCGGTTCATACGGAAGTTCTGCAGACCGTATTAAGCTTCGCGGCGGATACAGGTTTTGTGCTGAAAGGATTGACGTTTTCGCCGATTAAGGGCGGGGAAGGCAATGTTGAATTTTTGGCCTATTTCCGCTGTAACACCGATGAAGCTGTGGTTTATCCCGAAGCTATTGAGGAACAAATTCAGCAAGTGGTCAGCGATGCGCAAAAGCTTCAAAACTCATCAAACTGATGAGTTTTTTTCCGTTTTTGGAGGATATTGCTCCTGTTTTCTCGAATACTAAGGCTTGAGGTGAAGGGATGCCATGCAGAACGGGGACGGTTTAGTCATCTTTCTCATTGTAGTGGTATTGGGAACCTGGCTTTTTATGTATGTTCGGGGGCGCATGAAGGAAACAGTGGAGCAAGGGCTGTATCCTGTTCCGGAGGCTCAGGAAGTGCCTGAGGACGAAGCAACGCGGCTGCTTGAAAGCGCAGGCTACACGGTGGTTAGCGGTAAACAGCGTATTCCCATGCAGATCACGGTCAACGACGATGAACAGCTGCAGAGCCGATTGTTTATTGATTATTTTGCCGAGCAAGACGGTCTTTATTACGCGGTTAAAGTAGCTAAGGATCGTAAGCCGATCGAAATGACGGGGAGCTCGGTTCGGGATCACTTGCTTGTCTATCAGCTTCTGTATCCGCAAACATCAGGAGTTCTTTACCTCGAGCTGCAACAGAATAGAGTAAAACGGATTGTTTTTCACATGAATATGGATTCGGATGAAGAAGAGACGGGATAACTGTATAATGGAATAATGTCCTGCAGGAAATCGCAACGCTTACGGAGTGAGTTTTTACTTCGTAAAAACTCTTAGGAGGTAAATAATGAAAGGCCAAAGGCATATCAAAATTCGGGAAATCATCACGAACAATGAAATCGAGACGCAGGACGAGCTGGTGGAACAGCTTAAGACAGCAGGTTTCCCCGTGACTCAAGCTACGATATCGCGAGATATCAAGGAGCTGCATCTCATCAAAGTGCCGCTCGATGACGGCCGTTATAAATATTCGGTTCCTGCCGATCAACGCTACAATCCCATGCACAGACTCAAGAGAGCGCTCAACGATCATTTCGTGCATATCGATTACACAGAAAATTTGGTCGTAATGAAAAGCTTGCCTGGAACAGCCAATGCCATCGGTGCCCTAATAGACAGTCTGGAATGGAACGAAATCATGGGAACGATTTGCGGGGACGACACCATTCTAATTATATGCCGAACCAAAGAGCAGAGCGGAATGGTTGTCAATCAGATTTTATCCATGCTGAGTTAACGGGAGAGAGAGAACGATGCTTCTTGAGATGTCGATACGGAATTTAGCGGTTATTGAAGCCGTCCATTTGCATTTTCGAAAAGGGTTTCACGTGCTTACAGGGGAGACTGGCGCCGGAAAATCGATCATTATCGATGCTTTAACCTTAATCGCCGGAGGAAGAAGCTCTGCTGATCTGGTTCGCTATGGCAGCGACAAGGCTACTATCGAGGCATTGTTTCAGATAGAAAGCGGGCATCCGGTGTGGGGTACCTTGTCTGAGCTTGGAATCGAAGCGGATTCGGAGAATCATTTGATCATACGGCGGGAAATTACTTCCCAGGGAAAAAGCACAAGCCGGATTAACGGTCAGCTTGTCAATTTATCCGGTTTGAAGGAAGTAGGAGAATGGCTTGTTAACATTCATGGTCAGCACGAGCATCAATCCTTGTTTCATGTGGAAGAACATATCCGCTGGCTCGATATGTTTGGTGACAATGAAATTGGGCCAATCAAGCAGCAGTACCAGCAAGCTTTTGAGAAGTATTCTCATATACGCAAAAGCCTTAAAGAGTTAGAGGAAACCAGCAAGCAATCGCTGCAAATGCTTGATTTATATCGCTTTCAGGTTGAAGAAATCACATCGGCTCAATTAAAACGCGGCGAAGATGAATTATTATTCGAAGAAAAACGCAAACTAGCAAATGCGGAAAAATTATACCAGCACGCCGCTGATGCCTATGATCTTTTATATTCAGGGAATAAAGGCCTGGATGCCATTAATAAAGCCATTCAAAAGCTGGAGGATATAGCCGGACTGGATCCGGATAAGCTGAAGCCGCTGGTCGAGCAGGCTCAAAGCGCCTATTACCAGCTGGAGGATGCGGCATACCAAATCCGTGATTATAGGGATGATATCGAGTTCAATCCGGCCCGCCTGGAATACATTGAACAAAGACTCGATACGATTGCGACCTTAAGAAGAAAGTACGGAGAAAATGTAGACGAAATATTGAAGTACTTAGAGAAGGTCACCGCGGAGCTCGATTTGATCGAGAATAAGGACGAAAAACTGCAGGAACTGCAAAAAGAAGAAATTGCGGCCTTATCCAAGGCTCAGGAGCTGGCAAAACAGCTGTCCGAGAAAAGGCAGCTCATCGCTGAGCGGCTGGCGCAAGAAATTGTAGCTGAACTGCGGGATCTACATATGGAAAGAACCCAATTTAAAGTTCAAATTCTTTACCGGGATGAGGCATTGACTATCGATGGAGCCGATGAGGTTGAGTTTCTGATCTCAGCGAACCCGGGAGAGCCGCTGCGAAGCTTGAGCAAAATTGCATCCGGCGGGGAAATATCCCGGGTTATGCTTGCCTTGAAATCGATTTTCGCTCGAATGGACCGTATTCCTGTGTTGGTGTTTGACGAAGTCGATACCGGGGTCAGCGGGCGTGCCGCACAAGCAATCGCCGAGAAAATGTCCAAGCTGTCGCGCGGCTGCCAAGTATTCTCCATCACCCATCTGCCTCAAGTGGCTTGCATGGCGGATGCCCATTACCGGATTCATAAAAACTCGGACAACGAACGCACGTTTACTCATGTAGATGATCTGAAGCAAGACGGCCGCATTCATGAATTGGCCCGTATGCTGGGTGGTGTCGAAGTAACGGGCAAGACGCTGGAGCATGCTCAAGAAATGTTGGATTTGGCTAACGAAAAGAAATCAAGGATGTAAAGGATCAAGCGTGGCATCATTTTCACTTATAAAAGGATGGGCGTGAGGTTAACTTAATTGTACACAAGCGGCAATATACAGGGCCGCAGCGAAGGAAGCAAGGGAGCGTGACACCGTGAGTTCCAAACACAGAAAAAGAATGATTGGATTAATGCTCGTCTTCTTCGTTTGTCTAGGGAGTTTATCCACGCCTTTCCAAAGCTTTGCCTCATTCCCCGAGGAGCTAAGGCTCTTCACAGGCCAGCAGGCTCATCTTCAGTTAGCTATGCCGGTCAGCGCGCAAGTGACAGTGAACGATCCGGAAATTTTGAAGGTTAACGGTTCGGCCAAGCACTCATTCCAAGTGGATCTTCATCACCCTATTTCTTTGGAATCTTACAAGGCGGGCCAAGCGGAAATGAAGCTGAAGCTCTTCGGTAAAATTCCTTTAAAAACCGTCAAGGTTAGTGTAGTACCTGATTTAAAAGTGATACCCGGCGGCCAAACCATCGGAGTGAAGCTAAAATCAGCAGGCGTCCTTGTCGTTGGTCATCATCTCGTGGCTGTTGCCGAGGACAAAAAGATTTCACCGGGTGAGGATGCCAAGATACAGCTTGGGGATCTTATCGTCAAAATTAACGGAAAGCCTCTGAAGGAAATATCCAAGGTTGCCGAATTGACAGCCGAAGCAGGCAGCAGTAAGAAGCCTTTAACTTTAACTGTCAAACGTAACAATGAACTGATTGATATTCAAATTTATCCTTCCTATGATATTGTAGATAAGGCTTATCGATTGGGGCTGTACATTAGGGACTCAGCGGCAGGCGTAGGGACGTTGACCTTCTATGCGCCGGATCAAGGGGTATATGGAGCTCTGGGGCATGTCATTACCGATATGGATACCCAGACCCCTATTGCTGTAGGCTCCGGGGAAATTGTGCACTCCAATGTTACCTCCATCTCCAAAAGCCAGAACGGCGAACCGGGAGAGAAGCGGGCTCAATTTTCAAAAGAAAGCAAGGTCTTGGGCAACATTGAGAAGAATACCCCGTTCGGCATATTCGGCAAAATGGGGGAGCTGCCTGATCATGGGCTCACCAAGGAAGCACTGCCTATAGCTTTCGCTGAAGAGGTTAAGGAAGGCTCCGCCCAGATCTATACGGTCGTTAACGGTCAAAAGGTGGAGAAGTTCGATATCGAGGTTGTTCATGTCGCCAAGCAGGATTACCCGGCTACCAAAGGGATGGTCATCAAAATTACCGATCCGCGCCTGTTGGAAAAAACAGGAGGCATTGTTCAAGGGATGAGCGGAAGTCCCATCATACAAAACGGCAAAGTCATCGGAGCGGTAACCCATGTATTCGTCAATGATCCTACAAGCGGCTATGGCTGCTACATCGAATGGATGCTCCAGGACGCCGGGATCATGCTAAGAAATACCAAAGAAGAGCTAAAGGCAGGATAAAAGCCTTTAGTTTTTCTTTTTTGTTGACTTCTTTACAGTTTTGTCGAATAATGTACTTATTTGGTGTAAATTTTTTATTATAAATGAAAACTTAAAAAAAATCTAGAAAAATAATTTTCGACAGAAGGAATTTTATTGCTCTTGTCGAAAGTATACTTAGGTAAATATTGCTAATCTTATTTGTTGCCATTTGAAGGAGGATGTTACGTTGCAAATGATTGAAGTATTGTTAGCTGATGATAATCGCGAATTCACAAATTTACTTTCCGAATTTATCGATGAACAAGACGATATGCAAGTAACCGGAGTTGCGTACAATGGTAACGATGTTCTTCGTTTAATTGAGCAAAGTAATCGTTTGCCGGACGTATTGATATTGGATATCATTATGCCGCATTTGGACGGACTTGGCGTATTGGAAAAGCTGCGGGAAATGGATCTGCATCCTCAACCCAAAATCATTATGCTGACAGCTTTCGGACAAGAAAATATTACGCAAAAAGCGGTGCAGCTCGGAGCTTCCTATTACATATTGAAGCCTTTTGACATGGAAATCCTGACGAATCGGATCCGCCAGCTGGTCTCCAATAATCAATCCAGCTCGGTAACGAATCCAACGCCCGTTAAGGCAAATGTCGTGCAGCTGCCAAAAACCAAAAATCTTGACGCTAACATCACCACCATCATCCATGAAATTGGGGTGCCTGCTCATATCAAGGGTTATCAATATCTTCGTGAGGCTATTACCATGGTCTACAACAATATTGAAATTCTTGGAGCCATCACCAAGACGCTGTACCCGGCCATTGCCGAAAAATACAAAACGACGCCTAGCCGCGTCGAACGGGCGATCCGTCATGCAATCGAAGTCGCGTGGACCCGCGGCAACATCGACAGTATCAGCCACTTGTTCGGATATACGATCAATATTTCGAAAGCAAAGCCTACGAACAGTGAGTTTATAGCAATGGTGGCGGATAAGCTGAGAATTGAGCATAAAGTTTCGTGAAAGGATGCCGGTTCTTCGTTTGAAGACGATGAGTGAGTCTGGTTCTGTTAATTTATCGGATATCTACGTACCTTTTTACGAACACTGTGCGAAGAGATTCCGATAAACTTTTACCGTATAATAGCGATAAAGCTGAACAAATTCACCTCCGTCCCATGCGTGGGTTTATCGGTTAATACTAGCGCTAATAAAGTTTAACACGGAGGGATATTAAGAGTAAATATTTGACGTCGAATCTTACGGGGTTCGGCGTTTTTATTTTGCGAACGAGGGGTATACTATAAATAGATAATCGTTAGTTCTCGTCAGACTTCGTTTTCATCGCGTGAACTTTTCGCAAATTGGCCGATAAACTTCTTTTTATGGTACAATCGTTACTGTAGAAGGGAGGCATAGACAGCATGAATGGACAGAAAATTCCTAAATACTATCGCTTATGCAAGTATTTTAAGAATCCAACAACTTTAAACGAAAGTTGACGAACCGTCGACGCGTAGAAAACGCGAATCGACGGTTTTTATTTTTACTAGGGAGAGGACTTATATGCAAAAAAGGAAGAGACTCGATTTTGATCATGCATTTGAACTTTATTACCAGGCTAATTTGTTAACAAAAACTGAAAGTACACTGATAGGATATAGATCACATTGGAGGTTTTTTACGGATTGGCTGAGAAATTCAAAGAATGTCACTATAAAAACAATAACGAAAAGTGTATTAAAGGACTATGTTTACTACATGGCGCACGAGCAAGGGAGGAAAACGGATGGCGGTAGTCTATCCTACCGTACTATCCAGACCCGTTTTGATACAGTGAAGTCGATATTTAACTTTTTAGTTGAGCAAAGTGAGTTGCCCAGAAACGTTGCAAATAATATTGACGTTGAAGCCATCGTAGCGGAAAGAAACACAAAGGGTGATAACTACTTATTTGAAGTAACGCTTAATGAAGATATAAAATATGTCGTCGCAGTGTCTACATGGGAGGCGGTTAAGCTGATAGAACAGGAATGTCGTGATCGAGATTTAAGTCCCGCAAATTTGCAGATAACTTGTAAATGCAAAGAGTCCGAAATCACTAGAGCGGACGAGTCATAAGTATCAGTTATATAAGAGCGGTAGCTTATTTGGATGTTACTCCGATTGGCTGCCGTTTTTTTTTTTTATTTCCGCAATGGGGCGGAAGTATGGTAGGCAGCAATATCGGAATGATCCGGCAAGGCTGCCGAACAACTCCGATTGATTATTCTGACGTGTATTCCGCAAACTATTCCACCGCGGCAGCTCAGGCGGAATATTCCGAACTCCGTCAAATGACCGCATAAAGCGGTGTTTAACGATTCAGTGGCGGAGGAACTATCCTTACGGATATTAAACGAAAGGGGTGGCGCTGATAATCTGTCATATGCCTAAAGATAAACGCATAGGGTTTATCAATAGGGGATAAACGACAGGGGGTTGTTACAATGAAAGGTCGAGCATATTATCAACTAGTTAGAAATACGCCAGAAGAGACCAACCGACTATTGATAACTACGCGGTGGGATCTGTGTAGACTACGGCGCCGCGCCCTCGGGAACATGACGCAGGATGAGTACGCGGAGAAGTGCGGAGTATCAGTCGGAGTTATTAGGCGGCTCGAATCGCGGCTACCGTACAATCCGGCGTGGCCTTCGGAAAGGTATCTTACGATATTGGGTGTAACATTCGACTTCATAATGGATCACGTTATATGGCCAACAACAAACGAGTGCAACAAAAAATTCATCTAAAACAAAAAGACCGCTTTCCGTGAAGGAGGCGGTTAGTTTGTATCATCTTCGTATTCAAGTATGTCGGCTATAGTATGTTTGTGGCCAGATAGCATATTTAGCGTTTTAATAATTGTACTTAAAGTGTCCAGGTCGACTCTTTTCGTTTTGCCGTCACATAGATCGTAAATTAGATTAGGACGCACTTTTGCCTCGCGTGCTATAGCGTATTTAGACACCTTCCCGTCTGTTGCCTTATTGGCAGCTTCAATTGCATCTCCGAGTCTTATTCTGATTGCCAAGGACATCACCTCTTCACCTCCAATTATACATTAAAGTTAGTCAAGTGAAAATTATTGCTTGACGCATAACTATAGAGTGTATATAATCAAAAGCATAACGATAGACGATAAATAATACGTGTTAAAAATTAGAAGGTTTCAAAAATTTGAGGGAGGTTTCAAAATGAATCGCAAATACATCGTTATCTGTCGTGTGTCCGAACTCGTCACTCCATCCATAAGCCACACGCATCTCACAACGCAGCGCATCACATTCACGCGCACATTGGTCGGTTGGTACAACATCCGCTTAATTGGCCGAGAAACGTCGATCGTAAACGTATCTCCCGAAGTATTCCGCACTTTATTTCCGGACGTATCCTCCGCGGCCACAATCGGAGCCGCAGACGCAAGTTACGAGTTAATCGAACGCTTGGGCATCGATATCGACGAAACGAAAGGAGCTGTCGCAGTATGATCGCGATCGGAGCGCAAGTCTACACGCCCTCATCCACTGACTGTAAGCGCCGCGGCCTATCCGCCCGTTCAATCGTCAAGCTCATCGCATTCTTCCTTGCGTGTCTATTTCGTGAGATCGCAAATTAAGGAGGCGACGCCAAATGAAACGTATAAAGCTCGTCATTGACACTGGCGACGACCAATCCGAAGTAATTCCGGCCTATCTGACGGAAGATGGAGCACACGCACTCTTTATCTACGGAGGAACCGTTAACTACGTAATGGTCGCGCCAACACGGAAGCAGGACGTCTACGTTGAGATTTTTGCGAGTATGTCGCTAGGAACGACGGACCGCGGCGAAATTGCATTAATCGAACTCGATGAAAAGCTGCGCGCAATGTCAGCGTACGAACTCTTGAACTATCACGTAATCCATGAGAGCGAGGAACTATCGATTGTGCGCGATTAAGGAGGCTGCGAACCTATGAGTATATTATCTGCAGCTTTCTACTTCGAACAGGTACATAGCGTTTACGAAAATGTGAAAATCGCTTATGAGCGGCTAAATAAGTGCATGTCTCAGTTGGACCGTCAAATCTCCGATATCTACCACGATCTGGAGCGGTACGACATTGACGAAGCGGCCGGCTACAGCGTTGCTGTCATGCTACAGGAGGCGCTGCGTAAGCGGAGGGCTGTTAAGGACGAACTTTTGAAGCTGCGCCCGATCTACGATTTATTGGAGCATAATATTGGCGAAATGGACAAGCAATACGCAAAGGCCAATAAAAACTCCGCAAATGTACGCCGGTCATTAAACGCCACGCTAACTATCAGCGATATTGAGAAGGAGGTCGCGTTTTGAAAACGTTCAACATCCGGATTTTCAACGCTGCTACAGGCGCGTTCGACCTCGGTAGCGTCCTTGTCGATATCCGTGCGGTTAATTGGAT
>NZ_BAABJG010000013.1:0-102764 GCF_039543185.1 Paenibacillus vulneris | reverse complement strand
GCGCTGATTGAAAGAATGCTTAAGACGACCGATTTAATCGATAAGTAAACAGTTATACTAAACAACCATTGTCGACGTTCATGTCGTCGATGGTTGTTTTTTTCTTTGCATATCATGTTTCGGCAATCGACCCTCCCGGAGTGGGTGCCCTTAACAATTGCCGTTACAGACAGCATGGCAGACCTTACCGCGAGCGGCGGCAATTTTTGATAATAAGAGGCTCAGAGCCGTATCCTGAGCCTTTTATGACCTTGGGATAGCGATAAATTGGTGCTGAGACAGCTGTCCGTGGCATTCGAAATAGCCTCACACATTGCCGCTGGAAGGTGACAGTCGTTTCTTCTGGCGTTGTTCCTTCAGCAGCACGGACATTCTCCTCTGAATTTTTCTGGACTCGTCCGTGGTATTGCTCGGAAATGCCAAATTGGTGACCTCCAGCGGATCTGCGGTTACATTATACAATTCATATTGGTTCGGGACGGGTTCCGTTTTTACAGTAGTGAAACAAATAGATTGATGAATCTGGCGAAAGGTTCCGTCTTTTAATAGAGCTGGAGCCTGATGCGTTTGTTCATCTTTGATGCCCGGATTCGACCAGAATTGGGGATTATCGAAGTAAACCGAATACTTCCAAATCTCGCTGCGTCCATTCGTATGGAGCTCAGCAATCACGGTTTCAATATGCTTTGGCTGTACGACAGGTTCATAGGGGATTCCCAACAGCCCATGTTTGACCGCGTTGGTGGTCGGGTCATCATCCGTCATGAAATAAAGAGGTTCCCCGGCTCGGTCCGGCTTGCCTTCCCCTAAGATCAAAGGAGATAAATCTCTGCCAACCAAGGGATGCACTTCCGTATGATCATTTTTTAAGCTTTGTTGAACCACATCGGCGTCAATTCCGGCAAGCCCAAGCATGGTAGGAAGCAGATCTACATGGGATGTAAGTATATCCGTTGTTTTCCGGCCGTTAAACAGCTTGGGATTATGCATCAACAGCGGTACATGAATGGTCTCTTCATAAGCGTTGTACCATTTCTGATGCATGCCGCCATGGGCGCCTAACATCTCCCCATGGTCTGAACTAAAGATCACAATCGTATCTTCGTAGAAAGAGGAGCTTCGCAGGCTTTGCAGTACCTTTCCTATTTGCTGGTCCACGTTTTTCTGAAGCTGAAAGTACAGCTGGCGGTAGAAATTCGAGTTTCCGGTAGGCTGGAATACCCGGGGATACAGATCACGATAGCTTCGTTGAGCGCGAGGCTTCGTGCTTAGGGATTCGGTCCATGTCGGAGGCGGAGGAATATCGGGGATCGTTGGGTCTACTTCAAAGTTGAATTGCGGAAGCTGACGCGTAATCTCTCCAAACAAGGTAATATCATGCGGGTTCACGAAAGAGGAAACAATGAACCACGGCTTTGATTCCGCCGAGGGATGTTCTCTTTGCTCCCGGTCCAGACGTTCGATCAGCTCTACGGTTTCCGCCGCAAACACCTGGTCTCTGCCTGCCAATCCGATGGCCGACGACGATCCGGAATCATGAGGACTTGAGCCATGCGGCTCAGGGCCGACCCATCCGTGGAACCCATAAGGGGCAAGGCGGTCCGCATTTAAATAAAGATCAACTCTTTGCGGTCCGGGTACGCCGGTCTGCGGGTCGTAGCTTGGAAACGATTGATAAGTACCGGGAATCAAAATGTCCGAATGCGAAATATGCCACTTGCCTTTGTAAAAGGTTTGGTATCCCGCAGCTTCAAAGTAGTCTCCTATGGTCGGGACTGTGTTCGGGTCAAGCCAAAATATCCCGGCCCCGAAAGGTCCCTTTCCGGGGCCGCTTGTCTGAGTCACTCCGTGCAAGGAGGGATAATGTCCTGTAAATAAGGTTGCACGGCTCGGGGAGCATGCGACAGAAGCAGCATAATGACGTTGAAACTCTAATCCATTGCTGCGAAGAAATTCCTGAGCCAGCAAGTTCTGCTCACGCCATGTTTTCAGTTCTGTGCTTTCGTAAACAGGGGGATAGCGTTCCTCATCTACCATAATTAGCAGAAAATTAGGTCTTTTGTTCAAGCGCTTATTGTCAAGAGAGTTTATAGAAAGCTCTTCTCTCCGATCGTTCTTTATGCCTGCCGATGACTTTGTATAGCCTGTTGATGTACCCCTTTTTTTAGGCAATCGTCCAGTCCCCTTCCCTAAGTAAATATCGGTATTAAATATATGCTCTGAAAGAAACGGTAAAACCATGATTATGTACGCCGTGTTCAATGACGAATTGGCGGCTGAACCTATCGCCGCTGGCGTTAATTGTATGGCCAATCTATCCCGGCTGTAGTCATATCAATAATTCTCTGATGACTCTGCCGCGGCAATTGGCGCGATCTTTTGTCTATAACGGAAAAAGGAAAGAACGGTGGCCAACAAAAATTTCTTTAGGCAGCTGTTCCGTATGAAGATTGGCAATATAATTGCGCAGACCTGCAAATGCTATACCGATATTCCCCATCATGGGAACGGGATTCAGCGAGAATAATCCTGTTGGTTAGCAGGTATGATTTGCATGAGGATTACAGATTCTGAGATTATGGTAGTTGAAGAGGTCATCGAATAGTTGAGCGAAATTCATTTTCATAACGTGATGGACCTGTCAGAACATATTTAACGGCAGAAGGAGAGAAACGAATGGGAAATACGGATAAGTTTGAGATGATAGCTAACCTATACGACACCCCTGAAAGAATCCAAATTGCAAAGGTATCATCGGAGGCCATTCGCACCTATTTAGTTGACACTAAAAGTAAGAATGCTATTGATTTTGGTTGCGGAACGGGTCTTGTCGGAATGAACCTGCTAAACGAGTTTAAATCCATGCTGTTTCTGGATACATCGCAAAACATGCTTGATCAAATCAAGCAAAAAATCTCCCGCTCTGATATTCAAAAAGCAGACACCTTATGCTTTGATTTTGAGAAGGAAGGTGTATCGGATTTTCAGGCTGACTATATTTTTATGGCGCAGGTCCTCCTTCATATTAGTGACGTCGAATTGGTCTTATCAAGGTTATTTGACGCTTTAAATGAAGGAGGCCATTTACTGATTGTAGATTTTAATAAAAATGAAAACATAGTGTCAGATATCGTTCATAACGGATTTGATCAAGCAGAGCTGGCTAACATCATGACGAAAATAGGGTATAGGGATATTCAATCCCGAACCTTTTATACCGGAAGTAAAATTTTCATGGGACAAGATGCATCTATGTTTATTCTTGATTCTCAAAAGTAAGCTTCAAAGGGGGTGCCGCTGCCCTACTTAGCATCTTCGGAGACGGCCCGAATCTCCCGGCCTTCCATTCGCTTGATAGCGCTATGGGCCGGTTCCCTTCGCAAGCGGGCCAGCATCCCTGCGCCCAAGAGGGTGGTAAGGACAGCTATCATGGCCATAGGGCTGTAACGATTCATTTGATATAGAGTGGTGCTTAGAATAGGGGCGATGATGGCGGCGATTCCCTGCATGGCAGCAACCAAGCCGGCAACGCCTCCTTGCTGTTCGCTGCTTACCGAAAGAGAAGCGCCTGCCATAAATCCGGTCATCATAAAGCCCGATCCTAATCCAAAAACAAAAAACGCCGAATAGTAGAACGGTAGGTGAGCCGTAAGAAGGAATAGGAGCATGCTTACGACGAGAATCAAGGAACCGAGCAGGATCATCGGCCGCGGCTCCCATTTCAGCCATTTGGACTGCACGATTTGGGCAGAGAGCATGGCAATGCCCGTAAGCATTAATCCGAAGGATACTATTCTTGCCAGCTGATCGGAGGGGAGGCTCAGCTGATCCTGCAGATAAAACCCTCCAATAACTTGAATCGTTACGATTCCTATCATCGTGACTAGCGCCACGATTAAATAATTGCGCAAACCAGGTTGAAATGGGCTGACTTTGGCAGACCCCTTCGCTGTCGCCGGTTTCTTTGCAGGCATCAGCAGCAGAGTGATGAAATAGGCAACTATTGCAATCCCAATTCCAAAATATAAAGGCCACAGCAAACCAAATAATGTAAATACACCGGCGATCGCCGGGCCGAGAATAAGCCCAAGCCCATTTGCCGCGCTAATGATCGCCATGCCGGTTCCTCTTTCCTTCCCCTCCGTCACATCTCCCATATAAGCTTGTGAGGAGGAAAGGATTGCCGGGATAAACATCCCGACCAAGCTTCGCGTGACGATCATCAGCGACAGCAGTAGTCCGCCGCTAAGCCAGTGATGGAGACCGCTGTAGAAGGTGACCGCCAACAATAAAGTGCTGATGGATATACCAATAAACCCAATCAGGATTACCGGCTTCCGTCCCTTCACATCGCTGATATTCCCCCATACAGGAGCCATAACCGCCATCATAATCGATCCGACGGAAATAAGGATTCCGGAATGGATTTCCCTTAAGCCCAATTCTCGTATAAGCGAGGGGGTAATCGGCGCGATAAGCATAAGCCCCAGCATGGCTGCGAAAACACTGAAAAAAATGCTTCCCTTCATTTTGTTCATTCTTACACTCCTCTACACAATAGTATTGTTTGAAGAGGAGTATAAGGGATTTGCGGTACGGACCGCTCCCGTGAAACGGAATCAATTACGGTCAAACGGATTAAAAATATTTTTTTATCTCCGACGGCTTTATACCAAACTTCCGAATGAATTGCTCGGAAAACGCGCTTACGTTGCTGTAGCCTACCATCATCGCAGTTTCGGTTACATTGGACTCTTGGTTCCGCAGAACCATCATCGCATGCTCGAGACGAACGTGTCTCAAATACTCGAATACGGTCATTCCAAAACATGCCTTGAATCCCGTCTTCAGTTTAAAGTCGTTTAACCCGACCATTTTGGCCAAGGCCAGCAGAGAAGGAGGGTCGGTCATACAAGATTCAAGTATTTCCTTAGCCCTATGCAGTTTTTGGATATCCCCTTTGGACAAGCCGCCCGGTCTGGGCGAAGGCTCGAATAATTGAAGCATATACATGTTCAGTAACTCCAATGCGGATGCTTCCATCAGTAATGGGGATCTATTGGCGTCTTTAAAATCGGAGATTAATTGCTTCGCCAATACCATGCTTCTGGCGTCATTTTCAAAACAATAGCGGCGGAAGGTTTGCCCCTGCAGGAGCCGGTCGAATTCAAAGTTTGTATTGGTTGAAGTCGTCAACTCATGAGCCGCATAATCAAATAGAGAAACCGGAATGGCCAGCGATAGAGAAACATACGGTTCTTGTGCCGAGGGATAAAACTGTGCTTGAAAGTCTTGAATTAAAGCAAGCGCACCCTGCCCGACCGGAGTCTCATGATCATGACCGGACACATTCACCTGCCGCCCCCCGGAAAGAGTAAACTGAAGCTCAACCATACGTCCTCTGGAAGCAAAACAAAAAGGATACGGTTCATGATAACGAATGTCGTGATACACGATTTCGATCCCGCTGTAAGTAGTGACCTTGCAGGCATTCCCGGCGCCGATCTCCGGTCGCAGATTGTACGTTACTCCGTTCTTTTGGCCAAACAACGTTTCATCGAAATATCGCTGATAAATGGACTTCAACGATTCCACCACACTCACCTCTTTACGAAATAGTATACCGCAAGAGCTCCGAAGGATGAATTCCAAGACGGGAAGTACGATCAGGTATTCGGGAAATTACGAGATAAAAGTAGCAGGAAAATATAGAAATGAATTGCTATTTTATTACAGTCGAAATATAATGGGGACAAGACTTGTTCGTTAAAACGAACGTTATTTTTTGTAAAATCAAAAGCCTTATAACGAACGAAGGGGGATACAACTCATTTGTTAGCATCCAGCTTCTTTTTCTCGCTAGCGTTTTGCATGCTATTGACCCCTATCATGAGGATTATCGCGCTTAAGCTGCGCATCGTTGATTATCCAAATACGGAATTGAAAACTCATAAGCGCCCCATTCCCTATTTGGGAGGACTAGCTATTTTTGCCGCTGTAGCAGTCGTACTGATCTTACAGAACGATCATGTGACCTTGATGAACCAGTACGGTAAAATACTTGGCTCGCTGATTATACTGGGACTAGGTCTCGTTGATGACATAAGGCCGGTATCACCCGTTACGAAGCTTATTGTACAGTTTATTGCTGCTTTCATCGTTGGGTCCAGCGGGATCTCTTTCTCGTTTTTTGATAACGGAATATTGAACCTTGCAGTGACCATCCTTTGGATCATAGGTGTGTCTAACGCCATTAACTTAATCGATACTATGGACGGGCTTGCGGCAGGCATTGTTAGTATTTGTTCTTTATTTTTTGCATTGTTGCTGCAGCTTTCAGGGGATCTATTCAGCAGTGCTTTAATGCTAGCTTTGGCAGGTGCATGCTTAGGCTTTCTGATCTATAATTTCCAGCCTGCGAGAATCTATATGGGCGATACCGGCAGTTTACTGATTGGTTTTTTATTTGCATGCACGGTGATAGATTGGACGGAGGGTCAGGAGTTTGGCCGGCAGCTGATCGTCCCGGTTTTTATTCTAGGGATTCCCTTATTTGAGCTGATCTTTGTCTCTGTACTGCGAATAAAGGCTGGGAAGTCTCCGCTTCGAGGGAGCCAGGATCATTTTGCATTAAGACTTGTCAAGATGGGGTTATCCGTCAAAAAAACGGTACTGCTCGCCTATGCGGGTGCCATTATATTGGGTACCACCGCCTTACTCATCCTGTCGTTTGATGCCTATGGATTGGCAGCGGCAGCATTCGGATTGGTATGTGTGGCGGCATACAAATTAAGTCAGGTAAACGTAAGCTAATACGGTCCCGAGAAGGTGATGAAATGGCAAAGGTTTTATTTGTTGTTCCGTACGCCAAGTACTATTTGAATTTTAGCCGGGATCTTTTGGAATCATTGGTACGGGACGGGCACAGCGTAACGGCTTTGGCACCTGATACCATAGCGGGGGATACGTTGGCTGCCATTGGGGTTAAGTTCGTTCGGGTTCCTATCCGGAATACAGGGTTAAACCCGTTGTATGATCTACGCAGTATTCTTCATTTGGTTCGGATCATAGGAGATGAGGACCCCGATATCATCAGCTGCTACTCTATCAAGCCCGTATTTTACGGCAGCCTGGCGGCCAGACTCGCAAACAAGGGAAGGGTATTTGTCAACATCACCGGATTAGGCTATATGTTCATGGAACGAACCTGGAAGCAGCGAATGCTGATGCCGATTGTCAAAACCTTATACCGCCAGGCCTTTCGTCATTGTGAAGGGGCTTTTTTTGAAAACGAGGATGATCTTCAACTATTTACTAACATTCACTTCATTCAGCGGGAAAAAGCGACGATAGTGAACGGAGTGGGTGTCAACCTTACTTCATTTAGAAAGCCTTCCGGCAGGACGGGCAAAGCGCCTGTTACCTTTATCCTTATAGCAAGAATAATTAAGGCCAAAGGAATTTACGAATACATCGAAGCTGCGAGAATTTTAAAAAGAAAGTATCCGGACATAGGCATCAAGCTGCTAGGCCCCTTTGATGTTAACCCGACGGCGATCCGTGAGGATCAAATGACCGAATGGATAAATGAGCAGGTGGTTGATTATCTTGGAGAAACCAGGGATGTTCGACCGCATCTAAACAGCTCGGACGTTTTCGTCCTGCCCTCCTATTATCGTGAAGGAACTCCTAAATCTATATTGGAAGCGATGTCAATGGGGATGCCTGTTATTACTACGAATACACCTGGATGCAAGGAAACGGTTATTCAAGAATACAACGGTTTCCTGGTACCGGTTAAGAACGCCGCCGCGCTAGCTGAGGCTATGGAACGATTCATTCTAGAACCTGGCTTGATAGAAAGAATGGGAGCATGCAGTCGCGACATAGCAGAGCAAAAATATGACGTACATAAGGTCAATTCACGAATTAGAAGCGTCATGCAGATCTAGTAGAAAAAAGGGGGAGCATGGTGTCCATATATGTTATCGGAGCGGGCGTAACCGGCTTATCTTTTGCAGCAAGCTTAGGCCATGCGAAGGTCCTGGAAGGCAGTTCCAGACTTGGAGGGAAAGCCGCATCGTATGGAATCGATACTCCCGTTGGCAAGTTTACCTTCGATGTAGGTGGCCATTGGTTTCATTATCAAAATGTCCCGGAGGTTTTGCAGCTTTTGGAAGGACTTCCTCTGCAAAGGCACACACGGCAAGCCTTCGTATACCTGGAAGGAAAATGGTTCGACTTTCCGTTGCAGCAGAGCTATAAAAAGCATGAAGACCGTCGATTTGTCAATCAGATTAATCGGGAGTTAATCGCCATAAAGGAAAAGGAAGCAGACAGAGGGGGCCGCTTCCAGAACTATTTGGACATGCTGCTCCGATCGTACGGACCTACTTTGTTTGAATATTTTTTCAGGGATTATAACAGGAAGATGTTCGGGGTATCGGATCTGGCACAAATCCAAGTAAGCCAATACGAGCAAATCAGAAATGTTCGAACGGACAAGAATACTGCGGGATATAACAGTTATTTTTATTATCCGCAAAGCCCGTTAGGGGCCCAAGCGATTCCGGAACACCTGGCGAACCATGCATGCATTCAGTTCAATTCTCAAGTCCAATCGATTCATCTTCATAACCGAACAATCACCATCAATGATCAAACGGTTCCTTGGGACACGGTTATTTCCACGATGCCGTTACCCAAACTGATAAGCATGCTGGACGGTGCAGATAGTCAGATCGCAAGCTTATCCCGGCATTTGCAAGCAAGCAGGGGATTCATCCTCAATTTAGGAGTAAAGAAAAATCCGCTGCATGCCAACAAAAGCTGGATTTATGTATCGGAGATGAAGTACTGCTGCTACCGCATCGGTTTCTATAGCAATGTTCAATCAAGTATGGCCCCGGAAGGCTATAGTTCCATTTATGTAGAGTGCTCCCCCTTGTTTTTTAAGGATGAACAGGAAGCATTAAGCTTAAGGCCACGGGTCATTAAGGACCTTATAAGCATTGGGATCATTGAGGATGAACGGGATATTGTGACTATGAAACCAATCTATCTGGAGCACAACTATTGCTTGCCGGACGATCGGATCACATCTAGGCTCCGAGGCTACTTGCAGCAGCATAACATCTACAGCATCGGCAGGTACGGGAGCTGGCACTGGTCCAGCCAGCATGAGGATATGAAGCAGGCTATTGATCTAGCTAAGGAATTGAAGTTAACGAAACGCTCCTTTAAAGCTGTCTCCAATTAAAATATTCTGAACGGATTAGCTGCAATCTTGGCCTAAGGCACCGCAGGAGGATTTTTTTACAATTCGTGGGAGCCGATGGTCAAATAAAGGATATGGAATATCCAGCGGCATTCATCCGACCGGAGCAGCGCTTATATGTCGTTTGCTCCGTTTTTTTTCGAGAAGAAATAAGGCTCTGAAGAAAACCTCCTGGTACTAAAGGAATCGCTCTAATCATATTTCTAAAAAGGGAAACAAGAGGAGGGGGCTACTATAGTTGATAAAAGTTAAGGCTCATTTGCGGCCCATTGTAAGCAGAATCAATATGCCCACTGTTTTGAAAACCGCTATGCTCCCGGGTGATTCAGCCGAAACCTTATTTATTGCGACCCAGGTAGGAGAGGTCTTTTACATACGAGGCGGAGTTATAAGGACGTTGTTAAATATTAGCCCCCGCATCCTAAAACTAGGCGGCTCTGGCGGATATGATGAACGGGGGTTGCTCGGGCTTGCGTTTCATCCCGAATTTTATTCTAACGGTCTTTTCTATCTTCATTTTTCAGCAGCGGGAACTCAAGGTCCCGGCGCGCTTTCAGGTGAATTTGAATCCTTTAAGCCTAACCCGTGTGATCCCAAAACGTTACACCTGCAGTGGATACATAGAGAATCGCAATATGATCATATCGATACAGTGGAAGAATGGGTATTACAACCGAATGGCCAGCCTCAAAAGCGGCGAACATTACTGAATATAAGAAGACCATTTTTAAACCATAATGGTGTTAATAGCTTGAATTTTTCGCCCGAAACAGGAAGGCTTGTTTTGACAACCGGAGATGGCGGATCCGGCTATGACCCGTTTAATTTAAGTCAGAACGATATGGAAATCGCAGGGAAAATTATTGAAATTGACGTAGGCAAGAACACATTTATGTACAACCCGCCCGTGGTCACACGTTTTGATGAGCTTCCCGTACCTATCCAGGAAACGCTTACGGTAATAGCCAAAGGGGTCCGTAATATTCCGGGCATTTCATTTCAAAGGGTCTATAATCAGTATATCAAATATGTGGGAATTGTCGGACAGGACCTGGTAGAGTCGATTTTTTCATTCGTTCATTATAAACCAATACCGGTTACCCAGCTTGTTCAAGCTTCTGCAATGAATTCTGAGCCTGATCAGCAAGGGTTTATTAACTTTGGCTGGAGAGGGTGGGAAGGCGCTTTTCCTACTTCGACCATTAGGGGCTGCTCTGGAAATCCAACCGGGGATGAGAAGACCATTGCTTATTACAATGAAACCGTAATGACCTCAGCGAGGCGTCTGCAGCCTTTGGTGAGCTATTTTCATCAAGACCCCCGGCCTGACAAATTCGGAGGAACCGCACTAACAGGGGTCCAGCCCTATAGAGGGAATGGAATCCCCGCTTTAACGGGAAGCGTTGTATTTACCGATCTTGCCCGCAGTGAAGGCTCTCGCCCTCCGGTTAGAGGGGTTTTAGCTTATTCCAGGGCACAAACGGACTGTAGACCTAGCGATTTTAGTGTTATTGAAACGGATGATCCGTTCGGTTCTCAATCAGCTTACTATGTTAGTTTGGGAACGAATCTGGATCAAACCCGGCTCTATTTAGGTGTCTATGGGTCTATGAAAGTAGCGGATTTTCACCAAGGCTCCGTTTTTGAAATAGTTCCATAATTCATTCGGTACAAACAAGAAGGCCCGGTTTATCCCAAAAATATTGAAAGTAAAGGCCCCTCTCGAACGAAAGGGGTCTTTGGTATGTCAATCTTATATCAAGCTTCCTTAGCGGCTTTTATATCGTTGTCGTATTCCAGCCCCAAATGGTAGGCGCGTGACAGGAGATTCTCGAAGGTTTCCGGCCTTGAATCCAAGGTGTCGTATAATATCTCGACCTTGCTATTAGAGATTCCGCAGTAATCGGCTATTCCGATGTTGAGGTGTCGGGAGAGTATCTTATCGTATTCTCTCTTCTCGAAATGTTCTTTTGGAGCTCCTGCCAGACCAAGCCACAGTACTTTTTTATGATGCAATGTAGTAGAGCCGTACGCAAAACCATTATTCCATACCCGATCGATATATCCTTTGAGCATAGCTGGCAGGTTGAACCACCATATCGGGAAAATAAAGGCGAGCGCGTCATGATGCTTCATTCGTTCCATTTCGGCCTCCACCTCAGGTGAATAGATCTTGTGATCAGATGACCAATCCGGTTCATCCGCTTCCCACATTACGGGATTAAAGCCGCTGCGATGCAAGTCCAGCACCTCCGTCTCGTGCCCTGCATCGGCGAGTCCTTGGACGAATCTGCCTGTTACGGAAAAGGTTAAAGAGTTCTCCCGCGGGTGTGATACAACGGTTAAAATTTTCATAAATGGCACCCTCCCTATTTCTCTTTTGACTTCGAATGAAGTACGATAAAATTATCATGTATTCTGAGAAATATAGGAAGTACTTACTTTCTTGTGCTATAAACACTTCAAAGTGACATAAGCACTAAAAAGTAACCGTACATTCTAAGGAACGAGAGGATGGTGATCCCATGGAAGAACAGATAACTCGGTCTTTTAACATCCCTGCGGAAGCGACATTGGAAGTGATCGGGGGGAAGTGGAAATTATTGATTTTATGCCATTTGAACTGCGGACCCGGGCCCAAAAGAACGAGCGAATTAAAAAAAGCTATTCCCGATATAACGCAGAAAATGCTGATTCAACAGCTTCGGGAATTGGAGGAAGACGGTATCATCACGAGAACGGTATATAATCAGGTGCCGCCGAAGGTTGTCTATGAAATGAGTGAGCTTGGAAATTCATTGCAATTCATATTAGACCAACTGGGTGAATGGGGCGAGCAATACATCCGCCGCCGCGAATGGAAGTCTTCCTGTTCTGAAGGGTAAGCAGTACCGCATCTTTGGACACCTTGTATTTTATATTGGATACAGCCTTATTCCCATTCAACCTGCTTCCTCTGATTCGGCAAAATACCCGATGAGAAAGTCGCGAAACTTGCGCGCAGCTAGGGATAGGTACCGCTTCTCGTACCATACGATTTGGAAATTACGCTGGCAAACGGGGAACTCAATACGGAGCAGGTTCAGAGGGGAGTTCGGGCCGCCGCAATTTCCTACAAGTGCAACGCCTAATCCGGCTCGGACAAGACTAGCGATGGCGGCAGGCTCGTCGACCCGGCAGACGAAGTTAGGTGTAATCCCAGCTTCCTGAAAGAACAAATCGTTCATCCGCTGAAAAGGAAGCCCCTCCTTATACCCGATAAACGAGTCCTCCGCCAGCTCACTCAAACGTATGCTCTTTCTCCCGGCAAAACGGTGTCCTTGTGGAACAGCCAAATAAACATCTTCCTTCAAAACGGACACGGTGCTTATGTCGGGCCGATCGATCGGCAGGGCCGTAAAACACATGTCGACCTCGCCTGCTTCCACCAAATGCGTCATTTCTTCCATCGAAGCCTGTGTAATCCGAAAGTTGACTTCCGGATGAAGTGTGAGAAATTCGCCGAGCGCCTCCGATAATCGGTCCAGCGTTGATGTGGCGAGATGAATACTCCCTTGTTCGAGTCCCGCCAGCTCAGACACTTCTTTCCTCCCTTCGTCCAGCAGGGTGAGTGCCTTCTCTACTTTGTCCAGAAATGCCTTGCCGAAGGTATTAAGGCGAATCCTTCCCCCATGTCTATCGAACAAAGGAACTCCAACGCTTTCCTCCAGTCTGGAGATCGTCTTGCTCAGCGCAGGCTGCGCGATGCACAGCTCCTGTGCCGCCTTCGTCATGTGCTCCAATCGAGCCACCGTTCGAAAATACTGCAGCTGCAGCAGCTCCATCCATTTTCCCCTCCCATATACTCGAGTATATAATCCCTATGGTTTGAGATATATTTTTGTTTATTCACAAGTGATTGTAAAATAAAGCATGCAAGGAAAGCAATGCGCTTTTATATAAAAAATCTCATTTTTGGGGAAGCAGACATTATGAACAGGGGAGGATTGTTCTATGAAAGCAGCAGCATTTCGTTCGGTTGGTGGACCAGAGGTTATGGAGGTGATGTCGTTTCCCGATCCGCAGGCCGGTCCGGGGCAAGTCAGGGTTCGGGTGAAAACGGCGGGGGTGCAGCATTATGACTGCGGCGTGCGGAGCGGCTGGACTCCGCAGGGTGTAGCTATTCAACTTCCACAAATTCCGGGCAATGAGTTTGCAGGCATCATCGATCAAGTAGGGGAGGGTGTAACCGGCTTTCACATCGGCGGCGAGGTGCTGGGCTTTGCGTTATTGAATTGTTATGCCGAATACGTGGTCGTTGGTGCAGACCAAATCGTAAGCAAGCCCAGCAGCATGACCTGGGAAGAGGCAGGCGGACTGACCGGCAACGGCCAGGGCGCGTACATCGCTTTGAAAGCCATCGGCGTTGGACCGGGCGATACGGTATTGATCAATGGTGCGGCCGGCTCACTTGGCGCTTTTGCCGTACAGCTTGCGAGAGAGTGGGGGGCGAAGACCATCATCGGCACCGCCAGCGAGCGTAACCACGACTACCTTCGTTCGTTGGGCGCTATTCCAGTGACGTATGAGGAAGAGCTAGTCGAGCGGTTACGGGCGATTGCGCCGGAAGGCGTCGACGCCGCATTCGATACGGCAGGAGGGGAGGGGCTTCGGGCTGCGGTGAGCTTAGTGAAGGATAAGAATCGTATATGCACGTTCTTCGCCTATGACCTCGTTGAGGAGCTCGGCCTTCGTGTCGTCCGCGCTGAACGCTCGGCAGCCCGCCTTGCAGAACTGGTAGAGCTGCATTCAAAAGGCAAGCTGCACATCCATATCCGGCAGACGTTCCCGCTCGAACTTGTTGCGGATGCCCACCGGCTGATAGAAACCAGGCACGGCCGCGGTAAGATTATTCTTACCATCGATTAAGCGGAGGGGAGAACTCTTTTTTAGGGTCACAATTACACGAACGAGCCTTACCGCTTGCTGTTACATTTCAAATAAAATTTTCGTGGTCACTTATGATGCTATCCTGCATATCATCTAAAGGGCAAACGCTCTTGTACAAAAATTCACTAATAGGATTTTACATCTATTTCACTCCATCCCGCCCTTTGTACAGTTTTTGTCTATTTGCATCATTTATGATGGATAAGGTTGATTATTCATTAGGAGGGATGTTATGAACTCGTCTTTCAAAAAGTATGCTGCCGAATTCATTGGAACTATGGTGCTTGTTCTATTCGGTTGCGGCAGCGCTGCTACGGCGGGTGGTGAGCTGGGGTATTTGGGAATCGCATTGGCATTCGGGCTTTCTATTGTGGCGATGGCCTACGTTATCGGTCCGATTTCGGGGTGTCATATCAATCCGGCGGTTTCACTGGCTATGCTTCTCAGCCGTAAACTGACGAGCACCGACTTTATCGGGTATGTTCTTTCACAAATTGCCGGCGCTATTGCGGGCTCCGCCATTCTGTACGCCATTATCGTCTCTGCGGGCATGCCCACGACGGGACTCGGGCAGAACGGTTTCGGCCCTGGCTACGGAATCGGGATTTCGGCGCTGATGGCGGTCGTTGTCGAAATCATTTTAACCTTCGTTTTTATTTATACGATCCTGGGCGTGACCTCCTCGGTGAGCAATGGAAACGTAACCGGCCTGGTCATCGGACTGACGCTCGCTTTCGTCCATATTCTGGGTATTGCCTTAACAGGAACGTCCGTCAACCCTGCAAGAAGCCTGGGGCCGGCGCTTCTGCTTGGCGGGCAAGCCTTGTCCCAATTATGGGTGTTCCTTATCGCACCGCTTGTCGGCTCGGTATTAGCCGTTGCTATTTTCCAGTGGCTGAACAGCGGAACAAAAGGGAAGCAAGCATAAGATTGTCAGTGGGTTAAAGAAGCTATGAAAAAGTGATGGGTATCCCGTTGGGGTACCCCTTTCGTTTTAAGGTGATTTTCAGATAATCTAAGAGGGGAGGCGAAAAAAATGGCTGGAAATGCAGAGGAATACCGTCTCATTGCGAGTGAAGAGCTGACGGAGGCCGATGTACCGGAAAAGATGGCGGGCTGGATGGGTATCGCTAAGTTCGCGATGACATTCGACGAGTTCGATTCTTTCGAAGAATGCTTCGACGCTGCGGACCGGGTGGAACAAGCGTACGAACGCGACCCTCAATTCGCCGGTTGTTCGCTATGGGATTTGCGGGCGTTTCTGCTCATGGAAGAAAGGGGCTGCCAGCATCGCGGCGATTGGCCGTCAACGGAGCGGATGCAGCTCATTTACGATGCTATCGACGTGATACGTGATAAAGTCAGATTATCTTAAATCTGACCGCTCGCCAAAAAGGCCGCCCCAGCAAGGATGGCCTAACAATACATTTGGATCATAGATAGATCCTGCGAGCTTCTTCGTCGAAGAATTCGATTATATTCTCATACTCGGCGATATCGATACGGTTTTGCCTCATGATCTTTTGAATAAAGATAGCATCCGTAAAGATTTTATTGATAGCCGATTTGCACCCTGGCGGAGTGTCTTTAAAGTAATCGACCAAGTCATGAAGGTCTTCGAATTGAAAATAAAGGATATAAGTGACGTAATTCTGAAGCAGTGTACGGAAGCAGTGATCGTGATAGGGGGTAGAGCGGTTGCTAGAAAGAAAGTCTCTCATGATACCGAACAGCTTTGTTTTATCCTCGGAATGCATCTGCAGGAAAGCATTGACGTCATTGATCAGCTGCAGCACATCCTCTAATCCTTCCTCCGGGGGCATGATCAGCTTGGGTGATTTGCCTTCTATCGAACGTAACAGCTCCAGAGTAAGCTTCTTGCAAGCATTGATTTCTTGCGGGGTTATGAATAAGCTATCCTTATACTTATCGAAATGATCGCGGTAATAATCGTGATAGGCAGTAAAATAATGCTCCATCCAGATATTGGTTTTCGTATGAACCAGATCATGCCCGCGGAATGAAAAGGAGTAAAGGGTCTCTTCATTAACCGGGTGAGCGTAAAGGTAGAAAAAGAAGAAAAAGTCTCTTAACGAATCCTTCTGCTCCTTATTCAATCTGGTTATGTGCGTCAACTGAGATAGCTGGAAAAAGCAATAGTTCTTCATAAAATCATTCATGGCATTGTACGGATTGATCTTGATAATGGACATCGTCCGGTTAATAGTAAACAGCAGATAATATAAAATCTGTTCATCATATACATCCAGCTGCTTATAAAAAGCCGAGAGCACGGGCTCCCAGTCCGGGTTCGCTGTGTAAGTAGGATCCCTCGGCTGTAATTCACCCGCCCACTCCCTAAACGACTCCTCCTCATGACCGACAAAGAACAACTCCGCGCTACCGTCTTCGCACAGACTATATTCGAATCCATCTGTCGGAGCAGCAGATGGTAATCCCCGGTTGAATTTGATATTCAGATACTCATCGTATAGTGATTGAAGCTTCATCCGTCGGTTCCTCCGTCCCTCGTTTACTTATAGGATATTACGTCATAAAAAAGAGAGAGCCTTTCGGCTCTCTTGAGAGGTGGACTATGAAATAGGGTACAGAACATGTTCCGATCGATTAGGCAGTTGCAACTTGGGCTGCAGCGGCTTCCTCGAATCCGATTTTCAAACCGAGCGCTAGAGCTACTTTCATGACTGTTTCCATGGAAGGTACAGTATGGGAATTTTCCAACCGCGCTACTTGTGCTTGGGTGATTCCGGCACGTTTTGCCACTTCCGTCTGCGTTAATCCGAGTGCTTTTCTTCTACGTGTGATTTCACTGACCAACCGGGCCATTTGTTCGATGACTTCTTTTTCCGTTTCGTTGAGCGCATTGATCTTCTTTTTGAAATCATCCCAATCTACGGGGCCTTGCGGATGATCTGTCATATGCGATCACCTCCTATCAAGACAAGATGTGAGGAAGGGCGCTCCAAGCAGCCCTGCCCTTATACTTCTTACTTCTTGGGATGACGGCTTTTCCAATCCTTCATCCGGTTTAACGCCCGTTGCAATTCTGGATCAGGCGTTTGATTGGTGGTCTTCCGGAATTCGGTGAGCATGACCAGCAGATGACCCTCTCTGTATGATGTTATAAAAAGAACGCGATGATGACTTTATATCATATATGGTATAAATATATCATATATGATATAAAATGACAAGAAATCCCAAGTGAATTGCAACCCATCAAATTTCGAATCAAACCACCTTGAAGATAACCTTAGAATCGCTTGTCCGAGCATCGGAGTTATAGCCCGAGCTTCCGGCAAAAGGAAAGGAGGGGAACATCACGTACCCCTCCTGGATCAGCTCGCTCTCAGCCTCTCTGAGGGGCGAGAAGGAAAGCTTTGATAAGCTTTTCGTGGTCTTCTTCCTTCATATCGCGATCGTCTAGGTTGGCAGCATAATAAATGCCGTTCTGCTCCCATAAGTAATAGCTTTTGGTTAATATTTCCGTCTTGTCGGCATCGCGGTAATAAGGTCCGCCGTAGACGTGACGGTCGTCTTTATAGACAGAAATGCGTAGCCCGTTCACGTCCAGAGTGCGAATCTGTGTCAATTGCGAGCCGTCAATTAGAGGGGATTTGCTCTGGTAGACTGTGAGACTTCCTTTTTTGGGATCGTCTAGTGATAGATATGAATTTCTAACCGCATTCACGGTGTGCCGGAAGGAGTACCCGGTATTCTGATCTCCTGCCTGAAGCATTACCAAATCCACAAGCTTGAGTTCATTATTCAAAATAGCGAACGGATATTTCACTTTAAAGCCCAGCAGCTGTTCCGCTTGCTGCAAATCTTGTTCACCATAGATCGGAAATGAATTTCCCTTCCCGTCGTAGCGGACATGCTGGATGTGCTGCGGGTATTGAAACGATTGTAAAATGGTTTCCAGTTCGGTTTGCGAAATCGTTCTCCGATTCCGGGGAAGTCCTTCCTCTAAGGTATGATCTTCGCTGTAAAATCGTATGGCATAGTATATTGTGTCATCTCGCCAGAAGAAAGCCTTTTCGATCTCCGGCTCATGATTCTCGTATTTTTGCACGGTGGTTACCAAAATCCCGCGGATATTGGCATACGTAACCTCATCCTGGATATAGGTTTGCGGTTGTGCCGCCCCCCATGTCGGGCCCGGGATTTTCCTTGTTTCGCTCCCCTGCAGTAATTGAGAGAGGGCCCCGTTCAGTAAGTTTCCCATGGAGGCGATCACTTCGAATTGCTTCTCGTCCTCTTGACCGTGATTGGATACAAAGTTGATGGTGACTTGATTATCCGTACGATTCACATAGTTCTCGTCAACGTAGATACTTGACAATTGATACCCGTCCGGAAGGAAATCGGGAACTTTGAACGAGAAGCCGGCAAATTCATTCGCCCTCTCCAGATTGTTGAACCATTTAGCCCAGTCATTCAATCTCTGAAACTGAAAGGTAGAAGGGCTCCCTTGCTTGGAAGCTATGCCTGAAGCTGCTTCCGCTTCCGCACTTTTGGCGTTCTCCGAAGCATTCGTGAGCATAACGGCGCTTAGGGCTAGAACGAGAATGATAGCGGCCGCGGACAGCTTGTACGTGCCTTTTTTGAATTTGGCGATCATCGTAATTCTCCGTTTCATTTCTTTATGGTTTTCAAAAAAAGGCGAAAGATTGACCTGGGGCGAAGCGCTTCGGGCAAATAACCGCGACAGCATAAGAAGCGTCCTGCCGTAGGATGAGGCTTCCTGCTCGCCCAGCACTTCGAGTACGCCTGCGTCGCATGCAACTTCCCGGTCGGCCTTCATTTTTTTCATGGAGAGCCAGACAAAGGGATTGTACCAGTGAAGCACAGCGGTCCATGTCCATACGAAATGGAACCATAGGTCCCTGCGTTTATAATGGGTCAGCTCATGCAAAAGAATGTGAGTCAGCTGACGGGAATCGGCGATCGTTACGATATCCGCGGGCAAGTAAATTTTCGGCTTCGTCAAGCCGTAGATGCATGGGCTGTGGAGGCGATCGGTCTCGTAGATGGGAATCGCTGCGGTGATGCCGAGCTTCTCCTTGCACACCTCCAGAATGGAGAGAACCTCGTGATTATCGAGCATGCGGGATGCTCCAACTTGTCTATTGAATCTTAGGGTAACGAACAGGTAATACATACTCAAAGACAACAGCCCCGCAACCCATACGAGTGAGCCGATCGTAAGCAGCTTATACGGCTCGTATCGCTTGTCTGCATAGGTATCCGTTTGAGGCGACGGCTTTGCTGGGACACTCGGCTGTTCCGTCAGCTTCGGCGCAGGAGCGGGAGCGAAATCGTCTGCTGCAGTGCTCATTAATGCCGGGCTGGCTTCATAGCCAGTTTGTGAAGAAACGGGTTGCTCCTCCGCATTCCCTTTAGGCCCAATCGATAACTCCTGCAAGTCATGCGGGACCAGATTGAAGAGGCTGACAGGACTTTGTGGGGCTATGGGAACAAGCAGCTTGATCAATACAAGAAACCACAGGACATGAAAAATGCGCGGGCTAAGCCGTTTGTACAGCAGCTTCCGAATGACGAGCAGCAGCAATATGATGACAATGGATGCCAGAGATGCAGTCAGCATGAGATAGAATAGGGTTTCGATCATTTTCATGAATATACGTTCTCCTTCCGGCAGCCTCACGGCAGAAGCAGCCAGCGGCTCTTAGCTGCCGTCTCTTTTCTTTTTCTCCAATAGCTGCTGGAGCTGCTCAATTTCATTGTCGGAGAGCTTCTCCTCTTCCAGGAACTTGGCGAACAGCATCCCGACAGCCCCGTTATACATCCGGTCGAGGAAGGAGCGGTTCGCTGCTTTAACATATTCGTCGTATGTAACCATCGGATAATAGAGGTAGTTTCTGCCGGACTTTTCAAATCGGATGGCCTTTTTTTTGTGGAGGCGATTGAGGAAGGTTTTGATAGTCTGGTCCGACCAATCCATCGAATCCTTCAGCTGGGAGATGATCTCGACAGCCGTCAAAGGCTCCTTCTGCCATAGAAGCTTCATCACTTCACTCTCGGCCTCGGTAATGTGAGGGGGATTGTTCAATAGCTTCACCTTTTTCTACGGTTATTGTTTACGTGTGTAAACGATGATTAAAGTTTACGTCTGTAAACGATAAAAGTCAAGGGGCGATTAAAGAGGGATAATTCGACCTTTAGTTGAGGGGGTTCAGCTTCGTCCTCGAACGGTTGTCCAGCATAAGACTGTAAAGTATAAGGATGATATAATTAAAAGATGGAATGAGCGTGAGAGAAGCAAAGTAAATCTTTTTTATTCATCCCGCAAAGAAAGGAAACTATTCTATGTCTGAGCAATCAAATTATCGGCTTGGGCCGGCTTATCTCGAAGAGGTAACCATCGCTGATAAACCGGAGACTTGGTTTGAAGAGGAATGGACAGGCAAGCTGCAGACGAAGGAAGGCCGCACACAGTTTCGCCTTTATTATTACGGAGAACTGATGGACGGGTTGATCGCAACGACTGACTTTGCCCCTCAGCTGATCTTGGCCGAGGACCCGATCACCGAAGAACGGTTCATTCTGTTCGACGGCTGCAAGCATGGCTATAACGCAATGCTATGCGATACTTATTCGAAGGAGCAGCATACCGACCGGTTGCCGCTGCAGCCTTACGTGGATCAGGACGGCGAAGATACTTTCGAGATGTATATTACGGCCTATTACAATGTCGATTGGGATGAAGAATTTTCCGACGATGTTGATGAACAAGGGCGGTTGATGCTGATCAGCGGCGGGTATTGCGATTTTGAAGAGGCGAAACGTAACGGATATGACGCGCTGAGCCTAACGCTGGTGAATCGAAAAGGAAGAAAAACCGAAGCAGTGCAGGAAGAATTGGCCTGATCGTTCTCAATCTATACTCCAAAAAAGAACCCTGACTGCACGAAGGACTACTGTCCCTTGCTGAAGGTCAGGGTTCTAAAATAACGCGGTAGCGTAAAGCTCGGTCGGAATGCTCTCACTTTTATATGTTGAACCTCCATTACATCTCACTTTCTGGTTCAGCAACGCCTTTAGGTTAAAAACTTAACTAGTCGTTCTCGATGACGATACCGCTTAACTTCAGGTTTACTTTGTTCGCGATCGTATCTCCAACGGGGCAAGTTTCTTCTAAGAAAGCTATAAATTGCTCCACCCGTTCTTTGGGAGCATCAGTCTTGATATGGAACGTGTACCGAATATCCGAATAGCCTGGGCGGACATCCGATCGTTTAAAGAATCCGTCTAAATCAAGATCGCCTTCTACTTCTACCCGGAAGTCTTTTAGATTGACATCAAATTTAGGAGCATACACTCTAGCGACGATAGACTGGCAAGCACCCAGTGCGCCGAGTACAACTTCAACTGGATTGGGACCTGTATCCGTACCGCCCAAACTTTTTGGTTCATCGATCGTGAACTCGAACTGTCTTGATTGAACTTTGACCGCAACGCCTTGCTGCAAGTGCGCGGATGCTTTAAATGTCGTAATCGCCATAGTATCTCTCCCCTAGCTAATGAATTTAATTCACATAATAACATATAATTCCTATCAGTTAAATAGGGTATTGAGGAAAATTTCATCTTTTTATATCCAATGCCACTCTAAGCAGCCGCCCCAAGCCACAACCCTTGCAGGTAGCAGGGGCAAAGCCTTGGTTTTTTGTGTATTTCTAGGGTTTTGTGGACGGTTTCCCATTTCTTACTGCATTAGGTTGCGATCCATGAAATTTACCGGATTTTAAAGGCTTTTAAATAGTATATAACTATCATATAATAGTAGATATATTAATCTATTATGAAGTGATAAGTAATACAGCAGGATCAGATGATATTTGATCTAGAACTAGGGTGTGACCAGGGTCCCACCCTGACTTGCTGTGCAGGCTGAGGAGCGCCTGCATCTTTTCTTCCAATATTAGCATGTAAGGGACGGTAAAAATGAGCAGCAGACAAACGACAACAGACGTTATCTTAATTGGTGCCGGAATCATGAGTGCGACTTTAGGGTCATTGTTGAAAGAATTAGTACCGGATTGGAAAATTACCGTGTTTGAGAGACTCGCAAGCGCGGGAGAGGAAAGCTCGAACGAATGGAATAACGCGGGAACAGGGCATTCTTCGCTGTGCGAGCTTAACTACACGGTGGAGAAACCGGATGGTTCCGTCGATATCAGCAAAGCGATTAAAGTCAATGAAGAGTTCCAGGTTTCCAAGCAGTTTTGGTCTTATCTGGTAAAAAGCAATCTGATTCGGAATCCGCGGGATTTTATCGTGCCCGTACCTCATATGAGCTTTGTCCAAGGGGAAAAAGACGTAACCTTTTTGAAAAAACGGTTTGAAGCCTTGTCCAAAAACCCTCTGTTTGACGGAATGGAATTTTCTGATGATCCGTCCAAGCTGGCCGAATGGATTCCGCTAATGATGAAAGACCGGCAGTTGAACACCCCTATTGCGGCAACAAGAAGTGAAGCCGGAACGGATGTCAACTTTGGTGCTTTAACGCGGTTATTGTTTGATCACCTAAAGAAGAAAAATGTAGACATAAAATACAAGCAACAAGTAGATGATATTAAACGTACGAGCGATGGCTCGTGGGAATTGAAGGTACGGAATCTGGATAGCGGTAATGTCGAACGCCATACGGCCAAATTCGTCTTTATCGGCGGCGGCGGCGGAAGCCTTCATTTGCTGCAAAAATCCGGTATCCCTGAAGGAAAAGGTATCGGGGGCTTCCCGGTAAGCGGACTCTTTATGGTATGCCAGAAGCCGGAAATCGTGGCGCAGCACCGTGCCAAAGTATACGGACAAGCTCCGGTGGGCGCTCCTCCGATGTCTGTTCCGCATTTGGATACCCGGGTTATCGATCGCAAAGAGTCGCTGTTATTCGGACCGTTTGCCGGCTTCTCGCCGAAGTTCTTAAAAACCGGTTCTATGATGGATTTGATCACTTCCGTCAAACCGCATAATCTCGTAACGATGATGGCGGCAGGCGTCAAGAACGCTTCCTTGACCACCTACTTGATCAAACAAGTGATGTTATCCAAAGAACAGCGTATGGATGATTTGCGCCAATTTATCCCGAACGCCAAGAGCGAGGATTGGGATTTGCTGATAGCAGGTCAACGCGTACAAATTATTAAAGATACGGCTGCAGGCAAAGGTACGCTCCAGTTTGGTACAGAAGTCATTAATGCCGCTGACGGCTCGATAGCCGCATTGCTCGGCGCTTCTCCTGGCGCTTCCACCGCGGTTTCCGTCATGCTGGAAGTTATCAATAAATGCTTCCCGCAGCATGTTAAAGAGTGGGAGCCTAAAATTAAAGAAATGATTCCTTCATACGGTGTGACCTTATTGAAGAATCCGGAGCTGATTCGCGAAATTCATACCTCAACGTCACGGACGCTGGGTCTGTCCGGCGAACTGCAAACCGTATAGAAATAAATACTAAGCGGCCTTCGTCCTTACTTTATTGGGGATAAGGCCGTTTTTTGATTTGGGTCAAAAAATGCACCCCCACTGCTGTTCGATACAGCTAACGTTGGGAGTGCATGTTCAAGTTAAAGGATGATTTTATAAACAATCAATTAGGGGTTTTGAATGGAATCCAGGATATTGCCGGAAAAATATAAATATTGGGCTTTGAAGCTCGAGCCATAACGATAAACCCACTGTTCCATTTTTCCGCCATACGCATTGACATTATCCGGTTTTCCCCACGACACCAGGACTTGCTCCCGTGTCATGCCGATGGCCACCTTTTCCCGGCGGATCAAATCTTTGGTCTCGCTGGACCAGTCGAACTCAGCCAGAGGATCTTTGGTGTAGAAGGCCGCGCCCAGAGAGCTAAGAGAGGAAAACTTAAAGTCGATCGATTGATTGCCGTCGCTTAAGGTTGCGTTTAATCCGCTGTAGCTGATTACGGTCAGCTTTTCATATTGATTAAACTTCTGCCCGGCGGGATATGGGAGATCGCGGCTGCTCCACAAGGAATCGCCGTATTTCTTCCAAATGCTTTCGGCGGCGATATCGGTCTGAAGCTGCTCGGCAGTCTTGTTAATTTTGTTATCAACGCCCCAAGAAGTATTCTTGGTCAGGTCTCCCGCCGTAAGATCAATTCGACGGCCTTCTCCCCATGCAACCTGGACGTCCAAATACTCCGGCAAAAAGGTAATCGGCACATACAGGACGGATTGCTCGGAAATAACCGGATATTCCATGCGATTGGAATGCTGATCCATGCTGTTACCGAAATAGGTGATCAAATTGCTGTCGGAGCCAATCAACAGGACCCGGTTCGGATGATTGATTCGAAGGACGTCGCCCACCGGCTTAGCCGACATTTTCAAGGTACCGAGAAGCGCCCAAAGCGGCAGATAGACCACATCGTTGCGAACGATCGGCGGGTAGTCGGAAGTAAGGTAATTACCGTTGACATAGATTTTATAGTCGTTCGATAGCAGCTCTACAGGCTTTCCTTGATCCCAAGCCCCCTTATACCACACGTCATTATAAATGGAAGTGCCTTTTACGGCTGTACCTTGCCCTTGCGGAAGCCCATTCACCAGATCTCCGGAATAAACAAAATGATTGCCTTCCCACTCAAAATAAGGATAACCCATTATGTACAGGCTCTTATCCGCGGTTTGAACCGTCGCTTGCTGCTTTTCTCCATTCCATTCCACTTTAGCGCCGAACGCTTCGCTGATGAGACGCAGCGGTACAAAAGTTTTGTCACCCTCTATTCTTGGGGCAACCTCCAGTGTCTTTGCTTGTCCGTTGACTTGAACCTGAGGATCGTCAATTTTCATAAATACCGAGGAGCCTGCTCTGTCCAGAGTAATGGACTTCTGCTCATCATTCCAAGTTAGCTTGGCATTCAGCTCATCCGTAATATCACGGAGCGGAACGAGCATACTGCCGTTAACTAAAATGCCGATGTCCAGGTTTGCTTCCTGTTTGGCGGCCTGCTCATCCGCAAAAACCGGCAAGGACGATGCCGTCAGCATGGCAAGCGACATGGTGGTGATGAGAGAACGATGAAGCCATGTTTTCATAAACCAAACCTTCTTTCAACAATGAGATGAATCTATGATGAAACCTCCAAAAATAGGTTTTGGAAGTGGAAAGCCTTCATGGTTTCTTCGCCTATGTACGGGGCTCCTGCAAAGCGCCGGAATCAGATTTGAAGCCAAGGACCCATTTCGTGGGTCTGGGTAATATTGTATTGGGTAAATTTTACTATATTCTAGCCATTATAACCCATAACGCCTGCTAAAACATTATAAATGTTCCGATACATGGAAACTATTTGGGGAATTTTGCGATATTTGTCGAATTTATGCGGATAGAGATTGATTTCTATGGAGCATCTGCCTCCGAAACATCAACTTTTCAATTTCTCTTGCACCTTACGTAACGTAAGGTTTTATAATAAAGCTACCGGTAGACAGCTAGCGATCAGGAGTGGAGATGATAGATGAGGAAGCATTGGAAGGTCGGCGAGCTCGCCCGGATGACGGGGCTTACCGTAAGAACGTTACGTTATTATGATCAAATCGGCTTGTTCTCACCGTCAGACCAGACGGATTCCGGTCACAGGCTGTATAGTGAAAAGGATTTGTCGCGCCTGCAGCAAATTTTATCGCTTAAGGAGCTGGGTCTGTCTCTCGAAGAGGTGAAGTCGGCTTTAACGGGCGGGCACCTTAGTCCTCTTGAGATCGTCACCCTGCAGATCACAAGAATTAAGGAGCAGATTCGGCTGCAGCAGAAGCTGTTGGAGCAGCTGGGACACGTATCCAAGCTGATGCAGGGGAATGCGGAATTAACCTTGGAGGATTTCACAGGACTTCTGCAAGCGATGAAAATGCAGTTCGAGAAGCCCGTCCTGGAGCGGCAAAGGAGCTGGGAGCGACACTTGGACCAGCTGGAGGAATTCCTTGCCGGGGAGAATGGAACGCCGAAACCTAAGGAGGAAAATCAATGAACGAACGATTTGTCAAACATGCGACCTTTGTTATCGAGAAAACCTATACTGCCTCGCCTGAACGGGTATATCACGCGTGGTCCAACCCTGCGGCCAAGGCCAAATGGTTCTCCAAGCCGGATATTTTCGATTTTCGGGTTGGAGGACGAGAATACAGCAGCGGCGGACCGCCGGAGGGGCCGGTCTTTACCTTCGACGCCATCTACCAGGAGCTCGTGCCGGAGCAGCGCATTGTATATACGTATACCCTGGATTCGGACGGCAAGCGCTTCTCCGTTTCTACCACAACGGTTGAGCTTATCCAGACAGGTGACGGCACCAAGCTGATTTTTACCGAGCAGGGCGCGTTCTTTGATGGTCATGATACGCCAGAGGTTCGGGAGCATGGGACGACCATTATGCTGGATGCTCTGGGCAAGGCGTTGGAAGAGGAGGGATGAGCATGCTGGCAGGCAAAAATGAACTCATCACCTCACGAGTGTTCGATGTCCCGCCGGAGCGCGTATTTCGAGCCTGGACAACCCCGGAGCTGTTAGCCCGGTGGTGGGGGCCGGAGGGCTTCACGAATACGTTTCACGAATGGGACCCAAGGCCGGGAGGCGATTGGAAATTCACCATGCATGGACCGAACGGCATCGATTATCCTAACTATAACGTCTTTGTTGAGATCGTACCGGCGGAACGGATCGTGCTGGATCATCTGTCGGGACACGAATTTCGAATCACGGCAACGTTCGAGGATCTGGGGGAACGAACCCGGCTTACGTTTCGCCAGCATTTCAAGGTAACAGAAGAATACGAGGAAGCCAAGTCTTACTGTAAAGAGGCGAACGAACAGAACCTTGACCGGCTGGGTAAGGTGCTGGAGGGGCTGGCCTAGGTTATCGAAAAAACGCACTGTCTATGGACAATGCGTTTTTTTGGCATTATAGCAGCAGGTCATGGATACAGAGATGCATTTGACATTCCGAGATTACGCTTGTAATATTGTTATTGTATTACATATGTAATCAATCTGGTCAGGAGGGTAAAAGCAATGAATGAGATTCCCCAAATTTCGGACGCGGAATGGGAAGTGATGAAGGTGCTCTGGGCTAAGTCGCCAAGTACGGCCAACGAAGTGATTGAAGCTCTGGAAGACCGGACGGATTGGAAGCCAAAGACGATAAGAACACTGTTGAACAGACTGGTTCACAAAAAAGCCGTTTCTTACTCGCAAGAGAGCAAGGTATACGCTTATTTTCCGTTGGTTTCCGAGGACGAGTGCGTGAGGTCGGAAACGGCTTCCTTTCTAAAAAGAATTTACGGCGGGGCCTTCAAGCCTCTTTTGGTAAACTTTTTGAAGGAAGAAAAGCTCTCTCCGCAGGAGATAAAGGAATTGAAGAATATATTGGATGACAAGTCCAAAGGGAACTAAATACTTATGGTTACCGCCTTACGGGCTCTTGCCCTATGGATCGATTAACGAAAGGGTAGGGTGAATGTGAATCGGTTACTAGACTATCTGGTGAATCTCTTCGATTGGATTTGCTCTGTCTCTGTCATGGCCGTTGTGCTGGTAATTCTGATTATTCTCTTCCAGCGCATGCTGCGGCATCGGCTCAAGCCAAGATGGCAATACTTGATGTGGCTGTTGGTCATTGTGCGGCTGGCATTGCCATGGGGTCCGGAGAGTGAACTCAGTATTTATAACTGGATCGGCTATCCAGTCTCCGTTTCTTCGGATTCGCCTATGAATGCGGAAGAAGCGGCGTCGAGAACGGATGCATCGGAACCGCCGTCCTCGCCGGTTTACCGGCAAATAGGGGTTATGATATGGCTGATGGGCGTCGGCTTGTTCGGAATGCATACCGTTCAGGTAAACAGAAGATTTGCCCGGAGGATGAGGCAGGGGACGATTCCCGTAACGGATGAAAGGGTGCTGGAGATATTCCGGCAATGCAAGCAAAGGATGTCCGTCCATCAAGCCATTGCTCTTGTTGAATCCAGACATGTAGGTTCGCCGACCCTTTACGGATTTGTTCGGCCCCAATTGATTATGCCTCAGCAGATTACCGATACACTGACTGACGATCAACTGAGGCATGTATTCCTGCATGAGCTGGCACACAGCAAACGAAACGACATCAGAGTCAACGGGATCATGCATGCTCTGCTGATCCTTCACTGGTTTAATCCGGTTCTGTGGTACGCCTACCGCCGAATGAGAGAGGACCAGGAAATTGCCAGCGATGCTCTTGCGCTTAGCTTCCTCGCTCCGGATGAGCGTCAGAACTATGGGCATACACTTATCCAATTGCTGGAAAGCTTATCTCAGCCTGTCCGAGTAGTTGGAAATGTCCATCTTACGGGAAATAAAACTCAATTGCAGAGGAGAATCATAATGATCAAGAACTTTAAATCGAATTCATACCGCTGGTCATTCCTTGGCATTGCGACTGTGGTCTTTATAAGCGGATGCACCTTAACCAATCCCAAGGTCAATTCGGGGGCTGCGCAGACCGTGAATTCGCCGGTCTCCATCACTGAAAAAACACCGACGGAGTCCGGCTCGGACGTGCAAAAGTCGCAGACAGCGGATGATACAACAAAGCAGCAAACTTCTGCAGAGCAGCCATCGACCACTCCGGAAAGCACATCGAAGCAGCAGGAAGCTTCCGAGCCGAAGCAGGTATTTTTTGATGATGCTTCCAAAGCGTCATCCCCATCGGGGGGAGTGCCATCATCTTCTAATGATAAGCCGCAGCCGGTACCTCCCTCCGAGCTGCGAGCAGCGGGCGCGGATAATTCATCGAGCCAGCCGTCGGCGGTCAAGCCGGCTCCAAGGGAGTCGAGCGCCAAGCCGCAGCCGGCACCTGCTGTGAGAGTGCAGGTAGGAGAGCAGAGTGACGCATCAAGAAAGCCGGCGGCAGTAAGCCCGGCGCCAGCAGCTTCCAATGATACGTCCAACCGTCAACCATCGGCTGTGCCGAGTACGGAAGGTGCTGAACCGCGGCTAGTTCCTTCTGCACAAGCCGAACAGTAAGCTGAGGCCGGAGGAAGAGCCTCAGACCTCCTACCAAGTGAAACCGAGCGAATCGAATCCTATCGCTTTAAGCTGGACCCGCGTAACCCCCATAGAGTTCAAGAAATGCTTACGCATAAAGCATCTTCCAGGGCTGGTGTATCCTTTGGATGACACACAGCCGTTGCTGGAGGTGCTTTTTTCGTCGCCCTAATGACGCGCCGCCGGTTTTGAAGTAAGCTGGTAGGGATGTACGCATCATGATGGAGGAGGAGCCTATGTACTCATATTATCGTGCACTGGAAAACCGGGTCCGGCAGGCATCGATCTCTGAGGAAGAATGGAAGCCATTCGTTGAACGGACAAGGGTGCGGCATGTGAAGCAAGGAGCCCGTCTTATAGAGTCCGGACAGCATGTACAGCATGCATATTTTTGCTCGGAAGGCTTGTTCCGGTTATTTTACACTTTGGCTGATGGAAGGGAATATAATGTCGCTTTTACGCTGGAGCAGGATTATGCGACCTCCTACGCGGCCATGGTAACAGGAGCGCCGTCGCCTTATACAATCGAGGCCATGGAGGATTCGGTTGTCATTGAAATATCGTATGATGTGCTGAATGAGCTTATGGAGACTAGCCATAGGTGGGAACGGTTCGTGCGAAAGAGTGTAGAGAGGCTGTACATCCGGAAGGAAGAGCGCGAACGCCAATTATTATATTTGTCTGCAAAGGAACGCTATGATGCGTTTCTTCTCAAGTATCCCGGCTTGGAAAAGCGGATTGCGCAGTATCATATCGCCTCGTACATTGGCATATCTCCCGTCTCGCTGAGCCGCTTGCTTCACAACGAGCCACATTAACCTATGTTAATGCGGACCATGGCAGGAGCGGGTTACAATAAGGGTATCAATCTATAGTAGCAAAGAGGGATACGGATATGAGATATGTGTTGATTGTTTTGCTGGAATTTTACCCGTCGTGGCTGGCTTTGCCCCGGGAGGAACGCAGAAGCTATGCCGGGAAGCTGCAGGAAATTATTCAGACCTACAGCGCTCACGTTAAAGTTCGTTTTTGCGACGCGGAGGCGCTGCCGGGAAAAGATTATACGGATTTCGTTATCTGCGAAACGGACGATATGGCCCAATATCACTATATGTGGGAAGAAATTCGGGATTCGGAGCCGTATACCAAAGGCTATATGAAAATTAAAGATGTCATTATGGGCATGGAGAACGCATTCCAAGCCTATGAATCGGAGATACTCAAGATGGATTAGCATGAGCTGGTTCATCTTGTTTGTCGAGAAGCCTATATAGCTTGAAGCATGCCTGAAGAAGAACCTGCAAAAGGTAATCCGTCTTACGGTACAAAATATACAACTAAACGAGGAAAACCCCATGCCTTTTCCAACTCAACTGCAGCGTTACAAACAAGCGATATTATCCCTTCCCAAGGACACGGTACTTACCAAGGAGGAGCTTCTGACAGAGGAATTTCTAGTAGACCGGGATGGGAAGCTGGAAATGTACTATGCACCTCATAATGAATACAGGACTCCTTCGGCCGCAGTGGCCATTGTCGGGCTAACGCCTGGCTGGGCACAAATGCGAATCGCTATTCAAGAGGCTAGAATCGGCTTGGAGGAAGGGCTGCCGGATGCAGAAATATGCAAGAGAGCGAAGGATGCGGCAAGGTTCGCGGGCACTATGCGAAGTGAGCTCATCCGTATGCTGGATGCTCTTGGGCTGCATCATCATTTGCAAATCCCCTCTTGCGAATCCTTGTTCCAAGAGCATCAGGAGCTGCTTCATTCTACTGCTTTGCTGCGCTATCCGGTGTTCACAGATAGGAATAATTACAGCGGCACGCGCCCTGACCTGATGTCCAATGAATTTCTTAGAAATCACGCGCTATCCTCAATACGGGAGGAGCTGGACATCATGAATCGTGCGCTCGTAATCCCATTGGGCAAACGGGTAGAGGAGGTGCTGCAGCTCCTCGTGAACGAAGGGAAGCTGAAGGGAGCGCAATGCTTATGGGGATTCCCGCATCCTTCAGGTGCCAACGGGCATAGGCACAAGCAGTTTGCTGAACATCAGGAAGCTATGCGCGGAAGAATAGAGGCTTACTTCTAGCCCAACTGCCGCTGCATCGGGTTATATTCTGATATCGATTCGCTTTCTCTGATCCTCTTTCTGATCCTTCAGCATCTCCTCTTCGCTTAGTCCAAAGCTGCCGTCAGCTTCTTGTTCCTGAGTTAAACCAGGCTCGGAAGAGAGTTTTTCTGTATCTTGTACCCGTTTATCGTTCTCATCCTCTTTGGAGGACAGAGCCTTGCTTTCCTGCAATCCCTCTTCTACCAGCTTGCTGCTCTGTAAAGCTTTTTGATATTCGGGCATCGCGTAGGATAAAGCTCTTTCCATTTTATTAATATCGGGATGAATGACCTTGGCCGCTTCCTTCTTGTATACGGTGAAGGCGGCGTCGCCTTTCTTCATAGAGTTTGTCGCAGAGACGAGACCTGTCACGACTTTTTCGTTCAAGACCTGGGCATCCTCTTCATCGTCTTGGTCATTGGATTGCGCTTCGGAAGCCTTTTGCTGTTCTTCCGTTCTTTTTTTGGCTATTGCATCTGCGATTTGCTTATCCAGCGCCTTGATCTGGTCATCAAGCTCTTTTATCTTATTTTGTTTCATTTCGGTGGACATCTTGCTTTGCTGGACTTGCTTCACCTGATCTTGAAGCTGTGTTTTTTGCTTTTGCAGAGCATTAATCAACGATTGGGTCGAGTTACTATTAGCAGCTGCAGCGGGTTGAGCATACTTCGTTGTACTGTTGGACAATCCGCTTATTTTCATTTGATTGATCCTCCTTTTGTCCTATTGTTATTTAAGTTATCGGCATAAGGTAAGAGAATCGTTAGACGTGCCGCTGCTCGATCCATGCAGGCTATCGTATGTAGGATGGGGGCAAGGCTCGCACGGTATAGCACGAAAATATATGCTCGACCACCATTTTGGTCTATATCTTGGCAAAATGCGTTCTTCTTGACCCTTCAGCCTTATGTTACAATAGGGTCAACAAGCGTTAGAATGCGCTTCCAACGGTTGAACAAGACAAGGGTGAACGCACAAGAGATGAAGAAACAGCCGAACCGTTATTATGTGAGATGGGTATGGTTATGCTTTATTACGGCCACGCTGCCTGTTGTGCTGCTTGGTTTATTTTCCTATGCCAAATCCTCCGGCGTCGTGCTGGAGAAGACGAAGAAAGAAACGGCGCTCAGTCTGCAGCAAACGCAGATGAACGTGGAACACTCCTTGAAGGTAGCCGATCAGGCGACAACCCACTTTCTGGGCTCTAAAATTATTCAAACCGCGCTCAATGAACCGCTTAGCCCGGATCAATTCCAGCTCTATACCCAGGTGAAAACTGAGCTTAGCAGCCTCCAGCGCCTCGATACCGGGATAGATGATATTCAAATTTGGAGTACCGCCGGCAATTGGCTTATTAAAAATGACGGTTTGTACCGGCTGGATGCATGGATCAAAGGAAATGCATCGGCGATGCCGGACCCGGCTGCACCTTCGGTTTGGGCCATTGGCGAGTCAAAAGCGGCAACGGGGGCCCAGGAAGCCAGCATGCCGTCCGGCAGTCAAAATGAAAGCGTTACCCAACCAACCTCTGCAAATCGATGTCAGACATATGTCAACCTGCTGAAGAAGCTCCCGCTCACGGCTTACCGGAGCCTCGGAACCGCCATGATTCAAATTCCGGCCTGCAGCTTAAGCCAGCTGATTTCGGTGAATGCGGAGCATGAGGCCGTGCTGCTGTTTGATCAGGATGGACAGTTGTTTGTCCATAAGGGCGTGACCTTGGACGGTTTGGACGAGATGCTTCATCAATCGGTCCGGCAGCTGCCGGGAGATCGTACCGGGCAGTATACCCTGAACATGGACCGCCAATCGTTTGCCGTTACCTACCGCAAATCGGACTATAACGGATGGACCTATGTATCCGTCGTTACGCTCGATCAATTAACCCGATCCTCCCGCGACATCGGGTGGTTTACTCTATCGATTTGCCTTATCCTGCTTTTGCTGTCTATTGCGGCCATCCTATTGTGGACGAAGCGGTTGTACCAGCCGATCGCTCAAATCTACAAGGAAGTGATGTCCCAGATGGGAATGTCCCCCTCCAGGAAGCCGTTGGATGAAATTCAAGTGATAGGAGAGCAGGTTCAGACTTTATTCGATACGAAAAAGCGGCTGGAGAGCAGGCTGGAGGGGCAGACCGAGCTGCTGCGTACGTTTTTGATGGTCAAGCTGTTCCTGTTCGGCATGAAGGAAGGCGAGATTGTCGAACGGATGGAGAGCCTTGGGATGCGGCAGAACTTTTCACGATTTTGTGTGCTCGCGCTGCAGATCGGCAGTCTGGAGAATACCCGATTTGCCGAAAAAGATATTGATTTGCTGTTATTTGCCGTCAATAACATGGTCGGTGAGCTCCTTGCCGCAGACCGCAGACTGCATCCCATTGTGCTGGGCAGAACGCAAACGACGGTTCTGACCGGCGGCTCGGAAGCGAAGGAATCGATGATATCCGAGGCTTATGCGGCTGCGAGACTTATACAGCAAACCGCGGCCCGGGTGCTCGACTTGAAGGTTCATATCGGAATCAGTGTTCCGTACCAGCGGCTGCCGGAGCTTCCCCGTGCCTATGAAGAAGCGGTTGAGGCCTCTAAGAGACATGCATTCCTAGGCGATGAAGGCATCGGCTACTTCGGTGATTTAGGCGAAGACCATGTCCTCCATTATTCTTATCCTTTTGCGCTGCAATCGGAGCTGTTTGATGCGGTCAAGCTTGTGGATAGGGAGCGGGCCGGTAAGCTCTTACGGCAGCTGCTTTACGAAATTAGCCAAAATAACCCCAATATTTACGATATGCAGTTTAATGCCGTGCGCTTGCTGATGAATACACTCGGTCTTGCCAACGGCGTAACGGGTCAAGCCATTCCGATGCAGCGGCAGCAGGCGCTGTTCGACGAATTGTTTCACTTGAATCTAACGGAGTCCGGCGCGGCATGGTTTATGGATCACATCATCGACCCCGTCATGAACGGAATTGAGGGACAGACGGAAGCAAGGCATCTTTCCTTATCCAAACAGATGGTGCAAATGGTCCATGAGGAATTCGATACAGATATTACGATCGATACCTGCGCGGACCGCCTGCACTATAATGCAAGCTATTTGGCAGCTCTTTTCCGTAAAAGCATGGAGGTATCGTTCAGCGCTTATTTGGCACAGTACCGCCATCAAATGGCGCTCAAATGGCTTATGGAGACTGACATGCCGATCAAAGAAATCGCCGAGCGGCTGCGCTACAACAATTCTCAGAACTTCATTCGCTCGTTCCGTAAAACAGAGGGCTGCAGCCCGGGGAAATTCCGGGAACTGGGACGCCAGAATAACGGCAAGGCAAGTGGTTCTGCATAGATGGAGGGATAGCCATGTGGAACAAACGGAGAAGCACAACCCTTTGGAAGCTTGGCATGATTTTGATGCTTGCCGTCTCTACAGCGGGCTGTTCATTGCAGGCATCGCCAAAGGTCGATAGCCAGAAGGCAAGCGGGAACAGAACCGCCAATGCAGATATCAGCTTCATGCTAATACTGAACCAGGATGATCCTCCACAGGATACGATCCTTCGTGGGCTTGAATCCATGACGAATACGAAGCTGGCGATATCCTGGGTGCCGGATACGATTTACTCCGACAAAATGGTGGCTGCCATCGCTACCGGAACGCTTCCCAAGGTGGTGCAGATCAAGGCGGTCGACGTGAAGCAGCCTTCTGTCGTCAACGGAATCCGATCGGGCCAGTTTTGGGAGATCGGCCCTTATTTGAAGGATTATCCGCTGATCAGCAGGTACATCAATCCGACGATTATGAGCAATGCGTCTTTTTTCGGGAAAACCTACGGTATATATTGGGAGCGGCCGCAATCGAGACAGGGAATACAATTCCGCAAGGATTGGCTGAATCGGCTGGGCCTGCAGGAGCCAAGGAGCATCGAGGACTTATATGAGGTGCTTCAGGCCTTCACTTACCGCGATCCGGACGGCAACGGTAAACAGGATACCTATGGCTTGATCGACCGCAATGATCTTGTGTATGGCGCCTTCAAAAACATCGCTTCCTACTTCGGCGCACCTAACAGCTGGGGGCTTGTGGCCGGCAAGCTGACCCCGGATTTTATGACACCGGAATATACGGCGGCGATGAAATTTATGAAGAGATTGTATGACGAGAAGCTGATGAACCCCGACTTCACCGTGACGAGCAAGGTACAGCAGGAGGATCGCTTTATCAAAGGCGAAGCAGGGATGATGATCAGCAATGTACTGGCTTCCTCCGTGCAATACCGGATTCAACGGGTAACTAAGGACGCCGAGGTCGATATCGTGAACCGGATCAAAGGACCTCAAGGAGAGCGGATATGGGGAGGAAGCGGCTTCGGCGGTCTGTTCCTGTTCCCCAAATCGAGCATCAAGAACGAGGCGGAGCTTCGCGAGGTCCTCGCCTTTTTCAACAGCCTGTTGTCCGAAGAGGTGAACAATCTGCTCACCTACGGGATAGAGGGACGTCACTACAAGCTTAATGAGGACCGGACGACGATCAAAATTTTCCCGGATACGCAAGCCTTGCGGGAGCAGGAAGTGGAGCCTTACGCGAATGCGCTGCGGACCTTCGATATCCGGTACTTGAAGCTGGAGGAAACCAGCGAAATGCAGGACAAGATTCAGCGCATGATTGACGACAACGCCAAGATGGCGGTTAATGACCCGACGACTGTTTTATTCTCACAGACACAGGCGGAAAAAGGAGCCGAGCTGCAGACGATCATTTCGGACGCGACCTACCAATTTATTTTGGGAAAAATCGATGAGCGCGGATTCGCTGCCGAAATCGGCAGATGGCGCCAGAGCGGCGGGGATCAAATGATCGACGAGCTGAATAGAGAATATGCTGAAATGAAACCCATAAAGCCCTGAAGGTTAAATGAATACGATTGCTCCTTGAAGGCGCCGAGCCTTTGAGGGGCTTTTTTTCTTGACAAAGTTTATGAATTTCCAAGCTTTCCGCAAAGCACTTGAATCAGCTCAAAGCCACGGTTTCGCTATGTAGGGTCATTTTGTTCCAGTAAGGAGCATTATCGTTTGCAAGGCAATCTGCCTTCGAGAGCACTGTTTTGCAAAAGGGTTAAAACCAGCATATACGTGTAATCCGGGCTCATCTGAATAATCACCCATCTTCAGACAAGATGATTATAGCCGGTGAATGCCTGGAGAGGCATAATGGGGGAGCGGTGGACAAGGCTGTGTCTTTACGCGGAAAGCAGGGAGATGAGAGCCGTGCCGCGGGATTCAGATAGGGTAAAGGAGTGAAAAAGTTAGGCTATTCGTCAATGTATGCAGCAAGAAAAATGGGCTAAGGAGGTTCGCCAATAACATGAAGAAAGGCAATATCATGATCTGTTTGCGCATCATGCTGTGTTTTGCATTGCTGGCGTCGTATATCCCGGTCTTGGGAATACCGGACGTTCAGGCGGCGCCGCTCCCTACGGGCTGGAGCAGCTTGAGCTACAATAGTTCCACGGGGAACACGACCTATGATAAGACGGAAGGTGTGCTTACCGTTACAAGCACTTCATCTGCCGGTATTACGAATCAGAGTGCTGCCACGGAGCAGTTTCAATATGCGTATACTCCGGTAAGCGGGGACTTCACCCTGATCGCTAAACTGACCAGCTATCCGTATGTCAGCGGAGCTCAGGCGGGGATTTTGCTTCGCAGTACCTTGGAGCAGGGCAGCTCATTTGTATACAGCTATTATTACGGCACGGGAAATAAATATCAGCCATACGTTACAACGAAAGCGGTTACCGGGGGTTCGGCAAGCAATTCAGGATACAAAGTATCAGGCACTGATATGACCTACGATACGCCTCCAAGCTACATGCGTGTCCGCAAGCAGTGGAACGCAGGCTCGTCCAGAGCGGATGTCTATTTTGATATCGGCACATCGGATGGGACTACGATCACTTGGATGAATATCAACGGGAAAAATATTACGGATGTGACATCCAACCAATCTATGTATGTCGGCTTTGCTGTAGGGAAAGCGGCTGCCGCATCCTTCGGCAGCATAACGCTTCAAAATGCGTATAATGCCGCTTCAACGACAGCAGTTTCCAGTTTAACGGCGACCATGCCGGTATCCCTGGAAGCCCCGGCCCTTAACGGTACGGCAGGCGATCGTCAAGTGACGCTCAGCTGGGACGCGGTCACGGACGCGGTTTACTATGATGTGGGACGGAGCACCGTTAAAGGCGGTCCCTATAGCAAACTAAACAGCGGTCCGATCCATGGACTCAGCTACACAGATACGGCAGTAACCAATGGACAAACGTATAACTACGTGGTCACAGCTGCCAACGCGGTAACCGCCAGCGTCTATTCCAATGAAGTAACTCTTACGCCGGCAGCGCTGACTGCAGCAGTACCGGCTGCACCAGCGAATGCTGCGGCGGCAGCGGGGAACCAGCAAGTCACTCTTTCCTGGAGCAGCGTATCCGGGGCAACGTCCTATAACGTGAAGCAAAGCGCAGCGGCCGGAGGGCCCTATACCGTTGTAGCGAATGTAACTAACGGCACCAGCTTTACTCACACCGGGCTAGCTAACGGTACTGCTTATTATTATGTGATAAGCGCGGTTAATGGCGTCGGTGAAAGCTCCAACTCTAGCGAGGTTTCGGACAAACCAGGTCTCTATTTCATCAATGATAATTTCGAAACCAGCGTATTGGGAGATACTCCTGCAGGCTATGTTTCCATTGCCAATGCAGCAGATGACAAGATCAACAACGTGACTGTCATCAACAACGATCATTTGACCAACAAATATTACTCGCCGACGGAAGCCGCACCGGCCAATAACAAATCGGCGACGATTAAGGACAATTCGACCAATGTACTATGGATCAACGATAATGCCGATTCGGGCCGCAGAGGGGGCTTTACGAATTCCTTCTCCCCGGTATCCGGCAAAAACGGTCTGACGGCTGAATTAAGCTTCATGGAACCCAAGGTCATCGGGGATTCCTATCCATTGGAGCTTATCGACAGCTCGGGTAAAACGGTGCTTTCCTTCAGCGTCACGAACCTGAATACATTCGAGACCATTAACTCCAATAATACGGTGAGATGGTATACGCTGAGGTTTGTCGCCGATACCGGAACGAATACGGCCGATGTTTATTTCAACGGAGTGTACAGAGGCAATTACAAATTCAGTACACAGGATACTAACATCGCCAAAATTCAAGCGAGAACAGCGGGTTCCTCCACAGGAAGCCTGTATGTAGATAATGTGAAGGTTTATAAACACACGGCGGTGACTCCACAAAATCTGACTGCAGCAGGAGCCGACCAGAAGGTCGTGCTGAACTGGAACTCAGCAAGCGGCGTGGATTCCTATAATGTCTACCGGAGCACCGTCATCGGGGGACCTTACACTCGTGTAGCGACCCAGGTTACATCCCCTGCGTACACCGATACGGGGCTTGAAAATAAGAAGGATTATTACTATGTCGTTACAGGTGTTAATTCGAACGGCGAAAGCGACCCATCGAATGAGGCACACGGCTATCCGAACAATGTTCAGCCGCCGGATACTGCACCTGTATTTGGTCCTATCGATATTCGGGACAGTCAAATCACTTTGAATTGGAGCTCCGTCCAAGTTAAAGATGAGGAAGGACAACCAGTACAGTCTACTTACACGCTTCTGCGGAGCACCCATCCGGACGGCCCGTTCATTACCGTAGCGCAGAAGCTTACCGGAACGACGTATCTCGATAAAAACCTGACGAATGGGACCTCGTACTACTACCAGGTAACGGCAGCCAATATGGGCGGCTCAAGTCCAAGCTCCGCGCTGCTGAAGGTTGCGCCTTCCGCACCTTTAGCTGCACCGACGCTGGTAAGTGCCGTGCCCGGAGATAATAAGGTCGATCTAAGCTGGACGTCGGTTACGGACGCAACCTATTACATGGTTAAGAGAAGCACCGTGAACGGAGGACCTTACACAACGGTAGCCCAAGAGGTGAGGGATGCCAGCTTTACCGACACCGATGTCACTAACGGCACGATCTATTACTATACTGTCGTTGCAAGTCGTCTAGCAGACGATCAATTAGCTCAGGAGAGCATGATCTCCAACCAGCTGAAGGCGGTTCCTTATGCAGCGAAGGCCGGTGCTCCTGCCGCTCCGACAGGGCTTAGAGCGATTGCTGCCGAAGGCAGTGCAAGCCTTTCCTGGGACAAGATGGCCGGGGCGGACGGGTATACTGTGAAAAGATCGGTAACAAGCGGAGGACCTTATACAACGCTTGCTGCAACGGATCAAACCTCCTACAACGATGCGAGCGTAGGCAACGGCACGACATACTATTACGTAATTACCGCTTCGAATGCTAACGGGGAAGGACCTGCAACGGACGAAATCGCCGTACTGCCTGCAAAGGTGCTTACCGTAGATCAGGCAGCCACAGCTAGCAGTGCGAATTTTGGCACGACACTATTCCAAACGATTCAAAGTGCTGTGAACTCAATATCTACAACGAATACGGAACGAACTGTCATTCATATTAAAGCAGGAACCTATACCGAGAAGCTTACGGTGGATCGGCCTTATGTAAGCCTTGTAGGGGATGGCATGGACCAAACCGTGATCGTTTATGGCGATTATGCCGGAACCTCATCGACAACCGGGAAGCCGGGCCATACGGGCAACACCTTCTTGAGCCAAACGGTGAAGGTAACGGCAGATAACTTTACCGCTGCCCACTTGACCATCGAGAACAGCTCGGGTCCGCGCTCGGCCGTTGCCCAAGCTGTGGCTCTGTCCTTATACAGCGATAAGGCTTCGTTGGAATCGGTCAAGCTGAAGGGCTATCAGGACACGCTGTATAACGGCCTAAATCCAAGCGGTAAAGGGCGCCATTATTTCCACAACAGCATCATTCAGGGCGATGTCGACTTTATCTTCGGCGAAGCCCCGGCGGTTGTCATGGATAATGTAAAAATGGTCCTCGTCAGCAACTCCGGCGGCGGTGGACATATCACCGCAGGAGCACAAAAGAATGTAACGGATAAAGGCTATGTGTTCTTCAATTCACAAATCGTGGACGATGCCTCTGCCTCCGGTACCTATGATTTAGGGCGTGGCTGGAAGGATTATGCGAGAGTCAGCTTTATCAACACATTGATCGACTCCAGGAAATTTCTAAATGAAGGGTGGGGCGCTTCTTGCGCGGGAAGCTGCATTACGAACTACTTTTTCGAGTATAACAGCTATGGTGTGGGAGCCAACCCGTCCGCCCGTAAAATTTCGACGCAGCTGACAGGACCGGAAGCCAGCTTGACGATCCCGCAAATTTTTACCGATTGGGATCCTTCCACTCCGGTGATTATGCCTAATGTGACTTACCTGCCTACGGTGTCGGTGACAACGTCTAATTTTGACAAAAATACAGCGAATCAAGCAGACATTCATGCGACTCTCCAGCTCAATGGAGATGCTCTTAAGAGTATTACGAATGGCTCTGCAGCTCTAACGGCATCCGATTATTCGGTGAACGGCAATGTAGTGACGTTGAACAAGGCTTATCTGGCAAGTCTGCCCGAAGGAACGACGACACTCAGCTTCAACTTTGGCACGATTTCCGTTCCGGTCACTATTAACGTGATCAATACGGATGCTTCGTCGGATATTGGAAAGCAGGTGCTGGCCGTCAACGACGGGTGGGGTTCCTTCACGACGGGAACGACCGGGGGCTCCAAAGCTTCTGCGGCAAATATTTTCACCGTAACCAAACGCAGCGAGCTCATTAAAGCACTCGGAGGCAATAACAGCTCGAATGCGACGAATTCGACGCCGAAGATCATCTACGTCAAGGGCACCATCGACATGAATGTGGATGACAACGATAATCCGGTAGGTATGGATTATTATAAAGACCCGGCATACGACCTCCAGGCTTATCTGGCTGCTTATGATCCGGCGGTTTGGGGAACCCGGGTTCCATCTGGGCCATTAGAGACGGCACGTGCCGTTTCGGAAGCGAACCAGGGGAACAAAATCAAAATCAATGTGGGCTCCAATACGACCATTGTCGGCTTACCGGGCTCCAACGCCAAGATTACAGGCGGTAACCTGATGATTCAGAACGTGGATAATGTCATTATCCGCAACATCGAATTCGAGAACGCGTTCGACTATTTCCCTCAATGGGACCCGACAGATGGAGATGCAGGCAACTGGAACTCCGCGTTTGACAGTATCACCGTGAAGAACGCCCAGCATGTTTGGATTGATCACAATACGTTCAGTGATGGCAATAACCGCGATGATTACAACATCAAATATTTCGGGCGGCAATACCAGCAGCATGACGGCGCATTGGATATTTCGAACTCTTCCGATTTGATTACAGTCTCTTATAACTACTTCCATGATCATGATAAAAACACTCTGGTCGGCGGAAGCGACAGTTATACGGACGATCGCGGCAAAGAGAGAATTACGTTCCACCATAACTTTTATCAAAATGTGACGCAGCGCGCACCGCGTGTGCGGTTCGGGCAAGTGCATCTGTATAACAATTATTATGAAGGTACCCTTAATAACGAGAGCTATCCTTTCCTGTACGCTATAGGCGTAGGATTCGAGTCGCACATCGTTGCTCAAAACAACTATTTTGTGCAGGATGAGGGGACATCCGCCGCTTCGCTGATTCAAGTATCACCTGGCGGAACGGAGTTTACGGATACAGGCTCTATACTCAACGGAGTAGAAGTAAATATAGCGCAAAGCAAAGGCGGATTGATTCCGGCCAACTGGACGCCGACGCTGTTCAATCAAATGGACGCAACCGTGGATGTGCCTGCTATTGTCAAATCACAAGCAGGAGCAGAGCATGCACGGTCAGGTGAAAAAGCGCCGGGGACACCGGCAGATCTGACAGCAACAGCGGGCGATGCCCAGGTCAGCCTGCAGTGGAGCAGTGTAACAGGAGCAACCTCGTACAACGTGAAACGCAGCACGACCAAAGGCGGCGCGTATACGACGATTGCAACGAACGTGGCTGGAACAAGCTACACGGATAAAGAGCTGACGAACGGAACGACCTACTATTATGTAGTAAGTGCAGTTAATGCCGGGGGAGAAAGCGCGAATTCGGCGGAAGTGGGTGCGACGCCGACAGCTCCAGTGACACCGGTAGAGCCACCGGCCGCACCGACAGGACTCGTCGCGACGGCTGCTGTCAGCCAGGTAAGCCTGCAGTGGAGCAGTGTAACAGGAGCAGAGTCTTACAACGTGAAACGCAGCACAACCAAAGACGGCGCGTATACGACGATTGCAACGAACGTGGTTGGAACTAGTTACACGGATAAAGAGCTGACGAACGGAACGACCTACTATTACGCAGTAAGTGCGGTTAATGCCGGAGGAGAAAGCGCGAATTCGGTGGAAGTAAGTGCGACGCCGACAGCTCCAGTGACTCCGGTAGAGCCACCGGCCGCACCGACAGGACTCGTCGCGACAGCTGCTGTCAGCCAGGTCAGCCTGCAGTGGAGCAGTGTAACAGGAGCAGCCTCGTACAATGTGAAACGCAGCACGACCAAGGGCGGCGCGTATACGACGATTGCGACGAATGTTGCAGGTACAAGCTACACGGATAAAGAGCTGACGAACGGAACGACGTACTATTACGTAGTAAGTGCGGTTAATGCCGGAGGAGAAAGTGCGAATTCGTCGGAAGTAAGTGCAACGCCGATAGCTCCAGTGACTCCGGTAGAGCCACCAGCCGCACCGACAGGGCTCGTCGCGACGGCTGCTGTCAGCCAGGTAAGCCTGCAGTGGAGCAGTGTAACAGGAGCAGCCTCGTACAATGTGAAGCGCAGCACGACCAAAGGCGGCGCGTATACGACGATCGCGACGAATGTAACTGGAACCAGTTACACGGATGCTGATTTAACGAATTTTGTGACCTATTACTATGTTGTTTCGGCTGTTAATACAGGCGGGGAAAGCGCCAACTCCTCTGAAGTCAGCGCGACTCCTTATTACTCGCGCGGAGGTTCGGGCAGCAGAGGCGGCTCGTCAACGACAACGCCACCCGTAACCAAAGAGCCTGCCCAAGACGGCTCGCTTATGTTGAACCTGCCGTCAGTGAGTGGGAAGACCGCAGACGGAAAAGCGGCGGCAAGAGCCGCTCTGGAAGGTGCGGCATTAACTCAAGCATTGGAAATCCTTAAAGGTGCAGCGGGGCAGCGCATCTCCATCGAAGTCAAAGGAAATAACGAGCCTGTCGGCCTATTGGAGCTTCCATCCGCCTCAGTAGCGGAGCTTGTCTCCAAAGCACCGAATGCGGTGATTTCCTTGAAGTACGGAGGAGCTTCGTATGATTTGCCATTGAGAGCCATCGATATCGATGCCCTTGCAAGCAAGCTTGGCGCGGCGTCCAAGGATGTCAAGATCGTTATTTCGATCGAGAAGGTCAGCGGTGCAGCTCTATCTGCTATCGAAGCGAAGGCCAAGCAGGAGGGCCTGAATCCTTTGGTTCCGGCAGTGGACTTTACCGTAACGGCAGCTGATGCCAGCGGCAAAGCAATTCAAATCAGCGATTTTGGAGCTCTGTATGTTACTCGCACATTAGATCTGACCAAGGCTCCGGATCCGAAGACGACGACTGCCGTGCTATACAACCCGTCGGCAGGCACGTTCAGCTTCGTACCGGCCTTGTTCACTACGGAAGGCGGGGCTTCCAAGGCTGTAATAAGACGTCCGGGCAACAGTATCTATACGGTTGTCGAATACTCCAGAACATTCGATGACATCAAAGAACACTGGGCTCGGGCCGATGTGGAGCTGCTAGCCTCCAAGCTCGTGGTCAATGGAGTGACCGACAGCAGCTTTGCACCACAGCATGAGATTACTCGTGCGGAATTCGCAGCGCTTCTGGTTCGAGCTCTAGGCTTGAACGAGACGGCTGCAACGAAATTCCGGGACGTTAAGGCAAACGACTGGTTTGCAGGAGCTATTGGCGCGGCTAGTCAGGCCGGCTTGGTGGACGGCTTTGAGAACGGCACCTTCCAGCCGGAGGCTGCCATTACGCGTGAACAAATGGCGGTAATGATCACTCGCGCCATGAGCGCAGCCGGGAAAAAGGCGGACGTAAGCCCACAAGGCTTGTCCAAGTTCTCGGATTCCGGCCTGGTTAGCGGCTGGGCTAAGGATGCAGTGGCTCAAGCTGTTAACGCAGGAATTATTAACGGTGTGACCAGCGATACGTTCGTGCCTGGCGCCAAGGCCAGCCGTGCGGAAGCGGCAGTTATGCTGAAACGATTGCTGCAGTACGAACAGCTTATGAATGAAGAATGAATGAAATAGAGGCAACCTGATGTAATACCGGATGCTCCCCTTTAGGCCGAGAGGTTCAATGACCTGCCGTCTTTAGGGGAGTATTTCTATGATTATTAATTTTCTCATAAACCAAAAATCAGCATGACAGGATATGGTATAATGGCCTCGTTGAGAAAAGCTAACGGACATTGGAGAAGGGGCCGGTGGGTTTATGGAACCGAATGAGCAGCATATCGCAGCGGGGGAGCGCAAAGGGAAGGCCGCTGCTCTGCTGGAAGTGCTCGGCGTATCTGCCAAATTGGGGCTCACCTCTTTTGGGGGGCCGATTGCGCATCTCGGTTATTTTCATAACGAGTACGTAAGCCGAAGAAAATGGATCGATGAACGAAGCTATGCCGATCTGGTAGCGCTGTGTCAATTCCTCCCCGGACCTGCGAGCAGCCAGGTTGGCATTGGAATAGGCATGATAAGAGCCGGGCTGCTTGGAGGCCTGGTCGCTTGGCTGGGTTTCACCCTTCCGTCGGTTATAGCGCTAGCCGCGTTTGCATTCCTGCTCCAAGGCTATGACGTGGGGGATGCCGGGTGGATTCACGGCTTGAAAATCGTCGCCGTAGCGATCGTCGCCCAAGCTGTTCTGGGCATGGGACAGAAGCTTACTCCGGACCGGGAGCGGATCACCATTGCGGTGATAGCTGCTGTCGTGACATTAGCGTGGCCATCGGCCATCAGCCAAATTATTATCCTTACGGCAGCCGGACTGATAGGCTTGTGGCTGTATCGAAGGAAGCCGGAGAGCGCGGCACCGCACCTTCCTATTAAGATTAGCCGATCTCTGGCGGTGATCTGTCTAAGCTTGTTTTTCATTCTTCTGGTGGTGCTGCCTCTTGCCAGACCGTGGGGAAGCCTGGAATGGGTCGCCATGTTCGACAGCTTCTACCGCTCGGGCTCGCTCGTATTTGGCGGAGGCCATGTCGTTCTGCCCCTTCTGGAACGGGAGGTTGTTCCTATGGGATGGGTTAGCGAGCATGATTTCCTTGCAGGCTACGGAGCCGCGCAAGCGGTGCCCGGACCGTTGTTCACCTTTGCAGCCTATCTGGGGGCAATGGCAGGAGGTTTATCTGGAGCAATCGTGGCTACTGTCGCCATTTTCCTTCCGGCATTTTTGCTCGTTGTCGGGGCGCTTCCGTTTTGGAACGGGCTAAGAAGCCATCCAGGGGTTCAAGGTGCTTTGGCAGGCATTAATGCGGCTGTAGTGGGGCTGTTATTAGCCGCTTTATACAATCCGCTATGGACTTCTGCCATTATCAAGCCGATGGATTTTGCCTTGGCTGTTGTTTTATTCATCTTGCTCGTCTTTTGGAAGCTGCCTCCATGGGTTATCGTACTGGCCGGTGCCGCGGGCGGCGTGCTGCTGAACTTCATAGGATAGATTCGTATAACGGATAATGGACCATAAGCGGTCCTTATCCGTTTTTAATTTTTACCAGTTGGAGGCAAACTACAGGGGAGACACCCACACTATTTGAAAGAAGTGACCCCCACTATGAAAAAGATCGTTTGTAAAGGGCCGTTAGCCCTCCTTCTGCTGTTTCCGTTATTAATGGGCTTGTCGATAGAAAATGCAGCCAAAGCAGCACCGATCAGTCCGGACTTGCTGAACTCGCTCCGTCAAGGCGGGTACATATTGTATGTCCGGCACGGAGAAGCGGATGTCGGACAAGATCAGCCAGGGCTTGCGTTCAGCGACTGCTCCACCCAAAGGAATTTATCGGAGACAGGGAAGCGGCAGGCTGTTGATTTCGGGAATACGATTCGCCGTTTAAGGATACCTGTGCAGTACCCTGTACTGGCGAGCCCGTTTTGCCGGACCAGAGAGACGGCGCAGCTGGCCTTTGGCGCTGACCCTGTTCGAGTCGACCCCTTCTGGATTAACATTTACAATCTGGGCGGACATCTGAGCCTCGCGGAACAAGACCGTATCTTGAATGAAACGGCGGCGGTGTTAGAGAAACAACCTGCTGCCAGGGTCAATCAGGTCATTGTTTCCCATAGCTTCCCTCAAGGCGTCGGGTTGGGAGATATCCCTTACTTGGGGACTGTGATTATAAAACCGTTAGGAACAGGCAGAGGCTATGAGGTTGTAGGGAGATACATATTAGCTGAGCTAATGAATACGAGGTAATAAATTCGGAATTGATTATTTCTGAGGCATTCTGTAGGGAAGCAGGCCCTTTGGAGTGTCTTTTTTATTTGCTGGGTGCCACAGAATAGTAAAATCGAACTAGATTCGAACCGAAAATATAAGAAAGGCTTTCTTTTGCTACATAGACAATTAAGCTGCTCTACTAAGAGACATGTAAAGAAAAGGAGAGAGCAAGTATTGAGTTTTTTATTGAAGCTGCTTGGTCTCGATAAGACCCCTGCCTCCAAGACTGAGAGGAGCACGCACGAAACGGTTGAAGCAAAGAAGAATAGCCCTGCGAATCCTTCTGCAAGCGTATCATCTGCAGCATCCTCCGTTCGTCAGGTTGATAATGAAGTGAAGGAACCCCGCGGCTCGAATACAGGCGCCTCTGTTCCAGGACATACGGTGCATTCAAAAGAACGTATACAAGCTGATCTAGAAAGGGCAAAACACCTTCGTTCCAGGCATTTGATTGATGCTATAAAATCCGGGCAGGTCAATGAGTCGGAACGGATCCTGTCGGAGGGGATCGACCCTAACGTGTTTGACGATAGCGGCTATAATCCGTTGATGTATTGCGCTCAAAAAGGCTGGGTCTATTTGGCCAGGCTTTTAATACAAGCGGGAGCCGATCCTTATTTAACGAATGAAGTGGGCATATCGGCGATAAAAATGGCGGAAGACAGCAGGCATCAGCCGATGCTGGAGTTGTTTTCCACGGTGCAAGCCCCAGTTCCCGAGGATGGTAAACGCACGACAAGCAGCGGCACCAGCCGTTCCTCGGCGGTCCATCCGGCTTATGAAGAGGAGAATGCCTATTTGAAAAAGACCCAATCGACTATTGCCCAAGTCATTCAATCTCATAAACGATCTTCTCACAATGGGTTTGGTGCAGGGGACGCCTACGCAGAATCCATATTGCGCAATCGGTATGCGGGAACGATCAGGAGGCTGGAGGAGGCCTATGACAGTCCGTTTTTCGGACGTTATGACTTTCATTCGGATGCAGGGCAGGGCTCCAAAATCTACATCGGCCGCATGGGGATCGAGAGCTATGTAACGAATTGGGAGGCGCCTGCAGCCAATGTATTTTATAAAAAAGAGCTGGGTCCCGTGACTTGTTCGCTTGGAACCGGAGTTGTCACTCTCATAAGGCAAATGACCATTCATAGCGGTACGCTTGTTCGAATTCATGACAGCAATTGGGTAGAGCATCAGAAGCAGGACTATTTTGACCCTATTCTCTATGAGAGACTGCAGCAAAATACGGGTGACTCCTTAAAGGATATTGTCGAAACGATTCAGCCGGAACAAAATGAAATCATTCGCGCCGACAAAACAGTCCCTCTCATCATTCAAGGCTCGGCAGGCAGCGGCAAAACGACTATCGCCATACACCGCCTGGCCTATCTGCTGCGAATGCATCCTCATATGACCCCGCAAAGGGTTATCATTTTCGGGCCTAACAAAATGTTTCTGCAATATATTCAAAACGTTTTACCTGCCCTCGGCGTAACGGATGTTCAGCAAACGACTTTCGAGGAATGGGCATTAGACTTATTGAAGCTTAAGGGACATCCCATACGGTATCGAAGCTTCTATGACTCGATACATCCGAAGAACAGGTCTGATAATCAACGGCTGGAGTGGATAGCCAAGCTGAAGGGATCATTTGAATTCAGCGGGTGGGTCCTTGCGAGCCTGAAATCCTGGATAGACCGTAAATTCCGGCCGCCTTGCACCATCGAGGCCCATACCTCGTTCGGGACATTCCGAATCCCTCAGACGGAGATGTCCAAGTGGTTTCAGGAGGATTACCGGTATTCCCCCTACGCCAAGAGACGAGAACAAATCATAAGGCGTATTGAGAATCGCTACGACTCATTCATGAAAGCGTTAGAAGAAGAAACCGGCGAGCAGGCGGCAAGGGACCAATCGTTTACGGAGGCGCTGTCCGAGTTCAAGACATTGTGGAGAGCGGTAACGGCATACGACGTTTATTGCGACATTTTGTCCGGACCGGGTGCGGCAGATGACTTGGCCCAATTGTTTCAACTGAATGGGGAGGAGGCCTCATTTTTTACCCTCAGAGCCGAAGAAATGGCGGGAAAACGGGAAGTCGAGTTCGACGATCTTGCCGTGCTGCTGCAGATTCATAAAGTGCTGTATGGCGATCCGGCTAAATACCAATATGTTATTGTGGATGAAGCTCAAGATTTCAGTGCTATGCAGATCCGGTGTGTGGAGGAAACGGCAGAAGAGGGTTCATTGATGCTGCTTGGGGATTTGGGGCAAAGTATATTTTCCTTCCGGGGCATCGAGCGGTGGGACGAATTGAAGCTGCAAATCAAGCCTGAGTATTATGAATTAAGTACGAGCTACCGCTCTACGATTCCAATTACCCGGTTGGCCAATCGCATTATAGAGCCTTGGAGCAGGGGGCGGTACACGACCTCACTGCCAGTTTTGAGAAATGGGGAAGAACCCGTCATCCGTAGATTTACAGATGATGCGGGCATTGCAGAAGCTATTTTTTCCTTGAAAGACAAATGGATAGAGCGCAAGAGAGTGAATATTGCTATCATCGCCCGTCATTTGGATACCTTAGTGCGTCTCAGGGAAATAATGCCCCCGAACGCCAGAGGAGAAGTGATATCGGATCCGTCGGCAACGTATGAAGGTGGTATGGTATGGATTCCAACCTATCTGGCCAAAGGGCTGGAATTCGATGCGGTGGTCGTTGTTGACGCTTCGTCCTATCAATATGAGAGTGAGGATGATCTGGCACAGAGATTCTTGTATGTGGCGGCTACCCGAGCGCTACATGAACTCTTTCTGTTCTACAAGGGTTCTCCCTATCCGGCCCTCATTTCATGACTAAAAACCAGTCCAACACTTCGGTGTAACGGACTGGTTTGTTTTTTAGCACTATCGAAGCCAAAGCTCCCCCTCAACGGGTCTCTTGCAGCTACTTTTTCAGCAGCAAGTACATAAAATAGGGCGCTCCGATCAAAGCAACCATAATGCCCGCCGGAATCCCATCGGGGTCGACGACCTGCCGCCCGATCGTATCGGCGATTAGGAGCAGCCAGGCGCCCAGCAGGATGGCAAGAGGCATAAATAATTGATGCCTTGGACCAACCAGGGCTTTGGCAATATGAGGGGCCATCAGCCCGACGAAAGCTATTCCCCCTGTAACGGAAACGGCTGAGGCGGCTAAGGCCACGGCGGTTAACAGCAAGATGAGTCGTTCCTTCTGGATCGATACCCCGATTCCTACAGCTACAGGCTCATGGAGAGAAAGCAGATTCAATCGTTGGGCCTTGTACAGTACGAAAGGGATAAGGATAATCAGCCAAGGCAGGAGAGCCCCTATAAAAGGCCAATCCACTCCCCATATACTGCCGGCCAGCCACTTGGATATAAAATCGACTTTGGTGCGCTCGGCCGACGATATCAGCACAATCATCAGCCCGGAGAGGGCCATGGAAAATCCGACTCCCGTCAGCACCAATTTGACAGGCTGCAGGCCGGTGTGCCGGTTATACGAAAATACATAAATAAGACAAGCCGTAAGACAAGCCCCGGCAAAAGCGACAAGCGGCAGTAAATAAACGAAGGAGCCGGCCTGTACAGGAAAAAACAAAAAGAAAACAGCTATGGCCGCGCCTGCCCCGGAGTTAATGCCTATGATGCCGGGATCGGCCAGATCGTTCCGGGTAATACCTTGAAGAATGGCACCCGAAAGCGCCAAAGCCATACCGGCTAGCAGGGTAATCACTATTCTCGGAAGCCGAACGGAGAAGAACACGAACTCTTCCTTGAAGGTGCCTTGACCAAGCAGGGTCGGGATCAGCCGATGATAAGGCAGCTTGGAATATCCCATGCCCATCCCGACAACGATGGTAATGACGATAAGCGCCAGCAGGATGATCAGAATCAGGCGCTGCTTTTTGATTAGGGCCGGATGGATCATGAGTACGCTTTGCCTCCTTTATGCACGATGAACAGAAAGAACGGCAGGCCCATGATAGCGACTACGGCCGCCACCGGGGTCTCATAAGGCGCATTCATCGTACGGCCAAGCGTATCCGCAAGCAGCATGAAGGAGGCTCCTGCCAATGCGGACATGGGAAGGGTGAACCGATAATCCTTGCCTGCGGACGCACGTACGATATGCGGAATCATGAGGCCGATGAAGGTCATGTTTCCGACCAGGGCGACGGAAGCGCCGGCAAGCAGGATCGTGACGACAAACAGGATGGTCTTCACTCTCCAGGTGTTCTGGCCTAAGCCGACAGCCACTTCTTCACTCAGGCTGAGGATTGTCAGCTGCCGGGATAGTACAATGGCAATGAAAATCCCCGTTACGATAAACGGGACGATGATTTGAAGCTGGCTCCACGAGGTCCCGCTGATGCCTCCGGATGTCCACATGGATACATCCTTGGAGATCTTAAAGGCGAGCCCAATCCCTTCCGCAATGGCGTACAAGAAGGTGGAGACAGCAGCCCCGGCCAAAACGAGGCGAAGGGGGGAGAAGCCGCCTTTTCTCATTGCCCCGATCCCGTACACCATCCCGGAGCCGACAGCTGCTCCGACAAAGCAGGCCGCCATAATAGAAACATAATTAGCCGAAGGCAGGAGTGCCATGGTTGCCGCAAGCGCAGCGTTGGCCCCGGCGGTGAGTCCGAGCAGACCGGGGTCGGCAAGGGGATTGCGCGTCATGCCCTGCATGATCGCACCGGATACGGCCAATGCCGCGCCGACGAACATAGCCGCAATTTCACGAGGCAGGCGAATCTCGCGCAGCAGCGAGAGCTTCTCCCCAGCAGCCTGGGAGGTTAGCGCGAGCCAGACGTCTTTGAGCGTCGTATCGGCTGCGCCGAACACCATAGACACCACGAACATAGCAACCAAGCAGACAACTCCAGCTATCCATTTGTATACGAAAGCGGAGGGACGTTCAGTCTCTTTCTTCATGAGTGATCACCCTAGAAAGCTTTTGATAATGAAATTGAGCTGGTAATCCAATGTTATAGGATCATTGAAGTAGAATGCTTTGGCGTCGGCTTCGAAGACGTGATGGTTCTTAACGGCTGGAATATTTTTATACGTGTCAGTTTGCTGAAAGGCATTGTCGGCTTCATTGTTTTTACTGAAAATCACATAATCGCCGGCATAAGCGGGCAAGACCTCCACGGACAGCGCATAGTAGCCTGCCTTGAGAGCCGTTTCCTTCACTTTATCCGGCATGTTCAGCTTCATGGTTTGGTACAAAATTTCGGTTCCGCGCCCAAAGTTATCTCCATACACATAGAGCTGCTTGTTAAAATTCTCGATAACGGAGACAGTGGCATTTTCGCCGATCTTGGCTTTGATGTCACTTCCGGCCTTTTCGGCGCGCTGTTTAAAGTCGTCTACCCAAGCCTTGGCTTCCTTCTCCTTGTTCAACAGCTTGCCGATCTCCACGAACTGGGTTAAATAATCGACCTTGCCATAGGTATAAGTGACCGTTGGCGCGATTTGTTTCAGCTTATCGATGTTTTTGATACTGGACAAGCCGATAATCAGATCGGGATCCAGCTCGATGATTTTTTCCAGATTTTCGTCGGATACTTCCTGAACGTTTTTTAATTTGGCATCGAAGTTCGGGTTCATCTTGGACCAGGAGTCGACACCGACCAGATTGACGCCCAGGGATATCACGCTGCCTGCGAAGGAGGAAAGCACAACTACGCGTTTAGGGTCGGCAGGGACCTGAATAGGGCCGGACTCCGACTGGTAGGTAATGGTTCCGGATGAAGCGGAATTCTTGGAGGTAGAGCCTTCGGATGGTTGGGCGGCCGGATTGCCGCAAGCGCTTATGAAGAGCATCAAGGTCAGAAGCGGGATCAGCACTTTTTTCATCGGGTGGGTTACATTCCTTTCATCAAGTTATAGGTCACGCACATGGGCTTGCCGGTTCGAGGATCTCGTCCGATCTCGGCATCGATTTGAAACACCTGCTGGAGCACCTCATGCCGGATAACTTCCTCGCAGCTTCCTGCTTTGACGATTTGTCCGTCCTTGAGTGCGATAATATAGTCGGCAAAACGGGCCGCTTGGTTCAGATCGTGGAGCACCATGACAATCGTACGCTCCTGCTCGGCATTCAGCTTCTGCAAAAGCTCCAGCACCTCAAGCTGATGGGCCATGTCCAAATACGTCGTCGGTTCATCCAAAAAGATGATGTCGGTTTCTTGCGCCAGCGCCATGGCGATCCATACACGCTGCCGCTGACCACCGGATAAGGCATCGACGGGACGGTACTTAAATGCCTCGATTCCCGTTGCCTCCAGTGCCCAGTGAATCACTTCCATGTCCTTGGGGGTCAGCCGGCCAAGGCCTTTTTGGTAAGGGAACCGCCCGTACGATACGAGCTCGCCGACCGTTAAGCCGTTTGCTCCTTCGGGCGTTTGCGGCAAAATGGCCATCTTTTGGGCGAGCATTTTCGTATTTTCTTGAGCGATATTGGCACCATCGAGGATAACAGCACCGGACTGATGGGGGACGATCCGTGTGATGGCTTTGAGCAGCGTAGATTTTCCGCATCCGTTCGAGCCGATGATGGCCGTAATTTGCTTATCCGGAATCTTCACGCTCAGATCTTTCACAATCATGCGTTCACCGTAGCCAATGCTCAAATGGTCTGTGTAGAGGCGTACCATGAAGGACCTCCTTTCTTCATAACTGAAAAAATATAATTGATAACGATTATCAATATCACTACTGTAATACGATAAAAGGATTTCCTCTTCTTGTCAACCCGTTCTTGAAAAAGTGTCAAATACCGTGTAAAGTTAATTGATAATGATTATCATTTTTATTTAGGTGGAGGGTGACCAATTTGTACGGTGAGGAATTATTTGACGTAACGGTAATAGGAGGAGGCCCGGCAGGGCTTTATTCCACTTTTTATAGCGGTCTGAGAGAGATGAAGACCAAGCTGATCGAATACCAGCCGCAGCTGGGAGGAAAGGTTCATGTATACCCGGAGAAGATGATCTGGGATATCGGGGGCCTCACACCTATTCCCGGCGCTAAGCTCATAGAACAGCTTGTCCAGCAGGGGCTGACGTTTCAGCCTGAGGTGGTGCTGAATGAAAAGGTGCAGTCGATGACACGCAACGACGATGGGATCTTCGTGCTTCATACCGCGTCCGGACGGAAGCATTACTCGAAAACGGTCATTGTCGCCGTAGGAAGCGGCATCCTGAAGCCTACCAGGCTGGAGATCGAAGGGGCAGAACGGTATGAGGTCAGCAATCTGCACTATACGGTGAAATCCTTGAAGCAGTTTAAGGATAAAACCGTTATTATTTCCGGAGGCGGGAATTCCGCCATTGATTGGGCCAATGAGCTGGAGCCGATTGCCCGGCAAGTGTACCTTACTTACCGCAAGGACGCCTTGTCCGGCCATGAGTCCCAAGTAACGCAGCTGAAGAACAGCTCGGTTCACTGCTATTTTCAAACGACCATTACCCGGTTAATAGCAGCAGCTGATCATGAATCGATTGAATCGGTTGAGCTGACGCATCATGACACAGGCCAGGTCACGTGCCTGCCCGTCGATGAAGTAGTCATCAATCATGGCTATGAACGGGATACGAACCTGCTCGTAAACAGCGGTCTGAATATCGACATGATAAACAATGACTATATTGCGGGAAACGCCAACAGCGAAACCTCGGTGCCCGGGCTTTATGCAGCCGGAGATATTCTGATGCATGACGGCAAGCTGCATTTGATAGCCGGCGCCTTTCAAGACGCAGCCAATGCCGTGAACAAGGCCAAGCAATTCATTCAGCCTGATGCCAGCAAGAGCGCTATGGTGTCGTCGCATAACGAGGTATTTAAAACCCGCAATCGGGAGCTGGTGAAACAGATGATGGAGTAGCCTGATTTTGGTGGGTGGGAATATATGGTACAATGGAGGACACAGGAGCACACAGGCTGGCTCCGATTTAGCTGGAGGGGAGAGAGGAAATGAACATTGTCATAGATCAAAGGGGCGACTCCAAGGTCGCCGTAATAGAAAGCTCCGACATCGTAATAGGCGACGTTCAGGATGCTTTGGATTTGATGGCAACGGTAAATTACACCGAGGAATGCCATAAAATTCTGCTGAATAAGGTGAATATAACAGAGGACTTCTTCGAGCTGAGAACGAAGCTTGCGGGAGAAATCCTGCAGAAATATACCAACTATCAAGTCAAGCTCGCCGTAGTCGGAGACTTTGAAGGATATAACAGCAAGAGCCTCAGAGATTTTATTTATGAGTGCAACCATGGCAAGCAGTTCTTTTTTGTAAAAGATAACGAGGCCGGACTTGAGGCGCTTCATAGCGTCAGGTAACAGGGAATGAAGTGCAGAGGAAATGTATCCAGACAAAAAAACAATCGGACCAAGCCCAGGGGCTCGAACCGATTGTTTTTTTGTTTTGGGTTGTAGTATAGCAGGCAGCAGCTTGCCTAGCGTCTTAACCTTTCCCGGCGCAGCAAATAGATGAAGTAGGGTGCGCCGATAACGGCTGTCATGATGCCGACGGGAACTTCGCGCGGAATGATGATGATCCGGCCGAGGCAGTCGCCAAGCAGCATGAGGTCTGCGCCCAAGACCGCCGCCAGCGGAAGAAGCCGTTGATTGAGGCTTCCGACAAGGCTTCGTGCCATATGGGGAGCCAGAAGTCCGATGAAGCCGATGGCGCCGATAGCCGATACGGAAATACCGGATAAGGCTACCGCCAATAAAAACAGCCAGAAGCGCTCGCGCACAACAGGCAGACCTAGCGAGACGCTGATTTCGTCGCCAAGCTGAAAGACGTTCAGCTTCCTGAAGCTTCCGTAAGCAAAGGCGAGCAGCACGATCATAGCAGGCAGGAGGTACTGCACCTGGCTCCAGCCGCGTCCCCACAAGCTGCCGGACATCCACAGCAGCGCCATATTGACGTTGGTCGGATTCGTCACGATCAAATATTGAATTCCCGCTTGAAACACGGCTCCGATCGCTACACCCACAAGAGCCAGCGAAGCCGGCGTTAAGGTGAGCTTCCTGCTTAAGGCCAGTAGGATGAGAAAGGCGGCAACGGCCCCTGCAAATGCGGCTAGAGGCAGCACATAAACCGGCGATTGGGGAAACAGGAAAATGACGGCTGCCGCCATGAAGCCTGCGCCTTTCGTAATGCCTATCACATCGGGACTGGCCAATGGATTGCGGACCAGACTTTGCAGGATGCCTCCGGCGACAGCTAACCCGAATCCAGCTAAGATAGCGACGAGGACACGCGGCAGCCGCAATTCATGAACGATGAAGTAGGAGGAACTGTCCTGATAGAACAGGCCGCTGCCGATATCGGACAACGGAATCGAGACAGCACCCACACTGAACGAAATGACACTTAAGATAACCATCACCAGGCAAGCCAGAAGGAGAATCAGCGTATTTTTCATTTCCTAGAGCCTCCTTGCCGCCGTGATAAATAAATAAAGAACGGCGCTCCAATGGCGGACGTTACGATGCCTACGGGAGATTCAAACGGAAATGCGATAAAGCGGCTGAATAAATCCGCATAGACCAGCATCAAACCGCCTAGCAGTCCGGTCAACGGCACGAGAACGTTCAGGCTCGGGCCTGCCAGCGATCGGGCGATATGAGGAACGATGAGACATATAAAGCCGATCGGGCCGCATACGGCGACGGCTGAACCGGCAAATACGATGACCAACAGCATCCCGGTCCCGCGAACGAGGGCAACCCTTAGGCCCAATCCCGATGCAATATCGTCATCAAGCGGCAGCAGGCGGAAGGCAGGCACCATGAAGCCGAGCAGCAGAAGCCCGCCGGCCAAAAAAGGGAGGAGCGCCGCCACCTCATGCCAGCCTGCGCGATTCACCGAGCCGACCAGCCAGAAGATCATGCTCTCTGTAGAGTATTGGTTCAAGATCATGGCCCCTTCAGTCAGGGATGACAGAAGGAAGTGGACGGTAATGCCCGCAAGGGCCATTCGGACCACCTGCTTGTGTCCGATGCCTGCTAACGACCAGACGAGGAGAGCTCCGGCGACAGCTCCCAAGAAGGCAAGCGCCATCGATGCCATCAATCCCAGTCCGGCGGACAGCACCAATCCGAGAACAACAGCCAAGGAAGCTCCGGCATTAATCCCGAAGATATGCGGCGAGGCAAGCGGGTTCTTGGTCGTAAGCTGCGTCAATAGGCCCGCGAGGGCGAGCATAATGCCCACCATGCAGGCTGTCAAAGTGCGCGGCAGCCGCAGCGTCTGGATATACAGATGAAGCTTATCATGGCCCTGATAGGTAAGAGCCTCGAATAACGTGCCCCAGGACAGCTGCGCTTGCCCCCACTTGAGGCTCAGCAGCATGCCGCCGATTAACAGGAGCGTGCCCATACAAAAAAGGGAGAGCAGAAACCAAGAGCGGCTCTGCTTCTCCAATTGCGCGGAAGTTTCCATTTCGGTTATTCTCCCAGCTGCTTTAAAATATCTTCGGCGATTTTCTCCGATCCGAGCATGCCTCGGGATAGCGACCAATCACGGCGTTCCACCGAGTACACTTTATTTTTGGCGACAGCATCGATCTTTTTCCATAAAGGATTCGTTTCCCACTGGTTCACGATGGTCACTTTATCCGTTGGCATAAGGAATAACGCTTGAGGGTTGGTCTCGACCAGCTGCTCCAGAGTCAGCTGAGGATAAGCCGTATCGCTGTGTAGAGGATCGGTGAAGCCCAGCATTTTCAACATGGAGCCGGAATAAGAATGGTCGGAATGACCGAAGAATCCGGTTGGATTGACTACGGCAGGTAGAACGGTCAGGTTAGCATTTGTAATCTTTTTCTTGGCTGCTTCCATTTTGGCTTGGTGCTCTTCGAAACGTTTCTTTCCTTCGGCTTCCTTGCCGACGGCTTTGGCGGTAATGATGTAGTTTTTGAGCATTTGTTCATAATCCGCCTGGAAGTCGTTCAACACAAGAATCGGTGCGGTGGCTTTCAGCTGAGGCAACGCATTCTTATGCTTATTGATATCGACGATAATGAGATCGGGCTTGAGAGAGCTGATCAGCTCAATGTTCGGCTCATAGCGGGAGCCAACGGATGTATAGGATTTCAACTGGCTCTTTACGGCATCCATGAATAAGTCCTTATTGCCATCATCGGCGATTCCTACGGGCTGAACGCCTAACGTTACCAGCATGTCGGTAAAGCTGAAGTCCATAGTCACGATGCGCTCCGGTTTCTTAGGAAGCGTGACCGTTCCTTGGGCGTCTTCTACGGTAATTTTGCCTTCGGCCGGTGCTGCAGAGGGAGAGCTGCCTTGGCTAGCTTGACCGTTCTGGCCGGAATTGCCTGCGGTTTGACCGCAAGCGGCGAGGCTTATGGCAAGAACCAACCATAAAGTAAAAGTAAAGATGCGGCTAAATCGATGCTGCATGAATGTTCCTCCTGATAATAATAATTATTCTCAATTGATTTTAGCCGCATAGTGAGGGTTCGACCATATCTAATCTGAAGATCGAGCATGTTATATTTTTAGATTTTATCCAAGCTCTTGAGGTACTCCGTAGGAGAAAGGTCCGTTTCCTGTTTGAAGGTCCGGCTAAAATGGAAATAGTCCATGAAGCCGACGCGCTGGGCAATTTCTTTGGCAGGGAGCTGCGTTTGCTGGAACATTTGCTTCGCTTTTTGAATCCGCAGTCTGCGTAAATAATGGCTCATGGTGGTTCCTGTGAGGTTTTTGAACAAAACAGTGTAATGACCTACGCTCATTCCGGCACGTTCCGCCAGCATAGGGAGGGTGAGCTTCAGCATGTAATGCTCGTTTATATAGTTAAGGGATTCTTCCATGCTGACCGCAGAAGACTTGTCCTCCTGGGTCCATTGGGTCTCATATAAATAGATGAACAGGATGCGTTCCAGGAGCAGACGCTTGCGGACCTGCTGCACGAGTTGCTCCTCGTCGGAAGGAGTTTGGAGATCCTCCGTCATCCGGATCATCTCGTCCAGCATATACTTGATTTTTACTTCACTGTAAGTACGAAGCGGGCCATGCAGGGTCCAGGCACTGCTCTCGGGGAAGATACGATATGAAATGACGAGGTATTCGGCCGATTTGGTTTTGGGAACCTGGATGGTGAAAGGGCTGTACTGCGGGTGGCAGGCGAAGCCTTGAGCAACCATAGCGGGCTCTTGATTGCAGCCTGAGATTAAGAGATGTCCGCGTAGTACGACAAGGATAAGGTGGCGGTCGGGAGGGCTGACGATAGTTTGAGCCGTAGTGAAGGTCTCTACTTGTTCGAACACCGGTATGATGGAAACGAGCTGTTGAAAACTCATCGTGGTCAGTCCCTCTCTTCCTGTCGTAATCCTTTGTTCATCATACAATGAAGGTGAAACGGCAGGCAACAAAAGAAAGGAGGTGCGGCAGACCGGATGGCCCGTCACACCCCCTTGTTTGGCAGGAGCGGTTCTAAAGATTTTGTTTTTCATAAATACGGATGGTAGCGGTCATAGAAATCATGCCTATCGCGAGCGCCAAGACAATAGGCAGCAGCCCCTGAACGATGGCCGGAACCGGAAGCGTCCAACGGAAGCTGATGTCGTTAGCTTGCATATATTTCAACAAAACCGGAACGATAAACGGCACGACGAAAATACTAATCGAGAACATATATCTCGCTTTTTCGAAGCCAAGGCGATACTGCACCGGAATCATGATCGAGAAGACCACTGTTAGAATAAGAAAGCAGTACGCAAATTCGGACAAGCTTAACATCCCCATTTGCTGCGGAACCAGCCAGGAGGTTACGGTATATAGGATGGAGCAGCCGATAAATAGAAGCAGTAAAAACAAATATTTCGATTGAATGATCGCGGCCCTGCCATAAGGAGTGGCACACAGCAGGGCGGAGCCTTTGTGCTTGAACTCTGACATGGAGACGGAGCTGAACGTCAGGAACAGAATGTACAGCGTGCTTATAAAGAAGGCCAGGAAGCCGCCGGACGCAAGAAATTCCATTTTCATTTTGATAAACACAGGAAGGATAATGGCAGCGACAAACATGAGGATCATATACTTTTTGACGAGAAGGGAGTCTTTCTTCACCAGATTCAGCAGCATAGTCATTACCTCCTTATATAGCCGAGCATGATATCCTCGATGGTGGGCTTCTCCATAAGAACGCCAGCCATATTTTCCAGTACAGCCGGTTTGTTGTGGGTCAAGCCTTCAAAGCCATATGCGGTTTCGCGCAGTGTCAGAAATAGGTCCCGGGTATGCTCGTTAAGCTCTTTTTTGTCTCCTTTGACGAAGCCGTGGGTATCCAGCAGCAGGTCCTTATCCTCGTTAAAGATGATACTGCCTCTATCGATTAAAACCAGCGTATCCGCAATTTTATCAAGGTCGGAGGTAATATGCGTGGAGAAAAAGACGCTCTTGCCGTCCTGCTCCATAAACTCCAACAGGATTTCCATAATCTCGCTTCGTATTAAAGGATCCAGTCCGCTTGTCGGCTCATCCATGATCAGCAGATCCGCGTGGTGGGATAGAGCCAGGGCAATCGCATATTTCATTCGCATCCCTTTGGATAAAGTAGATATTTTCTGGCCGGGATTCAGCCCGAAGCGATCCATGTACTTGTGAAAAGCGGCATTATCCCAGCTAGAGTAGGCGGGCGCAAGAACACTTTTCATTTCTCCCATAGTTAAATCCTCATAGAAATAGCCTTCATCGAACACGATGCCGATCCGGTTTTTTAATTCCCGTCCATGCTTATCCATATCCTTGCCGAATACATGGATTTTCCCGGAATCCTTTAATGCTAATCCCAGAATGGATTTAATGGTTGTCGTTTTGCCAGCGCCGTTAACCCCGATAAAACCGGTGATGCAGCCTTCAGGCAGAGAGAAGCTGACATCGCGCAATTCGAAGGAGCCCCTATTGATGCGTAAGCCTTCTACTTCCAATACACTACTCATTATTCCTCACTATCTCCTTCCTCGAACAGCAGGTCCATCATTTGGTACAACTCGCTTTTACTGATGCCGAGCGAGCGGGCCGCATTCCATGCTTCGGTGAGCTTTTCTTCAACCATACGCCGCTTGGATTCCCGTAAAAGCTCCAGGTTACCTTGAGCCACATAGGATCCCTTGCCAGCCTTGGTCGTTATAAAGCCTTCCGCTTCCAGCTCGTCATATACTCTGCGGGTCGTCAGCACGCTCACGCGCAGGTCATTAGCCAGTGCCCGAATGGAAGGAAGCGGCTCGCCTTCGGCCAATTCTCCGCGCAAAATGGCATCCTTAATTTGTCCTTTTATTTGCTGATAGATCGGGGGATCCGATACGTTTGAAATAATAATTTTCGTAATCCTTCACTCGCTCTCAACTGTGTATATTGTACATATACAGAATATACAGATATCACAGGAATGTCAACAATCCGTCATGTTGTGAAATCATTCTTTTCTTCCATCAGCTTCATAACCGCGGCTCCGCTTTGTGGGGCGTTCATATCAAAATATCAAATAGGATTTGATAAAAAGAGACAAGGTGTATACAATTAATACAATGTTTGGAAACGGTGAATGAAAGAGGGATTGATTTGGCTATCATTGATGTTATCAAATTTAATGGCATAGCGAATCGAGATTGGCTGGTTTATCGTTATCCCGGAGATAGCTTTGTATATGGTTCGCAGCTTATCGTAGGGGAAGGGCAGATGGCGGTTTTTGTAAAGGGAGGCAGGGCGCTGGACTTCTTCTCGCCCGGCACTTACACGCTTCGCTCCCAAAACATTCCGCTGCTTCAGTCGTTTATCAACCTCCCCTTTGGCGGTAGAACCCCGTTCTCGGCAGAAGTGTTCTTTATCAATAACACCGCCAAGCTGGACGTGCTATGGGGTACGAGCGACCCGATCAGTCTGATCGATCCTAAATACGGAGTTCGGATAAGAGTTCGGGCCTTCGGTCAAATGGGCATGAGAATTACCAATTTCCGCGTGTTTTTAACGGAGCTGATCGGTGCTGTCGGCGACGCGCAGGTCGTGAAATATGACACGGTGATGGGCCATTTCAAAGGCGTTACGGTCACGAAGGTTAAGACGATGATAGCGGATTTGATTATTAACCAGAAAATATCGGTCATGGAAATAGCGCCGAAGCTGGAGGAACTATCCGAGAAGGTTCATGAGAGCCTCGCCGGGGAATTCGAGCGGTTCGGCATCGAAATGATAGACTTCAACCTATCGTCTATTAATTTCCCGGACGAAGATTTTGAGACTATTAACATGCTGCTGGGCGAAAGAGCGGCCTTCGATATTATGGGAGATTCCCGCTATAATGCGAAGCGTTCATTTGATGTGATGGAGGCCGCGGCAGGCAATGAGATCGGGGGCGGGATGGCTGCCGCCGGTATGAGCTTCGGCTTTGGGGCAGGCAGCGGGCTTATGAGCAGCAGCTTCTCCCAGACATTCGCCAACTCTTCTGTGTACAGCACTTCCTGCCAAGCCTGCGGACATATGAACGAGCCGGGGGATAAGTTTTGCGGCAACTGCGGCGGCAAATTAAGCAAGGAACAAATCGAATGCTATTCCTGCCATATGTTGATAGATGAAGATGCCAAATTTTGCTCGAATTGCGGAAGCTCGATGCTTTCCAAGCCCTGCCCCGGCTGCCAGAAGGTGAATAAACCCGGGACCAAGTTCTGTGCCGAATGCGGCACGAAGCTGGGGGGCTGAATGTGAGCAGGACGGATGTTCGCAGCTACCGCATGCTGCGTTGGCTGGCGGCGGCAGCCTTTGATATTGCAGTTATTTTCGGTGTGATGACCTTGCTCTCTGAGGCGTTCTTGCTGGAACCAGAGAAGCAGGCGATAGCTGGTATGGTTCTGGCAGCGGGGTTGATTGCGGTCAATGGGATTCTCGTGAGGCCGCAGCTGTTTTTTAGAAACAGCAGCTTCCCTTATTGTGTATCGATGATTATGCTGACTGTCGCCTATCTCCTGATCTCCAATCTGATCTCAATACTGTTTATTTCCGGCAGTGTGCTCGGGTATATAGGCTGGGAGCTGTTCCTATTCGCTCTGTATGCGGCTCTCTATGCGATTCTACTGTTTTTTGCAAGACAGGATTCGGATGATAGACTTAGAACCAAACTCGAGCGGGACGTCAAGCATACGATTCAGGCGCAGCTTAGTACGATCGAAGAAGCCTTGCGAGACAAGGAACCGAATCCTGCCGCCGCCTCTATTTGGAAGGCCTTCAAATTGCTAAAGGAACGCTTCCAGGCTTCAACTCCGTTTGGAAGAATAGCGGGCAGCAGTCAGATCATGGAGCTGGAGCATAGGGTGCAGGTGAATCTGGACTTCCTGCAGCTGCATATGAAATCCAGCCTTCATGAAGGCAATCTGAACGACATTTTAAAGCTGATTGAGGAAACTCATATGCTGCTTAATCATAGGGAAGCATTGAATATCCAATCATAATATAGAGAGGAGCTCAGACCTATGAGCACAAAAAACTGCCCTTCCTGCGGCGCACCGGTTGCATTGAATACGACAGAATGTAAATATTGCGGCGAAGAATTCTCCTTTGCTCCGCCGCCTAACCCGCAAATGCACCAAAATGTTCCTCGTGAAACACAGCAGCCTTTTGTCAACAACAACATTTACGTCAATTCGGCGCCTCCACCACAACAGGTCTGGGTCCGTCCTGCCAAAAGTAAAATCGTTGCAGGGATACTGGCTATTTTACTGGGAGGCTTCGGCATTCATAAATTTTATTTGGGCAGGATCGGCTGGGGCATCGTGTATTTGCTCTTCTGCTGGACGTATATCCCGACCTTGATCAGCCTGGTTGAAGGCATTATTTACTTTGCCTCAAGCGATGAAAGCTTCAATATGAAATATGGAACCAAAACATTTTAAGAGTAACCGGCGAACGTAAACAAGAAAGACGCCCATTCTTTCATCTGGAAAGGAAGGACGTCTTTTTTTGTGATTCTCAAGGCATTGATAGCGACTTAAACGAGCCGCAGAACGAAAGCTTATTCTTCTTCATCCCATTTACGCGAGTATGCTTTCTTGGTGATCCAGAACGTCAAGCCAAGAACGATAACCAAGCAAACAACCGACCAAAAGATGATGACACCCATGACTAACACGATCCTTTATTATATATTGTAGTGCTGGCAGTTCGTATGCCTCGCTATCTGTAATCTGTGCCTATACTGGTTGTAGGATGGAGACATGGTTGCCTGATTTATGGTATCTATATTGTAACACGCCGTTTCTTCAGTCTGTCTGGGGAATATGGCGATATTATAAAATAAAAGCGCAGGAAAATCCAATCGGATCACATCATAAGCTTTGGACGGAGATATTTTTAGGTGAAGACATGGTTATTAAAGCGCGGGCTGCTATCGACTGGAAGTATTCAAGCGAGTATGCCTGAAGCGGCGTTGACGGAGCTTAAGGATGCTAGGCAATATTGGATAACAAATAACTGCCTTGACCCCCTTGTTTTAGCAAACTAATTTTGGGACAATAATAGGACTGAATTTATAGAGTTGAAAAGAGGATATCATATGAATAAAGAATCCATCTACGGATTGACGCAGGAGCAGCTGATAGCATGGCTGCAAGAGCATGGTCATAAAAAATTCCGCGCGGCGCAGGTGTGGGATTGGCTTTACCGCAAGCGGGTAACCGACTTCGCGGAGATGAGCGACGTTCATCCGGATTGTCTTCAAGTGCTGGCGGAGCATTTCGTCATTTCTACGATGAGTGAGCACACGAGACAGGAATCCGCGGACGGAACGATTAAATTTCTGTTCAAGCTGCGCGACGGCAACTTGATTGAAACGGTACTCATGCGCCATAAGTACGGCTTGTCAGTATGCGTCACGACGCAGGTCGGCTGTAATATCGGATGCAGCTTCTGTGCAAGCGGCTTGCTTGCGAAGAGCCGTGATTTATCAAGCGGCGAAATCGTGGAGCAGATCATGAAGGTTCAGCTGCATCTCGATTCTGCGGGTCAAGGGGAGAAGGTCAGTCATATTGTCGTGATGGGCATCGGAGAGCCGTTCGACAATTACAAGAACATGTCCGACTTCATCCACGTGGTCAAGGACCACAAAGGACTGGCTATCGGGGCAAGACATATTACGGTATCGACCAGCGGTCTGGCCGATAAAATTATCGAATTCGCCGACTCGGATCTGCAGGTGAACCTGGCCATTTCGCTGCATGCGCCTAATGACGAGCTTCGCACCAGAATTATGAAAATCAACCGGGCCATTCCGCTGAACAGGCTTATGCCGGCCATTGATTACTATTTGGAGAAAACGAAGCGGAGAATTACGCTGGAATACATTTTGCTGAAGGACGTCAACGATCGCAAGGAGCATGCTCTTGAGCTGGCAGAGCTGGTCGGTCACCGTCGTCAGCTGGCTAACGTCAACCTGATTCCTTATAATCCGGTCGATGAGCACAGCCAGTACCAGCGGAGCGAGCAGGAATCGATAACGGCCTTCTACGATACGTTGAAGAAGCAGGGCATCAGCTGCAGCGTCAGGCTGGAGCACGGAACCGATATCGATGCCGCCTGCGGGCAGCTGAGAAGCAAGCAATTGAAGCAATCGATCGGGTAAGCAAGAAGGAACGATAAGGTATAACAGGAGAGAGCACATCCATTAGGGGTGTGCTTTTTTGCTGTTGAAGTTCGACGCGAATCCATATGGGTTACGGATAACGAACCACCCTCAACTGAGCTCTATTAAGCCTCGGCAAGGGCATTCCTTTCGCTCAAGCAGCTCCTAGCTCTCGTGGCGGATCACGAATTCGTCCCATTTTATCCCATCCGCATCAAAGGCTTGATAGGTTAATGAAGACCCCTCGATCGTAATGCCGGCAAACATCGGCTTCTCATTCTGGAAATGGACCTTATGGTAGAACAGATCCTTTTTCTTTTCGTTGAACTTGGTACCGGACGCATTGGTGACCACGTATACAGTCCCTTCATGGTTGACAATCGGCCCGTCTCCGTTCCCCGTTATTTTACCGCCGCGCAGGGGATACGATCGGGAATATTCGTGATTATGCCCCTGCAGGACAAGATCGACCTGGAATTCATCAAACAACTCGCTCCACTTCTCCACCTTCTTATACGAATTCCCTCCGTAGACCCCTCTGTGCATGGCGACAATCTTCCATGGCTTATCGGTACGGGCCAGATCGTTCCGGAGCCATTCGGTCTGTCCGTTGATATTGGATTCCGTATTCAATACGACGATGTGGGCGCTGCCGTAATCAAACGAGTAATTGGTACCGGGAATGGAACCTTTCGCCCCGTTGGCGGGCAGCTGGAAATGGGCTAAATATCGGTCCGCATTGCCGTTCATTTCGTCGTGGTTACCCGTGACCGGCATCAGAGGAATTTGCTTCAGCCAGCTGCCGGTCTTGCCAAAGAAGGAATCCCAGCCGGTTTCCTCCTCGGGATCCTCCGTCAAATCGCCATTATGAACGATAAATCCGGCATGGGGATAGATCTTGAAGGCTTGGTCCAGCGTCCTGCCCCATTGCTCGAAATCCTTCTCCGTCTTCCCTTGGGAATCCGCAACGTTAATGAACGTGAATCCGTTCGTTCCCTCCGGCTCCGTCCTAAACGAGGAGGGCTCGCTCCAACCCGTACCTTGGCCGCTGCCAACTCGATAGGAATAAACCGTACCCGGCTCCAGTCCGGTGATTTCCACTGTATGAGCCACCTGAGACTTCTTTTTCTCCATCTGGATGACAGCCGTGGACCCTGTGAGCGTCTGAACGTTATCTCCTGTAAACTGTGAGCCTTTGACCCATTGGATGACGGCTGCATCCTCTGGATTTTCCGTGAACCAGGTGAACGCCCGGGTCGTACGGGGATCTCCATGAAACGTAGTTGCTATCGATTTAGGGGTGCTGGACGCGTGGACCGGGCCCTGCTTTTGTGATTCCAGCCATAGAGCGGCTCCGACGACAACTACAGCCAATGCGATGAGCCAAGCGGCGCTTTGATATCGGATCATCATGGGGACACTCCTTCCCAGCTATATCAGACTAGTGTAGCTCTATTGTAAAGGAATTGTAAACTTTCAGTTACCGCTCAGTTGCCGCTAAGCGTGATTTCAGTTAGGGACGATACAATACTTTCTGTAATGAAGAGACAGCTGGATGGGAAATGGAAAAACCAGATACAGGGTTGATCTGATATAGAAAGAGGTGTGACATGAACAAGAGCTTGAAATACCGGCATGAACTCAAATTTTTCATTAACCAGCATCAATTTTACATTATCCGCCAAAGACTCAAAAGCTTGATGAGCCCCGATAGCAATGTCGGCTCTTCAGGGGAATATCACATTCGGAGCCTATATTTCGATGATATGAACAATAAAGCGCTTCATGAGAAGCTGGGCGGAATCAGGGACCGGGTTAAGTACCGGATTCGCATTTATAACGTACAGGACGATGTGATCCATTTTGAGAAAAAAATCAAGTTCAACGACTACATTGCAAAAGTGAAGGAGCCGTTGACCCGAGAGATGTACGAGCAGATTGCAGCCGGACAATTCGAGGTGCTGAACAATCCGGAGAAGTCACTGCTGATGGAGCTTTATCATGAAATGAACCATCATCTGCTGCGGCCCAAGGTCATCGTCGACTATGTGCGGGAGCCTTATGTATGCCATAACGGAAACGTGCGGATTACGTTCGACAAGGAGCTAAGGACCGGGCTGCACTCGACGGATCTGTTCAGCAAGCAGCTGAAGCCCGTCCGGGCTATCGACGAGAATCTGATCATTCTGGAGGTCAAGTACGATGAGTACATTCCGGATTCTATCAGGATCGCTCTGCAGCTTGAAGGACTGAACCGACAATCGGCATCCAAATACGTGATCTGCAGAAAATTTCTGAAATACAACACTTGGGAGGATTATTGATCTATGGATACAAACACAACGACAACGAATTTTACGGATTTACTAAAAAAATCGGTCATCAGCAACTTTGCTTCGGATATCACCCTGTCGAAAATCCTGCTGTCGCTGGCCGTCGCCTTTTTCATCGGCTTCTTCATTTACTTATTGTACAAACGGGTGTTCAGCGGCGTCCTGTATTCCAAAAGCTTCAACATCTCGTTGATCGGCATGTCTATGGTTACGGCGATGGTCATTATTGCGGTTAACTCGAACCTTGTGCTGTCGCTCGGTATGGTGGGCGCGCTGTCTATCGTTCGTTTCAGAACGCCGATTAAAGATCCGACGGACCTGATCTTTTTGTTCTGGGCTGCCGCTGCAGGGATCGTGTCCGGCGCCGGATTCTATACGCTGGCTATCGTGGGCTCAGTTATTATCGGCTTGGTGATGTTCTTCTTTATCAAAAAGTCGTCCTTCGAAACACCGTATCTGTTAGTGGTGAATTGTGAGGGAGACGCAGCGGAACAAGAAGTTCACTCCATGGTCAGCCGCATGGTAAAAAGGTACAACGTGAAGCAAAAAACGGTAACTCACGGCAATATCGAAACGACCCTGGAAATTCGGCTTCGCGATAGCGAAGGGGCTTTTGTCAATCAAATGAACGAGCTTCAAGGCGTGAAAAATGCCGTGCTCATCAGCTACAGCGGTGATTACGTGTCCTAAGAATGGAGGTGTCAGGAATGAAAGCGAAAGCAATAACGCTTCTTCTATGCATCTGCCTGATCTTGGGGATAACCGGATGTGGGGTGACGGGCGGCAGCGGCGTGGCCGGAACCGGAACCGGCAGTGCTGCGGCGACAAGCGGCGTCAGCTCAAGCAAGTCGGATAAGGAGAAGAGCATAGATGAGAATGTATTTCCGAAGGATAAAGTCATTGATGTGAACATTACGCTTGACCCGGATGATTTTCAGGATATGCTGGACAATGCCAGCGCGGAGGAGTTCAAGACTGCGTCGGTGGATTATAACGGCAAGCATATAGATCATGTGGCCGTCCGGACTAAGGGAAACCTCAGTCTGCGCAGCGTCGTCAATTCGGATTCGGACCGGTACAGCTTCAAAATCGCGTTTGACGAATATATCTCGAGTCAAAGCTTGGAGGGTATTACCAAAATCAATCTGAACAATAATTACAGCGATCCCACCTATATGCGGGAGTTTCTAGCCTATGAGCTGGCTGAGCAGATGGGCCTGCCGACACCTAAATATTCCTATGTCAACTTGTACGTCAATAACGAGCTGAAAGGCTTGTACCTGGCTGTTGAGCAGCTAGGGGAGTCCTACCTCGAACGGAATTTCGGCAGCTCCAACGGAGCTTTGTACAAAGCGAACGGCGGTAACGGCAGTGAATTGAACTGGCTGGAAAAGGCGAGCGCCTATACGGGACTCGATCTGAAGTCGGGCTCTACAAAAGGAGAAGAGCTTCTGGCTATGGTCAATGAGCTGAACAATGGAACCGATTATGAAAAGGTGCTGGACGTTGAGGAGGCCCTGAGATTTATCGCCCTTAATATGGCTACCGCTAATATGGACAGCTATTTGGGAGGCAATAAGCATAATTATTATTTGTATGAAAATAAAGGGATATTCTCTATATTGCCCTGGGATTACAATATGGCGTTCGGCGGCCTTGGTGGAACGGGGATTCTGATGGATGAGCCGACCCAAGGGGCTGTAGCGGACCGGCCTTTGGTCGATAAGCTGTTGAAGGTCGACAAGTATAAGGAGCAGTACCATCAGATTGTCAAAGAGATGGTGCAAGGATACTTATCCGAGGATAAGTTTGTCGCGCGTGTCCAGGAGCTGGCCGATCTGATCTCGGATGGTGTAGCCAAGGACCCGACGGCCTTCTATACCTACGACCAATACCAGCAGGGTATCACCCAGCTCCAATCGTTTAATTCGCAAATGGTTGCCAGCCTGACGAAGCAGCTGGACGGTACAAGTCCTTCTTCCGGCGACGGTTCAGGAAGCGGCGGCGGCATGGGAGGCGGTATGCCCGGAGGTATGGGCGGCGGCATGCCTGGCATGGGCGCCGGCAATAACAACGGCAAAAAGGGCCAGCAAGTGCAGGCCCAAGCGGTCGTCGTCAACGGGCAAGTCCAGCAGAACGGCCAAGGAGGTCAGCAGGCGCAGAACGGCCAAGGAGGTCAGCAGGCGCAGAACGGCCAGGTAGGCCAGCAGATGCAGAACGGCCAGGGAGGCCAGCAGATGCAGAACGGCCAAGGGGGCCAGCAGGCGCAGAACGGCCAAGGAGGTCAGCAGGCGCAGAACGGCCAAGGAGGTCAGCAGGCGCAGAACGGCCAAGGAGGTCAGCAGGCGCAGAACGGCCAAGGAGGTCAGCAGGCGCAGAACGGCCAAGGAGGTCAGCAGGCGCAGAACGGCCAGGTAGGCCAGCAGATGCAGAATGGCCAGGTAGGCCAGCAGATGCAGAACGGCCCCGGAGGCCGTCAGGGCGGCCCTGGAGGGGGCTTTGGAGGTCCAGGCGGCGGTGGCCCCGGGGGACCGGGAGGCCAACAGCAGCCGCAGGGAAGCGCCAGCGAAGCTATGATGGCTGGAGCTGCTTTTATAGCCTTGCTAGCCGCTTGCTTTATCGTAGTGTTTTATAAGCGCAAACGACTCTAATTCCAACCAAAAAGCCAGGGGGCATGTCTCCCTGGCTTTTTGGCGTAGATTATGAGCCTGTCGAGCATCAATCCGGCTGGAAAACCGGCGGACACCCCAGTTCATTCCAAGGGAAATATTCCATGCTCCGGAAGCCCGCGAATCTTGTCGATTTATGATAAATTTCCTCTTGAAACGATAGATACTAACGTGTACTATAGACAAAGATAACTTCATATGAACTCGTATAATTTTGGGGATATGGCCCATAAGTTTCTACCGGACGACCGTATGAATCGACCGACTATGAGTGAAAAGCGCATCTAGGGTTCCGTTTCTATTTCCTGATGGAGTAGAAGGGCTGGTCCGAGCGATGCGGGCACGGTTGCGTGCTACACCAACAGGGACAAAAACCCAGAAGGACAGGCTTCACTTGAGGAGTGCTCAAGGAGCCCTGTCCTTTTTTTCATGAAAAGGGGCGAACACAGTTATGAAATTACTTCAAGAACGCATACGTCAAGAGGGACTGATCCTGTCCGATACCGTATTGAAGGTGGATTCGTTTTTGAATCATCAGGTGGACACTCAGCTTGCGCTGGAGATCGGTAAGGAATTCGCGCGTATTTTCGGGGGCAAGACTATTACCAAGGTACTCACCATCGAGGCCAGCGGCATTCAGTTTGCCATGGCTGCGGCCATCGCGCTAGGCGTTCCGTTTGTTTATGCCAAGAAGAAGAAAGCCGTCACTCTCGCTGAGAACGTATACTCGGCACCGGTACATTCGTTTACCCGGCAGGAAACGTATCAGGTCAGTGTTTCCCAGAAGTATCTGAATCCGGGCGACAAGGTGCTGATCGTCGACGATTTTCTGGCTACCGGCGCGGCGCTGGTCGGACTGGTCGATATCGTGAAGGAATCGGGCGCCGAGCTGATGGGCGTCGGGTGTGTCATCGAGAAGAGCTTCCAGGAAGGAAGGGGCCTTCTGGAGGAGCGGGGCGTAGAGGTTCACTCTTTGGCCCGCATTGCTTCGATGTCGCCGGGCGAGGTTCATTTTGTTGAGGATCAACCTATAATCCAAAAGGTCTAGGGGAGATTAAAGAATGTTAAGCAAACAAAAGGTAGTGACGCTAGGCTTCCAGCACGTGCTGGCCATGTACGCCGGGGCCGTTGTCGTGCCGCTGATCGTGGGGGGAGCACTGAAGCTGACTCCCGCCCAAATGGCTTACTTGATCGCTGCCGATCTGTTCACATGCGGACTCGCTACGATCCTGCAGGTCATGGGAACCCGATTTTTCGGAAGCCGTCTGCCGGTCGTGCTGGGATGTACGTTTACGGCAGTAGGACCGATTATCGCTATCGCATCAACCTCGAATTTAGCGACCACGTATGGGGCCATTATTATATCCGGCCTATTCGTCGTTCTGGCTGCGCCGCTGTACGGCAAAATGCTCAAATTTTTCCCTACCATCGTAACCGGATCGGTCGTAACAATCATTGGACTTTCGCTGATTCCGGTCGCTATGAATAATGCCGCAGGCGGACAGGGCGCCCCGGATTTCGGACAGCCCCACAACCTGCTGCTGGCTGTGATTACGCTGCTCGTAATTTTACTGGTGAACCGGTTGGCCACAGGCTTCCTTCGCGCTATATCGGTGCTTATCGGCTTGGTGGTCGGTACCGTAATCGGTTATTTCATGGGCATCGTGCATTTCTCGTCGGTTGGCGAAGCATCCTGGTTCAGCATTGCACAGCCGTTTTACTTCGGTATTCCTCAAATTAGCATTACTGCTATCGTGACCATGATTATTGTCAACATCGTGAGCATGGTGGAGTCTACAGGCGTTTATTTTGCCGTAGGCAAAGCTACGGATCAGAAGGTCGAGCAGAAGCAAATCGTGAACGGGTTGCGTTCCGAAGGCTTGGCGATTATGCTGGGCGGTATTTTCAATGCTTTCCCTTACACCGCTTTCTCGCAAAATGTCGGCTTGATCTCTTTGACCCGTGTGAAGTCCCGGGATGTTATTTTCGCCGCGGGCGGGATCATGGTCGTACTCGGATTGCTGCCTAAGCTGGCTGCGTTGACGACCGTCATTCCGAATGCCGTACTTGGCGGAGCCATGATCGTGATGTTCGGGTCGGTTGCCGCTTCCGGTATTTCCATCTTATCCGAGGTGGATCTGCGCAAAGAGCGGAATCTGCTGATCGCCGCTTGCAGTATCGCGGTCGGTCTGGGCTCGGCAACGCTGCCTCAGATGTTCGACCAGCTGCCGGACTTTGCCAAGATGCTGCTGCAAAACGGCATCGTATCCGGCTCCCTGACAGCCATTGTATTAAATCTGTGCTTGTCCAGCTCCAAGGATGAAGCCTCATCCGCGGCGGACCCTAAAGCCGCTTAAGTTCATGGTGCTCCAAGCATTCTGTTGATCAATAATAAGCCTCCGTTTGTGTGAAAGAAGCTTCTTTTACGGACGGGGCTTTTTGCCGTTTAAGAAACCCGGAGGAATAGAAATGTAGGTCGTAAGCGCAAATTATGTTACAATGGCACTAAAAAGACAATAAGGGGATAACGATCATGAGCGAAGCTATTAACGAACAGGAGCTTGTGCAGTTCATTGCAGATAAGACGAAGGTGGACGAAGCGAGCATCAGGCTGGTTTTGAAGCACGAGCAGACTTTTATCAATAACGCCAAGGAAGATGATATCGACAGCGATGAGATTGTAGATTATGTAATGAGCCGCAAGGATGTCCAATTGGACGAGCTGACAGTCGAAACCATTCTGGATCTGGAAATGGACTACTTGACGGAAAAGGGCATCGTCACCTATATCGATTAATTCAATGCCGTACATTGAGGCTCTTGTCCCTGAGGGGATGAGAGTTTTTTGCTGCTTACGCATGTATTTTCCGCTTGGCCTCCTTCTGTCATGATGAGAATAGTGCGAAAAGAGTTAAGATTCCCTCCCGATCGGTCGATATACCAAGTAGGAGTTTCGACACCTAATGGAAGATTTTATACAATAGAGACAGGATGTACAGGGAGGGATAGCCGGGTATGAAAAAACGATACGCCATGCTATCGGCTTGTTTGCTGTGGGGCGCACTGGCGCTGCCCTATTCCGTGAATGCCGCGGCGGAACGGCCGATACGAGTCTATTTGGACAATAAGCTGGTCAAATTCGAGGTACAGCCGGTGCTGGAAAATGGGACGACACTCGTGCCTTTCCGGGCTATCTTTGAAAAGCTCGGGCTGACTGTGGGCTGGGATGCCGACACGCAGACGGTAACAGGCACCAAGGATGGCTTGACAATCGAGTTGGTTATCGATGACACAGATGCCTATGTGAATGAAGAGCTGAGTGAGCTGGAGCTGGCGCCGCGGCTGGTGGACGGCAATACGCTCGTTCCGCTCCGCTTTGTCGGTGAAGCCTCCGGCAAAGAGGTCAAATGGGTTCAGAATACATCCACCATTTATTTGACTACGCCCAAGAGCACAACTACACCGGGGAAAACCGGAAGCACCGGGGGAACGGCGAATCCGTCCAAGCCGACAGACACGACTACGGACAGCTCCAAGCCTGTAAAAGGGGAATACGTGTACCCGAATGGAGATAAGTATACGGGAATGCTCGTCGACGGATCTCCGGAAGGGAAGGGCAAGCTGGTCAATTCGATCGGGAAGGTGCTGTTTGACGGGACGATGGCGGACGGCGTACCAAAGGACGGCCGCTCCAAGAGCTATTACGACAACGGCCAGCTGGAGACCGATGCCGCTATGAAGGACGGCGTGCTGAGTGGAGCCGGGAAGCAGTATTCGGCAGCGGGAAGCCTGGTTTTTGATGGAACATTCTCAAACGGGGAGCGCTCTAACGGTACTCTGTATTACGAGAATGGGGACAAATACACGGGCCCGTTTGATAACGGACAGCCTAGCGGCCGAGGCAAGCTGGTATATAAGAACGGCGACGTCTATGAAGGCGACTTTGTTGACGGCAAACGGGACGGCAAGGGAACCTATACCACGTCCAAGGGCGAGAAGATTACAGGGGATTTCAGAAACAATATGATGGACGGCATGATCTCCTATTATGATAAGAAGGGGACATTGTTGTCCGTCAGCGAGTACAGCAATGATGTTCTGATCCGGAAAGTCGAGATAGGGAATGATACGACGACGCTGCCCAACACCAATCCAGGCTCGCAGTCCGATCCGATAAAGCAGGAGAATGAGCGGCACGAGAAGGCTCTTTACGAGATTAAAGAGAGGTACAATCAGGACCGGAAGCAGCTGGAGGACCAGCTCGCACAGGTGCGCAAGGATAGTCCCGGGGCTTACTCCAGCCAGGCATCCTACGATAAAGCGCTTGATGAAGCGCGAACGAAGCATAAGGAGATTCTCGATAAAATCAATTCGCTCTCGGGAGACAGCTCCAAAACAGCGGAAACGGCAAGAGCCGAGCTGGAGAAGCAGCTGGCTGACGCCCAGACGCTGATCGACCAAATCTTTAAAAAAGGAGCGGCCCAGCAGCAGATCGAGTCGTTAAAAACCCGTTTGAACGAGCTGAGAGACGGTTACACGGCGGAATTGAAAAAGGAAAACGACCGCCACTCCTATGCAATCAAGCAGTTAAAATAATCAGCGTAAGAACAAAGCCTGCGATAGCGGGCTTTTTCTTATAAGGAAAGGGAAACGACGGATGGACGCACCCAACAAGGGGCAAATTAAGGGCTGCAATCCGAAGGAGAAATGCCGGAAGGAAATAATTTTTAAAAATAACGTGTTGACAAATAGATCAAAATAAAGTATCTTAAATTTAAGATATTTGATCAACACATCGGAGGTGAGCAGGATGGCACAGGATCGCGAGGCTTCCCTGGACTTATATATCGCACTATCAAGAGCAAGCCAATGGGTGAATGCACACGCGGATCGGGATATCCGAAGTCATGGATTAAATAGAACCGAGTTCGGGGTTCTGGAGCTGCTGTACCACAAGGGGGCGCAGCCCATTCAACAAATTGGCGGCAAAGTACTGATGAGCAGCGGCAACATAACCTATGTGGTAGATAAGCTGGAGAAGAAGGAATTCGTGCAGAGGAAAGCTTCTACCGAGGATCGGCGTCTCATCTTCGCTGAGATTACCGATAAAGGCAAGCAGTTCATTGACGACGTGTTTCCTCAGCATGCCGAGGTCATCGAGAAAGCGGTGGAAGGACTCACCCTCGAGGAGAAGCGGGTCGCAAGCCAGCTGCTCAAGAAGCTCGGCAAGCACGCACAGGGTCATTTCAAGTAGTTCTGCATAAAACTGCAGATAACTGCTTTCATTTTTACCAAATATCTTAAATTTAAGATTCTTTAAATTAATAAAATCAAAAAACGGAGGGATTTCAAATGAGTATTGCATTAGGGTTATTGATTGTACGTCTGGTTGTAGGCTTGACCTTTGCGGGGCATGGAGCCCAGAAGCTGTTCGGATGGTTCGGCGGCTACGGCCCTAAAGGAACCGGGGGCTGGATGGAGTCGGTCGGCATTAAGCCGGGCGTGCTGATGGCTGTGTTATCCGGGCTGATGGAGCTGATCGGGGGCTTGCTGTTCGCTGCCGGCTTGTTCACAGAGGTAGGAGCCGCGCTGATTGTCCTCACGATGCTGGGTGCCATAGTTAAGGTCCATGGGAAAAACGGCTATTGGGCAACCTCCAACGGCTATGAATACAATCTGATGCTGATTGCCGTAGCCGTAGGCGTAGCATTGATCGGTGCAGGAGCTTATTCTTTGGATGCTTTGATCCGCTAATTTTTTGAAAAACATAGGATGGAGTGAGTCTGTTATGAGCGATTTTACAACGTTATTGAAAGCACGCAGATCGGCAAATAACTTTATTCCCGGTGTGGAAATACTGGATAAGGAGCTGGAAGAGCTGTTCCAGCTTGTCAAATTCGCTCCGTCCGCCTTTAATCTGCAGCATACGCATTACCTTGTCGTGAGGGATCCGGAGCTCAAAAATAAAGTATACGAGGCGGCCAACCAGCAGTATAAGGTCAAAACCGCTTCCGCGGCGATAGTCGTCCTTGGCAACAAGGATGCCTACAAGGAGGTGGCTGCGATCAACGAAGGCCTTCTCCAGCTAGGGGTCATGAGCAAGCAGGAATATGACATGACCGTCGAGTCGGTTCTTGGGTTTTATGAGGAGCGAGGGGAAACGTTCAAGCAGGAAGAAGCGATTCGCAATGCCAGCTTGTCCGCTATGCTGTTCATGCTCGCCGCGAAGGATAAGGGCTGGGATACGTGCCCGATGATCGGGTTTGATCCGGAGGCGCTTCGCAGAGAGCTTCATATCCCCGATAACTACGTCCCGGCCATGCTGATTACGATCGGCAAGGAAGCCAGTCAAAGACCGCGCGGCTACCGCAAGCCGACCGGAGAGTTTGTCAGCTACAACACCTTTTGATAGATCGCAATTTTATTAATACAACATTAATTAACCATAAATAAAGGAGAGATTTTACAATGACTAAAACAGCTGGAATTCATCATATTACCGCATTCGTACGGAATGCACAGGAAACCGTCGATTTCTACTCCGGAGTGCTTGGTTTGAGACTGGTTAAAAAAACGATTAACTTCGATGCGCCGGAAGTGTACCACTTGTATTTCGGAGATCAGATCGGAAGTCCGGGCACGATCATTACGTTCTTCCCCTATGCAGGGTCCCGTAAAGGCCGTATCGGCGGTGGGCAGGTAGGAATTACCTCGTATGCGGTCCCTGTCGGCTCGCTGGAGTTTTGGGAAGCTCGGTTGAAAAAACTCGGTGTTTCTGTGATGAAGTCGGAACGATTCGGCGAGCAGTACCTTCAATTCTCCGACAAGGATGGGCTGCGGCTTGAAATTGTCGAGAGAGAGGAAGGAGCGCCTAGCCAATGGTCGTTCGGGGGCGTTCCGGCTGAGAAAGCCATCAAAGGGTTCGGAGGCGCGGTTCTGTTCAGTACGGCCCCGGTTCAAACCGGCCAATTGCTGGAGCAGGTCATGGGGCTTCAAAAAATCGGCCAGGAGGGATCATATACCCGCTACAAAGCGACAGGTGACTTGGGTAACGTAATCGACGTGAACGTAACTCCGATGGAATATGGGCACGGCGGAGCAGGAACGGTTCACCATATCGCATGGCGGGCTAAAGACCATGAAGAGCATGAGCTGTGGAGAAGCAAAGTGGAGCATAGCGGCTTCCGTCCGACTCCTATCATTGACCGTCAATATTTCAATGCTATCTACTTCCGTGAAGAAGGCGGAATCCTGTTCGAGATTGCTACAGATCCTCCAGGCTTTGCACGCGACGAGACACCGGAGGAGCTGGGTGAGAAGCTGATGCTTCCCGCATGGTACGAGGCGAACCGTCCGCAAATCGAAGCGAATCTGGATCCTATCGAAGTACGTGTATTGGAGGGCGATGAATAATGAGGCATCTATTTCAAAAAGGAACTGACAGCGAAGCACCGGTGCTCGTGCTATTCCATGGTACGGGAGGGACGGAGCGAGACCTGCTGCCGATAGCTCAAGCATTGTCGCCGGGCTCCTCGGTATTAAGCCTCCGCGGCAATGTGCTCGAAAACGGAATGCCGCGCTTCTTCCGCCGGCTGGCGGAGGGAGTGTTCGATGAGGAGGATCTGATCTTCCGTACGAAGGAAGTCTATGATTTCCTCGATCAGGCTGCCGCAGAGCACGGCTTGGACCGCCGGAATTTCGTGGCAGTGGGCTATTCGAACGGCGCTAATATCGCCGGCAGCCTCTTGTTCCACTATCCGGATGCATTCAAGGGAGCGGTCCTGCACCATCCGATGGTTCCGCGCCGTGGAATCGGATTGCCGGATTTGAAGAAGGTGCCGGTCTTTATCGGGGCTGGTATGAACGACCCGATCTGCTCACCGGAAGAGACGGAGGAGCTAACGTCGCTGCTTAAAGGAGCAGGAGCCTCCGTCACCGTCCATTGGGAACGGGCAGGGCATCAGCTGACCCGTACTGAAGTGGAGGCCGCAGCCGAGTGGTTCCGGGAATCATTTGGATCGGCTCAATGAGGACTACTTAAACGAAACGGGGTGCTTCCTTGATAACCATCCATCCTAGTGAGATTAGTGAACGGGAAAGCTATAAGCTGCTTATCGGGAGCATCATCCCAAGGCCCATTGCCTTGGTGACGACGCTCTCCTCCCAAGGGGTAGTGAACGCGGCGCCCTTTAGCTACTTCAATATTGTTACCGCAGATCCGCCCATGATTTCGGTTTCTGTGCAAAGAAAGCAGGGCCGCAGTAAGGATACGGCCCGTAATGCGGCGGATACGGGAGCCTTCGTTGTTCATATAGCGGACGAAGCCTATATTTGCGAGATCAATCGGACGGCCGCTTCACTTCCGCCGGAAGAGAGTGAGGTGGCCTGGGCAGGGCTGTCCACTGTAAAAAGCGACATGATCCCGGTACCCGGTATTGCTGAAGCGCGAATCCGAATGGAATGCCTGCTGGAGCAGTCCATTCCTCTCGGCGGCACGCCGGAGATGCCCGCTGCCGATCTGTTAATCGGCAGGGTGGTATGCTTTCACATCGACGAGTCTGTCTACGATCACGGCCACATCAAGGCAGAGGCGTTGAAGCCGGTAAGCCGGCTTGCCGGAGCCAGCTACTCGAAGCTGGGTGAGCAGTTCGTGCTGGATCGCCCGGAATAACGCCTTAAATAGAAAGAAAAAAGGAGCAGCCCTAAACTGTACCTCCGTTGTTAGATAGGTGTCTAACAATTGGGGTGCAGTTCACGGGAATGCTCCTTTTTTGTGTTAAGCCTTGGTGTTTCCTTTCACGTCCTCGGCGATAATCTGATAAGAGCGCAGGCGCGCTTGATGGTCATAGATCTGGCCTGTAATGATAAGCTCGTCGGCCTGCGTTTGATTAAGGATCTGCTGCAGCTTATCCCGGACGGTGTCTTTGTTACCGGCAACGGAGTAGCTCAGCTGCCTGCGGACGACCGCCTTCTCCTGCTCGGTCCAAAGCGCATCCATATCCTCAACCGGCGGCTTTAATTGGCCCGTTCTGCCGCGAATGATGTTCAGGAACTGCTGCTCGTGCGAGGTAGCCAGACGGCGGGCTTCTTCGTCTGTTTCCGCAGCGACGACGTTGACACCGACCATCGCGTAAGGCTCATCCAGCACCTCCGACGGGCGGAAGCTGCTGCGGTACAGCTGCAAGGCAGCCATCAGGTAGTCCGGCGCGAAATGGCTTGCGAAGGCAAACGGCAGCCCGAGCTGACCTGCCAGCTGAGCGCTAAAGCCGCTGGAGCCGAGAAGCCAGATCGGAATATCGAGGCCTTCGCCGGGCACCGCTCTAACGCCCATAGGCCGGGAGTCGATGGCCGAAGGGTTCAGATAAGCTCGCAGCTCTGCCAGCTGCTCGGGGAAATCGCTGCCGTCGCTGCCAAGGCCGCGGCGCAAAGCGCGCATGGCGGGCTGGTCCGAGCCCGGCGCTCTGCCAAGACCAAGATCGATACGGCCCGGATACATGGACTCCAGCGTTCCGAATTGCTCTGCAATCATGAGAGGAGCATGATTCGGCAGCATGATGCCCCCGGAGCCTACCCGGATCTTGGTGGTGCCGGCAGCAATATAGCCGATCACGACAGAGGTTGCAGAGCTTGCGACACCAGGCATATTATGATGCTCTGCGAGCCAGTACCGGTGATAGCCCCATGCTTCTGCATGCCGGGCCAGATCCAGCGAATTCCGGAAGGAATCGGCCGGTGTGCCGCCCTCCCTTACCGGGGCCAAATCCAATATAGAGAAAGGGATGTCCTGCAGCCGTTTGGCAGCGGCTCCTGCAGTTGCTTCGTTCACTAGAGTCACTCTCCTTTATGTTTATCCTAAGAAATCGACGCGAGTCGGGCTTAGGTTCATCGATGTGGGATCCATCTGGTAATGATAACATGATTCCCTATGATGCCCTCAGCATGAGAGCCAATAATTTGTAAGACAGTCTCTAATGATAATTATTATATATTATATACATTAATACAAGTACCCACCTTTTTGTTAGATAGTATACTTTTTATACTAATGGGATTCGTCCTCCCCGCTTGAAAATATAGGGCAGGAAGGAAATATTGTTCATTGACTCCCGTTCTTGTTATGCTACAATGATTATACAATAAATCATATCGAATTACTCGGATATTAAATGAGAGAGGAGAATCGTTGTGGGACAAATGATATTTACCGGTTTGTTATGCGGTGCGCTGTTGGGCTTTGTGATGCAGCGTGGGCGATTTTGCTTGACCGGCGGCTTCCGGGATATGTACTTGGCCAAAGATAACCGGATGTTCTACGCGCTGCTGATTGCTATCGCTATTCAAAGCATCGGTGTTTTTGCGCTTATACAGATGGGACTTATTCAATTTAAGGCAGGGGCGTTTCCTTGGCTGGCGACGATCGTCGGCTCGTTTATCTTCGGGATCGGGATCGTATTGGCCGGGGGGTGCGCTACAGGGACCTGGTATCGGGCCGGGGAGGGACTGATCGGCAGCTGGATCAGCTTATTCGGCTATATGGTAACGAGCGCCGTCATGAAAACCGGCGTGCTGGTTCCGGTGAATGACAGCTTCAAGGTATTCGCCGCTCCGACGAATTCCATTCCGGCAACGTTCGGGATGAGCGTATGGCCGTTCATTGCGCTGCTGACGCTGATCACCGTATTCCTTGTAGTAAGACATCTGCGCAAGCCCAAAGTGATGATCCCTTCGATGAAGGCCAAAAGATCCGGGCTTAATCATCTGCTGTTCGAGAAGCGTTGGCATCCGTTCGTTACGGCTATTCTCGTAGGGCTAATTGCGCTGATTGCGTGGCCGCTAAGTGAAGCGACCGGAAGAATGTCCGGGCTCGGGATTACGACGCCGACTGCGAATATTTTGCAATACCTGATTACCGGCGACAGCAAAAAATATTTGAACTGGGGAGTATTCCTGGTTCTCGGGATTTTCGTCGGTTCCTTCATCGCGGCCAAAGCAAGCCGGGAGTTCCGTTTCCGGGCTCCTGATGCGAAGGTGGCCGTGCGCAGTATGCTCGGCGGCGTGTTGATGGGCCTCGGCGCCAGCCTGGCGGGCGGCTGCTCCATCGGCAACGGTCTGGTCATGACCGCCATGATGACTTGGCAGGGCTGGATTTCCTTGCTGTTCATGATCCTTGGAACATGGACGGCATCCTACTTCATCTTCGTCCGCCCGCGTACGAAGACAAGCAAGCAGCCTGCGGCAGCTCTTAAAACGACTACAGCATAGGAGGAATCCGAGATGAAACATACATTGGAAGTGCTGGGCATGGTGTGCCCGTTTCCGCTGATTGAAGCGAAGGAAGCGATCCAATCCCTGAACAGCGGGGATGAGCTGATCATTAATTTCGATTGCACCCAGGCGACGGAGAGCATTCCTCGTTGGGCAGCTGAAGAAGGGCATACGATTACCGAATACGAACAAATCGATGATGCTTCCTGGACCATTACCGTTAAGAAAAAATAAAGTCGATAGCAAAAGAAGGCATCCTGTTATGATAGACGGGGTGCCTTTTGGCGTATAATGTGAAGCAAGGAGAAAAACAGGGTTGACAATACACATAGATTGTAACTATAATAGTTACAGGTGATAGCCGTTCAGCTTCATAAGCTTACATTCAAGCAATAGCAGGCGGCTGTATTTTTTTAATCACACTTGTAACCATTGTGGTTACATAATGAGATAAGCTTACTTCCTTTGAATAATCCGCGAAAGGAGTTGAATACTACGTTATGACTCTGAAGATCCAAGCCTATTCGGATTTTATTTGTCCCTTCTGCTTTCTGGCTAAAGGACCGTTGGATGAAGCGGTGAAAGGAAAAGAGGTAGAGGTAGAATGGATGCCGTTCGAATTACGGCCGAGTCCGGCACCTCCTATCGATCCTTGGCAGGACCCTTCAAAGCTGAAGGGCTGGGAATCATACATCCATCCCTACTGCACAGCAATTGGGAGTGGACATGAAGCTTCCCCGCGTGTCACCGCACCCATATACAGGGTTGGCTTTTGAAGGCTACCATTACGCCTTGGAGCAGGGCAAGGGCAATGATTATATAGCCAAGGTGTTTCAGGCATTTTTTCAAGAAGAGCAAGACATTGGCAGCGTGGATGTGCTGTCCCGGCTTGCATCGCAAATTGGGCTGGATGAAGAGGAGTTTCGGGAGGCTCTGGGGAGCCGCCGATACCAGCAAGCTCAAGAGCGGGCCCTCCGACACGCATACGAGGAGGCCGGTATTACGGCAGTGCCTACCTACATCATCGGGGATGAACGGCTGCAGGGGGCGGTAAGCAAGGAGGTTCTGGAGCAAGTGATCACACGCCAGCTGGCAAATAGATCGTCCGGATTCTCCGGTGGTTTGCAGTGCAAGAGCGATGGGTCTTGCTAATCATATCATTCATATAAATCATGCTATGGGAGGAAAATAAAATGAAAATCGCAGTAATCGGAGCCGCAGGGAAAGCGGGAAGCCTCATTGTGAAAGAAGCTGTAAGCAGAGGGCATCAGGTAACCGCTATCGTAAGAAATGCATCCAAATTACAGGATAACAGCATCGCGGTAATGGAGAAGGATGTATTTCAGCTTACATCTGAGGATTTGAAGGGGTTTGACGTGGTCGTGAACGCTTTCGGCGCACCTGCCGGTCAGGAGCACTTGCACGTGGAGGCGGGAAGAGCATTGATTGAGTCGCTGAAGGGAGCGCCGCAAACAAGATTGATCGTTGTAGGGGGAGCAGGCAGCTTGTTCGTGGACGAGCAGCAAACAGTCCGCTTGCTGGATACCCCGGAATTCCCTAAAGAGTACTTCGCTACGGCGTCGAACCAAGGCAAAAACCTTGAGGATCTGCAGCAGTCGACCGGTATCCAATGGACCTTCATCAGTCCTTCGGCCTTCTTTAATCCGGAAGGAAGAAGAACCGGCGCGTATCAAAAGGGCAAGGACAAGCTGCTTGTAAACTCTCAAGGACACAGTCACATCAGCTACGCGGATTACGCGATTGCCGTTGTAGATGAAATCGAGAAGCCGCAGCATATCAACGAACGTTTTACCGTTGTTGGGGAAGCTTAAATAAACGAAGCCTCAAAGACCTTTTCGTCTTTGAGGCTTTTTGCTTGCAACGGTCCTGTTGCCCGCCGTTGTACCCGCTATTTCATCCTGCAACCGCCTCTATAATGGTTAGAATCGCAATTATTTCACGCCAAGACGCATCCGGTAGCTGAACATCACGTCCAGTGTTCTTCCTTTGAAATATTCTTCGACTTCCACTCTAAATGCAGCGATATCGGCGTCGAGATCGGTCGCTCCCAGCTTGAAAACGGTTTGAAGCCCGCCTTGGCTTAATGTCAAACCGATATAACGCTCGGCATCGCATGTTTCCATGTTGTGGAACACAAATTCTTTGGAAAAGCGGAATCTGCCGCTCTCGCGGATGCTCTGCAAATGCTTATCTTTGCTCCATCTATGGGCCTGCTCCGATTGCTGGACAAGCCGGGCGATCGTGTCATCGGCTTTTTGAATCAGGTTATTGTACTTCTCCTCAATAGTCCAGGTGAGCGTAGGCGGCCAGTCGCAATCGTAAGCGGCGAACACTCCGCCTGTTACCAATACCCGCGCAATTTCATTCAAGGTGCTTACCGGCTCCATCCAGTGAAAGGACTGGGAACACGTTACAATATCGACCGAATCGGACTCCATGCCCAGTTCATTAGAGTATCCTTTCACAAAGGAGATGTGGCTCGCTCCATTCAAGGAGCTGGCCTTCTGCAGCGCTTTTCCTCTCATATCGTCATTGGGCTCGACTCCGATGACACGCTCGGCATGGTCCTTCCAAATAAAAGAGGACAACCCCGTACCGCATCCAATATCGGCCACGACCGAGGGCTTACGGCCCAAGTAAGCCGTAACGATCTCAATCACTTTGAGCGGTGCCTCAGGGCGGTTGCGGTCATAAGTATCTTCATAGCCTGAAAACCGATCCACATTGCTCTTCAAATTGCCTTCCGGTATCATAGGTACCCTCCGTTCCTGACTTCGTCTTTTTTGAAAAAAGAATCTTAAGCTGTACCTGTATTGTACCAAGCCTTTCAAAAAAGGTTCAATAGCCTGGCTTGTCCTCCATTGACGCTAGGAATCCGAAATTGTAAAATGGAAACCAAGGGGGAACTATTCGGTTTCCACGGTTTCTGGTTTGGAGGTTATCGGAATGGATGACATCGTCCGTACGCGCATTGTGCACGCGGCTGCCGAGCTGTTCAAGGTAAAAGGCTACCGCAGTGCAACCTTGAGCGAGCTCGCTTCGCAGCTTGGAATGAGCAAGAAGACGTTATATATGTATTTCACGGGCAAGGAGCAGATCGCTGAAGCAGTTATAGAGCTCATGCTGTCCGCCATCGAGACGAAAGTAAAGGAAGCCAGACTTCAAGGCGGCAGCCCGCTGGAGATCTTTCGAACTGCGTTTCGAAGCATTCGGCGGGAGATTACGCAGCTGAACCCGATGTTTCTGGAAGACGTTCAGAAATTCGTCCCCGGGTTATGGGAGCGGATTGAGCAGTTTCGCGCCAGGCAGCTTTCCTTTTTGGAAGGCTTGCTCGTGCAGGCCCGGCAGGAAGGCTTGATCCGGAAGCTGGATCCCAAGCTTACGTCCGTCATCATGCTGGACAGCATCCAGCGGTATGTAAGGCCGGATTTCGCAGCCAAGCACGGGGTTGCGATTATGGACGTCGCAGATACATTATTCACATTGTTATTCGAAGGAATCCGAACGAACGACAAGGAATAGGAGGCGTGCGGAATGAACGGTTTTGTGCTTGATTTTCAGCAGCTGGATAAGTCCAGTTTGCCGCTGGCAGGAGGTAAGGGGGCTAATCTGGGTGAGATGACTCGCGCCGGGTTTGCCGTTCCTCCCGGCTTTTGTGTGACGACGGCGGCCTACCGGGCTTTTATTGAACAGTGCGACCGGATGGAGGACTATTTTGCACGGCTGGATAGCGTAAAGGCCGATCAGCTGGAAGAGATCACGGAGCTCGGCAGCGCTATTCGCGGGTATTTGGTTACGGTAGATATGCCGAAGCTCGTAGAGGCAAGCATTATCAAGCACTGTCGGCAAGCTGGCGACAGCAAGGCGTATGCCGTTCGTTCCAGCGCTACGGCGGAGGATTTGCCCTCCGCATCGTTCGCGGGCCAGCAGGATACCTATCTGAACGTGCGGGGAGAGGAGCAGCTGCTTCAATCGATCCGTCGGTGCTGGGCATCCTTATTCACGGCGCGCGCGATTTCCTACCGGGCGAAGAATGGGTTCGATCACCGTTCCGTTCTGCTCTCCGTCGTCGTGCAGCAGATGGTATTCCCCGAAGTGTCAGGCATTATGTTCACTGCAGACCCCGTCAGCGGTCATAGGGGGACCGTTTCGATCGATGCCAGCTTCGGGCTCGGTGAGGCTCTGGTGTCCGGCATTGTCTCGGCCGACTTGTATCAAGTCCGCTCCGGGAAAATCGTAGGCAAGAGCATTGCGAAGAAAAAGGTGGCGGTCTTTTCTTTACCGGAGGGAGGGACCGAAACGCGCCCTGTGCCGGATGAGATGCAGGAGAGGCAGGCTTTAAGCGATGAGCAGATTCAAGAGCTCGCCGCGCTGGGCCTAAGGATTAAGAACCATTATGGTACCGACCAGGATATTGAATGGTGCTATGCTGAAGGCAAGCTCTATATTGTGCAGAGCCGGCCTATTACATCGCTCTATCCGCTGCCCGAGGTTCCGGTTGGCCCCGGCGAATCCCCTCACCTGCTTGTCTCCTTCGGGCATCAACAAATGATGACGGACGCGATGAAGCCTACGGGATTGTCCGTACTGCGTACGATGGTTCCCTTCGGCAAGCCGTCGGTTCGCGAGAAGAGCGGGCTGGCTTATACCGCAGGGGGCAGACTGTTTATCGACATTACGAAGCTGTTCCATGTGAAGCAGGCCCGCAGATTGTTCCCGAAGCTGCTGAGCGGAATCGATGAGCTGATGGCGAGCGGCGTGGCCGACTATATACAGAGAGATTCCTTCGTACGGGGATTAAAGCCCGAGCCCGGGCTAAAGCTTCATATTATGAAGTTTGCCGGCCCCATCTTAATCCGAGCCCTCAGGAATCTTCTGTCAGCCTCTCCTCCTCAAATGGCTAAGGAAGCGACCGATTGGACGGATGCCTTCGTGAGGCAGGGAAAGGAGCGGCTGGAAGGGGCCAGCGGCGAAGAACGCATAGTACGCGTGCAGGAATTGGCCGGGTCGATCCTACTCACGCTATTCCCCCGTGTCATGCCTTACCCGTTGTCGGGCATCATCGCTTCCAGACTGATTAAGGCTATGGCGGAGAAGTGGCTGGGAGACAAGGAAGCGATTCATGCGCTGAACAAATCGCTGCCCGGCAATGTAACGAGCGAGCTCGGGCTGATGATCGGCGATTTGGCGGATGCGGTGAGGCAGCATCCCGAGGTTGCCGAGATCATCCGGCAGGGGGATACCGGCGGCCTGAGGGCTCGGCTGGAGCTGGCTGCAGGCGGGGAGGCTTTCCTAACGCAGTGGGATCGATTTATGGAGCTGTACGGTATGCGCTGCCCCGGTGAAATCGATCTGACACGGCGGAGATGGCGCGATGAGCCGGGAGCGCTGCTGCCGGCTATCGAGAGCCATATGCGGACGATGCAGCCGGGTGAGCATAGGGAGCGCTTTGCTCAGGGAGCACGGGATGCCGAAGCCGCGGCCCGCGAGCTCGTGAACGGGGTGAGGGCCCTGCCTTTCGGCTGGTTCCGGGCAAAGCTCATGTCACGGATGATCCGGGTGTTCCGCCATGCGATGGGGATCCGGGAGCATCCGAAATATACGATGATCCGCTTGTTCGGGTTTATCCGACAGGCGCTGCTGGAAGAGGCGAATGCGCTGGTCGACCGGGGCGTGCTGCAGACGGAGGAGGATATCTTCTACCTGACGCTGGATGAAGTGCTGGAGCTGACCCGGGGAAGGACGATGGCCTACTTGCAGCAGATGATAGAAGAGCGGAAGCGCGACTATGAGCGCTTCCAGGGGCTTACTCCTCCTCGCCTCATGACGAGCGAGGGTGAGATCATCACGGGCAGCCTTCGCCGGAAGGATGTGCCCGAAGGAGCCCTGCTCGGCACGCCGGTATCGGCAGGCGTCGTGGAAGGGATCGCCCGCGTCGTGCTGCGCCCCGACGAGGCCAAGCTGAACAAGGGCGAAATCATGATCGCCCCGTTCACAGACCCGGGCTGGACGCCGTTGTTTCATTCGGCTATCGGCCTTGTCATGGAGGTCGGCGGGCTGATGACTCACGGCGCCGTAGTGGCTCGTGAGTATGGAATTCCGGCCGTCGTCGGCATTGAAGGAGCTACCGCCCGGATTCAGGACGGCGACAGAATTCGTCTGGACGGCACCCGCGGCTATGTGCTGGTGCTGACGCCGAACGGGAACGGGCAGTAGCTCGTTACAGCAGTACGCGTGAATAAAGACGCCATTCCGGCTGTCATCGGGAGAAAGACGATGGCAGCGGAAGGCGTCCTTTTTTTGTTTCGAAGCCTCGGGAATAGGTTAGCAATAGTGCGAGCGGATCGTTATCGTTGCTCTTTCGACGTGCTGTACCCTTGCCGCATCTCGGTGAAGAAGTACAGCAGCGCCGCCAGCGGCAGCACGATTCCAAGTGCCAATGCCATACTCCAGCCGCCATTGGCGTAAGACCAGCCGCCCAAGGAGGAGCCGACGGCACCGCCGATGAAGAAGATCGCCATGAACAGGCCGTTCAGCCGTCCCCGAACTTCGCTTCCCAACGAATAAATGACACGCTGACCCAACACAAGGTTGCCCGATACGGCCATATCCAGCGTAATGGCGGAAACATAGAGCAGAACAAGGGCAAGAGTGGAGTGGTCCTGAAATACGTCAATAAGCAGCAAGGATACAATGGCGATGCTGATGGCCATGCCCGTCGCTATCCTGCTCCAGCCACGATCGGCCAATCTGCCTGCAACGGGTGCTGCGACCGCTCCGCCAACGCCGACTAAGGCAAACAACGCTATGCCTTGCTGCGTCATGCCGAATGCGTCAGCCAACCGTAAAGGGACAACGGTCCAAAATAAGCTGAACGCTCCGAACAAGCTAGCTTGATAGAAGGCGCGGCGACGTAAAGCGGGAGTGTCCTTAAAAAGTCTGCCCAGCGAAGCGAGAAGCTTGCCGTAGCTGACAGAAGGTACCGGCTTGCGCTGGGGGAGCCGTCGTGCCAGAAGCACTGTCAGCAAAGCCGTCACGACCGCCGATGCGGCAAACACGGTCCGCCATCCCCATAAACCGGCGATTAAACTGGCAGCCGGTCTAGCCAGCATGATGCCTAGCAGCAATCCGCTCATCACATTCCCGATCACCCGTCCGCGATGCTCTGCCGGGGTTAAATAGGTTACAAAAGGCACGAGAATTTGGGCAACGACCGAACCTAGTCCGATGATGAGAGATGCGGTTAAAAACACCGCCGAGCTGCTGGCTCCCGCAGCCGCAAGAAGCGCCAAGACTACAATCGATAAGGAACCTGCCATGAGGCGCCGGTTTTCAATAATGTCACTTAGAGGGACGATAAACAACAGACCAAGAACGTAGCCGATCTGCGTTAGGGTGACGATGAATCCCGACGCTGAAGACGATAGGCCGGTCGCCAGGCTAATCGGACCGACAAGCGTTTGGGAATAATAAAGGTTGGCGACAATGAATCCGCATGAAATGGCGGCCAGCAGCATCAGCTTACTCTGTGTAAACCGGCTGGAATCAAGCTCTTTAGACATGAAATCATCCTCCTAAGGTTCGATTAAGGCATGTGGTGTAAAGCCCTTTATGCCCCGTAATAAAAACTAAACGTATAGTATAGAAATTGTATGACCTAATAATAAACTAAACGTTTAGTATTGTAAATAGGCAGCTCATTTATTTTGGAATAAAATTTATGTATACTGAACGTATTGTTTTATAAAACAAGAGAAACCAGCTGAAGGGGATGAAACGGATGCCAGGCAAAAGAGGACGTCCGCGAAATACGGAAACGCAGTCGGCTATCCTTACCGCGTCCTATGAATTGCTTGTGGAATGCGGCTTCGATGCGGTTACCGTTGAAAAAATCGCCGATCGCGCCAAGGTCAGCAAAGCTACGATCTATAAGTGGTGGCCTAATAAAGCTGCGGTGGTCATGGACGGATTTTTATCCGCGGCTTCGGAAAGATTACCTGTGCCTGATACGGGTTCCGCATACGAAGACGTGCGCTTGCATGCGGCGAGCGTGTCCAAGTTTATGACCAGTACAGAAGGAAACATCATCAAGGAACTAATTGCCCATGGACAATTTGATTCAGGGTTGGCGGAGGCTCTGAGAACGAGATATATCATGCCGAGGAGAAGCGAGGCGGGCGGATTGCTCGAACGCGGGATCCGGCGAGGGGAATTGAGTGAAGGCCTGGATATCGAATTATGCATCGATCTGATCTACGGCCCGATATTTTACCGCTTGCTCGTAACCGGAGCGGCCATCGACGATTCCTTTATCGATAAGCTGATCCCCCTTGTCCTTAAAGGGATTAGGCAGTAATGCCGGTTTGACAGCTTCAGAGCCGAAAGGCTCTTTTTTTGTGCCCGATAGAAAAATCCAACCCAAATAACGAAAAGTCCATTCCAGTTATATTGAATTCATGTAAAAATGATTCTCAGTGATAATGATTATCAATTTCGTCAAAATGGATTTATATAGAAGAAACTCAACACAAGGGGGTAATGAGGATGGAATTGGCTCAGTTGATCCGGGATCGTCGTTCCGTTCATCAATTTGAAGATCGTCCTGTCTCTATGGAACTGGTAAAGGAGCTGCTTGATACGGCGGTATGGGTGCCGAATCACAAAATGACACAGCCGTGGCGCTTCGTCATCGTGCAAGGTGAAGGACGCCGTAGATTGGCTGATATTGCGCGATCCGGGGCAGAGAAGAGGGAGAGAGATCCTGAGAAAAGCAAGGAACTGGGGCAAAAATTTTACGACCGCTTCATGTCGGTGCCGATGTTTGTAGCTGTTGTGATGACGGAGAACACCCATCCGGTCGTCTGGGAAGAGGATTACGCTTCAACCAGCTGCATCATACATAACTTCAGCCTGCTCGCATGGGAGCAAGGGCTGGGTCTGGTGTGGGAAACGTATCCGCTGCTTCATTCCCCTGAGTTCCGAGAAGCGCTAGGCGTTAAGCCAGGGGAGAAAATTATCGGAAGCCTCCATCTCGGATATCCGGCGAAAGTACCGGCTGCTCAATCAAGAATACCGGCGGCAGAGCTTCTCACCATTATCGACCAGGCTTAAGAGAGGCATTCGTATGAAACTTAGATATTTGGTCGTTCTGCTTATCATTTTATCCATAGCCTCTGTCTTCATAGGAGTCAAAGATATTAAACCCTGGGATATTTTCAAGCTGAGCGATGACCAATTGCAGGTGCTCTTCATCAGCCGGCTGCCCCGTTTGATCAGCATCATCATCGCGGGAGTCAGCATGGGCGTAGTCGGACTGATTATGCAGCAGCTGAGCCGGAACAAGTTTGTATCGCCGACAACCGGAGGAACGGACGATTCGGCAAGGCTTGGGATTCTCGTTTCCTTGCTGCTGTTCACCTCTGCCACCCCGATGCAGAAGATGCTCGTAGCTTTTGTGTTTGCTCTGCTGGGCACATTCGTGTTTATGAAAATACTCGATAAGGTGAAATACAAGGATGCTATTTTTATCCCGTTGGTCGGTTTGATGTTCGGGAATATTATTACGTCCTTTTCTACTTTTTTTGCGTACAAGTATGATCTGATCCAAAACATTTCTTCCTGGCTGCAAGGGAATTTCGCGTTGACGATGAAAGGCCGTTATGAGCTGCTGTACATCAGTATCCCAGTTGTTATCATTGCTTATCTGTATGCCAATAAATTCACGATAGCAGGGATGGGGGAAGAGTTCTCCATCAACCTGGGACTGAATTATAAAAGGGTAGTCAATCTGGGCTTGGTTATCGTTGCACTCGTATCCTCCGTCGTCATGCTTACGGTGGGAACCATCCCCTTCCTGGGACTGATTATTCCCAATATCGTTACGCTGTATCACGGCGATAATCTGAAGAAAAATCTTCCCCATACCGCGGTACTCGGGGCTGTATTCGTCATGTTCTGCGATATTCTCGGCCGGGTGATCATCTACCCGTTCGAAATTCCGATCGGACTGACGGTCGGAGTGCTGGGGAGCGCTATTTTTCTTTATTTACTGTTGAGGAGAAAGGCATATGACGTATAGGGCAAAGCTCGGATCACTAACCATATTCGCATTAGCGCTGATTGCCGTGTTTTTATTCATCGACGTCGGTGACAACTGGGCTTACGTACTGCCGAGAAGAGGCTGGAAGATCGCAGCCATGGTGCTGACGGGAGGCTGTATAGCCTTCTCGACGGTCATCTTCCAGACCATTACGAACAACCGGATCCTCACGCCTAACATTATCGGTCTGGATTCGATGTATATGCTGGCGCAGACCGGGGTCGTATACATGTTCGGCTCCACGACGAAGCTTCTGGTAGATAACAATGTGAACTTCGTTTTGACTCTGGCCGTGATGATGCTGTTTGCGGCATTGCTGTACAAGATGATGTTCAAGAGAGAGGGAAGCCATCTTTACTTCCTCCTGCTGATCGGGATCGTTCTCGGTACACTGCTCGGCAGTCTGACGACCTTCATGCAGGTGCTGATTGACCCTAACGAATTCCTCGTGCTTCAGGGCAAAATGTTTGCCAGCTATAACAAGGTTCAAGGCAAGCTGACGATCATCTGCAGTGTGGTTATCGTTCTGGTCGCTGTCTATTATTCCCGGTTAGCGAAGTACATGGATGTCCTCTCGTTAGGCAAGGATCAGGCGATCAACCTGGGTGTCGATTACCACTACGTTGTCAAAAGGCTGTTAATTGTTATAGCAGCTCTCATCTCCGTAGCGACTGCGCTGGTGGGTCCTATTACCTTCCTCGGGCTTCTTGTCGCCAACGTGACGTATCAATTCATGAAGACCTATCGGCACGCGCTGCTGATACCGGCCTCCATACTGATCAGCATTGTGGCCTTAGTCGGCGGACAGCTCGTGGTCGAGCGGGTCTTCACATTCAACACGACGTTAAGCGTCATCGTTAACCTGATCGGTGGCGTGTACTTTCTATATCTTCTGCTGAGGGAGAGCAAATCGAAATGATTGAAGTAAGGCAAGTTTCCAAGCGATACGGTGACAAGCATGTGGTAGAGAACGTGTCGGTCCAGATCGGGAAGGGGAAAATTACATCGTTCATCGGACCTAACGGAGCGGGCAAAAGCACGCTGCTGTCGATGATCAGCCGGCTGACGACCCGGGATGCGGGAGAGATATGGATCGACGGCAAGGATATCAGCCAATTCAAGAGCGCAGACCTGGCCAAGCAGATTTCGATCCTGAAGCAGTCGAACCAGATCAATGTTCGTCTTACGGTCCGCGATCTGGTTTCCTTCGGGAGGTTCCCGTATTCCCAAGGCAAGCTGACCAAGGAGGACTGGAAGTATGTCGACGAGGCCATCGCCTATATGGAGCTTGAAGACATGCAGCATAAATATTTGGATCAGCTGAGCGGCGGACAGAACCAGAGAGCCTATATTGCCATGGTCATCGCGCAGAATACCGAATATGTGCTGCTAGACGAGCCCTTAAACAATCTCGATATGCGGCATTCCGTGCAAATTATGAAGGTGCTGCGCCGGTTGGTCGATGAGCTGGGCAAGACGGTGGTGATCGTGATCCACGACATCAACTTTGCCTCCTATTATTCGGACTACATAGTGGCGTTAAAAGGCGGCAAGGTCATCAAGGAAGGAACGACCGATCAAATTATCGAATCGTCGGTTCTGAGGGAAGTCTACGATATGGATATCGAGATTGAGAACATTCGCGGCAACAAGATTTGCGTTTACTTTAAATAACCGAAATTATTTGGCGGCGGGTTCTCCGCATGCCGGTTAAAAAATAATTGATTTCTATTAAATTAAAGAGGTGGTTAAGATGAAGAAAAGTTTACCTATGCTGTTGATCGTCCTTTGTTTGGCTGTGTTCATGGCAGCTTGCGGCACTAGCGGCTCGAATTCTTCTAACGGGGCGGCTCCTGCTTCAGGCGGAGGCACACAAACGCCGGCAGCGACTCCAGCGGGCAATGAGGAATTGACCTTCAAGCATCAATTGGGCGAGACCAAAGTGAAGAAAAACCCTAAGAAAGTCATCGTCTTCGACTTCGGCGCTCTGGATACCTTGGATAAGCTCGGCGTTGAAGTGGCAGGCGTAGCTCAAAAGAATCTGCCTCCTTACCTGGCTAAGTACAAAGACAGCAAATATCAAAACATCGGAACGCTGCAAGAGCCGGACTATGAAAAAATCAGCTCCATCAAGCCGGATTTGATTCTGATCTCCGGAAGACAGCAGGCTGCTTACCCTGAGCTCAGCAAGCTGGCTCCTACCTTATATGTTGGCGTAGACAACTCCAAATTTTTGGAGTCATTCAAAACCAATATGAAAATGATCGGCCAAATCTTCGGCAAAGAGTCCGCCGTTGATGCAGAGGTCGCCAAAATCGAACAAACGATTAAAGATGTGAAAACGCAAGTGGCGGCAAGCAACAAGAACGCCTTGATCATTCTGGCTAACGAAGGAACGATCAGCGCTTACGGGCCTGGTTCCCGGTTCGGCTTGATCCACGACGTCTTGGGCATTCCTGCCGTTGAGAAGAATCTCGAAGTGTCCACTCATGGCCAAAGCATTTCCTTCGAATTCATCGCGGAGAAAAATCCGGAGTACCTGTTCGTCGTAGACCGCGGCGCAGCAGTAGGCGGAGCAGCTCAAACAGGCGCTAAACCGCTGGTAGAAAACGAGCTTGTGAAGAAAACGAATGCTTTCAAAAACAACCACATCGTGTACTTGGATCAAAACTACTGGTACCTGTCCGGGGGTGGCTTGGAATCCGTAGCTGAGATGGTTGGCGAAGTAGCAAAAGCGTATAAATAAGCATCATAACTAAGAGCCTGTCCCTTTTGGGGCGGGCTTTTTGGACGTAATATAATTTGCAAATTTTAGGTCCCCCCGCAAATCAATTGAATCAGCATCGAAGCCCATGCCCACTCCTCTGCAAGATGACTTCCAGATTGGGATATTCGAAATAATTATATTACAATGGAAACATACGAGATTTATAGTTTTTTCCATTTAATAAGTTAAGGGGTTGGATGGGGATAAAAAGACCACCGGGTTTGGTCATCATCAGCGGATTGTACATGCTATACGGGTTAATGCTCCTTGTCTCGCTCTTTCTTCCTGGGGAACGAGTGTGGTTTAACCCCGGCTTGTCTGAAGCGCTTGGATTGCCATATGAATATGAGGAATGGACCAGGCTGTTGTTAATTCTTTTTTGCGTCTCGATCGGCGCCGGCGTTTATTTTCTGAAAAAATGGTCTCTCGTTATTTTAATTGTCTATTTTCTGATTCAATTGACCGCGAAAGTAATGTTTTTTAAGGGGAATACGGTTATTTTTTCATATCCATTGGTTCTCTCATTAGTGGTATTGCTATATGTTCTCAGTAAGCGAAAATACTTTTTGTAATATAGATTTGGAAGGGGAGAATTCGTCATTATACGTATTTATAATAATCCGAAAGGGCAGGCTTACCGTCATCTCATTGACTATGCCATCAGCCGGTGCCCGATGTTTGTGCTTGCCATGAGAGGGCAAATAGATCGCAGCCCCAATTGTGCCCGGGTTGTTCAAAGGCTGGAGCCTTTCTTAATAAAGAAACAGGCTACGGATAGCTTAATGCGCGTTCTGGAAATTGCTTATTCCTACGGAGGTATGGTGTACTTTTACAGGAGCTGCCAAGAAGCGGCGCAGGTTCTGAAGGAAGAGGCAGACGGGCTGCTGGCCTGGCAGCATCCGAAGCTCCCGGAGGATTTATGCTTTTTGGACGATTCGGGTAAAGATTGGCTTGTCAACATTGCCCATGAAGAGATCATGACGCTGAATATGGATGAAGAAGAAGGTAAAGCTCTTTCGGAGCAGGTCGACGGCTTGTTTTTGCAGGGGGAATTTAACGCAGAGCTGGACGCATTTCTGAACGATGCCATTCGGCATAAAGCGGAGAAGCTGTACCTGTCCCACTACGATCTGGACCATGTCCCGGAGAAGATCAGCCGGATCACATCATTGAAGTCGCTAACGATATTCGAAGGAAGAATCCGCAGGCTGCCAGAGAGCTTGTTCGGGCTGGAGCAGCTGGAGGAGCTCATCATATACACTGCAGATCTGCTGCCGTTACCCAAGGAGATCGGGCGGCTTCATCGATTGAAGAGACTGCAAATAAGCTGCTGCAGCTACTATCGATGGGGAGAAGGGGAACCCTTGCCTGCGAAGGAAACAGGCTCATTCCGTGAGCTTCCTGATGAGATCGGGCAGTTGTCCCAGCTAGAGCATTTGACCATCAATGCTACCCCTCTAAGCAGGCTCCCTTCCTCCATTGTAAATCTGAAGAGGCTTAGCTTTGTCGATCTGAGCAATAATTTATTCGAATCAAGACCCATCGAGCTATCCAAGCTTCCCAGCCTTCAACATGTTATGTTTTATCAGAATCCAGTGGAGCCATAGCTCCTTTTTCTTTTGTCCAACAGATGTTAGCTTATGTTAGGTTTATATGGTAACACGTCCTTACGATGATGGGTGTCGTAGGGACTTTTTGTGTTATCCAGGTTAAAAACAGCTTGAACTTCAAGTAAAGTGACAAGAAAGAATCACAAATGAATACGATGTGTAATATATATTGACATATAAGTAACATTCATTTAAAGTAGATGAAAATTAAGCGATGAAGGATGATAACTCGGATGAAGGAAGTGGATGAGGATGGCGAACAGGGTGGATAGGGCGCTGCTGCGGCTGCTGCCAAAGGTGGATCTTCATGTGCATTTGGACGGGAGTGTGCGGGCTCAGACGATTGCCGATTTGGCCAAGGAGCAGGGAATGGAGCTTCCGGTTAGCCCGGGCGGGGATCTGCTTCCCTACATTCAGGTGAATGAGGAATGCGGGAGTCTGCAGGAGTATTTGAGCAAGTTTGACTTCGTGCTGCCCTTCCTTCAATCTAGGGAGGCTCTGGAAAGGGTTGCGTACGAAATTGTGCAGCAATCGGCCGAGCATAACTGTCGGTATGTGGAGGTGCGCTTTGCTCCGCAGCTTCATCGCAGGAAGGGATTAACGGTAGAGGATACGATCCGTTCGGTTGTTCAAGGCTTAAGGCGCGGGGAAGAAGAGTATGGGGTGACGGCGAGGGTGATTGCCATTTGCATGCGCAACCACTCCTATGAGGACAATTTGGAAGTAGTAGAGGCGGCGGGACGTTTTATCGGCAAAGGAGTTGCGGCCGTGGATCTGGCCGGGGATGAGGCGTCGTACCCGCCGCAATGGTTCCGCGAGGTGTTCGCCTGCTCACAGGCCAAAGGCATTCCCGTAACGATCCACGCGGGGGAGGCTGGGGGAGCCGATAACGTATACGAGGCTATTACTCATCTTGGGGCGGTGCGGATCGGCCACGGGGTCAGGCTGAAGGAGGATCGCGCCATTCTCGATATGGTAAGGGAACGCAAGGTTCCATTGGAAATGTGCCCGGTGAGCAATATTCAGACCAAGGCGGTATCCGGCTGGGATGCGTATCCGATTCGGGAATATTTTGATAGCGGCATCCTCATTACGATCAATACGGATAACCCCAGTGTCTCGGGAACCGATATTACGAAAGAATATGAGGTCGTTGCGGATCGATTCGGCTTCAGCCTGGAGGAGATCGCACAGCTGATTATGAACGGAGTGGAGGCCGCCTTCCTGGGGGAAGAGGAGAAGCTCGCCTTGAAGCGGGAGTTTGGCGAGCGGCTTCAAGAGCTGGGGATTGATCCGGCCGGCAAAACTCCATAAATACGAAGGCCGCCCTTGCAGGCGGCTCTTTAAACATTTAAGCGTGGCTTCTTTCGGCGGCTTCCTTATGCTCCTTTTGCGGTGCTTCTTTGAAATCCTCGCCGCTCTCCTTGTGCTCCGAAACAAGCTCGCGCGCGGATGATTTGAATTCATGCAGAGTGCGGCCGACCGCTCTTCCGAGCTCCGGAAGCTTGGAAGGACCGAATAAGATCAAGATAACCACCAAAATCATCATGAGACCCGGAAAGCCGATGTTTTGAAGCATACACGCTCAACTCCTCATTTTGTATGTTATGCTGTTCAAGCATCCGTTTGCTTTAATCTTGATTGTGCATCTTTGGATAAACTGCCACGGCCTCAATCTCGATCAGCCAATCTTCATTGACCAGTCCGGCTACGCCGACAGTGGAACGGGCGGTTTTGACCGGATTGGATTCATTGTTGAAATACTCTGCATAGGCTTCGTTCCAGCCTTTGAAATCGAATTTGTTATCCTTGCTCGGATCGGCTGTAAGATAGGCGCGGAGGTAAATCACGTCCTTCAGGGTCAAGCCTTTTTCCTTCAGCTGGTTTTCAATGTTCTTCAGGACGCCTTCGGCCTGAGTCTTCGTGTCCCCGTAACGTTCATACACCGTAGCGCCGTCCTTGTTCAGAACCGGAGGTGTTGTTCCGCTGGTGTATAGATAGGCCGATCCGGCCGGGACAGAAACGCCTCCCGAGATGGTTGAGGAGGGATTACCGTAAAACTCGGCTTCATTCACCGGTTCCGCCGGGTACTTGCTCGGTGTTTCCTCCGCATAGGCACTGACTCCGATAGCTGTAGACAGCAAGCCTACCGCTAGAATGGTTTTGATTTTGTTATACATATCGATCGACCGTCCCTTCCTCTATTCTTTCATGACACGTTCGTGAATTTCGGTGACGACTTTGCGCGCGGATTCGATGCCTCCGGCCATCCAGGCCGGAATGTAGCTGATGTGCTCGCCGGCCAGGTAAATTCGGCCATCCGGCTTGCATAAGGTTGGATATAATGTCTTGCGTTCGTCGGCAGAATAGCTGCCCCAACCGCCCAGGTTATACTTGATGTTTTTCCAATGCACGGAGAAGGAGGCCTCGAATTCCTTGTGGTACTGCGGGTGGATTTTGGCCCCTTGGCTTAATGCGTAGCTTTCACGCTCCGCAAGGGACATTTTCCCGAGCTTGTCGGCGTTGGCGCCCGTTACGTAGTAACCGAGCAAAACCCCTTTTTTGCCGAAATAATTAGTCGGCGGGTAATACATCTGGGTAATATCCATATTCGTCAGGGAGCTTCCGCCGTAAATCTGCTCATCCTCCTCCCAGAAGCGGCGTTTGAACTGAAGGCCGATTTTGCCTGCGGATACGTAGTTAACTTTGGAGATGGCGTCCGCCATTTCGGGGGAGAAGTCGGCCGGGATGCTTTTAAGCACCGATAAGGGAATCGTACAAATACAGTAATCCCCGGTAATTTCCTTGGTTGTGCCGGTTTCCAGATGGGTGTACGTGATGCGCACGCCGCTTTCGTTTTGCCGAATTTCCTTGACCTCGGAATGGAATTGGATGCGATTGCCCAGGCGCTTCTCGAACGCTTTGGCAATATGGTCGATCCCGCCTACCGGATGGAACATCATCATCTGCTGGTCGTACGAATACTCGTTGCTGAAGAAATTGCCAAAGCCGGAGGTGATGATCGATTTCATGTCGAACGGGTCGCGGCGTACGCCTGCATCCAGCTTGCCACCCGGTTCCTCGATATAGCCTCCGCGCTCCGACCCCTTATAGAACAGATCGGCGTTCAAGTCGCCCTCGCGCTTCAAGTATTCAACCAGCTTCGCCTTTTCCTCCGGAGTCAGCGGGAGATCCAGTGCGTTCTGGTTGACCGCTTTGGCCAGCATTTCCGCTACATACCCTCTTACATCTGCTTTGGCTTCCCGTTTTCGGACTTTGCGCCCCGATAGCTCGCCTGCGTTCTCGTTGTAGTAGTAACCGTGCTCGTTAACATTGTTGAATGGCTCGATGGCAATTCCGAATTTGCGGCAGTATTCCATCGTGACATGGAATTGTGGAATCCGCATAGGTCCTGCGTTCAGGTACATGGCCTCTCCTTCGTCGAACCGGGCCACCTGCTTGACGCCGCCGATCTCGGTGACGGTCGTTCCCCTGCGCACGGTCCAGATCCGGCCCCCTGCACGGGCTCGCGCCTCCAGAATGGTGCAGTCATATCCGGCCTGCCCAAGCTCGTAGGCTGCGGTCATCCCTGCGATGCCCCCTCCGAGGATGATGATTTTTTTGCCGTTGCGGTGAGTGGAAGACAAATCGCCTTGATTCGGAGGGGTGAATTCGGCTGCCTTTAAAGTATCGGGCGAAAGCAGGCCCAGCGTCCCCATGACGCTAAATACGGCTGCAGACCCGCCGATTTTACCTACGGTGGTTAGAAACTGCCTTCGGGTCATCTCTTTCGTTGGTTCCTTTGTCTCCATGCTCCTCGACTCCTTTAGGGTAAAGTGGATCAACCTCACAACGAGATCGTACCAAAAAAATTTTTATTTGACTTCAAATTTGTAAGGTTTTCTAACATTGTTTTTTTTGTTTTTCGAAAATCATTGCAATTTCAAAGCGGTTTTTGTTAGAATCGACTCAAGAAATGGGGGAAAACGGTTCGTTTATCTTTTCATCGGCCATAATACTTAACATTAAAATTACGTAGGAGGTAATTATGATGGAAGAAAAAGTGATGAACATCGGAATCGTTAAGGAGTTAACAGGCTTATCGGAGAGACAAATTCGCTACTATGAGGAGCGCAAGCTCATCTTTCCCGCCAGAACGAAAGGAGGAGCTCGAAGGTATTCGTTTGAGGATGTCAAGAGGCTTCGCGAAATCAATGAAAAGCTGAGGGACGGCTTCCACACGTTCGAATTAAAAGCAATGCGCCCGTTTAAAAGCATCTAGCGGATCACACAAAGAGTTACATGCCTCGGGCTCAAGGGGCAAACCTTAAGGGAAGGTTGGTGCTGGCCATGCACGATGACAGATTGATGACCTTGACGGAGCATTTAGCCGAGCTGCGTAAGAGGATCTTGCTGGTGCTGCTGGTGACGGTTATCACAATGGCGGCAGGACTATTTATTGCACCCCGAATTTTGGTATATTTAAAAAGCGTACCTCCAGCCTCCGCTATAGCCTGGAATGTTTTCTCCCCGTGGGATGGACTCCGGATTTATATGAGCATTGCCTTAGCATTCTCGCTGGCAGTTACGCTGCCCTTCGCGCTCTATCAGCTGTGGAAATTCGTGACGGTCGGGCTCAAGACGAACGAGCAGGACGCCGCGTTGAAATATATTCCTTTTACGATCGTTTGCTTTGCTGCAGGCTTCAGCTTTGCTTATTTTATCGTGTTTCCCATGAGCTTTCGCTTTACGACAGGGATTGCGCAAAGTCTGCAATTTACGGAAACGTACGGCATTTCCCAATACTTCGGCTTTATGTTTAACATTGTGATTCCGTTAGCGGTGGCTTTCGAGCTGCCGGTTGTTGTTATGTTTTTGACCAAAATTGGCATACTGAACCCAAAGCGGCTGCATTCCATGCGCCGGTACGCTTATTTGACGCTAGTTATCGTGGCCAGCTTGATTTCGCCTCCGGAATTGCTGTCGCATCTAATGGTGGCTGTGCCATTGATAGGCCTTTACGAATTCAGTGTCTGGCTGTCCGGCATGGTATACCGCAAGCAGCTGCAGCTCCGTGAAGCGGGAGGGCTGGAATCGGCGGCATAAAGCTGTCTTGGATTGTTTTGGTCATGAAAGGGGTGGAGGCATGAACGAAAAGGATTATATGATGCTTCTGTATGTGGCGGAGGAGCAGAGCTTGACCAAAGCGGCGGAGCGTCTATATATCACCCAGCCGGCCTTGACGTACCGCCTCCATCAGATGGAGCGGGAGATGGGCGTCTCCCTTATTGTGAAGAACGCCAAAGGGACGAGGCTGACTCCGGAAGGCGAATATTTGGCCGAATATGCCAAAAAGATGCTCGATGAACTTGCCAAAATGAAAGAGTATATCGTTAACATGCGCAATGAGGTCAAGGGGAGTCTTCGAATCGGAGTGTCCAGCTACTTTGGCTTATATAAGCTGCCCCCGCTGCTGAAGAAGTTCAGAGACTTGTACCCGGAGGTTCAGCTTATTGTCACCTGCGCCTTGAGTACGGAGATTTTGGAGCTGCTGTCACGGGAAGAGATCCAGGTGGGAGTGATTCGCGGCGACTATCCATGGTTCGAGGGCAAGCACCTGCTTCATGACGAGCATATTTGTCTTGTATCGCAAGAGGAAATTCAGTGGGAAGACCTGCCGCGTCTTCCCCAAATTTGTTACAAGCAGCCCAAAGTTCAGACAAGCAGCTATTCGCCGCTGCCGTTCAGCGAGACGATCAATGCGTGGTGGCGCGAACGGTTTCATGTTCCTCCGCTGGTCACCATGCAGGTGGACAGCTATGAGACTTGCAAGGAGATGGTCAAGCATGGGCTTGGCTATTCCATCATCCCCGGAATTTTCGTGACGGAGGAGGATGGGCTGCATAAGGTCGAATTGTACCGGAAGAATGGGGAGCCGATGAAGCGCAATACATGGATGGTTTACAAGCAGTCCTCTCTGCAGGTAGCTACCGCTGAACGGTTTGTGTCTTATATGAAGGAAGTGCATCCGCAATAAAATGCAGCACTCTAAGTAGATTGCATGAGCCGCCCGTGCTAAACCCATTCATATAGAAAAATGTGAAAGGTACTAGGTGGGGTATCCCTTGGAGGAGCGATTGCGCCCGCCTTTATTCTCGGAAAATACCCGCTGTAAAGCGAATATGATCAAAATTTGTCCGAGAACAACAGAGGCCGGAGGGTGATACCCCACCGGGGTACTTATGATATTTTCATATTTCAGGTTTTGCAACAGAATCAGGACCTAGCCACAGGCTAGGTCTTGAGTTTGTGTACGCCCAGCATGGGCGTCATCTCTAGGGTGAAAGTCCCGAACGGGGGCTGGCGAACGCCTACCG
>NZ_BAABJG010000012.1:0-129498 GCF_039543185.1 Paenibacillus vulneris | reverse complement strand
AATGGTAGGCGCTTGCCAGCCCCCATTCCGGACTTTCACCGTAGAGATGACGCCCATGCTGGGCGTACATAGCAGAAAGCCGCTTGCGTCCGTAACGCAGCGGCTTTTGCCTTTCTATCGGCGCTGCAGCCCCAGCCTATCCGCCATATGCTGTACCAAGGACCGCAAAGGATCGCCTAAACGGATGCCGCAGGCCCGTTCCGTATGCTCTGCTGCCTGGACCATAGATAGCTGGGCGGCCCATACTTGTCTATCGGGGTTGTCTTCCGCGAGCCTTTGCAGCCCAGATGCAACCAGCTCCGTGTACTTCACCTTCCTCCCTTGCATCAGCAGCTCAAAGGAAGGCTCAATCGTTTGTGAGTGCAGATCCAGCCGCCTGCCCTGCTGCTGCGCATAGCGAATCAGACGCTCCAGCGTCCCCTGAACGGTCGCAGGATTGGTAAAGACAAGCAGTGACGGACGATCGCTGCGGCAGATCGCCTCGAACAAAGGGTCATCCAGCTTAATCACGGGGATGCCGTAATTCAGCCCGTCCGGCATATGGGCCGTAAAGAAGGTACAAGTGATGAGGACGGCATCGACATGGGAGGCCGCTATCCAATCCAGCGTCTCCTTGATCTTGTCCTGCGCCTTCTCCAATGTAAAATAAGGATCGGCTTTGCGCCGATCCACTCCCGGGTCTACATAATGAACCAGCTCCACGCCATACGGCGCAAGAGCCTGCTCTATGATATCAATATTCGAATAATGAGCGTGATAACAGCCAATTGTAATGGGCATTTTATCGCTCCTTCCTACTCAAATGGCAAAGGATTACCGCCAATGGACGGCGCCGGGCCCTCCTTCTTGGATGCTGGGGCTCCATAGGTCACTCCGCTGACCGTATTCCCCGCAGCCGGGTTTCTGCCTGAGCTGCTTCCGCTGCGGATGCTGTTAGAGCTCGAGTAGCTTTTTCCATATGTATTGGTTGAGGTGGAGTCCAAGCTATCCCAAGCACCTGAGCTCGCATGATCCGCATCGTCATCTAGCTGCTGCTTCAAGGCTTGACTCGCCTTTTGCAGCTCTTCTTTCTTAACCACTACATAGGGGCTTTCCCATTCTCCCTCTAAATGAACATAGTTAATATTAGAGGCGTTCATATTAAAGTATGTACGGATCATATCACGAATTTGCGATGAAGGCACGTCCGTGTTCATGTGGTTGCCCACCGTCTCTATCATTTGCGACAGCTTCGTGATGCCTCCCGCCGACTTTACGCTTTTCAGCATTTCATTCAATACCTGCTGCTGCCTCGCATTCCGCTCGAAGTCGCTCGATTCCTGCGTATTCATATTCGACTTGCGGTACCTGACGAAATCCAGCGTCTGCTTGCCGTTCAGCTTGGAGATGCCTTTTTTCAAGTTAATATTCGTACCGTCCTCGTCGTCTACATAGCGCATATCCATGTCTACGTTGATCGTAAGTCCTCCCAGCACATCGACCGCCTGCCGAAAGCCTTCAAAATCAATGGTGATCGCATAATCGATCGGGACCCCCAGCACCTCGGAAAATACGCTTTTCGTCTTCGCAAAGGCTTCCTCTTTATTCATATTATAAAAGTAGGGATAGTAATAATTCGCTTTTCTCTCCGGAAGCCCCTTCGGGGACAGCTGCGTATCCCGCGGAATCGAAACCAACGTCGCCGACTGCGTATTCGGATTCACGCTGACCACCATGATCACATCCGAATTCAAGCTGCCTGTATCCACACGATGGTCAATTCCCATCAGCAGTAATGTAAGCGGTTTTACTTTGGCCGACTCTGCCTCGGCAACAAGCTCCGGCGTTCCTATTTTCTCAATGACTTCACTGGCGTCCTTATATAATACGGTGGCATAGATGCCAACGCTCACCACGCCTATCAATACGCAGGAGAGCGCAATCTTGACGATCCTTCTCAACATATCATCGTCCCTCATTTCCCAGAAAACCAATGCCTAAGATTATATAAGAAAAACCTTAAAATAAGCTGACAAAAAGCTTAAAATTTCGTTATTTCCCCATAAAAAGGGCTAAAGCCTGTCTTATTCCAGCCACGGATTTCATAATTTCGTCATAATTCCAGTGTATTCTGTAAAGAACTGTGTGTTTCTGTAATTTCTTTTTACGACAAAAAAACAGACCAATCGCCTAAGGTAATTAGACGTGTTGGACTGTTTATTCCCATCATAGCTATGGTTCTAGAAAGGTCAGCGGACTTGCTTGGGCTGCTCCGTATTCGCGCTTACCGCTTCAATGCTTTGCATCGATTGGGTAAGCTGCTCCTGGACTTGCTTCAGCTCCTGCTCATGCTGGTGGTGATGCAGGGAAATTTGCGCGTCCAGCTGGCTTTGGGCTTGCTGTACGGCCCGCTGCGCCGTCTCCAGCTGCTGAATGGAGCTGGCCAGCTTTTGCGGATTGGATTCAAGCTGTGCATGCCGGACGGCCATTTCTGCATCCTTTGCCACTTGAATGGCTTTTTCGGCATTATCGACGACATGGCGGAGCGGCATTTGGTGTTGGTTAACCTCTGTCAGAAGGACCACATCCTTTCGGTTCATTCTCAAACCTTAAGATGCACCGAATCCGTCTAAATCATTCCGGACTCAAGCCCGCTTCCGCTCATAAATGACAAACTCGTAATCATACGGATTTTTTTCGTCACGAGGCCCCTTTTCTCTGGAGACGATAGTCCAGCCGGAAAGATCTAGCTCGTCCAAAAACGTATCGGCCTCAAACCGATGCGCAATTTCCGTTATATACATTTTGTCTGCATAAGGCATGAACAACCGGAACACTTCCGCTCCGCCGATCACGAATAGCTCGCCGCTTTCCGAAGCAGCTCCGTAACGTTCCAGCGCCTCCTCGACGGAATGTACGACTTCACAGCCTTCTGCTGTAAACGCACGGTCACGCGTCAAAATAACATTGCGCCGTTTCGGAAGCGGCCGCCCGATGGATTCGAACGTTTTGCGTCCCATCAGGATGGTATGGCCGCTGGTAACTCTTTTGAAGAAAGCAAGATCTGCAGGCAAATGCCATGGCAGCCTATTATCTACTCCTATACCGCGCTGCTCATCCATGGCAACAATAAACGAAATGATCATATTTCAAGCCTCGATTCCATATTGAATGGCCTTGACCGAAGGAAAGAACGCTTTCAACTATCAAGGCGTAGAACATTATCCGTATGATATCACGGGCTCCGATCTACTTTCAATTCAACCACAACCGCATCATGGTCTGCTTTCGTTGATGTTTTATAAATATAGTAATGCTTGGAGCAGTAGCCCTTGGATACGGCATTTCGGCAGCAATTCACCCATTTGCATTGTTTGGGCTCTTTCTTTGATTTTTTTCTCACCATATGCGGACTACCGGTTCTTAGCAGCCTTTGATGATGCATGGAGCATAGATTTCTCGCCTTAACCAGGCGCTGGCATCCTTCCACTATACATACCTTCATCATTATCGCGATCCCTCTTCATTGTGTGTTAGTGGCCATGATGTCCATGGAACCTGTTATTAAGCATATAGTCTTCATTATTATACGGTTTCCCGTTCATTCCTAAAAATCCGGTGAACCTTGAAGAACGAAGCGTAAAGCGATCCCTGGGCCCCGTTATCAGCCCTAGCTATCGATTTTTTCAAATGAGGTTAACTAATTAAATCACTATTCGAAAAAGCTCAGCGAATTAAGGGAATACATAGGTCTTCCAAATTTCGGAGGTTGTTTAAGCACATCTATCATTTATATACTTAACTGGTTGGACAGGGGGAAAAATCGTTTGTTAACCGTAGATAGGTTAGTTCGAATATTAAAAAAACCGATGGGAATCCTTAAAAAAGAGGGAGAGAGGCTCAGCTTTACGGAGGTTAACGAGCCCTTTTGCGCCTTATCCGGGTATACGCGAGAGGACCTTGCCAACGTGGATCCTTCGCTTTTGCTGGCTAGTGAACAATCTCACTCCGCTTTATCCCAATTTGATACGGAAGATTTTTTGAAAACGGAGATCACCGTTTTTTCCAAGGATCGCACCAAGGTGTATCTGGAGGTAGAGCTGTACCGGTTGAACGAAGGAAATAGCGAGCTGATCATCGCCTTCGCCGACCATATCAGCAGCAAAAAGTGGATCGATCAGCAGGTAGCCAGCCATCCGATTTTTTGCTCGGGTATAATTAACCCCTCCTATATTTTGACTCGCTGTGATATGTACTATGATCCGATCGTTGAGCCCTTTAGCCGGTATGAGTGTCATTCCGTCTTTGAGCTTATCGCTGAAATAGATCATCCGGTAATGAAGCAGGTGCTGGAGGAAACCAGGCAAACGAAGCAAACCAAGGAGGTTATTCTTCGGACAGCCAAAATGGCGGAGGTTGTCGAATGGAAGATGAAGGTCATCGTCCATCCTTTCTTTGACGGCTCCGGCAGCTTTCTGGAGTATGCCTTTGCTATCAGTCAGCTGGATTTGTACGAGGAAAGTAATGACCCTTCCATCCGGTTGAAGGTACTCATGGCCCAACGCAATATTTCGGCCCAATGCTTGTCCAAGGCGACCGGCATTACGATCCAGACCATTTCGAAGCTGAGAAACGGGAAGGTAGCGAAGCCCCAATTGTTAACCGCGCAGCTGATTGCAACGGAGCTCGGCGTCGGCGTATCCGATATTTGGGAGGAGACCCGGCGTTAGCCCCCAATAAAAAATCGACCTCCGGTCTGAGGTCGATGGGTTGAGAAACCTATCATAGGGAAACAAGCAAGGTGGTAGGTGGGGTATCCCCTGTAGGAGCGTTAGCGTTCGCCTTTGTTTTCGGGAAATCCCCTCTATAAAGTAAATATAATCGAAATTTCACGAAAACAACAGCGGCCGGAAGGGGATACCTCACCGGGTACCCAAGCATATTTTCAATCTCTATAGGTTTCTCAACGGACTCATCGACCTCTAATCCGAGGTCGATTTTTTATCTTTCCGTTATACAGAAATAGGAGCTTTAATACCAGGGTGGCTTTCGTAGCCTTCTATGACGAAATCCTCGAACTTGTAATCAAACAAGGAATCTGGCTTACGGACAATAACCAGCTTAGGTAGCGGGTAAGGCTCGCGCGACAGCTGCAGCTTCGCCTGCTCCAAATGGTTCAAGTACAAATGAACGTCGCCCCCCGTCCAAACCAGCTCGCCAGGCTCCAAATCACATTGCTGGGCTATCATATGGGTCAGCAGCGCATAGCTTGCCAGATTAAACGGAAGTCCCAAGAACGTATCGACCGATCTCATCTGGAACATGCAGGACAGCTTGCCGTCGGCTACATAAAATTGAAACGCATAATGGCAGGGCGGCAGCGCCATCTTGTCCACTTCCGCCGGATTCCAGGCAACGACCAGATGACGGCGCGAATCGGGATTGCGTTTGATCTGCTCGACCACTTGGCTGATCTGATCGATATGCCGTCCGTCCGGGGCCGGCCAGCTCCGCCATTGGGAGCCGTAGACCGGACCCAAATCCCCGTTCTCATCCGCCCACTCGTCCCATATCGTCACTTTATTTTCCCTTAAATAACCAATGTTGGTATCCCCGCTGAGAAACCAGAGCAGCTCATGGAAAATGGAGCGAATATGCAGCTTCTTCGTGGTCAGCAGAGGAAATCCTTGCGACAAATCACAGCGCATCTGTCTGCCGAATACCGAGAGGGTGCCTGTTCCCGTCCGGTCGGTCTTTTCCACGCCATTCTCCAATATATCCTTAAGCAAGTCCAAATAGGCCTTCATCTCATGTACCACCTTTTTTCCTCTTGATTCAGCACTTTTTCAGTCTTGAATCATTATATCGGACGCGGCGAAGCGTGTCTATGCGGAGGAATGCCGATGAACGCATAACGGGCGCAATGCTCGGAGCCTCAAGGTAACAGCTGCTCAACGATAGTGCCTTGACCGAAGGAATCTCCTAGCAGCAATCGGATTAGCTGGTCTGCGGTATATTCGGGAGTCGTCAGCATGCCCTTATCCTTTATACCGGCGAATAGATTCGCAGAGGCGAACCGGCCAGGGTCCGTTGTTCTTGCCTCTTCCTGCAACGAGGTATCTATCATTCCCGGCCATACCGAAACGATTTGCACACCGCCCTCCTTCCCCTTTTGCTCCAGGCCGACCGCTTGTGTGAACGTATCCAGCCCCGCTTTTGCTGTAGAATAACAGCTCATTCCGGGAACCAGATATTTCGATGAGGCAGACGATAGATTCAAAATCCGTTTGTCTACGCTCATCCCGGCGGTCCGTTCTATAAATAGAGAGGTCAAAATCATCGGAGCAAGCAGATTTACCTGCATATGATAAGTGATTTCCTGCGCGCTGCACTGTTCAATGGAAGCGAGAGGGCCAACTACGGCGGCATTGTTAATGAGGTACACCGACTCGGCATCGGCAGGATCAATGAATTCGAAAATTTCGTCCATCAATCCATCCAGCTCCCCAGACCTGCTCAGATCAAACGGAAAATAGCGAAGGTTCCCCTGCCTGGAAGCCAGTACTGGATTAACGGATCTGGAAACACATAGAACGCAATGCCCGGGGGCTAGAAGACGACCGGCTAATGCCTCGCCAATTCCTTTCGAGGTGCCGGTAATAATGAAGTATTTCAATTCCACTCCTCCAATTTAGGATAAAGTATTAGTACCAAGTACTAAAATTTACCTTATACCTAATGCTGGAAATTGTCAAACGAGCGGATTTTTGCTGCTATATAGTCCCCTCACGAAATGTAAGGTATAATGAAAGCCGTACACAGAAAGATAACGGGAGTGGATAGACATGTATAAAATGCTGGCGATCGATATCGACGATACGCTCATTAACGATGCAAAGGAAATTACGGAGGGAACCAAGCAAGCTTTGGCCGAAGCGATTGCTCACGGGGTTACGGTTACTTTGGCTACCGGGCGCATGTACGCATCGGCGAAACAATTGGCAGCCCAATTGGAGCTTAACGTGCCCCTCATTACGTATAACGGCTCGCTCGTTAAAAATTCCGGAGACGGCCGGATTTTGTACGAGCAATGCGTGCCTAAGGAAGCGGCATCCGTTATTTTCGATTATTGCGAGCGGAACGGGCTGCATCTGCAAACCTACTATGATGATGTGTTGTACGTAAAGGAAGATAACGATAAAATCAAGGCCTACTCCGAGCTGTCTAAAATCCCGTACACGGTTTATCCCGACTTTGCGGAGCTGGTACACAAGCCCTCATCCAAATTATTGATTATCGACGATCCGGCCAGGCTCGACGAGGTAGCCTCCGAGCTGCGCAGCCTGATTGAAGGCCAGGTTCATATAACGAAATCGAAGCCTCATTTTCTGGAAATCATTCACCATCAAGGTACGAAAGGGGACGCGCTGCGATACTTGGCACAGCAATTCGGCTATGACTTGTCGCAAACGATCGCAATCGGAGACGGCTGGAACGACCGGGAAATGCTTGAGGCCGCAGGACTTGGCGTGGCTATGGGCAATGCGGTAGCAGGACTTAAGGAAATCGCCGATTACGTTACGCTCAGCAATAACGAGGACGGCGTGAAGCACGTCGTCGATAAGTTCATCCTTCAGACGGTATAAGGGAAGGGGAAAACGTCCGTAAATCGGACGTCAGATTGTCGAGAAACCTATAAGCTTGAACTATTGCTAATATACTACGGTGGGGTATGCCCCTCCAGCCGCTGTTGAAACCCGTGAAAGGGATCAGATTTAGTGGTATTTTCACGGGTTTCAAAGGCGGACGTAAACTCTTCCGAGGAATACCCCACCTCCATATTTAGCAAAGTTCTCGCAAAACTAGGTTTCTCGACAGACTCACGTCCGTAAATCGGACGTTTTTTTGTGTAAAGATAGCCGTATCCGCAAGCGATTATGCGAAACGAAGGAGGTAAGCATCGTACTGCTCTTGTGCGTTGGTTACGGACACGTCGCCGCCATGGCAGACGCTGACCAGGCGCGGGTTCAGCTGCTTCACGATGGCCCCGCTTTCCAGAGCCTGCTTCATATCCGACGTAAACATCGGCATAGGCCGGTTCAGCCTGCCCCTCTTGGAAGTAAACAAGTCGCCTGCCAGCAGCACGCCGTCCTGTTCATGAAAAAACACGGTATGCCCCGGAGAATGTCCCGGTGTGTGATAGCCGGATAACCCTGCTGCTTTGAGCACATTCATATCTAATGGCTGCGCAAGCCCCGGCTCCATGAGCTTCTCTGCTTTTTTGCGCCCGGGAAACGGAAGCTGCCCCTCCATATAAGGAATTTCCGAAGCATGAACGTAGACCGGTACGCTATAACGTTCACGAATTTTTTTCACTCCGCCAACGTGATCGGAATGACCATGTGTCAGTACAATGCTCTGAAGCGGCAGTCCCAGCGCCTTCATGCACCGATCCAGGCTTCCTGCCATCCAAGGAATCCCTGTGTCCACCAGCATTAAGCCTTCATCGGACTTTACCACCCATGCGCTGACCGGAAATCCGATCCATATCGTACACTTCCATATATGCTCCGAAATTTGCATCATGCTCATTACGCATTCCTCCCGTTCTTGTTCTTCCTTTTCTTTGACAGCTTCTCATCCAGCTTATGCTTCTTCAGCATCCCTAAGATCACCATCTCGACGCCTTCATCCAGAATAGGAACGATCCGTTCCAGCAATTCTTCTATCGGCTCCTCGTTGCTGAGATAGGTATGAACGATGCCGTACAGCATGTAAAACAAAATGCGCGCATCGTTGGTCTTCTGTTCAGTTCCTTCGGCTTCAATGATCCGGTTCAAGGCTTCCGACAAATAGGCAAAGATCTGATTCCTATGCTTATTCACTTCACTCTGCGGATTAACCTCGTCAACCCTCCCCGCCTTCATGTTGAAAATGACCGGCACCATGCTTTTATGGGTCAGGCTAAAGCGAAGAAACTGTCGGCTGAGCTCTTTCAGCGCATCGAGTGCTTCCATTTCATTATGATTGATGATGTTAAGCATCGTCTGCTCCAGCGTCATCAGCGGAGGAATGACCAGCGTCTCCAGCAAGGCTTCCTTATCCTTGTAATACAAATAGATCGTCGTGTGCGAGCAGCCTGCTTCCTTGGCAATTTCCCTCATCGTAACCGCATCATAACCGCGTGAAGTAAACAGCTTGCCGGCGGCTTCCCGGATGCTGCTCTTCGTCTCCTCCGACCGGATTTCCTGTCTGCTTTTTCTAATCGGCTCTTCCATAATCAGCCCTCCGTACACATTATAACCATCGGTTAGTAACCATTGGTTATATAATAACCGATGGTTATAATTTCCGTCAAGCCCTTTCAGATGTCACGGCAGCCATTCGATAGAACTGATTTTCTTCTGCAAGGAGCGCCCTCTTCACTCCCGCCGCGCACCAAAGGCAAGCCGATGCATATGGTGTAGTAAGTAAAGCTTGGGCTTTTGCCACGGGAGGCGATTCAGCTTGGAAGTTTCCATCTTATCTTTGCATTGGGTATACTTGCTGTTTATCGTATTGATCATTGGATTCATGGTATTCCGCAGGGATACGACGATCCTTTGTATCGCAGGCATCTTTATTCTCGGATTGCTGTCGACGCATTCCTTAAGCCACTCTATCAGCGGCGTGTTCAACAGCTTCATCTATGCTATCAAAGAGCTCATGGGGACGATCTTGATCATCTCCATCATCGTATCCATGAGTAAGGTGCTGTCTCAAACCGGCATCAACGAATCCATGATCTCTCCGTTCGCACGGTTCATTCGGACGCCGGCGCTGGCGTTCTGGATCATCGGCGGCTTGATGATGGTGATCTCCTGGTTTTTCTGGCCATCGCCCGCCGTTGCTCTGCTGGGGGCTGTGCTGCTTCCGGTTGCATTGCGGGTCGGCTTGCCCGCCCTGGGCGTAGCTGCCGCGATGAACCTGTTCGGGCACGGGATTGCCTTATCCGGCGACTTTGTCATCCAGGGAGCCCCGAAGCTCACAGCGGATGCCGCCGGCATCCCCGTAGGGGATGTCATTCAGGCCAGCGTGCCCCTCGTTATCGTGATGGGCGCGGTGACGACCATCACGAGCTTCTGGCTGCTTCGCCGCGATATGAGAAGCGGCAAGCTGACTGCGAACACCGGAGTGACAGCCGTACCGACGAAGCCTGCTGCCGAGAGCTCGCGGATCAGCCGCTTGTCCCGCTCCAGCCGGGTTCTGTTCGCTGTCCTGATCCCGGTGCTGTTCCTGGCCGACGTGATTGCCATGTTCCTGCTTAAGCTTCAAGGAAGCGATGCGACCGCCCTCGTCGGCGGCACGGCCCTTCTCATCATGCTGTTCATTACCTTAACGGCGCACAGAAGCAAAGGTCTTGAGAAATCCGCCGAATACTTGGTGGAAGGTCTTCAATTCGGTTTTAAAATATTCGGTCCCGTCATTCCAATAGCCGCCTTCTTCTATCTGGGTGACTCCGCCTTCGCCGATATTTTCGGTAAGGTGCTGCCTCCCGGCTCCCACGGGCTGGTTAATGATTTAGGTCTTGCCTTGGCTCATACGGTTCCTATTAACGGAGCGGTCGGAGCGGTCACTCTGACGACCGTAGGCGCCATCACCGGTTTGGACGGCTCCGGCTTCTCGGGCATCTCCCTTACCGGCTCGATAGCCAATCTCTTCTCCACCGCCATCGGCTCGGGCATCGCCACGTTGACTGCGCTCGGACAAATCGCCGCCATTTGGGTCGGCGGAGGGACACTGATCCCGTGGGCGCTGATTCCTGCCGCAGCGATTTGCGGTGTCGACCCGTTCGAGCTGGCAAGACGGAACCTCAAGCCGGTCCTTATCGGATTAGCTGTGACCACCGTCGTAGCGATGTTTCTGCTGTAGGCGGCAAGAGGGGCTTGACCGGTCATTCCATTTCGTGTAAATTAATACCAATTGCTAGCTTAAATAGAAAAGCGATGACCAAGGATATAAGGACTGCCGGTTGATTGGCCCAGAGAAGGAGATCCCCGTCTGCGAGTCTCCACAATCACGGAGTATCTTCCCACCTTGAAAGCTGCAGCGGGGAACCGAAGCCACCAAGTATCCGCTGACGGTAGAAGCCGTTATCTTCTTGGAGAGCTGCTGCCTGGCCTTATGACCGCGGCAGTAAAATAAGGGTGGTACCACGACGCAATCGTCCCTGACGATGGCGTCTTTTTTATTTTCGCTAATGGAGTAACCGTCATTGTCCAAGAAAAGATGCAAGCTGCTACAAACAAAAAATCGCGTAAGGAGGAAATGGACATGAGACAGAGCGGCATGCTCATCCCGACCCTAAGGGAGGTGCCTGCGGAGGCCGAAGCCGCAAGCCACAGGCTTTTGTTACGAGGAGGATTTATTCGGCCGCTGGCCGCGGGAATCTATACCTATCTTCCCATGGGCTGGAGGGTTCTCAAGAAGCTGCAGCAATTGATCCGTGAAGAGATGGATCGGACCGGCGCACAGGAGCTTCATATGCCCGCTCTCCAGCCCGCGGAGCTTTGGCAGCAGTCCGAACGCTATAACGTCTACGGACCCGAGCTGATCCGGCTGCACGATCGGCACTTACGGGAGTTTGCCTTGGGGCCAACCCATGAAGAGGTCGTCACAGCCCTGATACGGGATACCGTCAGCTCCTACAGAAGCTTTCCCATGACTGTGTACCAGCTTCAAACGAAGTTCCGTGATGAGCTTCGTCCCCGCTTCGGGCTGCTTCGCGGCAGGGAGTTTTTGATGAAGGATGCGTACTCCTTCGCTATGGATTGGGATAGTCTGGACTTGAGCTATCGGGCCATGTATGAGGCGTATCAGCGGATTTTCGCCCGCTGTGGGCTGCATTACGCTGCCGTGGAAGCCGATGCCGGCTCTATTGGCGGCGAAGGGGAAACTCATGAATTCATGGCGTTGGCCGAAGTCGGTGAGGATACGATAGCCGTTTGTCCAGGCTGCGGGTATGCCGCCAATCTCGAGAAGGCAGTATCGGTCCGGCCCGATCAGGTTGATGGCTCATCAGGTTCCATCGGCGCCTGTGAAGCATTTCCCACACCAAGCATAAAGACGATCGATCAGCTTGTCCAGACTTTGGAGCTTCCGGCGGATGCCTTTATTAAAACGCTTGTTTACGTTGCCGATGGTCAACCGGTGGCTGTAGCGGTTCGGGGGGATCAGGAGGTGAACGAGCTGAAAGTAAGACACTGGCTGCAAGCCGAATCCTTGGAGCTTGCCGATGAGCAGACCATCCGGGAGGCCGCAGGCGGACCGGCAGGCTTCGTAGGTCCTGTCGGGCTTTCTATCAAGCTTCTGGTCGACTATTCGGCCGCCGCCCTATCCTCGGGAATTGCCGGCGCCAACGAAGCGGACCATCATTTGCGCAATGTCGTGCCGGGCAGAGACTTTCCCCTCGACCACACCGGAGATTTCCGCAATGTCAAGGAAGGAGATTGCTGCCCGCGCTGCCGGGATAGCCTGAAGCTTGCCCGGGGAATCGAAATCGGGCACGTCTTCAAGCTCGGCACCAAATACAGCGGCAAGCTCAAGGCGGAAATAACCGATGCCTCCGGTCGGCCGACCAAGCTTATTATGGGCTGCTACGGCATCGGCATCTCGCGCCTGTTATCCGCCATAGCCGAGCAGCATCACGACGAGCACGGTATCCCGTGGCCGGCTTCAATCGCTCCGTTTCGGGTTCATTTGATTCCGGTCTCTATCCAAGATGAGGCGCAACGTGCTCTGGCTGAAAGTCTCTATGAGCAGCTAACTAAGCATGGCGTTGAAGTACTGATAGATGATCGCGAGGAAAGACCAGGAGTCAAATTCAAGGATGCCGACTTGATTGGCATCCCCATCCGCATCGTGATCGGCAAAAAGGCGGCGGACGGCCTGGTCGAATTCAAATTGCGCGGCAGCGGCGAGCAAACGGAAGTAACCGCGAGCGAGGCTTTGGAGCGTATTCTCCGGCAAGCCTCCGATGACTTCGGAATCCTATAAACCCTATTGCGGCTAATAGACCCGGATGAGCCCCAAGTAAGGTACATGGATGCATGTGCTTTACTTGGGCTCACACCGGGTCTTTTTTTCCGCAGCAGTCTATGGCGACGGGAATTTTCGGGCTCTTGCCCATAACCGAATAGGCGCTTGCTACATATATTGAATCTTAGATAGGCATTAGCTTAGTCGTTAATAAAAAGGAGATGTTAACCGTGTATCCATATCCGCAGCCTCAAAATGCTGGACACGATACAAGAAGCTTTATACCGGGACCAGGACTTGGAGGTCCGGGAGGACCCGGCTTTTTCCCGGGAGGACCTGGGGGCTTCCCTTCCTCACCCCCTCCTGGACTGGGAGGAGGCGGTGCAGCCGGTGCACCTCAGTCCCCGCCACCGTCCTTCATACCTCCGGAGCCTTTCGCCGCGCCCTTTGCCGTAGATGCCAGCAGCATTCGCGGCTGCTTATTCCGTTATGTGTACATCTGGCAGGATAACGGGGACCAGTACTGGATGTACTTGACTCATGTAGGCCGCAACTCCATATCCGGCTTCCGCTGGTTTGGAACGGGTCCTATAGGCTTCTGGCTGTTCTTCGGTCTGGATTTACGCAGAATCCGGCAGTTCACCTGCTTCTAAGCCAATCTCATTTTACCGTATAACCATCGGAAGACCCGCTTGCAGGAGCGGGTCTTCCGTCTTGTAAACAGCGAACGCTCCATTAGTTTTCAAGCTGAAGCAGCAGCTGCGCAATCAGCTGGGTATTTTCCAGCTTGTTCTTTAAATAATCGTAATCGACCCTGGATTGATCCACAGCGACCTTGGCCTTGGTCAGCACCCTTCTCAGCTCATGCGTATGCTGCCAAATCTCCGCGTCCCTTGCCTGCTCGTTCCGCCCCGTCACCAGACCGAGACTGAACAGCTCACACTCCTTGGCATGCAGCGCCAGCTTGGCATCCTCCAATCGGCTTAGGCTGTCGTAATAATCGGCCTCCGCCTCCCGCAGCTGCTCCGGGAGCTGCTGCAACAGCAGCAGCACTTCCTCTTTCGTCATGACGCATTCCCCTCCACGCAAACTCGTTTTCCGGTCTCCGTATCAGTCTATGCGCCCCCCGCTGCCATTAAGCTTCTTTTAAGGATCCTTTCAGCGCCCTTTCAGTTTAAAGTCATACTTATGACATCTTCATGTGGGAATATAGAAGCAAAAGCACGAAATTTGAAGCAAATGGAGAGACAGCCCCAATGGAAAAACGCTTTACGATCCCATACATCCAGGCTGCGCGCGGCATTGCCGTTGTTCTGGTCATGCTGTTTCACGCATCGCAAATGGCGAACAAATATTTTCAGATCAATTTTCTCGGGGTTAGTGACATGGGGCGTTCAGGCGGGTATGCCTACTTTTTCGTATTGACCGGATTTTTAATGTACACGCTGTACCATAATCATTTCGGCCGTTCAGGAATATGGCTTTCGTTCATCGTCAAACGGTTTCTGCGCATTTATCCCCTGTACTGGATCGTTACGTTAGCCGTCATTCCGGTATATTTCCTGGTCCCATCCTTCGGCCTAGGATTTGAAACAAAGCCTTCGGAAATTATCCGCTCCCTGTTTCTGATACCCGGTCCGAACCCGCCCATTCTGGGAGTCGCCTGGTCGCTTATTTATATTGTCTTTTTCTATGCGGCCTTCTCACTGCTTTTTGTTCTCAAGAAACCCGCCGCCGCTCTTTTATTCGCGGTATGGGTGACCATTATTGGTTTGAACAGTCTTGGCTGGATTCATTTGAAGGATCATCTGTGGATACACTTTTTATTTGATGGTCTTCATCTGGAATTTATGTTGGGGGTAACCATCGCGATCCTGACCCGGCATACCCGGATTCGGAACGGCTTTGGCTGGCTTGCGGCAGGAATCGCCGTGTTCCCTGTTGTGTGGGGACTTCGTCATGCAAATCCTGATTTTTCCTATGTGAACACCCTGTATACTATCGGTTCAGCACTTGTTCTTGTAGGAATAGGGTCCCTCAAGATGAAAGCCCCTGCGTGGCTTAAGCCCTTGCAATTTCTCGGCGATGCTTCCTACTCCATTTTGCTGACAAGCCTGATCGGTTTGTCCATCACGATGAAGCTGGCCAAAGCAGCCCATCTGACGAACTGGATCAGCCCTTCTGCAGCCGCTGCGCTCTGCTTTCTTATGGCATTGGCCATCTGCTGTACATTTTATGGCTTGATTGAGAAGCCGCTCGTCCAGCGCTTGAGACAGCTTCTGCTGCCCAAAGTCCAGCCGGCGGCCACTCCATCGAAATAGGAGCGGCTCAAACTTCATGCAACCCTGCGATCCGTTATCGTACGTTTTCGTTCGATACGCCGCAGGGCTGCTTCGTTTTGGGCCCATGCTCACCTTCCTTCCTAGCTCTCATACCAAAAAAGGACGCTCCTGTTAAGAGCGTCCAGATGGATGAGTAACTACAATCCCTTGAACAATGCGAAAGGTGGGAGGTGAGGTGTCTCCCGGAGGAGCGGAGCGTCCGCCTTTGTTATCAGGAAATCACACCTAATAAAGTCAGATTAAAAATTTCCTGATAACAACAGCGGCCGGAGGGAGATGCCTCACCGGGGAACCGGAGCAGTTGTTCAAATATCGAGGCTTCCCATCCATCCCAAAAAACGCTCTCAAGGAGCGTCCTTTTTTCCCCGCCTTAATCCATTTCATAAATCGAGCCGGACTTGCTGGCGAACATTTCGGCATATACTTTTTCCGCGTAGGCATCGGTCATACCCGAAATATAATCGGCAACAAAGCGGGGCCAAGGCCATCTGCTTTTATGCTGCTCGTAGTTCTCCATCCAATCCGGCGGGATGATCAAACGGCCGGTTTCATACTCGATGAAGCTGGTCCATAATCGTTGAATCATAATTTCGCTGCGCTTTTGCAGCCGCTGCACACGGAAATCCTTGATCAGCGTGACCCACGCCAATTTCTTCAATATTTCCATCGTCCGCAGCAAATGAAGGTCCTCTTGCCCGTCGCGGACAAAGGTAACCCGCTTCCAGCCTTTTTTCGGATCGTCGATAATCCCGACCTGGTGCGCGAAGGCGCTGACCCAACGGGCCTTGATCTCTCTCCGCGTTCTTGAGGCCTCCTGGCCGCACTCGGCATAAATCGTCTCCCACTGCTCCAGGAACGAGATAAGCACCTGCTTGACCATCACATTCAAATCGACCTGCTCCCAGCCCATGTCTCCGTTGCCGTGATCGTCGACGATTTCCTGGATCACATTCTCTACAAGCCGCGGGTCCTCGAAAAAGGTCCGGTTCATCTGAATTTTCCCTGCACGAATCCCGTCCTCGATGTCATGGGTGGAGTAGGCAATGTCGTCACTTAAATCCATCAGCTGCGCCTCGAGTGTAGAGCATCCCTCCGGCATCCCCCACTGGTCCCGAAGCATCCCGATCTCCTGCCACTCCATACCATACACGCCCTTCAGACGTCCGGGCTCATCCAGGTTATACGGGTATTTATTTATCGCAAGCAGCACCGCTGCCGTCAAATCCAGTCCGCTGCCGCTGCCTGCGCGCTTTTCAAGAAACATCAGAATGCGAAAATTTTGGGCGTTCCCCTCGTAAGCCATCCCATGGACGACGGCAAGTAGCTGATTCAGCACCTCCTCACCCTTATGCCCGAAGGGAGGATGCCCCAAATCATGGGCTAACGCTGCGCACTCCACCACCGCCGGATCCATCATCAGTCCCGGATGCTCCTTGCGTCCGAGGAAGGGGTACAGCTTTCCCATTTTACGCGCGACTTCACGGGCGATTTGGGACACCTCCAAAGAATGGGTCAACCGGGTCCGGTAATAATCCCCCGACCCCGCGCCGAACACCTGCGATTTGCCTTGAAGCCGCCGAAAAGCGGGAGATTGAATCAATCTCGCGTAATCCTTCTCGTATTCGTCCCGTTCTTCGCTGGATTTTGTTGCCGTCGTGTCATTCAATCGCAGTTTTCGCAAATCCATCTATGTTCTCATCTCCAATCACCTGTCCCGGGTCCGTTATCGGTAAGGTATATCGAAAAACGACGTTCCCCCGGAACGCCGCCTTCATGTTCTATGTACCATATTATCATTTTCATGGACAAAATAAAATCAACATTTAAATCGCTCAATCTTCGTCTGCAGCTCTTCCGCCATCGAAGACAAGGCTTGCGCAGAAGCGGATATTTCCTGCATGGAGGCCATCTGCTCCTCGGCCGCGGCGGAAATCTGCTCCGTATGCTCAGCAGCCGTCTCGGTAACCTGCTGCACCGTATTCATCGTTTCACTTACCTTATGCGTTCCAAGGGCTGCGTTCCGGGAGGAGGCCGAAGCGATCTGCATCTGGTCAGAGACCTCGGTGATTTTCCCTTTAATCTCTTCGAACAGCTGCCCCATACGATCCACGACCTCCTTGCCTGCGGCCACTTCCCGTGATGCCTCAATCATCGAATGCAGCGCCTGGTTCGACTGCGTCTGGATTTCTCCGGTCAGGTTATTAATCTCGCTCGACGACCGCGCAGTCTGCTCCGCAAGCTTCTTGACTTCGCCGGCAACAACGGCAAAGCCCTTGCCATGCTCTCCTGCCCGGGCCGCTTCGATAGAAGCATTAAGCGACAGCAGGTTGATCTGATTGGCGATCTCGGTAATCTGCAGGATCATCCGGTTAATATCCTCCGAGCGGCTGGCCTGCTCTTTCACGATAGCTTCCAGCTGATCGACATTGGCGCCGATCACATTCATTTGACGGATCACCGTCCCCAATACGACGGCCCCTTCATCCGAATAGCTTCGGGCCTCTTCCGCACGGGCGGACGAATGCTGTACCAGCCCGGTAATATTGGACATGTCCGCTGCCATTTCCCCTGTCACTCTGGAGCTCTCATTGACCTGTTCCACAAGAAGCTGGGAGCCCTGCGACATGTCCTGGGCCGAGGACGCAATTTGGTCCGTCGCCTTCGTATTCTGCTCTGCGCTTGCGCTCAGCTCCTCGGAAGAGGCGGCCAGCTGCGTCGAGGTTTCTCCGATTTCGACAATCATGGTCTTCAAGGATTGCACCATCTCATTAAAGCTTTGTCCCAGCTTGCCGATCTCATCCTGGGATCGAACCGTAACCGTCCGGCGCAGATCCCCTTGGCTCAAGGAAGCAGCCGTATCCATCAGCTCCCTTAACGGACGGATGATGGAGCGAATGATTCCAGCGATGAGCAGTCCGCCAAGCACTAAAGCTGCTATGACGACACCGGCCGTAACCTGGTAAATAACCGCCGATTTTTCCACCGTTTCCTGTGATTCCATCGCTCCTACCAGCTTCCAGCCCGTTGACGGATTCGTCACGAACGCAGCCTGCTTCTGCTGGCCGTTCAGCATATAGCTGGTCCTGCCCGAATCCCCCTTGTAGAACTGCGAATAATGCTCCTCCACCGCCTCCGCACCCGGCTTCTGTGAAGGATGAATCAGAAACTTTTTGTTTTTATCCAGTATGTAGACGTATCCCCGCTCCCCAATTTGCGCGTTTTTTACCATGGAAGCCAGCTTGTCGAGACTTAAGTTTACGCTGATAACCCCTTTTTTGTCGGGAAGCGTCATGGCAACCGATACTACCATATTCCCTGTAGTGGCCGACACATAAGGATCGGATATGATAACGGCCCCTGCGGATTTCATCGCATCTTTATACCAATCCCGCTCCCGGGGATCGTACTTTTGACTGCCGGGGTCCGGCGATTTCATCCATGCGCCGTTTTCGTTCCCGAGAACCGTGAGCTCTAGCTCCGGATGGTTGGAAGCGAAGGCATCGATGACTTCGCGGGCCCGGGAGCTTTTTTCATCAATCGCACTGCTCGAAAGCTGCTTGGCCAAGCCTTGCACATTGCTCATTTCCATGCGGAGATATTGCTCCACTGACTGATTCATCAGTTCGACCGTATCTTCTGCCGCTCCCATGAGTTCACCTTGCATGCTGCTTTTAGCAGTTTGATAAGCGATAATCCCAATCAACAAACAGGGAATGATAAGCACAATGGCAAACGCAGCAATCAGCTTGTGCTTTAAACTCACATTATTCAATCCAAGCATGGGCTTGTCTTCCTTCCATCTTTAAAGGGTATGTAAAGCATCATCCCAAATGTCTGATTCTTCTACTCCCAAAGCGCGGGCAACCAGGCTTTTGGTATAGGCATGGGGCTTGTTGATTTTACCGTTGCGAAGCTTGGAGAGCGTCGTTTTGGAAATTCCGGTCATGCGGGACAGCTCCAAGAGAGACATCTGCCGATCGATCATAAGCATTTGCAGCTTTAGAGCGGGAGGAACCGTAGGTGCGGCTTCATCACGAACTTCAAGCAGCACGAAAGCAAAATGCCGGAACTGCCCGTCCGCCCTGTAAAAAGGGCAAATGATCGCTTTGCGGCGCCGCCTTACATTTTTGACCAGCGTAGAAAAAATAAATTCCGTGACGTTCCCTTCCTTCGCACATTCCCGCAGCTTTTTACGAATTCTCATAATGTCTTCCGAAGCGGTAAAATGAACCAGAGAGCGTTCCTCGAAATGCTCGATCGACAGCTCTGTACCGGAAACGTATTGCGTAAGCCGCTCAACCGTCAGCTGCTCGCTTAGCAATCCAGAACCGATGATCTGCGGTAGCCGCAAATGAGCCTCAATCCACTTCCGCTCGGAGATATCCCGCACAACGCATAATAGAAACGTTTCGGCCCTTCCGGGAACCAGACTCATATGAATCTCAGCATGAATTCTCGTCCGATTTTTCCTTACAAGGACCGTTTCGGTCAGAACCGTTCTTTGCTTATGTGCCTTCTCCACTTTCTTGATCATTTCGCTGTCATTCTCCGGAGCAATCATTTCCCCGGGGTGGAGCTGGAACAAATCGCATATGGAGTCGCAGCCTAGCAAAATAAGAAACGAATCATTAGCTGTAACGAATTGCGACAGCTTCCCGTCCTTCAGACCGATAATCACCATTGCGTCCGGAGCGTATTGAAAGATCGTTTCTATAATTTCCCCTCCCCCAGCTCGTAATCTGTTGCCAACATTGTAACAAAGCCGTAAATTGGCAGGCTATTGTTAAATGATACCAATGGGAAAGTAAGAAAAGAACAAATGGACATGCCCTCAGTATAGGGGGTCATTTTGCCGCTTTACAAACGGTTACAGGCTCGTAACAATGCCGTGAAACTTGCGTTTTCGAGTCCGATTTTCCTCTTTCGACATATTCCGTACGAAACTTAAACAGATTAAACTTTTTCCGCAAAAAGTTTCATTTCTCCGTTTTTTTTGGGAACTAATCCCTAGGATAAAGGGTCTTATTTATAGAGGTGATACTTATTGGAGCGGCACTACTTGGAATTTTTGGCCGGAGGCTATGACCGCAATGCGGTCCTGAAAGAGCTCATGCAGAGCTACGGTGAAGACGTATGGAATTTCGCTTATTTTCTCACACGCCAGTCCCATGCGGCCGATGACATATCCCAGGACGTGTTTTTATCCGCATACGACAAGCTGTATTCCTTTCGCGGGGAGTGCAGCGTAAAGAGCTGGCTGTTGACCATTACGCGCAATAAGTCGCTTCATTATTTAAAGAGCGCCTTTATTCGGAAGGTGACTTTGCGGGATACATTGACTTTCCGTAAGGATGCCTCCCCTTCGGCTGAGCAGGTTGTTCTGGACAGACTGGAATCGAATCGGCTGTGGAGCTATGTCATGGAGCTGCCGCGCAAATACAGAGAGGCGATCATTCTGGACTACCACTATGGGCTAACCATGAGGGAAATCGCATTGCTGCTGGATATTTCAGAGGGAACGGTGAAATCGCGGGTGTTTCGCGCCAAGCAAAAAATATCGGAGCGTCTCGCCACAGCGGCCGAACGAGAGGAGGAGTAGAGCATGGATCATCAAAAGCCGGGTTGGGCAGAGGAAATGAAGGCCTCTCCATTTGCCGAAAATCATTTTACTCCGGAGCTTCAAAGCCAAGTTATCCAAAAGGCCTCCTTAACGAGAAGAGTAAAACCGGCATCGCGTGTAAGAGCCGTCGGAGCCGCCTTGGTGCTGGTCTCCATCCTAGCCTGTTTGGTCTGGATCGGAAAAGAGTACGGGACGTTCCCGTCACCCGCCTCCTCCCTTGGCGTCACATCGGGCCAGGAGCAAGTCCGACAAGTCTATTACGATAAAGGGAAGCTTGTCCTGGAGGTATTCCCGGACCCCGAGCTTAAAGCGGGACAGCCGTATGGATATATTTGGTCCTTTAAGGCCCCATTCGATGAGCTGAAAGGGAAGACGCTATCTATCACCGCTGAGCATAAGAAGTCGGGGCTGAAGCTGACCGTGCTGCCCCCCGTCGAAATAACGGAGCCCAGCAGCGGCTATCCCGGGCTGGAACGGTTTACGGCTACCTTCGGGCTTCCCTTCAGCGGGCTATGGCATTACACGGCGGTGCTGGACGGCCAAGCGTATGCCGATGTGGTCCTATCCGTACAAGAGCCTTCTTGGGAGGTCAGCCCGATGTTTCGTTCCGGCAGTTATGACATGCGGGGGATCGAGCATCAAGTCGGTTTTATCGATGCAGGGTTTATTGCGGGAGCAGGCCAAAAATATATGTGGCATTTCTGGGAAAACCGCGAGCCTCTGGAGGGAGCCTTTACAGTCAAAGCCGTCAAGCAAGGGGAGGAGCGGCTTATCGACGTATTTTCTGCTGCCTCCTTGGGCGGAGCGAACAACGGCGCCGACCGCACCGCCGTCTCTATGATGTCGCTCCCTGAGCCGGGGCTCTGGCGTCTCCTTCCCTATGTAGGAGACCGAATGCTCGGTTCTATCGTCGTCCGGGCGAAATAGAGGGAGCCACAAAGTTGGGCGAGTCTGTCGAGAAGCCTACAGAGCTTGAACTATGGCTAATATACTCCGGTGAGGCTCGGAGGCCTATACAGCAAAAAACCGGCCGCAGCGGCGGCCGGTTCTTTGTCATTAAGCGTGAATATTTTGCAGTACGTAAGTAGAAGCAGGCTGCGTCGTAATGAACGGGCTCAGCTCCCCGAGCGCGTAAATATGCAGCAGATGCATCGCACGCGTACATGCGGTGTAGAACAGCTTGCGTTCGCTCTCGCGGGCGTACTGCTCCTTCGAGCCATCGTAAAGGAGGACGGCGTCGAACTCCACACCCTTAGCGAGATACGCAGGGAGCACATGGATGCCCTTGGTAAACTCCGGCGTATGCTTCGTTATCAGCTGCAGCGGCAAGCGCCCCTGCAAGGCATCGAAGACATCGGCGCTTTCGCCCGCCGTCTTGCAGATGATCGCAATCGAATCGAAGCCGTCCGCGCGCAGCGCTTCGATATCGGCTGCAATGGCCTCGTGCAGGCTGCCTCGGTCGGCCGCCACCGTAACCTGCGGCTTGTCGCCGCTGCGGTTGAACGGGATGATCTCCTCGCCTCCCGGCACCATGCCGCGGGAGAACTCGACGATTTCCTGAGTTGACCGGTAGCTGCGGGTCAATCGGATCAGCTCCGTCTGCTCCGGTCCGTAGAGCGCCGTGATCGGGTCAAGCTCTCCAAGCGCCGAAGCGTGAGCGTAGATCGCCTGGTTCATATCGCCCAGCGCCGTCATGCGAGCGCGGGGGAACAGCCGCTTCAGGAATTCCAGCTGGAACGGCGAATAGTCCTGAGCCTCGTCTACGATAACATGGCGAACCGAGGTGTTCATCTGGAAGCCCAGCATCAGCTCGTTCAGATATAAGAGCGGCGTCGCATCCTCATACGCGATCTCCCCTTGCTCCATCCGGGCTAGCGTCTGCTTGCCTATTTCGGCCCACAGCGCCGGCTTGCCGGCTGCCCCGGATGCTTGCAGGAACAATCCGTCATCCTCGAATAACTGGCGGTAGACCGCCGTGACATGGACGAACTTCAGCCTTTTGATTCTGCCGCGAACCGGCTTCAGCTCCTCCTGCACGACCATCCGCGCAAGCAGGTCCTTCTCTACCTCGTAATCGTCGAAGGATTCTTCGCCATCCTTCTTCTTGCGGCGCATTTGGTTATAAGCCCGCTGATAATCCTCCGTCTCCAGCAGGTTGATCCGATCCTCCACCCATTCCGCCTGCCGCTCCTTCTTCTCGAATTCTCTTACTTCTTTCAAGAGCCAATCCCGGATCAGAACGATCCGGTTCGGAAGCCGGATCGAACGATCCATTTCATAGAATCGTTCTTTCATCTGTTCGGCAGAGACGATCGTTCTCCCTTGGAACTTAATCGGCTTAAAGATCATCCCTTCCTGCTCCAGCACTTCCTTATAACGGGAGATAACCTGCAAAAAATCAACGGAGGATTTGTAACGAATCCCCTCGATTCTCGCCTCATACCCCGGTTCGGACGCCGATGACAGCACATATTCCAGCTGGGTAAACGGATCCTCCAGATTGTACAATTTGCCAAGCCGGTGTTCCAAATATTGCTGGAACGTCGTCTGCTGCATGTTTTCTTCCCCCAGCTCGGGAAGTACTGTCGAGACATAGCTGTTGAACATCGGGTTCGGAGAAAACAGCACCATCTGATCGGCCTGCAAGGTGTCCCTATGCTTATACAGCAAATAGGCAACCCGCTGCAGCGCGGCGGATGTTTTACCGCTTCCCGCAGCTCCCTGCACAATCAGCATCCGGCTGCGGTCGTTCCGGATAATGCGGTTTTGCTCCTTTTGAATCGTGGCCACGATGCTTCTCATCTGAGCGTCGGAGCTTCGGCTCAGCACCTGCTTCAGAAGCTCATCGCCGATCGTAAGGCCTGTATCGAACATTAATTTGATTTGTCCGTCATGAATGACATATTGTCGTTTCAAATGCATCGTACCGGTCACATCGCCCGACGGCGTTTCATACGAGGCTGGACCCGGCGGGTAATCATAGTACAAGCTCGATACCGGAGCGCGCCAATCGTACACGAGGAACGTATTGTCATCCTCATCCGAAAAAGAAGCGATGCCCAAATAGATCTTCTCCGCTCCGCTCGTGCCATCCTCTGTAAAGTCAATCCGTCCAAAATAAGGCGTCTTGATCAGACGCTTCAGCTTCCCGAGCGCTATCGAAGCCTGACGATGCCGCCGCTCACGATCCGTGAGCACTTCAACCTGCTGCTTTAAGCTGAAGTAGGTTTCGGTCAGATCCTCCATCGTGCTTAGATTCACGGTTACTTCATCCCAAAAATGCCTGCGGATATCGACGACATCGGTTCTCACGTCGCCGACTTCTCCCGCCAGCTCCTCCATACGCTTGCCGATCTTTGCTGTAACCAGGTCCACTCGCTGCTGCTCTTCGCGCCAATCGATTTCCTTCATACTCAAAAAAATCGCCTCTTTTCGAATGGAATTCAAAACAAAAAAATAGGTTTGACATGGCTTGAACAGGATGCTATAATGATATTAGAAATGTTAATGTGGAGAAATATTACTTTCTGCGAAAACAGAAATGACCGAATCCCATTGTAACACTTCTGTTTTTTGAAATCAATATTTGGACTTGCTTAAACTAACGTCGCAAGACGTTTTTTTTATTTTCAGCTAGTAAGCATTGAATCGGCCCACCGCCGGCCCTTTCCCCAATGGAGTTATAGAATCCTCTAAATATAAATAATGGCCTATCAGAACATCGGCAGAATGGGCTTTACCAGATTCCAGAATTCGTACAGGTCCGCCCAAATCCCAACTAATCACTTCCAAGATTCCGGCGATAGATAGCAGAAAAGAGAGGATACTGACTACATAAAATGCCCTTTTCGCTTTTATCCATAATAAATGAATCAATACTAGCACGACTATCGATAAAATGCTCGAAAACACCACTGTTAGTCTTAATAAAAATAAAAACTCTTCTGCATTTGAGCTATTCTCTCGGAAAAAGTCAAGTAATTGCACACTAGTAACGAGATAAAGAGATATACAGTAAAAAATAAAAAAATAAAGGTAATAACATATAAAAGCTACCCATTTGACATACCTATTCATGCTGCCTTTATCCCCCAAAATCATTTACAGATTGTCTTATTCTACCACAACATGAACTGTACTAATAGGTTGAAACAAAAAACCGTCATGCACTTCCCTCGTTTAACCTCGAAGGGGACGCATAACGGTTTTTGCTTTTAGATACTAAGCTTTCCTTCTTAACAGCCTTAATGGTTAAACCCGAAAATTGTTATCCTAAATCGAACCCTTGTTTTGCAAGTTCCTACGGGTTTGCTTTTATTTTTTAAAAATTAGTGAAACAATGTACTCGTTTTGGAACGTCTTATAAATGTAAATCAAAAAAATAGGTAGAAAAGTGCTCATTTGAAACTCTTCAAATCAATCGTTCTATTAAATACTGCCTCGGCAGTATTATCTTTTTAACATTATTTTTTATTTTATTAAATAATGGAGGGACCTGAGACATGATCAAATTACTTGTAAATGCCCTATCTGTGGGAAGAGGACAAACGAAACTTTTCGTTATTTTTTCAATAATTATGTATTCGTTTTTACTATTAGGCTGCAGTTCCTCAGAGAAGGTGAAGGGCTTGAGTACGAGCATAACAGGGTATATTGTAAAAAATGAAAATACTCGCCTGCTTGTCGTTTCACAACGACCGTATCGGGATAAAGACTACGAAACAATATGGATCACAAGTAAGGATGCTGCTAACTTTACAGCTGGACAATTAGTTGAAGTACAATTAAAAGGCCAGATACAAACATCAAATCCGGCGCAGGGATTATCAGAAAAAATAAGCGTAATCAAAATGGATGCAATTCCTGGCGCACACAAAACCAAGGAAGACGTATTAAAAGAAGCTCTATCAAAACTGCAAAATGTTGAGGTCCCTCTAGTTAAAGATATAACATTTTCGAATGACAACAATAAATGGACTCTTACATTCTCTGATTCTAAAAATGCGGATCAAAAGGTAACTATAGACATAACCGATTAACCAGGTAAATCCGAGCAGCAATTTTTTTTGCTTGCAGAATCGGGTACTTCCAGAGCTGAAGAAATTTATTTTTAGGTCTTGATAACACGGAGTCTCGGTCTAATGTAGTGTAGTTTCTTAGGAGCAATAAATAAGCCCATTAAAGTAAATTGAAATCCGACTAATGTTCAATTTACTTAGTAATGGGCTATTTTTGTTCCCTTTAAAGGGAGTGTACCGATAGTCATTTATAAAAAATCATTGTCAACTAATTTTCTGACTGAAGTTCGTAATCTTCTCAACATTATTTACAAGAATATTCAACTTACTGGAAAAGGAATCCCATACCGGCGCCAAGGCTTGTTAGCGCCGAAATAATTGCACAAGCTCCGAACGGCGGGAACCGGTGCTATAACGAACGAGTCCGGGCGTTCCCCTTCGTATAACACGACTTCCTCGTCCTGGTTCAGGTCCAGCTCAATGAGACCGCCGCCCAGCAGCCTCACTGGCACTTCCCGTTCACCTATCACCCGAATGGCCGAAGTATCCAGCCAATCGGTTTGCAGCCGGCACGGCTCCCCCGCCAAGCTTTTGACGCGGATGAACGCTGTCCGTCCCTCTTTGCGCTGGGCGCTGAGGAGAAAAGCCCCTTCCGCCCGCAGATCGTGGAAGCTGACGTCTTTCCATGTGCTTGGAAGCGCTGGGAACACGCGAATTTTATCTCCCCAGCTTTGCAGCAGCAGATCGTGAATCGACTCTGCGCAGGCTAACGGGGACTCCATCACGGGCCCGGCTTCCCTGTACATCGTATTCGGCTTGATCAGATGCATGAAGGTTTGGATGTACTGCAGCGCTTCGTCTCCCTCTCCGATCGCCGCGGCGATAGAGGCAGCCCCGGTGAACGTGAAGCCGCGCATGTCCCCCTCCATGCCGGTCCAGTAGCGAAGCGACTTATGTATCAGCTTGCGCTCCTCCTCCTGCTCCCCCGTCATCTGGTGTAATGGGAACACGGCGAGCAGATGGCTGAAGTGCCGATGGCCGAATTCTATCGGAGCATCGCGCCCGAGCAGAAGCCCGTTCTCATCTACTGGATATGGGGTCAGGTGATCCAGCACAAACGTCCAACGCTCCGCTGCCGGATCCTCAAGCTGCAGCCTGTCGTTGATGCTGAGCAGCGTCTCACAGCCCCAGCGGATCAAGGACAGATCGTAGTGGCAGTCGGGAACGGTCATTTTCTTGAAGGAGCCGTACTCTGGTGAGACGGTCGGCGGCAGATGCAGCTTGCCGTCTTCCCCCTGCTCCAGAATATGGATGAAATATTGCACGCCGCGCTTTAACAGCGGCAGCAAGCCGTTTCTCAGCATCGACTCATCCATGGAATGGCGGTATTGACGCCAGTAGTTATGGCAGATCCAGAGCAGGTTGCCTGTCTCGTCCACTACCTTGCTCTTCAAATCGTAGCTGCAGCTGCGGCCCAGCCCCGCGGAGTCATGCCGATACTCCTCCGGAACGTTGGCGATCAGATGATCGAAATTAGCATCCAGCGCTCGGGTCAGTGACTCCCCCATCTCCAGTCTGTTGGACGTATACACCGGAGAATAGCTCATTTGAACGTTCATATTAAACCATACGCCCGGCCATGGGGTAGGCGCCATCCAGGGCCCTTGATTGTCTATGATCAAATGCTCCTTCCGGGTAGCGGAAGCCAGCTTATACATTTGAATCCAGTAAAAGCCTTCCAGCAAAGTATCCGGAATCGAAACGAAGCTTTGCGGATAATATGCATGCCACCAGCTCCGGTGCTGCTGCACCTCCTGCTCCAGATCGGCTTGCGCGGTTTGGCGTACAAGATCGGCAGCATCTTGCTTGACCGCGTCGCTAACCCCGTTCTGAATCGTCAAGTAACATACCCGATGATCTAAAGCGGCTTCTACCTCCTGCCATGCCGTTGTACAGCCGTCTCCCAGCGGATACTGCTGAACTCCGATATGTACCCCGTCTACTATGCTGCGGCTCACTTGAATGTCCGGAATGTACTGATTCAGATTGGGGCCGTCCGCGTTTTTCAGCACATGGGAAACCTCCGGCTCCGCATACCATTGAAGCTTCGCTTCGCGTTCCCCTTCGGAGGTCTCCAGCTCGATGACCATTACCATCTTTTCGCTGTGGATGAAGGCTCTCAACCCGATCTCCCCTACTGTAGTGACCACCCGCGCTTTGATTTCAGCGTTCCATAGATCAACCCTGATCTCCGTCGGCTGGTAAACCCATCCTACACATTCTAAATCGATCTCCCCGACCGGAATGCGCGGACTATAACCGCTTTTGCGCGCAGCCGTCACATCCGTGCGTCCCAGCACGAAGCGCAGCACGTTCCTTTTATCGCGATGCTCCTCCCCGAACATCATAGCGCCCATTAACCCGTTCCCAATGAATGCGCCTTCATTCCACGTCATAGGACGCGTTGTCCAAGTCATATCATGCCGGGATAAAAACTCTTTCCAATCCAGATTGACCTCAAGCCGGCTCGACTTCTCCTCTTCCACTCTCATACCGTTCTCCTCCCAGCTAGCGTTGTTCCTTCTTAATAGTCTGCTCTGCCGCCTCTTTGGCAGTCCGAAGCAAAGTGTTAATATCTGTATTGCCCGTCGTTAAAGCTTCGAACGCTTTATCGATTTCTTTGGACACGAAGGCATCGTTCTCATTGATCTGACGCATTGGTGCAGCCTTCAGTTTAAATATAGCCGAGGTGTTCTTCCCTTTCAATATGTTTACTTTCTCGCCGAACACCTGCTGCAGCTCCGCATCCTGAATCGCCGGCAGCTTGCCGTTCTTGCTCAGCTCCATCTGCGCCTCCTTGGAGGTCAGCTGCATCAGCACTTGAAAGGCTGCATCCTTGTGCTTGCTTGTCGAGGAAATAGCTATATTGTGCGAGTCAATACCATGGCCGATACCCGGCTTATCCTTCATAATGGGGAATGTCGCCATATCCCAATTCATCGGCTTGCCTTCCCGCTCCAATTGCTCGAGATTTTGCGTATTATCGTAGGTTATATATGTTGCCAGCGTCCGTTCCTTCAGGAACAGGTCGCGGTAATTTTTCATATATTGATTGCCGGGAATCGAGTAAAAATCCAGCATCGTCCGGAACGCCGTCACCCAGCCCTCGGAGGTTACGTCCACCTGCTTGGTGGCAGGATTAATATAGTTGAGGGACATCGGCGCTCCGCCCTTCAGCGCATACGGATTGACGCCTGAATACTGAACTCCGTCGACGACTCTTGTCAGCTTGCGGCTTAAATCGAGATAATCGTCCCAGGTCATGCCATCCTTCGGATAAGGAATGCCGAATTTATCAAAAATATCTTTATTGTAGTACGTTACCGCGTAATTGGTCGAGAACGGAAGCGCATACAACTTGTCGCTGCTGCCGCCCGCCTTGCGAATAGCATCCAATGCTTCCTTATTAAATGCATCCAATGGGAAGCTATTTTTCTTTGCGAGGGCATCGAGGTCCTCAACAACCTCCAGCTTCCGCATATCGGTGACGTACGGTGTACTGAGGAAGATGAGATCGGGCACATTGTCCGCAGCAATTAAATCCTCGATAGACGATCCTTTGGCATTATTAATAATTTCGATTGTGATGTTCGGGTACTTTTTCTGAACGGGCTCTATAATATATTTTTTTATGCTGTCCTCGGGATACGCAATACGCATGAACAGCTTTAACGTCACCGGTTCATTGCTAACCACAGTCTGACCCTTGCCCTCTTCCTTGGGCGAGGAGCTTCCCCCGGCTCCGCAGCCTGCCATCAAGACAAGCGCCATAGCCGCCAACCACATTCTGGATGGATGTAACATCGATAAGGTCCCTCCAATTCTTCATCCCCTGTATTCGCATTGCTCTTCTAGTGGGATCGGGGAGAAGGCCGTCCGAACAGGACAGCCTGTCTCCGCCGTGGAACCCGCTATCGCTTGAGAGCAACCGGATTATCCTTTAATAGCACCGACCAAGGCGCCTTTCACAAAATATTTTTGCAGGAACGGATACACCAGCAGGATCGGCACGGTGGCAACGACAATCGTTGCGTGCTTCAGTGTCTCCGACAGCATCGCGATATCGCTTGCGCTGGAACCGGACGCCATATTACTCGCTTCATTTTGCAGCAAAATCTCTCTTAAAATCAGCTGCAGCGGATACAACGAGCGATCCCGCAAGAAAATCATCGCGTTAAACCAGGAATTCCAATGGCTTACACCGTAATACAGCAGCATGACAGCAATAACCGGCATGGACAGCGGCAAAATGATCCGGAATAAAATGACGAATTCGTTCGCCCCATCGATTTTAGCCGATTCCTCCAAGCTGTCCGGGATTGCTTCAAAGGAGGTTTTCATGATGATCAGGTTAAAGGTGCTGATGGCCTGCGGAATAATCAAGGACCATAAAGTGTTGGTAATGCCCAGCCCCTTGACCGTCAAGTAGAACGGAATTAATCCGCCGTTGAAAAACATAGTGAACACGATGAACAGCATGATCGGCTTACGGAACTTCAAGCATTTGCGGGATAGCGCGTAGGCCCCCAACGAGGTGAAAAAGATGTTAAAAGCCAAGCCGACAATAACAACAAACAGCGTATTGCCATAGCCTTTAAGGATCATCGGATTGTCGAACACCATTTTATAGGCATCCCAATTAAACCCAAGCGGCTTCAATAGAAATCCTTTGTGGGCCATATATTCGCCAGGATCGCTTAAGGAAGCGAAAATGACGTAGATTAACGGGTAAATCGTTGTAATCATCAACAAGGTCAGAAATACGGCGTTACTCCACTCAAAGGCGATTTCACCCAGCTTTTTTCGATACGGCATACTCCAGCCCTCCCTCTACCATAAGCTCGTCTCGTTGAGCCTGCGGCTTAACCAGTTCGAAAAAATGACCAATGTGAAATTGATGACCGAGTTAAACAAGCCGACAGCGGAGCTGAAGCTGTAATTCAATTCCTGCAGACCGATACGGTACACATAAGATCCGATGACATCGGCGGTTTCGTAAGTCGACGGATTATAGAGCAGAATGATTTTCTCCGAACCGACATTCATCAGCCTGCCGATATCAAGAATGATCAGGATCACGATCGTCGGCATAATACCGGGAAGCGTAATATGCAGCATTTGCTTCCACCGGCCCGCACCATCGATCTTGGCGGCCTCATACTGCTCCGGGTCGATGCCTGTTAATGCCGCTAAATAAATGATCGTTCCCCAGCCGATGTGCTGCCAAATACCGGACGAAATGAATAGCGTTCGAAAATATTCCGGCTCCAGCAAGAGCGAGATTCGTTCCCCGCCGAAATAGGCGATCACATCGTTGACAATGCCTGAACTGGAAGTGAATTCCTTGATCATCCCGCAGACGACAACCAGCGAGATAAAATGCGGCATATACGTCACGGTTTGTACCGTTCTTTTGAACAAGGAGGAGCGGACTTCATTCAGCAGCAGCGCCAGGATAATGGGTGCCGGGAATCCGAACAGCAGCTCGTACAAGCTGATCAGGATCGTATTTTTCAAAACCCGCCAAAAGTAAAGCCCGCCGAAAAAGCTTTGAAAATGCTCCAGTCCCGCCCATGGGCTGCCCCAAATGCCAAGCCTTGGCGAATAATCCTTAAAAGCTATGATGGCGCCATACATCGGCACATAATGGAAGATGGCAAAAAACAAAATGACAGGCGCCAGCATTAAATACAGCAGTTTATTTTTGCGAATATCTCCAAGCCATTCAACAGCCAAGTTCCTCTTTGCCGGGTAGGGAACCGTATTCGGCTTCGTGAGCGTTTTCGTGCTCATCCTCATTCCCTCTCTCTTGTTGTAGTTAAAAGGGAACCGGCAGTCCAACCTGCCGGATCTCCCCATTGGCTTCCTCCATTAACGCTTGTTATAGCGGTCGAGGGCATCCTGATAAATTTTGACCGCGCGCTCAATCCCAAGCTTCTTGATCTGCGCTACATAAGTATCATAATTATCGAGCGGTTCCTTGCCGACTACGAATTTCACGAACATTTCTTCCTTGTAATTCGTGACGTCGTTAATGATTTTGCCGAGCTCCTTGCTCTCCTCCGCCGTTGGCGTCAGGAATAATGGAATCGTGTGCTTCTCCGCATCGGTCGCTCCCCAAATCGCCGGCGCCTCGTCCTGCTGCTTATAGGAGTTCCAGCTTCTGCGTTCGTCCGCTTCGTAAGGACCATTCGGCTTCGTATATTGGGAAATCATTTGCTGAAGATTGTACTTATCGTTCTTCACAATTTTATCCGTATACTTGGGAATGCCTTTGTCCATCGTGTAGCTGTCGCCTTCGATACCGAAGTTGAAGAGCAGCCCGCCTTTTTCGCTGTAGGCGTAATCGAGCCATTTGGCAACCAATTCCGGGTTTTTGGCTCCGGTAGTGATGGCTTTGCTTGCCCCCGGGCTGTATTTGAAATCACGGTGCCCGGTGAACGGCTTCTCGCCCTTTTTAAGCGATGGGTACGGGGCAGCGACCAAATTGTATTTAGGGTCCTTTCCTTTCATTGTATCCAGCCATTTGCCCAAGCCGCCGCTTTGCAGACCTACGGTGGCCCCTGTTTGGCCGCTTAGCATCTTGGTATCCAGCGCCTTGCCGTCCGTCAATGCAAAATCTTTGTCAAACAGCCCTTCCGCGTACCATTTGCGCAGCAAGGCTAACGCGTCCTTGTATTGCGGATCGATAGGACCGAATTTCACTTTGCCCTGATCGTCCAGGTAGAACGAGTTGGAGGTTTTGTAAGCGCCGATGAATGCATCGCGCATCTCCAGGTTGCCATTCACGTAGGTGACGGATAATGGAGCCGTGGCACCTTTCTTCTCTTTGAAGGCCTTCAGAACAGTTTCCCATTCATCGATGGTCGTCGGCATTTGAAGTCCAAGATCATCGAGCCAGTCCTTACGGATAATCGGTCCGCGGAATACGAGTCCGGAAGGGTTACGAATCATCGGGAATACATAGTATTTGCCGCTGTCCGTCTTGATCATTTTGTCGAGCTCTTTATCCGCCTGCAGCTTCTTCTTCAAGTTCGGCGCATATTTATCGATAATATCGTTCAACGGAACGATAACCTTATCGGCAATAGCTTTCTCCGGGCCGCCAGGATACGAGCCCGCGCTGCGTCCGGTCCAGTCATACTCCACCGTATCGGGAAGCTCATTCGATGCAATCATCAGATTGAATTGTTCTTTCGTTTGATTGTCGGCCGGGTGAATATATTTCACCTTTACCCCTGTTTCCTTCTCCAACTGTTTGCCGAAAGGCAGATCCGCCAAGTTGGGTGCGAAGGTGGTGGCGTTATTATTCAGACTCTCCCAGGAGGTGATGCCTTCCGTCGTTTGCAGCGGATAGCTGCTGCCTAATCCGGCTTGCCCTTTCGCCGCATCCTTCCCTCCGCTTCCTGTCCCGCTATCTGTTCCCGACTTACTGCAGCCTGCGAGAACCAACCCGCCGGCCAAACTAATCGCCAATCCGACACCGACGACATTTTTTACAGATCGATGCTTGCGCTTCATCCAAGAATCCCCCTAGTCTATATTTTCACCATATCCATGAAACTGTGGAGTGCACTCATGGCCTCATTATGCTATGTCCCCGGTCAAATGCCTATCTACAAAAAGTGAAATCGTCGATAAAATCGATACTTCCGGATCGGTACTTTAGGTATTGTTCGGCAATTGTTGAAAAAACGGTTCCTAAGAACAGCGAGGTTGTTGAGTACCCCGGAGAACTTGAAATATTGCTGCTCTATTCCAGTGGGATATGCCCCTCCAGCCGCTGTTGAAACCTGTGAATGGGGATTATATTTTGCGGTATTTTCACAGGTTTCAAAGGCGGACGTGAACTCCTCCGAGGCATACCCCACTTCCTTAGATAGCAAATTTCTCGATTCGGGCATCTCAACAAGCTTGCTGTTCTAATGAACCGTTTTAAGGGTAAGAAAGGGAGGGAGACCCCTCCCCCTGGTTCAAGATGCACTACGGTGTTACAGGGCCGACATCCGAAACGGTCAAAGGCTTGCGTACATCGGAGCTGGAGGCGTAATATTCATCCGCGCCGATATCGCTGATGCCCGAACGGGCTTCACCGTCCATATCCTCCGTAACGTAAGTGAACGTTCCGCCTGAAGCGTTGATAGCCTGCGTGCTTGCCGAGGAGAGCTTCTTCAGCATGAGCGGGCTGGAGGTCATGCCTTCGTTGACATCGACCAGATTAGGATCGGCATTTTTCACCTGTGCGCTAGTGGCATTAAAGTTACTCGCGCTTTGACCGAAACCGATATTGTTCTGGAATATTGGATTCACAGCTGTTCCGACGTTGTACATAGGCGTTGCGTTGATGCCAACCATGAGATTATTGGCTATTTTCACATCCTGCGGAGCGTAGTTCGGCGTTCTCGTCTTCATTCCGACGTTGATGCCGCTGGTGCTGTTAACAATCGTGTTGTTGACGATTTCCGCACGATACACCTTCCAATGCTTCGTCAAATCATCCTTCGTAGGATTGGTGCTGTACCCGTCGGAGCCTCCATCATAGTCACCGCTATCGACATTAACAGCGTCCATGGTTAGACCCGACATATAGTTGTTATAAATTTTGTGATCGTTGCCGTAAATCCGGAAGCCGCCGACCTTCGCTTTGACGCCGTCGCCCAAGATGAAATTGCCGTAGTAGCTGTTCGCATGGCCATGACGAGCCGTGATTTGACCTCGTGAATTTTTAACGGTGTTGTATCGGATCGTGTTGTGGCTGCTCTTAACGGAGATGACTTCGTCGTCGTTATCCGTATTTTCGAACAGATTATACTGCACCTTGGCTAGGCCGTCCGACATGGACATGCCGGATAGGCCGACGCGAATGTTTTCCCCGCCGTTGTCCGTAATATAGCTCCAATCGTGGAAATAGTTATACTCGATCGTATCATTTTGAGACACTTGGGTACCGGCTCCATCGACGGAGATCATCTGCCCGATGCCGTTGCGCGGACCGAATTCATTATGGTCTATCATGTTGTGATGGCTGTTGGCTCCTGTAAGCTCCACCCATTTCACTAAAGTGTTGGGGTCGCTTTGCTGCAGCTTGAAGAGATTGTTCGTCAAGCGAATGTTGTTGCTGGCGTTCAGCGATATTCCCGGCGTCAGTGCGGTGCTCGTCAGCTTTAAGCCTTTTATGACGATGTAGGAGGAGCTTTTGACAAGGAAGCTGCCGGACAGGACGGCTTGCCCTTGATTCGCCGCTCTTATCGTAATCGGCTGGCTGCTGGTTCCGTTCTTGCCCGAAATGACGAATCGCCCGGCAACCACTGGGCTCTCCGTGTTATTGGAGTTATAGTACGTGCCGTTAGCCAGCACGATCTCAGTTCCTGCCGTCGCATTGTTAAGTGCAGTCACCAATTGGGCGGAGGTCGACACATTGACTATATTGGAGCCTGTCAAATCCTCTCCGTAGATTTCAACCTCCGTGTAGCTGTTCCACGCACTGGCCGAGTTCATGTGGCCGATAATGCGCACATAACGGGCCCCGCTCACATCCGGAAAATCGAAGGTCTGCAAGCTGTTGTTCATAGCGCTCGTTACGTTAGATTTAGCGGTTGTGAATGTCGTTCCATCCGCAGAAGTTTTGATATCGAAATTGAACGTACGCGTATCCCCGCTTTGGAAGGCGATTTTGACATACGCGACCTTTTTGCTGGAGCCTAGGTCGTATTGAATCCATTGATTGTCTCCGCTTGCCGACCAACGTGTCGCCAGATTACCGTCAACCGTATTGGCCGGCACATTGCCGTCATCCGCGCTTGCGGTTACAGCGGAAGCGGCGATACTGAATTTCGCATCCGCAGCATACCCCATGCCGGGAAGCAGGGCTGTAAATAGAAGCAAGCATAAGCAGATGGACCACATTCTTCTTTTGATCATCAATTTTGCACCGTCCTTTGGCAGGCTTTTTTGATACCGGCATTTCTAAAAAAGGAAGCGTTATCAAAACATCCTTTGCTTCTTCCTCCCGCATCCCTCCTTCAGCATCCGTATCCAATGGAGTGCGCACTCACTCTATTATGAACGTCCAACTGCCCGCCAAAGTAAATCTCGAAAACGTAAAATGATCGTTAAAAAGCAAACTTGGACCCATAAAAAGTACCTATATAAAACGGAGAGCCGCAAAAGCTCAGCTTTTGAACGGCTCGGACAAAACAACAATGAGTGCTTTTTACGTCGGAGGAGTTTTGGTATATTTGCCGGGCGTGATGCCCTCAAACTTTTTGAAAATACGCAAAAACGTATTAACGTCATTGTAACCGACCTTGCCGGCCACCTCATTGACGGTATATTTCTGCTCCAGCAATAGCTTCTTGGCTTCCTCCAGGCGGGTTTTATTGATGAAATCCAACAGAGCTTCGCCCGTATATTCCTTGAACAGCCGCGACACATACGAAGGCGTCAGATCGAACGCTCCCCCTATCATCGATATGTTCAAGCTCTCCTCGCTGTAATGCTCCTTCACAAACGTCTGGATCTGCTCGACAAAATGCTTGTGATGGTTTTTCTTTTCCTCGTTGATGGATTCGCATACCTGAAGGAGCACCTTGTTAAGGTGGGTCTTCATGTCCTTAATCGTTTCGCAGCTCATCAGACGGTCAATCGCATCCGCTTGGTCAAAAAATTCCTTCCTGCTGCTCGCATTCACTTCGTCGATCGTCTTCAGCATGGTGCTGACCAAATCGAACATGAGGCACTGGGCCATTCGGACGGACATGGAGATGCCCGATACATTTTTCTCAAAGATTTGCTCCAGGAGCTCCTGAGCTTTAGCCACATTGCCGGTTTTGATAAAATAAATGAACTGCTGCTCGACATGAAGCGGATAATCGTAGGTACGACGTGCTTGCCCGTTCTCATTTTCCTTCAATTCCTCATAAGACAGAATCTCCCCGCTGCCCATAACGATCCGGTATTCCATCGCTTCCATCGCCTCTTGATACGCTTGGGCAATCCCGACCAGCTCTTGCCTCACCCCGCTGATCGATACCGTTAATTCGGCATGAATATGCTCCTTGATAAACGCCTTGGCGCTGTCCGCAATCCGCTGGAGCTCCTGGAGCGGGTCCTGCTGCGCTGCGTCCACATTCATAATGCAGGCCAGCACATCATCCATCTCGACGGAATAAGCCGTGATATGGGCACCCGCCAGCTCCTCGATAACGTTCGTAATAACAAAATACAGCATCTGCGCCTTATGATCGGCTCCCGGCTGCTCCGAGTCATCATTGAACTTGCCGTAATGCTCGACGTGGAACAGCAGCACCGCAAACTGATCGGATCTTAGCTGCATGTCATGAGCGGCCAATGATTCGTAAAGCGGCACTCCCCCGTCGGTCTGTCCCTTCAGCAATCTCCGCAAAAAGTGGGAGCGGATCGCATTATGATGCTGCTTGAGCCGCTGGTATACCTCTTCTTTTTCCGCGAAGGTGTTATTCATGGCCGCTTGAAAAAACACATACTCATTGGAGCCGATATCGAACGGAACCCCTGCTTTTTGGGATAAGCTCTCAATGAGAGTGCGGATGGGCAAATAATTTCGCCGCAAAAATAAATACGTTACGATACCGCCGAACAGAAAGCATAAGAACACGCTCCACAACGTCACTTTCTTCACAAAATTCATTTTCTCCGAGTAAATATCTGCCGGAATAAGCGAAACGTATTTCCACCCGGTCACATCCGAGGTTGTGTAGGACAGCGCCAGCTTGCGGCCGTCGGCTCCTTTTTCATACAACAACCCCTTTGCCCCTGTAAGTCTATCGTACTGCAGCCCGGAAGGGATATCCTGCTCGCCGATATTGGTCGCCACGACCCGGTTCTGCTCGTCCATGATGACCACATGTGCGTTCGCTTGAGGAGGAATCGTCTCCAGCAGCTTGGAGTCCTTCATAATAAACATGATGACGGCACCCGATGAATCCGGATAATCGCCGAGGATCGTCCTCGCATACATGACAGATTTCTCTACCCCTTTATCGTTCCAGCTGATAACGGGGGTGTAGCCTTGAATATATTTTTGGGCAAAATAGTCCGCCCATTCCTCATATTTCGTATCCTTCGTCTGCCGCAGCACCGAGTATAAGCTTTCGAGACTCATCCGATTATAGGTGGAGAGCACCGTGTTGCTGTTTCTATAGTAGACGTACAGCTGACTGATGAAATCATTAGCCATTTTAAAAACCCGGACATCCCCCGCGATATTAAACAACTGGAAGTGGTCGTCATCCGTCAGAGGCGCACTTACATTAATAAAGCTGGTTACCTTTTTGTTGTAAGCGATTTCCAAAGTGAGCTGTTCCAGGCTCTTGAGCTTGCTGTCGATAGCTTGTTCAATCTGGGTCAGCAGAAGCTCGTTCGACCGGTTCACTTCATTCTCTACAATACGCAGGGTTGCTATATAGATAATGACGCTGATGATAATCGGGACCAGCAAAACGGAAATATAAGAGATCAGCCATGTCGTCATAACGCTACGGCTATTCAGTCGGATTCTTTTCATTATGGCCAGCTCCCCCGGATGCTCTACGAATTGATTTGAAAATAGGGACAAACGTCACTCTCTCATTATATAGAAAAAACGGCATTACCGCATGGTTTATCTTCATTTGGTTTCGAACAATATTCATATCCCCGCGTGCGAGACTGCGAGCAGGATATCGGCCGTGCTACAGGCTTCTGGCCAGTGAGGACGCCGGCTTTATCACGGGACAAACCATTATGGTTGACGCAGGCTCTGTTATGTTAAGATAAGGACAGGCATTCGATGCCTGACTTATATTTCGACTGAGGTGTCCTTATTGCTGACAGGAAAGAAAAAAGAGCTGTCTCGTTTATATGCCCGGCAAACTTCGGATTATGTAAATGAGTTCACTAAAATCATATGGAGCTACGATCTGACCGATTCCCAGTACGCCTTGCTGCAAATTGTGAACCGAGAAGGCAAGAAAACTTGCTCCTACCTGGCTGAATCCCTTGGCGTCACCCTCTCGGCAGTGACCAATCTTTCCAATAAGCTGGTGAAAAAAGGGTTCATCGAGCGCATCGTTCCGGAAAACGACCGCAGAACGACGTTACTGCAAATTACGGATGCCGGAAAAGAAATGATGCAAAAAATGATCGACCGCTATACGGAAATTTCGGAGGGCATGTGGACCGGGTTTTCGGAGGAAGAGATGGAGCTGCTCATCGGAAGCTACAAGAAGATGATTGCCAATCTGGAGCGAGAGAAGAAATAAGGAGTGCTTTACGTGACGTGACGAATACCCCAAAGATCGACGGCGTTATCCGCTGTCTTTCCTTGGGGTATTTTGCATTCCCTTTGCTAATCTTAATCTGCAGGGCAAAGATGCTAAACCTGCTGCTCCTGCTTGGCCTCAGGGGCCGTATGGATAATCTCGCCAACGATAATTTGCGGATTCGCAAGAAGGTTCAGCACAGGGCACACCCGCTCCACCGCTTCATGAAGCTCGGCAATCGTTTCTTCGGATTCGGGAGATACAATATGCAGCTTGTACTGAATATTGTGCGGGTAGATAGGGATCTCCTCATAGCCCGGCTTGCCTGCCAGCGGATGCTGCTGTCCCGTCACTTCAACCTCCAGGGACTCCAGCTTCACGCCGCGTTCAGCCGCTTGAATCAAAGTGATATGAGTCAAGCAGCTGCCTAATACGCCTAGCTGAAGCTCAGGAGAGCTTGGTCCGAGATCATACCCGGCAAAATCCGGCGGGCTGTCGCTGATGATCTGAAAATCGCGGATGCGGATTTCCCGTACGCCGCTGCGGCCTTTGGCACGCACCTTGGCTCCAAAACGGTTAGGGGCCAGATTCGGGTCGTTTTGGGCTTTTTCGCGTCTTGCGATGGAAGCCTCACGCTTCTCCAGCAAATATTCATTTAATGTGCTCATGCAATAACACTCCTTTTATTATTTAAAATATAGAATGATGACTTTGTAACTTACGATTCCTTAAATGAGGTGAGATCAGTCCGTGTAGGGAGCAGCTTTACCCGGCCTCACCTCCTTCGAAGCGGATCGTTTGATGATAGAGGCGATCTATGCGAATGGTTATTGATGGCTCCTCTTGAAATTCGTGGAACGATGGATCGGAAGAAGACTCCTCCCGTCTCTCCTTCGGCTCGATTTCACTTATCTGCCAAAACGCCGGGATCGTCGCCTGGAGTACAGCGATGCTGCTTCGGCCAAGACGGAGCCCTTCCAGCGCGCCTTCAGATGCCTCGTAGTCCTCCTGCTCTTTCAAGCCAAAGCGATAGAGAAGATAATGGATCAACCCCCGCACCGTCAAAAATTTGAATTCATAGCCGTCCAGAATGGCTTGTTCAAGCTCATCCTTATTTTGCTCTCCATACTCGATCAAAATATCCCACGGCAGCCGCTCCGGTCCTAATGCCTTCAGCGTGTCCGTATCCTTACGATGAATGACATCGATTAACGCTTCACCTGATAATCCTCCCGCTCGCGCTATTTCCAGGCGGATTCCTACGGGCTGCGGCAGTCTTACTTTCGTTCCTTTGTTGGTCATGGCAACCACGCCTCCTTCACAGCCTATATCAAATGACAAGCGGCATAATGTCCTCCGCCCACGTCGCGAAATTGCGGCTCCTGTTCCCGGCATACTGGCGCGGCCATCGGGCATCGGGTATGAAACTTGCACCCCGACGGCGGATTGGCCGGGCTCGGAATGTCGCCTTTCAAGACAATGCGCTCCCGTCTTGCGTTGGGGTCGGGTATCGGAATGGCTGACAGCAGCGCTTTCGTATACGGATGCTGCGGCCGGGCGAACAACTCGTCCCGCGGAGCCAGCTCGACAAGCGAGCCGAGATAGAGCACGCCTATCGTGGAGCACAGATGCTCTACCACACTCAGATCGTGCGAGATGAACAAGTACGTCAGCTGCCTGCTCTGCTGCAGGTCATGCAGCAGGTTAATGATCTGCGCCTGGATGGAAACATCCAGAGCCGAGACCGGCTCATCCGCTACGATAAACTCCGGATTCAGGATCATCGCTCTGGCGATCCCGATCCGCTGACGCTGTCCGCCGGAGAATTCATGCGGATAACGGTCGATATGATAAGGCGCCAAGCCGCAGAGCGACAGCACCTCCTGCACCCTCTCCCGCGCCTCCGCCTTCGTTGCTGCGATTCCGTGATCCAGGAGCGCCTCCCCAATGGCGTCACCGATACGAATACGGGGATGGAGCGACCCGTAGGGGTCCTGAAAGACCATCTGCATCCGCGGACGGATACTGCGCAGCTCGGCGGGTGAGAGCGCGAACAGATCAATGCCGTCGAACCGTACCTCTCCATCCGTTTTGTCTGACAGCCGCAGGAGCGTCCTGCCTATCGTGCTTTTGCCGCTGCCTGACTCTCCTACCAGCCCGAAGGTTTCCCCGCGCCGTATCGTCAGGTCGATGCCGTCCACGGCTCTAACATCGCCGGTTTTGCCGCCAAAGAAGCCTTTCCGGATCGGAAAATACGTCTTTAACCCGTTAACCTGAACTAACGGCTGGGACATGCGCTCTCGCCTCCTCGTACAGCCAGCATGCGACCGGATGGCCGTCCCCCGCCTCGCGCAGAGGCGGCTGCTTCGTGCGGCACTGGTCCATGCAGTGCTCGCATCTGTCGCTGAAATAGCAGGCATCGCCTAAGCCGACAGGTCTCGGCACTTGGCCGGGAATAGAGTATAACCGTTCCTGCCGCTGCCCGATGACCGGTCTGGACTTCAGCAGCCCTTGCGTATAAGGATGCTTCGGCCGCTCGAATAAGTCGCGGACCGGAGCCTGCTCGATGACCTTGCCGCAGTACATCACGACGACATAATCGGCCATCTCGGCCACAACGCCGAGATCATGGGTGATGAGCAGGATCGACATGCCCTGCTCCTGCTTGATCTCCCGCAGCAGATCGAGTATCTGCGCTTGGATCGTCACGTCCAGCGCCGTCGTCGGCTCATCGGCGATAAGCAGCTTCGGATTGCAGCAGAGCGCCATTGCAATCATGACCCGCTGCAGCATCCCGCCGCTCAGCTCATGAGGATAGGCGTCCGCAATCTCCCTTGCCCGCGGAATGCCGACCCGTTCGATCAGCTCTACCGCGCGGATGCGGGCTATCTTTTTGCTTACGTTCAGATGCCGGATCAAAGGCTCCATCAGCTGCTCTCCGATGGTCAGCACCGGATTCAGGGAAGACATCGGCTCCTGAAAAATCATGGCCAGATCCTTGCCCCGCAGCCGATGGATGTCTTTCCTCCCGGCCTTTAGCAAATCCTGATCTTCGAACAGGATGCGGCCGCCCATAATGCGGCCCGGCGGCTCCTCGATCAATCCCATCATCGATAGCGCCGTGACGCTTTTGCCGCAGCCGGATTCTCCTACCAGCGCCACCGTTTCTCCCTCATGTATGCGGAAGCTCACACCATTGACCGATTGGACGACGCCTTCCTCGGTGTAGAAATACGTATGCAGATCTTGAAATTGTGCCAGAGTCCTCCGGGTCAAGCCGCTTCACCTACCTTTTCGTTCTGGGGTCCAGCGCGTCGCGCAGGCCGTCGCCCAGCAAATTAATCGCAATGACCGTCAAAAATATCGCCGAGCCGGGAGGAATCCACAGCCACGGTCTCGTCTGAAAATCAATCAGCGAATTCGCTGCAGCCATCATATTGCCCCAGGAAGGTGTCGGCGGCACAACGCCTAAGCCCAAGTAGCTGAGTACGGTCTCGCTTAAGATCGCGCGGGCCACGCTCAGCGTCGCAACCACAATGATGATCGGTATCGCATTGAGGATTAAATGAACGATTTTTCGCTTGTCACTCAGCCCCAACGATTCAGCCGCCAGCATATAGGGCCGCTCTCGAAACGATAAAATCTGGCTTCGCACAAGCCTCGCCAGGGATGGCCAAGCCATGAAGCTGATCATCAGCATGACCAAATAAATGCGATATTCCGAAGGCACCTTCAGATCGGATAAAATCGCCCCGATGATTATGAGAATCGGAATTTCCGGCACCGCCAGCAAAATATCCGCCGTCCGCATCACAAGATGATCCACAACCCCGCGGTAGAACCCGGCCAAGGCACCCAGGAGGGAGCCGATAGTAACCGACAGCACCATGGAGACGAGCCCGACAATAAGCGAAATTCTTCCGGCCTGCATCAGGCGGGAGAGCACGTCCCTGCCCAGATTGTCGGTGCCTAACCAATGAGAGACCGACGGCGGCTTGTTGATTAGCGCTACGTTCACCTTCCCTGTCGTGGGCTCTGAGAACAACGGGCCTACGAAGCAGAACAGAAACATGACGAGCAAAAACAATAAACCGGATACCGCCAGCTTGTTTCGTATAAGCCTCCGATAAGACGTGCGCCATAAGGATGAAGAAGGAGCCGCTTTTCCTTGGGGGCTGACCTTCAAGCGGGCATGGAGCGCCTCTGACGATTCCGCAGCCATACGCTCACCTCCTTCACTTTAAACGGATGCGCGGATCGGCCACGGCATACATCCAATCCGCCAGCAGATTGCCAATGACCGTGAGCACCGCCAAAAACATCGTAAAGCCCATCAAAACCGTATAATCGCGATTCGAGATCGCCTCCATGTGAATGTAGCCTACCCCCGGCCATGTGAATATCCGTTCGGTGATTATCGCTCCCGAGAACAATCCGGGAAGCTCGAGCCCGAGCAGCGTAATAGCCGGCAGAAGGGCATTGCGCAGGGCATGCTTGTAAATGACGGTTCGTTCCTTCAAGCCTTTGGCCCTTGCGGTTCGGATGAAGTCCTGCTTGATGACGTCGATCATGTTGGCGCGAAAATGGCGGGTCAGCGACCCTACGCTAAGCATGGTCAGTACTGTCGTCGGAAGAATCATGTGCCGCAGCATTTCCCACATTCGCGCATAACCGGTCGTTTGGCTGCCCGTATCCAGCAGGCCTCCGATAGGCAGCCATCCGAGATCTACGGCGAACCATTTGATCAGGAGCAAGCCGATAAAAAAGGACGGAAACGACATCGCCCCGAATACAGCCAGTGTAATCAGCGAGTCGTACCAGGAGTACTGCCGTGTGGCGGAGAATACCCCGATGAATACGGCAATGATCCAGGTGAAGACCAGGGACACTCCGGCGATCAGGAACGAATTGAAGACATATTCCTTCAATACCGCCGCCACGGGCTGCTGATACTGCAGCGAATAACCGAAATCCCCTTTTAGCGCATTGCCCAACCAGATGAAATATCGCTCCCACAACGGCTTATCGAGGCCGTATAACGCCTTAAGCTCTGCCGCCCGCTCCGGTGTAAGCATGATATCGGAGTCGACATAATCTCCGGGAGCAAGCGCGAAAATGAAGAAAATAATGAGAGATGCGCCAATCAGCGTTGGAATCAGCTGCAGCACTCTTTTGACCATATAGGGACGCATGACAGCCTGTTGCCTCCTTACCGGCCGGGCCGGTTATGGCTTTTAGCCCGGGTCCGTGCACGGCGTTATTCGATCTTTAACTTGGGAATGGAACGGTTCAGAATGGACACCGGATCGGGATTGATCCCTTGAATACGGGCATTGTGTGCCGATAAGATTTTCAAATAAGACAGCAGCAGCACCGGCGGATCTTCCTTCAATTGCTTATACAGATCGTGATAGATCGGAATCCGTTTATTCGTATCCAGCGTTTCGGTCCCTTGGTCTATCAGCTGATCAATCTTCGGATTGGAATAGCCGCTGACATTGTATTTGCTATGGAAGCTCTTCACACCGTCGTAAGGATCCGAGAAATTGGTGGAAGTAAAGGAAGCAATGTCAAAATCGCCTTTTTTCCGTTTAGCCAGCAGCGCATTGAAATCGAGAATTTCAGCCTCTACCGCAATTCCGATATCCTTGAAGTTTTCTTTGGCAAGCGGTATCAGCACATCGTCGATGTTGTACCCTTTGCGTCCCAAATATTGCAGCTTCAGCTTCTGCCCATCCTTCTCACGAATGCCGTCAGCGCCGACCTTCCAGCCTGCTTCATCGAGAAGCTGCTTCGCTTTTTGCGGATCGAACGGGTAGGGCGTTACCTCCTTCGTGTAAGCCCATGACGCAGGAGATACGGGTACGTTGGCGACTTCGCCGAATCCTTGGTACAAAATATCAGTGAACTTTTGCCGGTCTAGCCCGTAATAGAGCGCCTGCCTTACCCGTTTATCCTTAAGGAATTTGCCTCCGCTGTTAAAATCCAAATAGACGTAGGAGGTCGCCGTGAACGTATTGATATTGACGAAGCCGAGCGCCTTCAGCTGATCGAAATTATCGCGGTTCGCCGTAAAGCGGTCGTAATCCGTCTCGCCCACCTTAATATATTGAAGGTTTGTATCGTTGTTCGTAATTTTGAAAATAAAGTTCTCCACGGCAGGCTTCCCCGCGTAGTAGTTAGGATTCGCTGTAAACCGGACTTCCTGGCCTTTGATAAATTTATCGAATTGGTAAGGGCCGGCACCAAGCGGCTTGTCGTGAAGCGTCTTGATGTAATCCAGATTACCTTGCTTGTACTCCTTGCCATAATAAGCCTTGGACAGCACCTCGCCGCCCAGCAGCGGCAGCGCCAGAGTCGTCACCTTCTCCGTCGTAAATTGAATGGTCAGCGGATCGATCACCTTAATCCCTTCTACGGTATCCGCCTTTTTCTCCTTGTAGGCCGCTCCGCCTTTAATGTACGCCTGCGAAATATCGACTCTTCCGTCATAAGCGGGATCGTGCAGCAGCGTTAATGTGAAGGCTACATCCTCCGCCGTTAACGGCGTGCCGTCGCTGAACTTCAGATTAGGCCGCAAGTGGAAGGTGTAAGTCAGCTGGTCCGTGCTTGTGTCCCATTTCTCCGCCAGCTCCGGAATCGGTTTGCCGGTTTCGTCCTTCGTAATCAGCGAGGCGAACAAGACGCCCGTGACGTTGCCATCCCAGCCGTTCTGGTAAAAATAAGGGTTAAACACCCCTTCCGGCGTTTGTGTTCCGGAAATGAAGGTGGTGGTTCGTTTTTTAGCGGCGTCGGGATTTTTGGATAGTTCCGATGCTTTGATCAGCCCGTCCTTGACGCTGCTTAGACCAGCCTCACTCTTATTTTCCGCCTTATCCGCCGGGTCCGGGCCCGTAGCGGAACGATTCCCGCCGCATGCCGTCAGCAGCAAAGCCAAGGCCAGTACGGAAACACTTGCTTTCATCCATTTGCCTTTCATCTCTGTTCCCCCTATTCTCTTGTCCTGGAAGCAATGAATTAATCGATTATACATACCTGAATAGTAGGAATAACGATAGAAGTTTTCCCTGTTTGTCTCTGCATATGCCTAATAGACCAACAGCTCCCTATCCGTTGATCTCCGTTGGTTACGGTAGATTCCCCTTCCCCTGCTCCTATATATGTACCTTTCTTACCTGCCCGTCAAAACAAAAAGGAGACTAACAGCCATTCGTTAGTCTCCGTTCGTACGGTAGATATCAAAGTATTCTTATGTGATTTATATGCTATCACCGTCTCTTGTATCTGTCAACCTTTTTTCTAGGCTTAACCGGAAAAGACCGCCATCTCGCTATAGCTGTTCCACGCGTTAACCGAGTTGCCGTAACCAGTCACGCGAACATATCGTGCCTGCTTCGGGGCGAAGCCGAAATACTCCATATTCGAGGAAAGGCCGCTGCTGACCGCGTTCTGGACCTTCTCCCAGGTCTGACCGTCCTGCGATACGGAAATATCCAGTTTAAAATATCGCGTCGCACCATTGTAGAAGGCGATGCCCAAGCCGTTAATCGGCTTCACTCCTCCAAGATCAAGCTGAATCCACTGGGTGTTCTCGGCGGACCAGCGCGTATTCAAATCACCGTCAATAGCTCTGTCTTCGCCATTGCCTTCCTGCGCTGAGCTGGCCGTTACTCCCTGAACGGCCAGCTGCGTATAGCCAGCAGGCTTGGTTGGAACGGACTGCGCATTGAACTGGACCACGTATTGCTGCGAGCGGTCCGTATATACAGCATCCGTCACCGTGATGACAACCGGGTTCGGCGAGTATACATTTTGCGCGACTGTCACTTGGTCGCCGGGCTTGGCAGGCGTTGCGTTCACTGCCGGATAGCTCTGTGACCCGAACGGAACGTTGACCGCATAATGGTAATTCGTTTTACTGAAGCCTGACAAAGGCTGTCCGTTCAACGTTATTTGCGATAGCTGCGGAAGCGGTTGAATCTCTCCGTCCGCAATGCTCCAGCTCGCAAGCGGAACATAAGACGCTACCCCTGGCACGTTATCTCCGACAGCCAGTGGAGTCAGATGGATCGCCATATTGAGATCCTGCACGCCAGTCAGCTCCAACGCCAGCTTGCGGATGCCGGTATTGGCATCTTGACCGGACGGGTTCGGCGACACCGGCAGCGGCTTGGCGTCCATCACCTTGAATACGGCCCCTGCCGGAGCCTGGCCGGAGAAGCTCATCGTCACACCGAGACGCTTGCCGTTCTGAGTCAAAATCGCCGATTTGCCGTCAGCAGCGACCGCGATATCGGCCTTCGTATGCATGAACCACCATATCGTCGATGGCGCTTTGGCATGAATTTCATCCTGAACCGTCAGGGTGTTTCGGTTATTACCGAACATCAAGCCTCTCTTGGCCGTGGCGGCATTCTTGGCATAAGCCGGCGTCATATTGACGATAGCCAGCCCTCCCTGAGGCTTCGATTCATAGCGTTCGATCGGGCTGAATGCGTATTGGTCCTGCTCGAAGGTACCGTCCGGATTGATCACAACCGTATTATGGCCTTCCGGCATGAGCCGGTAATATTTGAACCGCTGGTTATCATAGTCAAAATAATTAGGAAGGTTATAATCATCGCTTCCTAAATCAATAGCCCACTGGACGCCGTCAGCCTCAAAGACGAAATTGCCGACATCGGAATGTGCATGGCTGGAATTGCCTTTGCCGCCCATGATTCCAGCGAATCTAGCCGTTAAGTCATTCCATTTGCTGCGGAATGTGGCGAGCTCCGTATTGCGGAAATACTGATCTAACGGAATGGATACGTTCATGTTCAGCAAGCTCGGATCGTACCAGAGCAGATCGTATACACCGCCCGCCTGCTTCGCTTCCTGCATCAGCAATAACCGAAGTCCGGCTACATCCGGATTGTTAAGCTGCTTCGCCATCCAGAACAGCTCCGGCGCCCGTATTTTGAAGCTGTTGGAATCGCCAAAGTTAAACGAGCCCTGCGGACTAAGCACATAATTTATGAAGTAAGCCGTCTTGTAGAAGCCGGGCGTTTCCGTATGACCGTAGGTTTTGCCTAATGCGGTTTGCATGGCTGCCATATAGGTTACCAAATATTCTACCGTATAGCGCCAGTAGCCGGGCCCTTCGCTCCAGCCTCCGTCGGGATTAAATTCCAGCAGGATAAAATCCTCCAGCGAGCGAAGCGATTTCGCCATAATGTCCCCTGCGACGGCTTCCTCCTCATCTCCAATGGCAAGAGCGCCCAGGATAATACCGCCGTTGCATACGGCGTTCCAGTTGCTGATCTTCTCGTTATCCGACAAGCTCACCCACCAAGCGTTATTGTTATGGGCGTCGATGGCTTTGGATAACCCCTTGTCACGGATCGCCGTGCGGATTGTGTCCCTTTGCTGCTGGGTTAAATAGCTGTACAGCCAGTCATATCCTATGGCCATGCCTGCAGTGAGCTCCGATGTGTTCAGAAACTCATTCTGCTCATTCCAATTCGGAATGGAGGCGGCCTTCAGCATTTCATCGACCGCCCGCTGCGCGTACTTGGTCTCTCCGCTTAACAAATACATGAGCGCCGTCTTCTCGATAAAAGGGCGCGCATCCTTGGCGGAATCCATCCGCCGGCCATCGGGGAGATCGTATGTACCTACCGGTGTGGTCAGCACGGTATCTGCGCTTTTGCGCAAATCGCCATACCATTTGGACAAATTGGCGTCCGTTTGAATTTGGTTTTGCAGTGAGGTGATACGGTCCGGCGTCATGAACAACCGGGGGTGCTGCTGATTCGGGTTATGCTGCTTCAGCTCGGCCACCAGCTCTGCTGCCGTCGGGCGATCGTAGACGATGCGGCGAATGGCCTCCTTCGTCAGCTTCAACAGCTCGCTCTCATCCGGCAGCGGATTGGCCGTACTGATCAGTACCAGCTCATCGTGCGACAGCACATGCTGTCCCAAAGCTTTCGAGAACAAATCGGAGGAAACGAGCACCGTGGTTCCGATTAGACGCACGGGTGCATCGAGTACGATCGGACTGCTGCCCCCTGTCACATTGGAGCTGCCGACCGTCAGCGTCAAGGCACTGCCTAGCGTCCCTGATTTCGGGCCCAACGTAACAGTACCTGCCGTCGCATTCCAGCTATACGGAACGTCCAACTGCTCTGCCACAAATTGCAGCGGAACGAGCACTTTGCCGTTCTCCACTCGGGGCTTCACCGTCGGATCGGCGGCATTCAATGGCTTGCGCTGCAAAAAAGCGTAAGCATTCGGGAAGCCTGCCAGCAATGCGATGGACTGCTTCAGTCTGGCTTGAGCATAAGCATCATTCGCATTTCCAGTGCCAGGATCGGGCGTTTGAAAGTAGGAGTCGTCAAGCGGCACTTCACTTGCATACACGCGCACATCATCCATCCAAAACTCATTATCCGTTCCCGTCTGTGCCTTCGTATAAGCTTTAAACGAAGCGATATCGTTCATCGTAGCGGAATTGCTGTAGATGCCGTCCGCCATTTTTTTGACGCCGTCTACGTACACGTCGATTTTCTTCGTCGCATGTTTGACGATGACCGTCACTTGGTACCAAGTATCCGCCGCATAGGTGCCTCCCGGCAGCTTCGCGCCCCCAGCATACATATAGCCGTCCGCCTTGAATTCCAGCAGCGCGGACTGAACATTCGTACTCGACTTGATTTGGATCAGAGGGCTATAAAACTTCGCTTGGTTGTATTTGACCTTCATCTCGATAGCTACATTGCCTGTCAAAGGCGAGGTGAAGGTCTTGGTCAACACCAAATCCGACGCGGTCCCACTGCGAAGGTGGAGGCTTTTTCCTGTTCGGCCTGCGACCTCTTCACCTGTGATCATCGCCCCTGAAGTCAGTCCGGACGCCGACCATCCTTTAGGGGCGCCGGAACCATGCGTGTCGAAGTTATCATTTACGTAAATGACCGGCGCCGCTCCATCGGCATATGCAAGAGCGCTGCCTCCCGCCCAAGCCGAATAAGACGTGAAACCGCTCAGGATCAGCAGCGCTGTCATAAAGAGCAGCAACCCTTTAAAGTATGGACTCGTTCTTAGCTTCATCAGTAACACCTCTTTCGGTTAATAGATCCATCTCACAGTAGGGTATTTCGTTCCTCCATTTCCTACGATCTGTTTTGCAGGAGTAGGTCGGGTTGCTTTAGGTTATGGTGAAACCGAAAAAACTCGAAATGCTGCCACTATATTTCGGTGGGATATGCTCCTCCAGCCGCTGTTGAAACCCGTGAATTTGATTTAGAAGTTAGCGGTATATTCACGGGTTTCAAAGGCGGACGTAAACTCTTCCGAAGCATACCCCACCTGCTTATATGGCAGATTTCTCGTAAAGTTGGTTTCCCATAAACCTAAAAGCTAATCCGCCCTATCCTGCAAACGATCGTTTCTATTTCTTTTTAGCTTTTTCCGCCTCAATATCTTTGGCGAGAAGCTCGTTAGCTTCCCGAACAGCGGTGACGCTGTCCTTTTGGCCCCGGCCGATAAAGCCGAAAGCATCGTTAAGGCGCTTCCAGGCTAGATCGTTATACTCGGTCAAAGGAGCCGGAGCCGCGTATTTTTTCGGGAAGATGGCGTTGATGTTTTTGCCTTTGTATTTCGGCAGGTCCTGAGCAAATGTCTTCTTGATCTCCGGATTTTTCAAAGCAGTTTCGATCCCCATCTTGGAACGCATTGTTTGGAATTCATCCGAGGTCAGTGCTTGAATGACGTCCATAGCCTCGTCTTGATGCTTACTAGTCTTACTGATGTAGATATAACCAGGGTAAGCTTGCGGCCCTACTTCACCCAGTTCCTTAAAGTATGGTAAAGAAACGTAATCCCAGTTCAAATCATCCGGGAAGTTGATCGCCGAGTTGGAGAAGTGGGACCACATTGCCAGCGTCCGATCTTTTGCAAACATATTGGACTGCGCTGTGGAAGCGAAGAAGCCCCCTGCCAGCGGCTTGCCGTCTGGAGACGGGATTAATTGATAGAAGCGCTTCAGGTTATCCAGGAAGGCCATCATCTTCGGATCGTCGAACATCGGCTTCGATGTCTTAGGATCGACGAAAGGCGCCGAGAACTGATTCGTCTTGGAAATATGCTCTGGCGACGCTAGAAAGCCGTAATATTGCGTACCATTATCGTTACGGGTCACTTGCTTGGCCAGATCATAGATTTCATCCCAGGTCATACCGTCCTTCGGATAAGGCACTCCGAATTTGTCGAAAATGTCCTTGTTGTACATAATGACAGGAGATGTATTGGACAATGGGAGACCGTAGATCCCGCCGTTGGCGATTTCCTTTTGCTGATCGATGGTGAACGGCTCGAACCGGGTCAAATCGACGCTCTTTTTCTTGATCAAGTCACTGATATCCATCTGGAACTCGTTGCGGATCAAATTCAGATGCGTATGGCCTATCGAAAAAATCAGGACATCAAACTGCTGACCTCCGGTAATCAGAGCATCCATCGATTTGGAGGCGGGAACCGGAACGAATTTGGGAATGATATTAGGAAATTTTTGCTTAATATAATTGCCGTAATTGTTCATGAAGTCTTCTTCTTTCCAATCGGCATTCCCCGTTTGATAGAAGACGAGCTCCACTGGCTCCTTTTTGGTTGATGCCGAAGCCCCTTCCTGCTTCCCACTGCTGCAGCCTGCCAGTAAGCTTGCCGCTACTATGGAGACAGCCGCCGCTTTCCCTGATCTTATAACCCACGATTTCATGTGGACACCCCTTTTTTCGTCTAATGATCCATTTTCCTCAATATGGACCTTGCACTGTTCTCATCCCATGTTCCTTTACTTCTGCTTCTCGGCGATAATCGCCTTATTGATCGTTTCTTCCAAATCCCTAAGCGCCGTATTTACGTCCTTTTTGCCGGTAAGTACATTGTTGAACTCCTTATTCAGCGGTGTGGTCACCGGAACCGTAACCAGCTTCGAGTCCCGCGCAGGTGTCGCTTGGACGGGCTTATTTACATAAAGAGCTTCCGTATGCTTGCCCTTCAACTTGGAAAACTCCTGTCCGAAAGCTTGCTGAATAGCCGGATTTTTTAGCACCGTAGCCTTCCCCGATTTGCTTGCCTGCATCTGCATTTCATCGGACAACACCAATTCAAGCACCTTGAACGCTTCCTCTTTATGCTTGCTTGCGCTGATCAGGTAGTAGAAACGGGGGTTAATCTGCGCATTCGTGCCTGGAGCCTCCTTCATCGTAGGCAGTGAGACCATATCCCAGCTCGTAAAATCATCCGGAAAGCTCTCTGCGGCAGCCGTAACATCCGCATGCATGGCAGAGACCCGCTCCTTCATGAAGCTGTTCACTTCCTTCACCCGGCTTCTTTCATCCATAGGCGTGTTCATCGGAAAACGGTAAAATCTCGTTAGCGTGGAGAAAATCGACTTCCAAGCATCCGTATTCACCGCCGATTTGTCCTCGCTGGCATGCAGGTACGGCGCTCCAAGCTGATTGTTATCCAATAAGTAAATGAAGTTCATGGTCATCCCGCGGTATTGAACCCCATCCTCGTAACGAGTTAGCTTTTGGGCTAACGCATAGGCATCGTCCCAGGTCATGCCGTCCTTAGGGTACGGGATTCCGAATTTGTCGAAAATATCTTTATTGTAATAAAGCACCGGAGTATACGCGTTGACGGGCAGACCGTACAACCCGGCTCCGTAGCTTGCCGAAGCGTTCTTGATGATGTCGAGATAGGCCGGATCGATTCGGCTCAGATCCAAATTCGATTTCTTGATCAGCTCCGTCAAGTCATATTGAAGATTGAACTTGACCAGCTTCTCGTTTAGCGCTGAAATTCCCTGGTAATAGATGTCCGGACTATCTCCGGCGAGCACGAGATCCTGAATTTCTTTACCTTGATCGGCTCCTTGAAACTCAAAGGAGATGTAAGGGTATTTCTGCTTCACCTTCGCTTCGACTTCGGTACGGAATTTTTCCTCATAATCCTTATCACCGGTATAAAATTTCAGCGTTACCGGCTCATGCTTCACTTGGGGGTTTTCGTTGTCCGGAGCACTCTGCTTGCTGCAGGCCGAGATGAAAGTAACGGCAAGAACAGATGACAGTGCAGCCAAGCTGATTTGGATTCCTTTTCCCATACTAGGTCCCTCCTATTCGCATTCAACTTCAAAAGTTTCCGCTGTCTGTACAGAAGGAGCATGGTATTACAAGATCAGTAGTGCAAGATCAATGCTTTAGGCTAATCTACAAGGCCGGACTGACTGGCACTTGTTCCGTCCCGGGCAGGTCTGCCCTGCAGCTTCTCCATCCGGGCTAACGCGCAGCCTCCACGTAAGGCGTATCCTTGACTTCAAGCTGCTTGCGGTGCAGCTCCTCAGTTAGCTGCTTCACCGTCTCAGCATAAGCCGGATGATGGTATACGTTGTTCATTTCGTTGGAGTCCTTACGCAAGTCGAACAGCTCCCATTCCGGAGGCTTCGGATCGTCAATCGCATCGGTAGCTCCAAGCGCATCGGCATAGTAGTAGATCAGTTTGTAGTCATGCGTCCGCAAGCCGTAATGGGCATAGACGCCATGCTCACTAAGATGCATCCAGTACCGATAATACATGGAGGTGCGCCAGCCTTCCGGTTTTTGGTCCTGCATTAGGGGGCGCAAGCTGACTCCCTGCATAAAGTCAGGCACATCGATTCCTGCGTAATCCAGGAAGGTTGGGGCAAAATCGACGTTAAGCGCCATCGCATCCTGTACTGTGCCTGCTTTAATCTCTTGAGGATAGCGTACGACGAATGGCATGCGTAAAGATTCCTCATACATAAAGCGTTTATCAAACCAGCCATGATCTCCCAGGAAAAAGCCTTGGTCCGACGTATAGATCACCATCGTATTATCCGCAATGCCTTCCTCCTCGAGCTTATCCAAGAGACGGCCTACGTTTTCGTCTATGGATGCTACGCAGCGCAAGTAATCCTTTATGTAGCGCTGGTACTTCCAGCTCTTCAGCTCGCGCTCGGTCAAGCCCTCCGGCGGGTCCATCTTCAAGTCCCGCTTCTTCAAATCGCGGTCGATTCTCATAATCGCCGCTTCGGCAGCCGCTGCCCGGTTACTGTAATCGTCATCGAAGGTCGGCGGCTCCGGTATGTCGATATCCTCGTATAAATGAGCATGCTTGGCATCAGGAATCCAAGGGCGATGCGGCGCTTTATGATGACACATCAGGAAGAACGGGCGCTCTTTATCCCTCTTGCCGATCCAATCGATCGATTCATCGGTAATAATATCGGTAACGTATCCCTCGTATTGCTTTTCTTCACCCATTTGAATGAACTTGGGGTCATGGTAGTCCCCCTGTCCAGGCAATACGTTCCAATAATCGAAGCCGGTCGGATCGCTGTAGCCTCCATGGCCTAGATGCCACTTACCGATGATGGCCGTCTGGTATCCGTCCTGTTGAAGCAGCTTAGCCACCGTCTGCTGGCGGCCGTCAAAATGATCACCCAGCGTCTGAACGCCGTTCAGATGATTGTACAAGCCGGTCAGTATTGTCGCCCGGCTCGGAGCGCAGATGGCATTCGTGCAAAAGCAGTTGTCATACCGCATCCCTTCATTCGCAATGCGGTCCAGATTCGGCGTTTGATTGATTCGGCTGCCATAGCAGCTCATCGCATGGGCCGCATGGTCATCGCTCATTATAAACACGATGTTCGGTCGGTTCATCGTTCTTTGCCTCCTTTTGCTTAGCTGAAGCTTCGCTTCAAGCAAGCGCATAAATCGGCGAGATCCAAGCGCATTGGCCGTTGACCTGCTTGATCTCGACATGGTAGACATCGCATTCGGACTCCACTTGGGTATCCGTCCAGGCTTCCTTCACGGTGTAAGCCTGCTCTGGAATCGCATGATGCAGGACGATAGCTTCGGAATTATACGGCTGCAAATGCTGTGTTCTGTTGCCCTCCAGCAGCTCTCCTACGGTTGCCGACATTTCTGCATCGTTGATTTGCACTTGGATCGTCGTGTCCAAGTCTCCTTCGATTTCGAGGATGAGCGCAGCCGTATGCGGATGCAGCGTCGTCGGGTTTTTGAACGTCATGCAGCTCCATTCGACGGCTTCATCCGATTGGCGGATCAGCTTATTGCCAAGCTCATTCATAGAAGGATCGTCCTTCATTTCCGGCGTAGGAGCCAATACGCTGCGACCGCGGAAGCAGGTTTCTACGGAAAGCAGCTTACCATGGCTTACATTGGCGGTTCCTTGCCACTTAAAGCCGTTTTTGCTGTTGCCCCAGCCCATTTCGACTCTTACTTTATATTTGCCCGCCGCTTTTGCAGCTTCGGGACTTGGGTTTATCAAGGATTCTCCGTTAATGACTTTCCAAGGCCTCAGGTTTTTGTAAACGACAATTTTATCGATTTGATCGCATGCTGTAACCTCCAGCTCCAGCTGGCGGTCGCTCGCTTGCACCTCGCTGCCCATCAAGTGCCCGTTCATGCTGAACCGGCAGGCGATTTTATCTCCGGTCACCGCGTACGTTCTGCGTGCCAGAATCGCTTCCCAGATGGACTCGCGGGTTTTGGAGTCGGCCAATACGGCCAATCTGCCATCCCCGTAAGAACCCGGATACCCCGCATGGTGATCCGTCGAACCGACGAAGCCGAAGCGATGCTTCCGTTTCAGCGCCTCATACACACTGCTTCGGGAGTCGCGGGGCCCCATGTCGTGGTAGTACGGATATAGGGACTGATCGGACATGCCGCTGCCGTGCTTGGAATACACCTCGACAATCGGACTGATAGCGCTGTTGAAGCTGTCCCAGTTGCCTCCGCGGTATCCCGGCGTATATCCGACATGATGTGGAACGGCGATAACCCGGCGCGGCGCCAGCTTTTCCACGATTGCTGCAGGGGATTCTCCCTCTAAAAGCGGCAGATCATCGTCCGGCGAGACGAAATGATGGTCGCCGTATTGGCTGGAGTGCGCTTCATAGCCCTGAAAGGTGACGAATTCTCCCGGCACGTTGAAGCTCTTAACCGTCTCTCGTACATAATCCCAATGCCCGCGCAGCTTGGCGAACCCTTCCTTATGAAAATCGACCAGGTATTCCAGTCCTTCCGTGCGGGCAGGAATGTCGTACCAGGACGCATGACCGATAATGGCTACGAAATCAAGCTGGCCCTTGGCCGCAAGCAAAGCGTTCTCCAATCCTCCGAATCCGTAGCTGATTCCGCAGTGGTTGTGCAAATCTCCCCAGTATAATGGCATAGTATTATTCCTCTCCTATTCGTATGGTCGAAGGTATGCTATCTCTTTGTATTTGGCACTTATGTTTAAGGCTGGCGGAAACGAATGAGGTGGCTTCCTTCCTGCCGGGATTGGTTAGGTGTCAGCACAATGCGCTGAAGCCGCTCTCCCCAGGCATTGCGAAGCTTTTTGTCCTCGATGGGTATGGTCTCCACCGCAGCGGTAAATTGTTCGGAATCGTATTCCATGTATAAAGCTTCTTGATCGTTACGGCGTAAACTAATGCGTCCGCCGCTATCGATCACCGGCTGGCAGCACGTCATGAAGTTAAGTGTAAATTGGCATGCTGTACCGTCGGCAAAGGCATACCGTTCCTCCAGCTCAACAACGGCCTGTGGCAAGCGGTTCAAGCGGCAGCACCGGTTCCAAGAACGGATTCCCGCTTCAGGCAGGTAAGCGGACGCGATGTCCATGCTGAGCTGTGAGCTTGCTCCCGTAACTTCGTATTGTGCTGCTGAGGCGCGGTAGTTATTTCCGTCCTGCTGCATGAAGCCGTTAATTGTAGGAAGGTTGTGGTACCCGGACTGCATCGTCCAAATCTCGTATCGCTGCGCGCTAAACGTTTTGGCCGTATACTCCTCGACACCAATATCGATGAGCACCGGCAGTCCATCCGCATACACGACAAAGTGCCCTACATCGTTATGGTTATGGCTTTCCAGATTGTGTCCGCCCTTCATGGCCAGGTACAAGCCGTGATCCGAGGATTCGGTCTCTCGTGCTGCCATGACCTGAATGCCGTCCATGTACATATCCCGTTGAAACGTTAGCGGTCTGTTCTCATTCTCAATCATGCTGTAATGAAACAATGCGGGGAGCACACGGAGAAACGATAGAAATTTCATATTCTTCCATCCTTCGGTACGCAGCATTTGGTGCACGGCCGTTCCGAGAGCCATCATATTATCGTCACTTATCCGTTTCCCGTAGCGGTATACGATATCTTCCTCCACCGTTATCCTGTGGGGACCGTCCGCAAAATTAAGGAAGTATCTATCATGGATATGAACCTTGTAAATATAACGGCCGATATTTTGAATCAACGGCTCACCATACACATTCAAGGCACCGTTAGTTGCGGTATACAGAAGCTCCAGGCAATCAAACAGCGATCCGCCTGCTTTGTTCCAATAGCCGGGACCCTCGTCGCAGCCCCCATCCGCCGGGTGCATTGATAAGAACCGGTCCAGGCTCTTCATCGCCTTACGAACAGCCAGCAGCCTTCTGCTGTCATCCTCCTCCGCCAGGAGAAAGGCGCTTAAACAGTTGGACGTACACCAAGGCGTCCAGTTGTTCAGCCGCTTATCCCGATCCTGGATCCCCATCCACCAGCAATCATCCCGTTCCAGATAAGGCTCCAGAATACGATGCCTCAGCTCGTTAACGATCCGCTGATCTATAAGCGGGTTGATCCGATCGAATACTGGCTTAAGCAGGTAGTGCAGCCATGCGAATAGGTTGCCTGTCTCGGCAGCGAACAGATCGACGCCGGGCTGAATCGAGGTATCCGGCAGACTGGGATGCTCGCGCTGGAACATCCGGTTATGGGCCGAGATGACCCAACTGGATTCTTCGCTGATCTGCCAAATGCCATTGATCAGATCATTCACAAAACGCCCTTGATTCTCCACGCATTCGGCGAGGGCAAGACTTGTCACCGCTCTTCTGCGCAGATGATACGGTCCGTCGTAGCGCGTCCGGTTGCCATTATTCAAAAACTCCATATACATTGTCGCGGTCAGGATCGGCCATGCATAATCGAGGTACTTTTCCCCCTCCGCAATAACCGATAGTCGAAGCTCTTCAGGCAGTAACTCCCACTCGCCCCTCTGCTCAATATCCGGAAAAGGGCGGTAGGCTGCTTTGCTTAACAGAGATTCAGCCAGTTCTTCCGTACTTAAACGATCACCAAGATTGTTCATCAGGAAACTTTACTCCTTTCCTTCCGCTTTTGCGGTTAAGGGAATGAGACGGACAGGGGTCGACACTTCCGTAAGGTGGAGCACGCCGCTCTCTTCCGTGACCACATACTGCTCTCGTACATCCCCACGTTCTGCGATCCAATCTCCTGCCGCCAGGTCGGCTATGACATAGTGAAGCGATGCCGAAGCTTCTGATATAACCGGTGCTGAAGGAATAACCAGCTCTTCAGACAGTCGCTGTCCGTTCTTGCTGAAAAGAACGACCCAATCCTTGATCTGCGCCCCGACAAGCGGATCACTGTCCACTCGATAGGTCGGCAGCGCTTCAGGTCCGTCCGTATCCTTAAGCTGCATCACGTTCAAGAAAATGTCCTGCTCCGCAGCCTGAGCCGGGCTGACCTCGATACGCCACGCTCCCTGTTCCTTCGTGCTCGGAAAATCGTTGATGTAATTGGTGCCGAATACCCAAAACTCCTTACCCGGGCCCCCGACTGGGGTGATTTCGAGATTATCAGCCGTTGGGAGCAGCGTATCGTTAATGAGCTGTCCGTTATAGCCGTCCTCGCTGCGCGAGATGACGGTACGGCTGCCGTCGACCTGCGGCTCTTCGATGCTGTGCAAAAGCCAATATTTTTTGAAATCCGGGTTAGCTGATTTGACGCGGTCGAACACAATGAGTGCGGCCGGATGGTTCGCATCCTTAAAGTTTAAGAACATGAAGGAGCGCTGGAACTGCTTCATCTTGCTCGAATACGCAGCGGTAATGTCGCCTTTTAAATAAGAAAAGTCAGGCTGTACCGGGTCCGGACCGTACGCATGCGCCAGTACTTCACCGCGCTTGAAGTCTTTGTTCAGCAAATCGTCCAGCGTAAGCGGCGGTCGCCCTTCATTTGGCCAGCGCTGCCCGCCATCATTCACGTTCGGCCATGTGAGGCCGCCGTCTTTGACGTAAGGATGATGCTCTAACTCATCGGGATCGTAAACAAGAACCGTGTTATGGGCGATCGTCCGTTTGAAATAATATTTGTTATGCGGCGAATGGTATTTGCCGGAGGAGCCTTTGTAAATCCCGGAATCGATAGCCAAGTAGCCCTTGTAATACAGCTGGAATGCACCCGCATCCAAATGCTGATGGTTGTTGTACTGGTATTCCCCTATACGCATCTCGGCGACTACCGTCGGTGAGCTTTTATCCATCCCCTCATCCCAGCCGGTTCTTGCGATCATAATTCCTGTCGGTGACCCGAAATAACGGGTAAGCGGCAGCTCCTGGATCGACTTGGGCTTCACCTCCGGGTTATAGAACAAAAAGGCGTGAAACACGTACATGTCCGGTATCGTTGGATATTCGCGGAACTGCTGATCCATGAAGTAAGGATTTTCGTAGTAGCTGCCGGACATCAAGTACACAAGCGGGAAAAACTGAATATATTTGTTTTCCGCATACAATGGGTTATCGCTATCTCCGTCCCGCAGCAGCTTGCCGTCCGGCCTTCTTGTATAAATCCATTGATACCCTACTTCCCCTTGGGAAGGGTCGTAAGGATTGCCGGCTCCCATGCGGTCCAAAATCCAAGTAGCGAACAGCTCCGCCTGGTATCGATAGGTGCCGTAATTATCTCCTTGATGATGCCAGCCCGAAGGATAAAAGAAATTCCGTGCAGGTACCATCTCGGCATAAAAGCGTCCTGCGGCTACGTCATAAATTTCCGGGTCCTCGTCGTAGATGGCGATACCCGTACCGATAAGATCACGCATCAGCATCCATTCGCTCGTATGACCAACGATGGAGCCCTCCTTCCTCGGAGGGAAGCCGCATTCCAGCATGCCGGCTAATCGTTTGAAATGACCGATCATCAACTGCCGTTCCGTATCATCGATCAGATCGCGGCACCAGTCGTAGACAACGGCTGCAGACGACATCAGGCGCCCGATAGCTCGGGAAATATCCTGAAAGTTCGGATTGAATGATTTTGTAATGGTGGCGAGCGCCAATGCTTTGGCTCGAAGTCCCGCTTCTTGATCTCCATTGAGTATATACATCAGCGCGTTCGCTTCGATGAGATAAGCTTCATCCGGGTGTTCAGCGGAATGCGCCTGGCTAATATCCACCTGGCTGAACTCCACAAGCCGCTCCCATACTTGCTTCATTTCCGGCTTGAATCGTTTCTCCCTTAAACCGGGCAAATGCTGACTCCGCAACAGTAGACGCGGATGCTCCGGCGGCGGTGTAACAGGCGGTTTCGGGTACATGCTGTGGCCTCCTTTTCTTGTGAGGGTGTTCGATTGCAAATAAAACTGACGCTAGCGCGGTGAGCTTGTTGAGGCGTAAAAACATGGAAAAAATGCTTTGGTCCCCCGGTGGGGTATCCCCTTCCGGCCATGCTTCCGAAGTAGGCTTTGCTACGCAAAGCCCTTAGCTGTTGTTCTCGGGAAATTTTGATTAGATTTGCTAGAGGATATTTCCCGAGAACAAAGGCGGACGCTTGAGAGTTTTCCAAAGGAAAACTTACTTCGTAAGCAAGGGGACACCCCACCTCTCACCTTTCGCTTTTTTCTGAATTAATGAATGTCTCAACAATCTAACCGCTCACGCGGTCGCTCATCTTTGATTCGCGTCGATTTACTTAGATTTTTCCTCCACATAGAAATGTTCCACTCACTTTAGTCCATCCGGACGAAGTGAACAACATTTCTATTGGCGAAAAAAACTTCCTCTGGGCGCAGTCGCTCATCTTTGAATTACTGCGATCACTTAGATTTTTTCTCCACATAGAAATGCTCTTGTTCACTTAGTCCATCCGGACGAGGTGAACAGCATTTCTATTGGCGAAAAAACTTCCTTATAAACACGGTTATGCTACTCTGCTTTACATCGATCATCGAGATTTTTTCATATCCACCATCGTCTTCTCCGCTTTTTCCTGAATCTCCCTCAGGACGGTATTGACGTCTTTGTTGTTAACCGCCATATCTTTGGCCCCGTCACGTATCAGCTGCTTGAAAGGAAGATCGTAGTCGGTCGGCTTGACGATAGGCGCCTGCTTCGTTTTGAAGACGGCCTGCACGTTTTTGCCCTGGAAGCCTTTTAGCTCGGAGGCATATGTTTTCTTGACCGTATCGTTGTTCAAGGATGTCATTCTTCCGGTTTTGTTCATCGTGATCTGCGCTTCGTCGGAGACCAAGGTGGTGATGACCTTGAACGCTTCCTCCTGATGCTTGCTCTGGGGTGAGAGCATCATCAGATGCAGATCGACAGGCTTGCCGACACCGGGACGGTCCTCGAAGCTCGGATACGTGACCATATCCCAGTTAACCGAGCTCCCTTGCTGCGCCATATCCTCGATCGTACCGACGACGCCATCGCCCCAGACCGGGTACATCGCCAAGATCCGGTCCTTGAAAAAGCCGTTGGACGTATACATGAACTTGTTCTTCTCGCCGATAAAGCCGGGAATCTCATACATCGCCTTCAGCTTGGTGAAAGCCGCCTTATAGCCCGGCGTATTGATCTCCGGCTTCTCCTCCTTCTCATCTACATAGGGAAGCGAGTACTGCCGGGTCAGGTTCTCCGGGTAATCGGGATCAATACCGATGTACTGAATCCCGTCCTCCTTGCGAGTCAGGTTCTTCGCCACCGCAATCGCCTGATCCCACGTCATGCCGTCCTGCGGATAAGGAACCCCGAATTTGTCGAAAATGTCTTTGTTGTACAGCATGAGGCCGTAATTCATCGAGAAAGGGACAGCGTATACCTCCCCTTTATCCCCGAACTGCTTGATCGCTCCCATGCCTACCGGATCGAATCGGTTGAAATCCAGGTTGTTCTTTTTCGCCAGCTCATTCAGATCCATGCCAAGCCCCAGCTTGTTAAACATGCCGATATACACATTGCTCGTCAAAATGAGATCGGGCAGATTGCCCGAAGCGATAATTTGCTCCGGCGTGTCCTTGTCTCCATTACGGGAAACGAGCTGCATCGTAATATTCGGATATTTCTTCTGAACCGGCTCTACAAAAAACTTCTGAAATTCCGACTCCTGAATCCCTGAGCTATAGCTGTACACGACAAGCTTGACAGGCTCCTTGGATTCCGGCTTGACGACGGTCTCACCCGCCTTTTCCTTGGTGCAGCCGGACAGCGCCACGGACAAACAGAGCAAACCTGGCAGAACGAAACCTTTTTTCATCTCCGAAAGACCCCCTGTTCACGTATGAGAAGCGTGTTAAGATGAATCCAACGCAATCGTGTTAGTTAATCGGTGCAGCTGTCATTAAGGCAGCTTCCACTCGGAAAGCGGTACATAATCATGACCTGCCGAAGGTATAGCCTCTCCGGCTGCGAGCGGAACGAGCTCCACGGCCAATCGCACATCCTGAACCCCATCGAGCTTAATAGCCAGCTTGCGAATGCCATTATTAGGCGTCTGCCCTTTCGGATTCAACGACTCTGGAAGCGGCCTGGCATCCATAATCTGAAATTTCGCTTGTGCAGGAGGCGGCGCATCCTTCGGAAAGGTCATCGTCACCCACAGCCTTTTGCCGTTCTGGCTTAGCAATGCCGATTTGCCGTCCTCGGCCACTTGAATAGACGCTTTCGTGTTCATAAACCACCAGAACGCCGAGGGCTTCTTGGCTCGAAGCTCATCCTGAACAATGAGCCCTTTGCGGTCGACAAACCGAATGCCTCGCTTCGCAGCGTCGGCATTTCTCGCATAGGCGGGCTGCATATCCGCAATCGCCAAAGCCCCCTGGGGCTTCGACTCATATCGGATGATTTGGTTCATAGAAGCCTGATCCTGCTGAAACTGCTGGTCCGGGTTCAGCACGATCGTATTGTGTCCCTCCGGCTTCAGCCGGTAATAGGTATACCGTTCCTTGTCATACTCAAAGTAGCCCTTTAAGTTATAATCCTCCTTGCCGGGATCGATAGCCCACTGCTCGCCGTTCGCGTGAAAGACGAATTCGCCGATATCGGAGTGCGAGTGGCTTGCGATAGCCGTGCCCGCTTTGAAGCCGACATATGACGCTGCCGGATCATTCCATTTGCTCCGCATAATGACCAGCTCCGCATCGCGGTAATATTGGTCGGTCGGGAGAGTCATTTTCATGTCACGAAATGATGGATCATACCAGAGCAGATCATATACCCCGCCTGCCTGCTTGGCATCCTCCATCATGGTAAGCCGCTGTCCGGCAAGCATAGGATCGTTCGTTGCCTTGGCCAGCCAAAACAGCTCCGGAATTTTCATCTTGCCGCTGTCGCTATCCGCAAAGTTGAATGTTCCCTGTGGTCCGGTCACATACACGGGGAAGTAGGCCGTCTTATGCAGAGCCGGTGTCTGCGCATGCCCATAGGTTGTGCCAAGCGAAGACTGCATCGCTGCCATATAGCTAACCGTATAATCCATCATGTACCGCCAGTAGCCTGGTCCTTCGCTCCAGCCGCCGTCCGGCTCCCAATGGCTTAAAATAATGTTTTGTACAGATTGCAATGAGCGGAGAATAATCTCTCCGGCAAGCGCCTTCTCTTGCTCCTCGTCTCCGATAGCGAGAGCTCCCACGATGATGCCGCCGTTGCAGACGGCGCTCCAGTTGTTCACCGGATCGGTTCTGATGCTCCACCATACCTGCTTGTTGTGGGCGTCGAGCGCTTTTTGCAGCCCCTTCTCCACCATGGCCTTACGGATGGAATCCCGCTGCTCCTGCGTGAGATAGTCGTACAGCCAATCGTAGCCGATCCCCATGCCTGCAGTGATCTCAGCCGTGTTAAGAAATTCCTTCTTATCGTTCCAATCCGGGAATGCAACCATCGCCATCATTTCCTGCACGGCCCGCTTGGCGTACTTCTCATCCCCGCTAAGTCGGTACATCATCGCATTCTGCTCGATGATCGGTCTTGCATCCCGGGCGGACAGCATGCGCCGTCCATCCGGTGTTTCGTACGCTCCGACCGGCTTCGCCAACGTTTTGTCGGTCGCCCGCTGCAAGTCGCCGTACCATTTGCGCAGCTGCGGATCCGTCTTGACGGTGTCCTTCAGCTTCGCAAATGCGTCGGCTGTCGCGAACAGCCTTGGGTGACGCTGCTTCGGATTGTTCTTTTGCAGGTCGGAGATGATTCTCTCCGCCGTCGGCGATCCGCCGGTGTATGGCGCAAACGCCTGCAGGGAAGGTGTCGGCTCTGCCTGAGCAGTCGCCCCAGGCTTCTCGCTCGAAGACGGAGCAGCCGTATCCCCGGAGCAAGCCGGCAGTATGGTTATACCTATCGCCAGCAGCATAGTGAAAGCAGCTTGAGTCAGTTTGAGAAACGGCATCCTGTTTCCTCCAATGCCAGCTTGGCGCTGTCCACGAGAGACAAGCGCGATTTTTTACCAGAACAGCTCCGTCTGTCCGCGCAGCTTGGCTAACGCCTCGACGAAATAGTAGTCGCCGTAGATCAGGCCGACGTCGATATTTTTGTTCGCAGGCCAATGCCCTGTGCCATGAGGCAAAATCGCTTCATCGCTTGTATCCCAGATTGCATAGTGGTCTACTAATGATTTGAGAATCCGCTTCGCCGATGTCTCATATAGACGTCCTTCTTCAGCCGGAAGGGATTCCGCCAGCAGTAGCAGACCGCTTGCGGCAATCGCCGCCGCCGAGGAATCTCTTGGGGCGCCTTCCTGCGTAGTCAGGCGGAAGTCCCAATAAGGCACCAAATCTTCCGGAAGATTTGCGAGGAAGAAATGGGCTACCTTTTTACTAGCCTGCAAATAAGCATCGTTCTTCGTATAGCGGTAGCAAAGGGCCAGACCGTACAAGGCCCAGGTTGTTCCTCTGGCCCACGCCGATTCAGGAGCAAAGCCTTGGCCGCCCAGAGCGCCGATACGCTCTCCTGTCTCGGGATCAAACTCTACAATGTGATACACCGAGCCGTCGGCACGGATAAATTCGCGCATGACCATATGGGCATGAGCTTCAGCAATATGCTTGAATCTTGGGTCACCGATCTGTTCTGAAGCCCAGAAAAGAAGACTTAAGTTCATCATGCAATCGATGATGGCCCAGCCGGTGTTCCCGTTAATGCTCTCCCAGTTGCTTTGATTCCAGGCACGAATGAAGCTCCCCTTGAGATTGAACCGCCCGGCCAGCCACGCCGCCACCTTCAACGCCCGCAGCTTAGAAGCTTCGTTGCCGGTTAGCTTATAGTTAGCAACCGAAGTTAAACTCCACATGAAGCCTACATCATGATGCAAGCGAGTATATTCATCGATGCATACATCCATCTTGCTCTCGCATTGCTCGGCCAGCTGCCTAAGCACTTCATTGTTCGTATCGCGGTATAGAAGCCACAGCAGTCCCGGCCAAAAGCCGGAGGTCCAGCCTTGTGGGTCCGTGCAGTCATATTTTCCTTCTTTGGATACGTGGGGGAACCCGGCTCCAATCGTCTTGCTCGTTTGCTCCACCTTGGCGACAACCTTATTCCATGCTTCCTCCACCCACAAATCGTATGTAACTGCTGACATCGTAATTCTCTCCTTTAGGTTTGATTCTTTGCAGATCGTTCTATTTAGCCCATTCCAAGTCTTAAGCCTTAAATTCCGAATAATCGGCCAGGAAACGATCGTATAGGTCAGCCGGAAGCTCGAGCAGATCGTTGGTATCCCGCATATGCTGCCTCAAGCTGCCCAGCAGGCTTTCAATCCGGCTTCCGTACTCCTCGGACTGGAAGGCCAAGTTATTCATCTCCTGAGGATCGTTCTTCACATCGTACAGCTCCATGAAGCTCTCATCCTTGAACATATCAACGATTAGCTTATAGTCACCTTCCATCACACAGCGTTGAAAATTACTGCGTGCCCCGTTGCCGTCAAACTGGATGAAAATCCGTTCCCGCTCCAGCTTCTCTTGCTCCCCTCGAATAAGAGGCATGAGGGATAAGCCCGATACCCCTTGAGGCGTCTCAATACCAAGAAAATCGCATAAGGTTGGCAGCACATCGACACTGCTGACAAGCTCTTCAGAGCGTTCCATTGCGGGGGTAAACCCGACCGGAAATTTAAAGTACAGCGGCGTTTTGACCGATTCCTCGTACATGCACATTTTTTGCCATAGCTTGTGGGAACCCAGCATCTCTCCATGATCACTTGCGAAAAGAATCAGCGTATTATCGTAGAGCCCCTGCTGCTTCAGCTCGGTGATCAACTGTCCGACGCAATGATCGAGCAGCGCAACCAGCCCCAGATAAACCTTCCAGATTCGCTCCCATTCCTCACGCGTATAAGGCGTACCCAACACACCCGTCAAGTTGTACAGCTGAAGCGGAGATTGATTATCCGCCCATACACCGACGTTATCCGGCAGCTTCACCTCCTGAATCATGGAGTACCATGGATCAGGTATATCCAGCGGAGGGTGCGGCGCAAGGAACATCGCATTCAAAGCAAACGGCTTGCTGCGATCCCTATTGCGAATCGCCTCCAAAGAATCATTTAGAATAAAGCCGTCATAGAAGAAATCCAGCTCCTCATCATACCTGCCTATCGTTGGAGTCGAATACTTGCGCTTCCTCGTAATTTTGCCGTAGGCAAGCTCCGGAACAAGACCCTGAAATGCCGGTCCGCCCGGCTTTTTCTTGCCGTTCTTCTTGAGGAACGCCTCATAGCGCTGCTCCAGCTGCAGCCAATGCGTCTTGCTGTCCTCACGGTGCTCCAGCTTAGGGGCGGTGAAGAGGTGCTGCTTCCCCGTATGCCAGCTGTCCCACCCCTGTTCCAGCAGCTCATACCAATGGGTATGCTCTTCCCGAACCATCCCATGCTGCTTCTCCTGCTCCGTCCACGGATTGATGAGCGAGCCTGTGACATTTGGGTATTTTCCAGTGAAAAAAGCCCCGCGAGCCGGGACGCAAAGCGGTGATGCGCAGTAAGCCCGGTCGAAAACGACGCTCTGTGCTTTCAGTTGGTTGATATGAGGCGTATGGGCTCCAAACGCATCCCAGCGCAGCTGGTCCGCCATAATAATGACTACATTCGGTTTATCGCTCATGCTTGCACCTCCCTGTTGATCCATGGTTCGAGCCATTTAAGTAAACCAGGCGAAGTCTGTCCGCCGCTCCCTCACTCTGCCAGTGCAAAACACCAGCCTCTTCTGTTACTTCCGCTGTGAGCAGCGTTCTCCATTCCGCACCTAGAGCTCCCGCACATTCCTGTTCCACACTCCATTGCCCTGCTGCGAGATCAGCTGCGAAATAATAGAGGCTTCCGCCAACGACCGTTCCTTCAGCAATATCCGGAAGAATCATATCCTCCTGCAATCGCTGCCCGCTCCTGGAGAAAAGAGCGATCCAATCGTTTATTTTGACGCCGACCACAGCCTCTCCATCGAGTCTCTGTGTCGGCAACGCTTCAGGACCATCTATATCCTTTACCTGCATAACATTTAAAAATAAGTCCTCTTCCGCAGGCACCTTCGGACTAACCTCGATTCGCCATTCGCCCTGCTCCTTCGTACCCGGAAAATCATTTACGTAGTTGGTGCCGAACACCCAATACTCTTTGCCCGGACCGCCGACCTTTTCGATGGTCTGGTTTTCCGCTGCAGGAAGCAGCGTATCGTTGATCAGCTGACCGTTATAACCATCCTCGCTGCGGGAAATAACGGTTCGGCTGCCCGCCGTCTGCGGCTCCTCAATGCTGTGCAGCAGCCAATATTTTGGAAAGTCCGGATTCGCCGATACGACGCGGTCAAACACGATCAATGCCGCCGGATGCTCCGTATCCTGAAAATTCAGGAACAGAAAGGAACGCTGGAACTGCTTCATTTTGCTCGAGTAGGCTGCCGTTATGTCTCCTTTTAGATAGGAGTAGCTCGGCTTCATCGGGTCAGGACCTATTGCATGAGCAAGGACATCTGCGCGTTTGAAATCCTTATTCAGCAGATCGTCCAGCGTGAGAGGCGGCCGCCCCTCATTAGGCCAGCGCTGCCCACCGTCGTTCACATTCGGCCATACGAGACCCCCATCCTTGACGTACGGGTACTGCTTCAGCTCATCCGGATCGTAAACCAGCATCGTGTTGTGTGCGATCGTTCTTTTGAAGTAGTACTTGTTATGCGGGGAATGATACTTCCCTGACGAACCCTTGTAGGAGCCTGAGTCAATAGCCAGATTGCCCTTGTAGTAAATTTGGAACGCACCCGCATCCAAATGCTGATGGTTGTTGTATTGGTACATGCCCACCTTCATCTCGGCAACCACGACGTTCGAATCCATTCCCGTCTCCCAGCCTGTACGCGCTACCATCACACCGGTCGGCACCCCGAAATAACGGGTGAGCGGCAGCTCGTCGAGCGGCTTGGCTTCCACATTCGGGTCGGCGAACAGGAAAGCGAATAAAACATCCTTATCCTGCAGCCTTCCCTCGTCCATCTGCTTCTGAGCTATGAAGTAAGGGTCCTTGTAGTAACCGCCCAAAATCCAATAAATGAAATGGAGCCTCGTATACTTCGTCTGCTTCAGCATTACCGGAGTCGTATCCCCGTCACGAAGCAGCTTGCCGTCAGGACGGCGCGTATAAATCCACTGATAGCCGACCTCTCGCTGCGAGGCGTCGTATACATTACCAAAGCCCATTCGATCGAACATCCAGGTAGGGAACAGCTCCCCTTGGAACCGGACACCGCCGTAGCCGTCCCCCTGATGATGCCAGCCCGAAGGATAAAAGAAATTGCGAGCCGGAACCATCTGATGAAGAACCCTGCCTGCAGCTAAATCATACATTTCCGGCTCCTCGTCATAAATGGCGATGCCCGTACCCAGCATATCGCGCTGAATCATCCACTCGCAGCTGTGTCCTACGAACGCGCCCTCCTTAACCGGCGGATAGCCGCACTCCAGCAATCCTGCCAGCCGTTTGAAATGCCCGATAAAAAAGGTTCTTTCTTCATCCGTCACAAGATCGTAGCACCAATCGTACACGATCGCCCCGGCCAGCATAAGCCGCCCAATTTCTCTGGAAATGTCCTGAAAGTTGGGGTTGAAGCTCTTCGTAATGCTGCTGAGCGCTAACTGCTTGGCTTTGAGACCGGCTTCCCGATCACCCTGCAGCAGATACAGAAGCGCATTGGCTTCGATAACGTACACGTCCCCGGGGCAATGCTCGGAGTTCGCCTCCTCTATACTGTACCTGCTGTACTGGACGAGCCGTTCCCACTCCTGCTTCAGCTCCGGCCTCGTCATCTTCTCCCTCAGCTCCGGCAGATGCTCCTTGCGCAAAAATAACCGCGGATGCTCCGGCGGCGGTGTTAATTCAGGTTTGGCAAACATGGCAGCTGACCTCCTATCGCTATTCTGCTTAGGGTTTAATCGTTTCAATTCCTGGCAACACTATAGCCGCTTTGCGCCGCTAATTGTAAACGTTATCAATAATAAACTATGTAGATATCCCGACGGCTGCTTTACTTCTCCTCCTGATCATACGTCCGCGCCAAACTTATGTCAATAACTAAACTTAGATTAGATAAAATAATATAAAAACCTCTGCTTTTAGAGCGGGGTTTTCAATATTTATGTAAAAAATTAAATTTTATCCCCTCAAGCTCCATTGCTAACTCGCGATAATTTTGATATGGTTACATTATCAATATTGGAGACCGAAAATGAATGGCGAGGGAAAGCTATGGATAACATTCGCAAAATTTGGGATCAAAAAGGAAGCAAAACCGCGATCCTTCAGATGCTGAGAGTGCACGGCCCGATGTCCCGAATCGAGCTGACTCAATTGACGGATCTAAGCCGTGCGACGATCTCCGTCACCATCAACGAGCTGATTGAGCTGGGACTCGTGCATGAAACCGTGCTGCGCCAATCTACCGGGGGAAGACCGGCCACGAATCTGGAGCTCGTCCCCTATTCCCATATGATACTAGGTGCCGACCTGAACCATCAGACATGGACGCTGGGCGCCTTCGACCTGCTGGGCAACACCATCGAGAAGAAGCAGATCTCGTTCAGCCCACTGACTCCGGAGGCTGCCGTGCAGGCCTTGGTCTGTGAAATCCCTGACTTTATTAAGCAAATAGACAAAAGTCCAATCCCTTTGCTGGGCGTCGGCGTCCCTGGCCTTGTCGATACGCATAACGGTCTGCTGCACAGCTCGGCCGTCATGGGATGGCAGCAGGTGGAGCTCGGTTCGATGCTGGAAAAAGCGCTGGGCTGGCCGACGGTTGTGCTGAACCGCAGCCGGGCCCGCGGCTTGTCCGAATGCCGCTACGGTGCGGGGAAAGACTACCAGCACATGATTTACATCGGAATCGATTCCGGCATCGGGGCCGGCATTTATGTACATCGTGAACTCATTCACGGTGCCCTGGGTGGCGCCGGTGAAATCGGCCATACGACGGTCGATGTCGACGGTCCGCTCTGTCCATGCGGCAACAACGGCTGCCTGCAAATGATGTCGGCCGCTCCAGCCATGGAGCTGGAAGCGCGCAAGCTGCTGCGGATGGGTACTCCTTCCGCGCTACATATGCAGCCGGGCTTTGATCTGCAAATGCTCAAAGCCGAAGACATTTGCCAAGCCGCCGAGCAAGGAGACGAGCTGGCTTCTCAAGTCGTCCATAATGCCGCTACCTATCTGGGCATAACGATGGCCAATCTGGTCAATCTGCTCAATCCCGAAGCCATTATTCTAGGCGGCTCCATTCCGAAAGATTGCCCGTCCTATGTACAGACGGCCGTGAAAGTGATGAGACAGCGCGCCATGGGGCAGCTATCCGCCTCTACTGTCGTCCATATCGGTGAGTTCAAGGAAATCGGCGGCGCGCTGGGAGCTGCCAATATGGCGCTGGACCGGCATATGTCGTTTGCCCATTTTTCTCCGCAGTCCAGCATGGTGAAGTAAAACTATTCCCGGCAGCGGCCGGGCTTCATAGGGAAGACTAAAGGGGGTGCTCACGATTGAGCACCCCCTTTAATTAACGCGGCTGAGTATTGACCTCGAGCATCCAAATATTCCCCTGTCTATCGAGCCCATAATCGAACCCGAGCTTATCAATCCCCGGAAACGCTCTAGTCAGCGCCTCCATCCCCAGGTAGGAGAGCCTGTTCATCTCCTGCTTTTTGGCATGGGGAGAAATGGATAGCGAGCGGCGAAGAGCGTCATTTGCCCTTAACACCGTTCCGCCGCTGTGAATGTTTGTCACGAACAATCCAGGCTTAGCCAATCGGCCGACAATCGCTTTAGTAAACCATTTTCCGTGCCGCCGAAGCAGCTTCACCCGGTAATCTACGGGGCGGCCGGAAATACTCGCTAATACTAGGCCGCGCTGCACCAAGTAGGCTCTTTTTCGGCGCAGGCGTTCAACAAGGGCCAGCATCGTCCCGAAGCTCATCCTGCTCAAGATTTTTTCATGGTGATGAACCGTATAGCCCGACCTCAGCTTGGATATGAGAATGAGTCCATGTCCACCGAAGCCAATGCAAGGCTTCATAACCACCCGTCCGTACTGGTTCAGCATACGTACCAGCACCGCCCTGGAATACACCCTCGTTTCCGGAATGTGCTTCACAATCTCGCGATGTCTAAGCAGTACATTCGTCTTCAGCCATTTGTTCGGAACCAATCTGGACACGGCCGAATCCCCCCTTATTACTGGCAATTATCCCTCTACCAGTACCATATGCATCCAAGCCAGACAACTCCTGTACCTTTGTCCGTCCATGACGTTTGAGGAGGGAACAGCAGCCGGCAAAGAGTAAAAGCCGTCCCTTGGGAGTATCCCAAAAGAACGGCTTTCACGAAACTATTTCTTCCCCGTGCCCGCTGCGGTAGCTGAAGCGGATGGCGTATATTTGATCGTCTTTTTGATGGTATCGCTCATTTTACCGAATTTATTGCCCGCCTTAAGCTCTACGATATTTTCTCCAGGCGTCAAATTCATCGACCAGGATACGGAGCCTTGGCCCACGGCCTGCCCGTTAATATAAATGGTCGGACTCGCATCATTCGTATCTTTGGCCGTAGCCGAGATCATGACGGAAGCCGTCTTGGAGGTCTCGGGAATCGGATTGTACGTTAGCGTCGGAGAAGGCATGGCGTACATCACCTTTTTCCGAATGACCTCCGACTCTGTCCCCCCGCGATTGACAGCTTTCAGTTCAATACTATTCTCGCCGTCATGAAGGGTTATCGTCGTATCGAGGGTACCGTTAGACACGTATTGACCGTTCAAATACATTTTAACTGTAGCTGCTTTTGATTGATCTCCCGCCACACTAGCCTTGATCGGCAAATTCATGGTCGTGGACGTTTCCGGCAGCGCCTCAACCACAACCTCCGGAGGCGGCCCGAAGCTGGCTATCCAGTTCAGCATCGGAGTCCATAATACATAGAGAAGAATAGCTATAACAGGAACTGCAATAAAACTGGACCGAATCAGCTTCCGCTTATTTCGAACGAAAAAACGAGTCCATTTCCCCGCTTGCTTCAGTTTGATGGCTTGAAATACTTCGAGGTAGGACGCATTGGAAACCGCTAGCAGCTTTTCCCGAACCGCTTTGTCCCTGAAGGCGCGGGCGTCATGAACGTCAAAATAACGGATGACCGCCGCTTTGTAGGTTGGCTGAATCATATCCTTCTCATCCAGAAACTTACGGTCCTTCGCCGAACGGAGCAAAAAGTCGTACATCGTTTCCGGGTCACTCATATGAGTCGCGATATATTCGAGCATCCCGTCATAATCGTACCCGGCTGAGAATTGGAAGCTTCGTTCCGCTTCGGGAACATAAAATGCGAACGTTATCGCGCTGAAGCGGCTGGAATCGATCCGATTGGCCAATAACCGTTGTAACGAACCCTGTACCCGCTCCAGATCGGAAGATCCCAGCTCCTGCAGCGCCTCAAGCGCTTCGGCTTCCTCCTCCGGCTTCAGCATCAGCATCCGATATAGGAGGGCTAGGACGATAACGGTCTGCCTCTTGCTTTTTTCCATCTGCTGAAACACTTCAGCATCGATAGGGTCCACCATGAAGTCGAGGCGGGTTACATCATCATACGTCAAGCTGTCGAATTGAATCGTCTCAAGCAGCTCCAACTGTAAGTCCAGCAGCATAGAATCGCCGAAAGACTCCACCTGCTTATCCTTGCTTTTCTTAGGCAATTGCTGAAAATAACCATACAGCCCCGCGGTGATTTCAATCCGTTTGGCTCCGGCCTTTTGCAGCAGCTGCTTGGCTTTTTTCTTCGCCCCCTGGACAAAGAAGCGCGCCTGGACGAGTCCCCCCGCCCGCTCCAGCCAAAAATCGATCTCGGCCTTCAGACTATCTGCCGTTCCAACTTGCTCCATCCGGTAGGTCACATATTGCTCCGCCGCGGCGGAGGACTGCTTCTGCAGCTCCTTCATCAGAATTCCAAACACGTTCGAGGGATGAGACAGCATCGGCTCAAACAGCCGTGCGGCACCAGTCGTTCCCTCTTCGGAGCGTGAGGTCGAACGATTCAAGAAAATGATAAAGCATTGGACAAGCAGCGCCTGTTCCCCTTCCGACGCCAGCATGTAATAGTCCAGCAGACTCTGAATATAAGCCGCATCCGGCAATATTTCACTGTTGGAAGCGTCCTTGCGAAGCAAACCAATGAACAGCTCCCTTAACCGCGGCTTGCCGTCTCCGCTCTCCTTGCGCAAAAAGCCCAGAATGGAGCTCATCGTCCCTGACCGGTTGCGCTCATACAGCGTCTCGTCGCCCTGCTCGATCTCATACAGCGTCAACAGCTGCGAATAGGTCGACACAGCCAGGGGGATATTCAGCCCCATGTCCTGCAGCGCTTCCTCGCAAAAATCAAACAGGCCTTGAAGCGGCTCCGTTTCATGACGGAAATGCCATACAAATTCCAGCAAGGGCTGCTCGCTGTCGGGGATGTCCGTATTGATGAATTTCTGGTTAGGAAAATCGAACACATAATCCTTTTCGATCCGCCGGTCCGGGAGCCGCAGACTGCCTTTTTCAACAAAAATGACATGAAGGTTCTGTTTGCTTTCCGGCTCGCTGTTAAAGGTCATGAAGCCCAGCTGACGGCGAAAGGCATACGGGATGCAGCGATAGATGATTTCCAGCAGCCGTCTGGCCTTATCCGCACTCTGTGATACTTCCGTATCCAGCGCGACATATACCTTCCTTTTGTTCGTGACGGATGAAATGACCGCATGCACCAGCTGCTGGAACCGCTTGGAGTCTACACCCAGCTCGGTTAGCAGCCGCTCCTGCGCCGCTTCGTCATAATGCCGGTCGTACTCGATTTCATCCACCTCGGGAATCGACTTCCCGTTGCGGATATCGTAGCTGCTCTGGAAGCTGCTGATACGAAACAGCCGGTTGGGGTCCCTTAAGAAAGGCTCCTTCAGCTCCTTCGGCACCACATACTGATGCGTAAACGACGCACTTCGCTGGCCTGTGAAATCCGTCCCTACGTACACGCTGCGGCCGATGACCATATCGCCGTTATCGGTTTGAAAAACAAGCAGCGATTCCGGATAAGCACTGCTGTCCGCTTCATTCCGCGCCAGCAGCTCTTGCGGTGCCTTGTAAACGCAATAAGGATGTAAAATGGCCTTAATAAAAGTGTTGTCGAGCGACGGTGACTTCGCAACGGTATCAAACCCTTCGCTGGTGCGAAAGATCCCCTCCCGGTCTCGGGTAAAATACTGCTGCTGTATTTTTCTCTGAGCCATTACTGCGCCTCTTTTCTAGCTACATAGTCCAGCTTGTGGAGCAGCCAAATAAACGGCTCGTCGACTCGTGTGGGGTTAATGACGCCCGTAATCTGCTTGTTGACCGGGTTGGCGCCAAGGGCCGAGACCGCAAAGTAAGCGGTGTTCGTGAAATACACATCTATGGCATCTTTAAAGGGCCTGTCTACCTTCTCAATAAAACGGCTGATTTCACCGTTGATGTTCTCGAATTCGGTCTGGTTCAAGAAGCCTTTATGAACCACATTGCGGAACACGTTACTGTTAGGCTGGATGTATTCGCTGTCTTCCTCCTTCAAGTACTGCAGCATATCGCTTTTGGTCAGGACGATCGCCGTCGGGATGTCCGTCTTGCTGTTCTGCTGATGTGCGATGAAATTTTCAAACAGGCTGATAACCACTTCCCGCGGCTCATCGTAACGGTTGGCAAACTCGCCCTCCTCCGTGCCCAGGTTAATGTGAATCCGGTCGCGGATGCTGCGAATTTGCAGCGGGTCGACGAGGAATAGAATGCCGGAGGAATTTTTGATATGGGACGCGTAAATGTCCAGGTACTCACGCTCAACCATGCCCTCACCCGCCACATCGAAAAAGACGAGTGTCAACGGCGCCTGTTCAGGGTCCTTGAAGACGAATTGAAAGATAAACGGCTCCTGCTGCTCGTTCGGGTTTGTCGACTGCAGCATGCTTCCGCGTTCAAAAATCGGCTCATGGTAATTTTGCCGAAACTTGCGGCTGATTTCCGCACTAAGCGGCATGCAGGCCGCGTTAAAATTGGATGCGGTCGTGTTCTGCAGGGTGTGGATCAGCGACGTCATGTAGACGGATTTGCCCACCTGGGAAGCACCGACAATGGAGATAATGTTGCTCGGCACTTTCCCCGCTGAAATCGGCAGCTCGTTATGGCAGCTCGGACAAAGCCGGCGCTTGGTCGTCTCCCCGTAGCGGTCCGTAACAGCTATGAGCACGTTCTGCGAGTAGGTTTTGTTCTCTTCGGGAATGGTGTGCGGCTCGATCACCGCCTCCATGTCGACTTCGGACAGATGGAATTTGCGCCGCCAATCGTTCAGCCTGCGGTCCTCCTGGAGCATAAAATCGTCATCGTGATCTTTTATATGAGTAGCCCGGAACACGACTTCCTCCGGGTCGAATTTGCTGAAGCAGTAAGGACATACGATACTGTAATAGGGCGGCTTTTCTTTGACAGGCGCCTTTTTGCCAAACCAATTTTTTAAGTTTTCTAGCATGTTATCCCTCCTTAGAGTTTTCGAAGAAAACTTACATCGTAAGCATTCGCTTAGAGTTTTCGGAGAAAACTGGCTACGTAAGCATTTGCTTAGAGTTTTCGAAGAAAACTGGCTACGTAAGCATTCGCTTAGAGTTTTCGAAGAAAACTGGCTGAGTAAAAAAATCAAGAAACCTACGGGTTTGGAAAACTTGCTCCGGTCCCCGGTGGGGTATCCCCCTCCGGCTGCTGTTGTTGTCAGGAAATTTTATTTTATGTTTTACAGCGGGGATTTCCTGACAACAACGGCGGACGCTACCGCTCCTCCAGGGGACACCCCACCTATACCTGCAACAGTTTTCTGGTAAAAGGTTTCTCGATGTTTCGAGCCTACGACGTAAGCTCGAATTTAAAGCTTTTAGAGTCTATTGCTTCTCGCGATCTCTCATCCAAAGTTACCAAAATACAAGAGCCTTTTACTCGTACATCAAAGCATATTGCTCGCTGTATCGCTTGCTATCTGTGAAAAAGACTTTGATATAATCGTTCTTGCCGATTTCAACCTGAGGCAGAGCCGTGCGCCCCACAGGAAAGTCATCCATGAAAGGATATGCGATGCCGTCATCTTTGTGAGCCGGAACGGCCCCTTCTTTTTTCACATAGCAGAGCGCTTCCTGAGGAACGGCAATTTCACAAAACAGCTCGATCCGCGCGCTTTTATACTTGCTAAATAGTTTGCTGCCGTATTTGACCGAGCAGCGAATTTTGGCTCTTCCCCCGTTCATGCGTGCGACATTGGCATCGTCCGTTTGCCTGAGCAGCGTTAGGCTGCCGTCGCTCCGGAGGCACGGAAAGATACGGTATCCCCGAAGACCGATATAATCGACCCGTTCCCGGTACCCGGCTTTCGCCTTATACTCCTCACGGGTGAACAGCTTCAGCTGCTTCGGCGTAAGAACCTCCGGCGCTTCCTCGGCCCCGTCGGGAAAGCTGTAAATATATACGTAATCGACATCCTTAGGCCACTGCCAGGTTAACAGGCAATCTCCATCCTGCAGCTGGCACGCGGCCTTCGTAATTCGGTAAGGATCGCCGGGTTCGTCCCATTGCAAATGTATCATCCTCCTAAGAGTTTTCGGAGAAAACTTGCTTCGTAAGCATTCACTTTGAGTTTAATCTGGAAGATTAAACTTGCTTCGTAAGCATTCGCTAAGAGTTTTCGGAGAAAACTTGCTTCGTAAGCTCAGCCCATTGGAAAAATCCGTAAAGATTCAGATGTGCATGATACTCCGGCGGGGTATCCCCCTCCGGCCGCTGTTGTTGTCAGGAAATTTTATTTATATCCTTTATAGCGGTGATTTCCTTGACAACAAAGGCGGACGCTATCGCTCCTCCAGGGGATACCCCACCTCTGTCCATCATCCATCATCTGAATCTTTAAGAGCCTCAACTTCATTCGTTTCACCTATCTAAATCGCTTGCCGACTCTGCTCTCGTTTCGGTCGCCGAAACGGCTCTGTTCCTTCACGGCTAGTCCTCTGCGTCCGCCGCGCAATCCGCTGCTTCGGTCCTCGTCTTGACGGACGGCTACGATCATCGTGGACAGCGAAAGAACCAGCGCAAGCACTGCATCCGCCAGAGCCCGGTAGATCGAAGGATAATCGGCTCCAGGCAGACCATTTTCCAGGATCAAGCCTGCAAGCAGTCCAGCCACCGTGCCTCCAATCATGAAGCTTTTGGCCAAATAGCGATTATCGAAGACAATGCCTAGCGAAAGCCCCAGCAATGTGCCCAGCAGCGTGATCAAAACTACGCGCAGTATGGCGTAATACGTATCGGCCGATGATGCGCCGACGCGTTCGTTAAGCAGGTGCCGGTGCTGAACCGAATCATAGATTTGATTGAAAGCCAATGATACACGATCCGCCCGCTGCACATTTTGGAAGGTTCCTCCCGTATCGTTGGAAATCCTTCTAAGCACCTCATTGCCTCTGTCATCATTAGGAAGAATGCCGACCGTATGAACCTGAATACGCTCCTCTATGTAAGGCGCCAATACCTTGGAATAATTCACTTGATTGTATCCGTCCGAGATCAGAATCACCGCGACTCTGCGCTTTGGATCGCCTTCTTTATGCAAATAATCCATGACGGTATTCAACGCATTCCCGATATCCGTCTGCCCGGAAGGCTCATCAACCGCCGCCAGCTTGGAGGACAGCTGATTCTTGACTCCCGCATCCGTTACTTTGGTCAGCGGAAAATTTAGCTTGGCCCCCTCATTGAAGGTAAACAGCGCAGCCCGTTCGCTGCGGTCCATCCGTTGGATAAACGACTGTGCGGCCTGAATGCTCTGCTTGTTCGGGTCCGTTTCCTTCATGCTTTCGGACATATCCAGTAGCAGAACATAGTCCTTGGGCGTATCCTTCTTCTCTATCGAAAAACCGTAAAGGAACTGGAACAACGCCCCCGCGGCAAACAGCATAACCAGAGTGCCCGGAACAAGCAGCTTCCATCCGTCCCCGGCATAGCGCAGGCGCCAGTTATTCCCGTTCAAACGGGGCGAAATGATCTCAGCGATCAAACAGAACAGCCCGACAATAAGGGCGAACTGTCCGAAGTACAGGCCTATCAGCAGCGTCTCATGCATCCGGCCTTCCCATTGATTTAATATGATTTCCCCGATGAAAAAGCCCAGCAGCCCGCCAATGAGACTCATCAATGTCATCAGCGCGTTCCATTTTCGCTGTTTCACCTTGTCCCCCTCTTTCTACGGCTTAAAGTCTATCGGAATCCATTGTTGTGTGTTTGTCAGGAATCCCACCTATAAGCTCGATGCTTCCGGCTTTCCATCCGCTTCTTCCATTCTATGAAATTGGAAGCCGTTCTCCACATAGGTATCGTAATAGAGCTTGCCGTTCCTGTAGTACATGAAGTCGTCCAGCCGGAAGCCGCCCATCATATTCAGCTTCTCGATGCCGCTCGCTTTCTTCTCATGAATGCAGCCAAGCTTGTAAGTGCGGCTGCCGCGATCGACGGCAAACGCGTATTGAATAAATTCGCTCTGAAAGTCGCCGAACAAATATTTTTCTTCATACCGATGACGATGCGTGGAGCGATAGACGTCCGCCCGCACAGCCGCCTCGCTCTCCAAGGTCGCATACAGATCACGGAACAGCTCTTCCTTGGACAATACGGCACGGTTATCGTAGCTGGTCACCACGTTGGCTCTTTGCAGCAGCTCATCTTCAAACGATTGATGGAACAGCGGATGAACGAATACATGGTGCCTCACCGATTCCATCAGCTTCCGAAGCAGCTGCCCCTCTCCTTGCATCAGCAGCTTCGAAACATTCCCGAGACAACGTTCCTCCCAATAAAAATGAGGTCCGCGGCGCTCCTCCAGCTCCTTGGTAACCTGGTTCACGACATACTCGTAATACTCGTTAATATTGCGCCCCAAATAGTCGCTCGTAAAGGAAATACTGCTGCGGCTTGCATCACGAAGCTGCTTCTCTATCTGTTGAAGCTGCTCAACATACTGCTTCATCCGAACGTGGAGCTCTTCCAGCTTCTGGATGTATTGCTCCAACAATTTTCGTTTCGCCTGGTAATAGAGCATATCCAGCTTCATTCCATAAATATCGTCCAGCACGGTTTTCACAACCTGCTTCAACGGAACCTGATTGGTGAGACGGCTCCACAGCGATACCCGCTCGCCCGAATGCGGATCTACCTGCTCCTCATACCGGAGCTCCAGGTCTATTGCGCACTGCTCCAGCAGCGCGTCCGTTTCCTTCAGCTGCCTCCTGAGCTCGGGCATGACCGTGTTCTCTTCCGCAGCCTCCGAAGTCCACGCATAGCCGCCAAGGACCCCGTACCGCGGGTTCTCGATAACGCGCTCCTGAAACCGCCGCTCCAATTGACGCCCATAGTCCCGTTGAAGAAGCGCCGCTTCGACCCGCCGGGCTACATTCGTGTCAAAAAAGACCCGGGCATTGCTGCCGAACAAGGCGGTCTCCGCTTCCCGGTAGGTCATCGATCTCCATTGTCCCGGGGAAATGGAATGATAGAGCAGCCCGTACATCCCCTCTACCGCCTTGGCCGGTTCTTCCATCAGAGTGCGGATCGTCTGGTCTGACTGCTGATCGTCCAGCTCCAACAGTTCAATCAGTTCTTTGCGATCGACCTGGCCCTGCTCCCGCTGCCGCTCCAAAACAACCCGGTACCAATGGTACAGAACGGTCAAAGCAATCGGCTGATTCGGCCGCTTCACCTTGGATAGACCCGCCGAAACGTAAAACCGGTTATCTCCATCCGGCGGCATCATATTTTGCCTGAACTGCTGATGGTTATAAATACCATGCTGCGGGTCCGTCTGCTCCGGCGCCATCCGGTTCTTCAGCAGATTGAGACTGCAAACGATCTCGCAGCTCCCCCGCATTCCGCTGTCCGCGAACAGGCCCCTCTCGTCCTTCGTGCTCAGCAGGTATACCATATCAAACAGCGGGGCGGGACCGTGCTGAACCGGCATGCGGATGCCTTCCCCCGTCACCTGGAGCATCCCCTGGAAGCTGTAAGCTCTGTCCTGGTATCTGTCCACTTCCCGTAAAAAGCTGACCCCAAGCGAAGAGGAGAAAGCATAGGTCTCCCCTACCTGCTTCTCCTCCAATAACCCATAAAGGTCCGTCATTACGGAGCGGAACTGTTCCCCGAATATCGTCCTCGCCAGCACGGTCAGCTCCGGCAGCAGCACGTTGCAAGGGTCATCCAGCTGAGTAATGACAGCAATATTCAAACGCTGCAGGCTGGAATACATCCGGCCGAATTGGGCAATCCGGCTGTTCATTCGGCGAAGCAGCACATTCAGCTCCAGCAGCTTGGCTTCCTCCAGATAAAACTGCCTGTGCGTATTCGTGCGCACCGTCTTCTTGTCTTCTGACAGGGCAGGCAGTATCCAGGAGTACAGATTATCATCCGTCTCCACCGGCTTCGTCCCTACATGCAGATAGACAACCCCGTCACTGTTGTTCCACTGGTTCCCGTTCAGCTTGCGGATCTGCTGAAGCGCCTCCTCCGTCTTGTCGCCAAGAAACAGGAAGACGAGAGGATGGTTGATGCTGCGCAGCTCATCGTCGTTGCTCCCCAGGCTGTCCATCTCCGCGTCATATTCATTTGCAAATGCTAGCAATGCGTCGCGCATAGTCCTCTGCTCCCTCCTTTCACAGCTCTGTACAAAGCGGGCGAAAGCTCATTATTTCAGGCTTCTCACCATATCGCTTACTTTACCGGATACCAGCTTATAGAACTGGTACATGTCTTCACCGTTTTCCCATTCCACGCGGTCATAGTCCAGGGCCGACTTGGCCTCCGCATAGGCTTCAGCCATTTGCTGAAGCGTTGCGAGCAGCTCGCTGATATCTGCCGAAGCCGTCAGCTGCTGGCTCCGTTTGGCTGCTTTGCGCTGCAGCAGGCTCCGTTTCTTCTCATCCAGGCCGCGAATCTTGGAGTAGATTTCGTATTCTACGAATTTGTTGCTTTGCATCAGGTTGACGAACGGCTCCCATGGATCTTCCTCTGCGTCATGGTCGTAGACGTACAAGGCGCCTTTTTTACGAATGGTAAGCGTATAGGACGCATCGATAAACAGCTGCATCAATTTCTCCTCATCCTTATGAGTGCCGAGCAGCTTTTCGAGCTCCTCGATTTTGAGGGTGATCGAATTCATTTTGCGCCATTCTTCCTTCACTCGCTTCAGCAGCTCCGGAGAACGGATCAAATTGTCCTTGGCCAGCTCCTCGTTCACGCTGCCGAAAATATCCTTGGTGCTCTCAACCGGAAGCCCCTGCTCCAGCATCCGTTTCAAATCGGATACGCAGCGCTGCAGCTCTCCCAAGTTCGGCTTTTGCGAGTTGAGCTGAAGCTGGTATGACTCCAGGTGACGCTCTACATCAAATGGCTTCGTGAACACGCACTCGTACCGGTTGATCGTGCCGCTGTCCTCACCTTTTTCCCTGATGCAGCGGTAAGCCACCATCTCATCGAACAGCTCGCGCACTTCCGTGTTATATTTTTTTACCCGCTTGTTGTCATACGTATCTCCCCAGGATTTCTCAGGGATTGGCGACGGCAGGTAAGTCCAGTTCACCTTATCGGTCTGTACAAGGTGGCGTCCGATGCCTTCCGGCTCCAGAATCGTATTCTCGTAGCTGGTCTCATACACTTTAAGCGGCGTATACAGGAACAGCGGAATCCCGTTCTGGGTGTTCAGCCAGAAAATCCGGTTCTTCACTTCGCTCTCTTTGATCGTGAAGCGAGAGTTGGCAATGGCGTGATCCTGGAAATTCCGGATGCCCTTGAAAATATTCGGCGCTTTAACCGGTACCGAAACGAAGCCCCAAGAAGGGAAGTTGAAATGACCCGAGCTGTTGCTCAGATGGAAAACCGGCTTCGCCTCCTCGTACAAGCGGCTTGAGATTTTCTGCTCCACAAGCTTCTCGATGGAATCGTCGTTGCCGTATTTGATGATCAAATACTCTTCCATCGACTTGGTGATCAGATCCCCGAAATGGTCCGTCAAAAATTCCGAGATCGAGCTGACGACATCCACTTCCTGCTCCTTGATCCATTGATTGGACTTCACCAGCAGCTCGTTCGTAAAGTCGCGGATCAGGTCATTTACGTTCTTCTCGTCGGTCACCTGGTTGATTAGCTTGGCGATGTCCGGCACGCTGACCACGTTCCAGTAGTACGTCCGGTTTCCTTTATGGTCTACCTCCTCTTGTCCGTTCGTCAGGATATCGCCGTTTTTCTCGAAAATTTTATTGAGCTCGTTTAACAGCTCCGTGAACACCTGATAAATGCGGGAATTTTCCTGATTAATCAAATGGTACAGATCCTCGTAAAATTCCACCATTTGTTCCATGCGCTCGCGGTCGGCGTGCAGCAAATACTCCTGAATTTTAGCCTCGATATACGCATCCTTCTTCTTGTCCTTGGAAATGAAGGCGCTGCGCGCTTCGGTCATCTTCTGCTCCGAGCTCTCTTCAGCGGATTCGATATCGCGCGGAATGCGATAGATGCTCTCCTTCAACGATTCGATATAGGAGGAGATCAGCTTGAGCAGACAGAAGCCTTTATCCTGCAAAATGATACGCGACACGTAAAACGGTCCCTGCTCCGGATTTCTGAAGATTTTGGTCACCTGCTCGGTGAACAGCTCCTTCTTCTCGCCCGGCAGCTGCTTACGGCATTTGATGTATTCCTCACGCGCCCGGGACAGGAAATTTTGCTCCAGCTCGGTATCGAGGTTGACCGTCTGCTGCTTGATCACATTATGGTAGCTGAGGCGCTCGCTGTTCTGGTAGCCAGGAATCGGCTCCGGCACCCTTTGGCCGAATTCCCGATGAATCGAATCCGGGTCGATGCCCAGCTTGTGAGCCAGCTTCTCCACGTCTTCCTGGGATGGGCCCGCTTCGAACATTTTCTCCATGCGCTGAAATACTTTGTAAGCCAAGTAAGTCGTCATTTCTTCAATCGGCAGCACCGCAGAGGATGCGCCCAAAATGTTGTACTGATAGTTTGCGGCATAAGCCTTCGGCATCTGGTTGATGTTCGTGCGAATGTTGCTGATATAATCGTGGATCGCGAATTCTTCGCCGGAGCTTTTGTCCTCGCTCGCCATAAAGTTCGTAATATTTTCCGCCGTCACATTCATACAGTAATCGTACGCATTTTCCAGCAGCTTGCCCTCGAGATTGGTCGCGGAGATCAAATGCGCCAGATTGAACGGAGGCATAGGCGAATTGACGTTCAAAATGCTGGCGTACTGCTGCTTGAAGCGCTCATTGCGCTCATCCACGTTCATCCAGTAATCGAGCTCTTTCAGAGCCGCATAGCCGTTCTTCTTGATATATTCGCGGGAATGCTCAGTCAAGCTCTTGTTCGCCAGATTCACGTCCGGTGTGAACAGATAGCCGAGCAGGTTCACCTTATCGACTCCGGCAGAGCCGAAATCCCGCTCAATAATACCGCGTACGATATAGGCGATGTCCAGGAAGCATCCGCTGCCCGTGCCTCCCGATAAGCCAGTCAGCAGGAACACCATCAGCTTCTTGTTCGTGCCGACCGACAGCGTCTTGATCTTCCGTTCGATCGTTTGAACGACTTGAACGATTTTGGTAAACAACAGGAGACGGCCGGCTTGTCTGACACCCGACGCTCCGTTGATCCCGTCAGTAATGGTCAGCTCGGGGGACAGCCATTCCTTTATGTAGTCCTCCAGTACGCTGCGGTTTTGCAGGACGCTGCCGATTTCGGCGTTGGAGAGCAGCACGAATTCCGTCAGCGGATCAAGCCCGATTCCCTTATATTTCTTGTTGCGGTCATGCTCGTTCGTCTCCAGCGCAAGAAACTCGACGTTGTTCGGCTTCTCCTTCTTCTTCTTCGTAAAAGGGTCCTCCGGCAGCTTGAAGCGGCGGTTGATCTGGTATTTCAAACGGAGCAGTGCATCGATTCCCGTGCCGCCAAGACCGATGATCAGCATCGGATTGTCTATCGTATCTACGCGGATTTTATCGCTGATAATCCCTCCGCCAAGCGATACATCCAGCTGTTGTATATGCTCTCTGACTACTGCTTTCATGGTATGTCCTCCCGTATACGGAACTATTTTAAATACTCAAGAGTAATCGATTTATTGACATTTTGTAGCGTTATTTTGACTCGATCGTTATTTTTAAGCTCTTTTCCTTTCGATGCGTCGAATACCCGGCCGCCCTTTTCAATCGTACAGCCCGACTCGTTGTACAGCACGACGTTATCGCCGGCTCCAGGCTTCAATACGATTTCCCTGGTCTCCGCAAACTCAGGAGCCAGCTGCAGCAGCTGGTGGAGCTGGCATTTGCCCTTGAACGCATTCAGCTTCTTATACTGCGGATTCGTCCGCTCCCCGGTATCTTCATCCTTGATTTCAAGGACAATCTGCCCGACGAAGCCCTTGTTCGCTTTCTTCCAGGCGGAGAAGGCAAACCATGCGGCGGCTAACAGCACGAGCACTCCGGCAATCCAACCGCCGGTAACCGCCCAGTTCGTCTTGGAGGCTTCCGCAGCCGCACCGTTGTCCGTTGCAGCCTTGGCCCCCGACTTGGCCGATACCTTGGCAGGCTGGGATTCCCGCACGAAGTTGGCATTCTCTACCTTTACCTTCAGCTCGTAATCATGCGCATCCGCGATTTTCATGGAGCCCTCGATGCCTTTGTCCGACGTAGTCAGCGGAATCTCCTGCGTTTTTTGCGTATCAAGATCGGTCACGATCAGCGTCGACTTCGCATTTTTGTACAAATCGGTGTCCGTAATGTTCTGTCCGTTGGACTGCAAATACGCTTTGACAGGCACAGTTACACCAGGCCCATAAGATATAGACGACGAAAGTTCCATCGACACCTGCAAATCGTAGTTATAAATTAAATTGATATTGATTTTTTCTTTTGGAACGCCTTTGATTTGCAGCTTCCAATCTCCCTGGACCGGATTCAAAATTTTGATCAGCGAGTAAGCATTAGAGGTGGAATAGACGATCTTATCGGAAGGCACGGCCTGCTCCTGACCCGAAGGATTAAACAGCTTGACCTCCACAGGCTTGCTGGACATGATCGAAATATTCGCTTCCTGAACGCTGGAATTCGGGATTTTGACCGCTACGTCCTGGAACTGCCCGTTCGCCGTAAAGCCCGTCAACGGAACGACCTTGAGCTTCAAATGGCTGGCATAGATCTCGCTCAGGATTTGCGGGAGATCGTCCGCCGTGCTCGTCACGAACAGCTTGCCGTTCGTCTCCTTGGAGATGCGCTCCAGCGCGTCCTTGTTCAATTGCCCGTCGGCATTAAGGCCGATCGTATAGATCGGAATGCCCTTGTCCTTGGCCTTCTTCACCGCGTCGTTCAGCACTTTATCGGATTGATCCTGCGACTTGCCCGTATTGAGGGAGTTGTTCCCGTCGGTCAGCAGCACGATAAGCGGAACATGCCCCGGCTCGGAGCCCGATTCCAGCACTTTGACCGCTTCGCTGACACCAACGGCAATATCCGTATAAGGTCCTCTCGTCAGCTGGTCGATGAACGACTTCAGGTCTTGTTTATCCTGCATGCTGTTCATCTTCAGAAGTGCCTTTTCCCTAAGCACCTGATCGGTATAAGCGACCACCCCGATTTTGTCCCCTTGGACCGATGCCATGTCGACGAACATTTTCATCGCCTCATAGCTTACTTTATTGACGTCGCTCTCGTTCATCGAGGTGCTGACGTCTACCGATAGCACGGCGTCGATTTTCGTATCGCTGTTCGTATCGGCAGCCCATGCCGCTTGCGACAAGGTAAGAAGCAACAGCAGCGTCGCGGAAAGCAAGCGGATGATGGATTTGGTTTTATTCATGGTGTTGATTCCTCCAAAGCAAGATGGTTTACTTAACATAACGAAGCATTCTATGCTCCTGTTGCAGCCGTGCAAATCTCGCATCCTTCGCTGCCCGATCGCCTTTGTTCGAGCCGTTTCGCTGTCAATAGACAATCAAAGGTGGAACGAAGTGGGAGTTATGCTGTATATTATGTCTACTAACATATTAACTTTTTGGTATGTAAAATTCCACTAAGAGAATCTGATATCAGGAGAAAACCATGCCGACATTTATTGGAATTGCTTTTGCCGCCGTTTTTATTGCCATCCGTTGGGTCTACTTTCATACATCCAAGCAGCGGGGAGTATCGTCAGATGCTGTCGACGCCGGGTTTATTCAAGCCTTGAACAACAACGGTGAGCGACATGAGTAGCAAAATTCCCGTACAATTCCGCAAATCCGTCGTAACCCGCCATGCATTTGAACGTTTGAAACATTGCAAAGGTTGCGGTTCTTATTCCGTGCTTTGGCATGACCGTTGCTTGAAATGCGGTGCGGAAGGAAAATTTCAATCGCTGCAGGAGCTCGTGGTCACGGTGCGCCGCCGCGGAGCCTGGAGAGACTCCATGATCGTCTTCTCCATCTGCCTGGCCGCTTTTTTCCTGTCCGAGAGCGGCCCTCAGATGATTCTTTCTATCGCCGGAGGCTTTGTTCTGGCCGCAGGCTATTTGCTGCTGAACCGCAAGTACGCCCCGTCTATCGAGAAACGGCTGCTTCACCAGCTGCTGGCGGAGGAGCACCGCTCTATCCGAGACGGGCTGCTGCTTGATGTAGAGGACGCGGGACAGGATCTGAAGGCGGGAGAATATAAGCTTGCCTATGAAAAGCTGAGGGAAATCGGCTATTTGATCCAGGGCAATCAGGTGAAGGTGCTCAAGCTGATGTGCCTGAACCATTTTATTTTGCGAAGAGATATGGAGCTGGAGCTGTCGGAGCTGATTCCCGACGATTTTGACAAGGAGTTTGTTCGTTACCTGCACGAGGTCAGCAAGGTGAACCCGCAGCTGATCAAGAGCGACACTCTCAGCTACGTGTGGAAATATCGCGTCCTGATCGAGGCGCTTCCTGAAGGCAGGGAGACGCTAGCGCTGGCCGCCAGCGCCGCTCTCCGCGTGAAGGCTTATGTGCTGCAGTATCAGGAGCTGGTCACTGCCTTTATCGACGAGCTGCCGCGTGACCGGCTTCTCCGGCTTTCGCGCCTGCTTCAGGACAGCCAGAACGAAGCGCCGGAGCTGTATGCCAGAACAAGGGACATCGTCCAGCAGAAATACGGCTCGGATCCCGAGTTTCAAGCCCAAGGTTTAGGAGGGTAGCAGGCGATGTCGAATTCGATGTATCACCGTTCCAGCCGATACCTGTACGCCTCCTCTCTTCTGCTTGCGCTTATGGTCTGCCTGGCCGGCTTCAAGAGCTATGCCAGCTGGGTGAAGGTGGACCTGTATGCCCAAGCGGAGAAGGAGCAAGCCGCAGGCCATGATCTTGAAGCAGAGGCGCTGTACCAGAAGGCCCGTTCCAACACGATGATCAATTATAAAAACCGGGAGATCGATGCGGCGCTGGAAGCGCTGCGCCCGGCAACCGAGCTCAAACGGGGACTGATGTCGATCGTATCGGACATCCAATCGGCCGTTCCGCTTAACGATGTGCCGACGCTGGTCAAGGCATACGATTCCTATCAGAGCATTAAAGCGGATTATTCGTCCCGGGACGAAACGGCGCAACAACGGTTTGCCGATGCCGAAGCCGCTTACCAAGTGGAGAAGCAGCTAACGGAGGCTTTTGCCGGCGTAAAGGAAGGCTTGTTAAAAAGCCTGCAAACCGCTGTTTCCAAAAAGGCTTTCGATAACGAAAATACGATTGCTTACTTGGTGCAAATCCCGGCCGCCTATTTCAAGGATGAAAAAACGAAAAAGCAGGAGCTTACGTCACGGCTGAAAGCCTACGATCAGGCCCGCATGGAGTCGGTTTTTCAGAAAAAATCGTTCGGCGAAGCCGTGGATGAAGCGGTGCGAATCCGCAAATTTTACACATCCAATAGCATTCAAGCGGAATGGCTTGGGCCATTGATAGAGACGAATATACAGAACTCACTTGCGGCGATGCTGAAGAAAACCGACTTGAAAGCCTTTATCGATAATTCGCAAAAGGTGCTTAGCGTCAAGGAGCTGGCTGATTCCCGAACCAAGCTCAGCACCTATGTCCAAAATGCCATGAAGGGCCAATTCAATCGGGCCGAGCAGCTCGTATCCGCCAAAAAATTCGCCGAAGCGATTGAGCTTTATACGGTGCTGAACAGCTATAAAGACACCAGCAAAGAGATTCGCGATGCGGAGCTTCGCTGGCTCCAGGCCGATCCTTCGCAGCTGCTTCGCAAAGCGCTGGATGCCAATGTCAAGCTCACGAATATCGCGAGCGCCAAGGGTCTATGGGGCTCGCAGCTCGCTGCGGCAGCCGTTGCGGACAATCAATCCGTCGTGCTGGTGCGGCTGATGCCGGATCAAAGCATCAATCAAGCGGCGGCTTCCATTGACGGGAAGCAGAATATCAAATCGATCACGCTGACAGATCAATTTACGATGCGCGGGCTTCCCGTTCTTCTGATCGAGGCGGAGAGCAAGCAGCGCAAAGCCAGATATATAGTCTATGAAGCCCAGTCGGCGGACCTGCGCAAGCTGCTGGACATTGAAGCCGACGGGCTCGTTCAGGAACGGCCCGGCATACTGACAGCGGATCATGTAGCCGGAGAGCCTGCCGGACAAAAGACGTACTACGAATACAAGGACGGCCAGTACACCGTATCCAAAATGAAAACGGAGGCGGCGGATATTGCGCTGAGCGAGCTTCCGAAGCAAAAGATCGGCTCTCTTGTTCGCTTTCCGTGCACTATAGTGTCTGTGGACGGAGACACCGCCGTCGTTCAGCTGAATAACGATTATGTGCTCTTGACCGGCAGCATGAAATTCAAGCCGGGGCCGGTTACGGTCACAGGTACTTATGTCGATAAAAGCCGTGTGAGTGTCGGCTCCTCCCAGACCGCAACCGCCTACAAAATTAGCGTGACCGCCCTCACCTCGAGCGAGCCGGCGGCAGCGGAAGCGGCCAATCGGCGTCCTCTTCCATAGGGAAAGGTCATTTACAAACCTTGCGGAACCCATTATAATGAAATCCTTTCTCCATAAATTGGAAACGGAGGTGCAAATGACCTTGACTTATGTCCCTATTCAACAAGCCTTCGGGCTTGATTCCGTATGGGAGCCGCTCTATCAGCTGACGGTCCACCCGGAGCCTTTCGAAAGAGAGCTGTTTCAATGCCCGGCTGTAAGAAGATTAAAGCATCTGCATCATTATGGCGCAGGTGCTTTATTCAGTCCTGTCACCCATTCCCGCTTCGAGCATACGGTCGGTGTCTGGGCGCTCCTGCGTCATTTTTTCCCCGGCCAGCGTGAATGGCATGCCGCAGCCATCCTGCATGACATCGGACATCTTCCTTTTTCCCACACGATAGAGCAGGCACTTGGGATAAGCCATCATCAAATGACGGAGGAGGCCATAGCGGAGCCGCCGGTTTCCGAGATTTTAACCCGCCACGGCTTATCGCCGCAGCGGATCATCGAGCTGCTGAACTCCGACTCCCCATTGACGCATCGGTCCGATTGGCTGGGTATTGACCATCTCGACAGCTTTTTGCGGGATACCTATATGGCTGGCCGGTATAAGCTCCCTCCGTCGGAAATCGTACACCGCATCCGCTTTCACGGCATTTATATGGATACCGATGAAGAAACGGCCCTCCACCTGCTGAACGCTGTAGTCAACGATAACCTCATGTTTTTGCATCCGCCGTTTTTGGCGATGGATGATTTGCTGTCCCGTGCTGTTCATTTGTTCTGCTATGAACGGCCAGGCATGCAGCTGGCTATTGCGCGAATGACTGACGCTGAGCTGCTGTCACTGCTGCAATCCGCCACAGATGCTTGTCCGGAATTGAACGGCACACTGCGCGTTCTGCTCAGGGAGCCTCACAAAATAGAAAGCTGCGGCGAGACGGATCCGGGGGCAAGGAAAGTCGGTATCCGCAAGCTATACCTCAAGCAGCCGTTAGTCGGCGGCCTTCCGTTAAGCAGCATAAACCCTGCGGCCCAAGAAGCCTTGGGGAAGCTGGAATCGCTGCCCAGAGCCTGTTACTATCGGCTTCGTCCCTGATAGCAGAGCCTGCAGGTTCGTTTCAGAGAGACCGCTCTCTGATAAAGCTCATTCATCAGGAGCAGCATACAATGCTCAGCGCATATGCGGTATGAAGCAGGAGATCCGATTCGTTTGGTGTACATAGCCGGGCGCCCCCATACAAAAAAAGACTTCTCCGCCGGTAGACGATGACCGGGAAGAAGCCGCGCCGATTCATAAAGGTTATAGGGAAGTCTGTCTGGATCTTCGATAGTCCGAAGGATACATGCCGACCATTTCCGTAAAAAGCTTGGTGAAATGCCTTGTGCTGTAATACCCGACGCTTTCGGCAACCTGCTGTACCTGCAGGCCGCTATCCGCGAGCAGCTCCTTGGCCTTGAGTATCCGCAGCCGGGTGACATATTTCATAAAGGTCGATCCGGTTTTTTTATGAAACAGCGTGCTTAGATAGTTAGGCGTCACGTTCAAATCGGCCGCGATTTGACTGATCCCGATATCCTTCATGTAGCTGCTCTCGATGTAGGCAATGACCCGCTCTACCCAATCGATCGGCTGCTCCATGCTTTGCGGTCCCAGCAGCTGACGGTCGCCTAGCGCCTGAAGGTACCGGAACCCCTCCTCAACCGTGCGAACAGGCGCTGCTTCACTGTCCCGAGGAAAGACACAGCCCATGTAGGTCAATAGGGCCTGCTCAACCTGATGGTCACGGGACAGGCCCGTACGGCCCCATAGCTGCCTCAATTCACCGATCGTTTGCTGAAACTGGACATACAGCTTGTTTTTGAACTGCTGGCTTGCCATGATCATCAGCCTGCCGAGCTTAAGCTTCCCTTCCTGCTCCGCATGCGGCTCGAGCTCCTCCGTCATCCATGTGCGGTTCAGTCCGAGAACAGGGCGCAGCTCCGCCCATCGCTGCAGCCGTCCCATCTGGTCGACAAGCTCCTGAAAGCTTCGGCATTCCGAGGTTTGCATCAGCGTAACGGATGCCGCATTCCCGCTCAAGGTATTCAGCTTCCGTTCCAGTGCTTCCTGATAACCCGCTATCCTCTGCCTTGCTTCAAGTCCCTTATCAGGCTCCCATGTGCTTACCGACGCCATTTCGCCGCCAGGCAGCGCAAAGATACCGATATTCATGCCGCAGCCAAGAGAAGTGTTCATAAGGCTTCGTGCAGCGCGGCAAAGCTCATGCTGCAGGGCAATCTGTTGATTCGCCGGCAAGGGGGAATCCAGGCAGACGAAGGTTCCATGGAAGCTGCCGCGATGGAACAAGCTATCCTCCGGCTCCGCCGTAATCGAGGTAAGACCATGAAATAGATTGAACAGCGTATTCTCGAACTGCTGATTCAACAACGCAATATACTGCTGATTGCTCGCATAAACCCGATGAAGCGTTCTTTGCAGCTCCTCCGGATCGACCGGCTTGAGCAAATATTCCGATGCCCCCAGCTTCAGCGCCTGCTGGGCAAAGGAAAATTCCGAGTACCCGCTTACTATGATCCACTGGGTCAACGGGGACAACAGCCTCCCCTGCTGGATCGCTTCGAGGCCGCTCAGTCTCGGCATCTTGATATCCACAATAGCGATATCCGGCAGGCAGCGCCCAACCAGGTCCAGCAGCTCCTCCCCATTCGCGGCCTCGCCGAGCACGTTCCATGAGCCTTCCATCTCTTCGAGCATGCTGGTCAGGCTGGACCGAACCAGGGCCTCATCGTCGGCGATTACGATATTCATCCTCTGTCCCCGCCTTTCAACGGAATCTGAAATCTAACCTGCGTTCCACGTCCAACTGCGCTGTTCAACTGAAACACCGCCTGTTCAAAGGAGAGTCTCAAGCGTTCCTTTACATTCGATAACCCGACGCTTTCCGGCCCGCTTGAAGGGTCGAACCCTGCCCCGTCATCCTGAATGATGATCTCGAGCCATTCCTGCTCGTTATCCTCGCCGATGAATCGCGTATGTGCTGTAACGGCAAGAGTGCACGGCCGATCCAGAGGCTCGATGCCGTGAATCACGGCATTCTCCACAATAGGCTGCAAAAGCAGCTTGGGAATGCGGAAGGAACCGAGCTCCTCCTGCATTTCAATTCGAAAATGTAGTCTGTCCTGAAACCTCATCTGCTGCAGCTCGCCATATTTACGGAGAAACTCCAGCTCCTCCTCCAGCTTCACCCAATCGTTGCGTTCCAGAATATATCTAAGCATGCTGCTTAAGGACAGGATCGCTTTTTCCAGCAGCTGACGCTCCCCCTTCCGGTTCAGACCGATGAAGCCGCTGAGCGTATTGTATAGAAAATGGGGCTGAATCTGTGACTGCAGCGCCCGGTATTCCGCTTCTCTTCTGCCTAGAGCCGCATGATATTCACGGTCGATCAGCTCCTTCAGCTGGGCAATCATCGTGTTGAGGCTCATCCCGAGCTGGGCGATCTCGTCCTTGCCTCTAACCGCAAGCCTTGTCTGCAAGTCGCCTCTCTGGACCCTTTTCATAACGACGACCATTTTTTTGAACGGGGTCACAATCCAGTGCGATACGGTAAAATACAGCAGCAGCGTAATGACCAGGCCGCCTAGCGCCAGCATCAGTCCAACCCAGTAAATCCAGCTGAGCTGCGCTTTAACGACGGAATCCGGGAACAGCACGGCGATGCTCCAATTGGAGCTTGCGACCGTTTTGCTGACGACCTTATAGCTGTCATCGTCCCCCCTGATTTCATGCTGACCCTGGGCCAGCTGACTAAGCATTGCTTGGGAAACATAGTAGTTGGCGTACAGCAGCTTCCGGTTGTTATCGAGGATCACTACGATCGCCTTATTGCTGAACGGCACATCTTTAATGATGCTTTCTAGCACGACCGTGTCGGCATCGGCCATCATAACGGCTAACGGCTTGCCTGAATCGGGGTCTTTAATAAGCCGGGCCACCGAGAACACTTGCTTCACATCGGACGTATTCAGATAATCCTGCAGATGGACGCTGATAAAAGCAACGGCCCCGTCCTTACGCACCGCTTCCTGGTACCAATCCTGCTCCTGGAACGGATAGCCGGGAACCGGTTCATTCATGCCGAAGGCGGAGGACACATACACCGAGCCGTCATACGGAATCAGCGTAGTCGCCAAAATATCTTTACGCGCATTGCGCAAAAACTTCGGAAGCATCAGGTTCAAGGATTTTTCCGCTTCCATCTTGGCATAATCGCTTGCCATGGCATACTGGTGGCTTGCCTTGAGCTTCAAGGCGACCATTACGTCATTGTTCAGATAAGGCGTAATCGTCATGCGCTCCAGATCATCAACATACGTCATAATATTGTTCGTGAGCGCCGTTAAAGTCCCTTCGGTCAGTGTAGCCGTCTGCTCTCCGATCAGCTTCTCGTAGTAAGCGGGCACGCTGATCACAATCAGCGCCAAAGGGATTACAAGCGTTAACAGAAACAGCAAGGATAGCTTGGAACGGATCGAATACGCCAAATTCACGAGCGGCCACATCCCGACCATGGTATATTGTTTAGTTCCATTTTATACCACCACGATACCGGGAGGGAAGAGAGCGCTTTCGTCATTTCGTCATGTCTAGAGATGGCGTTGAAGCCATTCATCCCTTGACCGCACCGGAGGACAGACCGTGTATAAAATATTTTTGCAGGAACAAATAGAGCACGGTAATCGGTACCGCCGCCATGAACGAGCCTGCCGCTACCCAGCCGATGTTATTGTTATACTGTCCGAAAAAGCTCGACAGCGCCACCGTAATCGTTCGGGTCACCGGCTGCTGCAGGAAAAAGACGGAGAATTGGTAGTCGCTCCAAATCGTAACCCCGGTCAAGATCAGGACGGTGGCCGTCACCGGCTTCAGGAGGGGCAGCAGCACCCGGTAAAAGAGCCCGAGTCTCCCCGCGCCATCAATCATGGCGGCTTCATCCAGCTCCTTGGGAATGGTGCCGATAAACCCGGTGTACAAAAAAATCGTGATCGGAAGACTGAACGTAATGTGCAGCATAATGATGCCCCAAAACCGGTTCATTCCCCCGATATCGACCATCAGCTTATAGAGCGGAACGAGAATCGTCAGCGGAGGCACGATCAGCGCCGAAATAAAGACGGCGTACATGAATTTGTTCCAGCCCGTCTGGTATCGTGCCAACGGATAGGAAGCGATGGAGCCCAGTATGACAATGCCTGCCAACGCAAAAGCCGTTACCGTCACATTGTTCATAAATGCCCGGGCCAGGTTGGCTTCATGCCAGGCATTCAAAAAATTGTCGAGATACAAATAGCCCGGCATGATCCATTTGGAGCTGGGGTCATCGATGGCCTTAAACGAAGTTGTGATCAGAATATAAAAAGGGAGAATGTGAATCAGACAGAGGACTCCCGAGACGATTTCCGCCCCCCAACGTACCGATGCTCTGTTCACGCGCTCACCTCTCTCTTTCGCAAATAGTACAGCACCGTGATGCTCACGATGGAAATCATCACAAACATCAGATTGCCGATTGCAGCTGCATACCCCGCATCCTCCCGGCCAAAATACAGCTGGTACATCAAGGTCGACAGTGAAGCGGAGGCGTAGCCGGGGCCGCTGTTCGTCATGGCGGTAACCACGTCAAACAGCTTCAGTCCCCCGATGACGTTCAGCACGACGCTGACCGTAAAAGAAGGGGCCAACAGAGGCCAGGTTACATGTGCAAATTTGGCGAAGGAGCCTGCCCCGTCGATTGTAGCGGCTTCATAGTAATCCTTGGGGATAATCTGCAGTCCGGCCAAAAAAATAATCATCGCAATTCCCAAGTACTGGTAAGTATTGACGAACGTAATGATCCATACATTGATTTTGGGACTGCCCAGCAAATTGACGGGCTTATCTTGAAACAGCAATAAAATATCGTTGATCGCGCCGCCGTTATATTGAAAGAAAAAGTACCAGATGTAGCCCATAATGAGCGGGCTGATGATGGCGGGCAAATAAATGATGGTGCGGGTCAGCCCTCTTATGCGGATATTCCGGTTCAGGAAGAGCGCATAAGCCAGACCGATGATGTTCTGAAACAAGGCGCTCCCCAGGCCGTAGATGAGGGTGTTCTTAATGACGTTGCTCATATCGGGGTCGGTCAGCATCCGCTTGTAGTTGCTCAGGCCGATCCACTTATATTCCTGGGAGTACCCGTTCCAATTGGTCATGGAGATCGAGATGCCTTTCAGAAACGGGTAAAAAATGAACAAACAAAACAAGAGCAGCGCCGGAGCGTACAGCAGGTTCAGCCATGCCGGCGAATGAAACCATTGCCGCCGGCCTTCGCGCCGGGGATGCGGCTTCGTGTGATGGCTTGTCTCTATAGGCGCAGGGGCCATATCGGCTTCCACCCTTCCGTGATAGCATCGGAGAGGCTTGATGCCCCTCCGGGATTGATGAGAACAAAGTATTTCAAAAGGATAGCAGGGCATCCGGTAAGGTATCCCCCTCCAGCCGCTGTTGTTATCAGGAAATTCTTATTGTATACGTTTTTCAGCCTCCGAAAGCTTATTTATTACTAAGCCGCTCGACTTCCTGCTTCATTTTATCGCTGTACTGCTTCGCATCCACGTTACCGGCGAGCAGCGCCGTTCCCGTCTTGCACATCACATCCCACATGCCGTTAGGCAAATAGACGCGGTCAAAGTAAGGGAACACCCTAATATCGGCGTATTTGTTGTAATACTCGGTAAACTCATGCTTCGCTTCGACCCCTTTCAGTCCGGGAGGAAGCTTCGTCGCGTTGGCGATCTTGGTCATATTCTCCGGCTTCGCGAAATAAGCGATCAGCTTCTTCGCATCGTCCAGATGCTTGCCGTCCTTCCACGCTCCCATCGTATAGCGCTCGCCGCCCGAGAAGTTCGGCGCGTCTCCCGGTACCATCGAGGGAACGGGCATAAAGCCTATTTTCAGGTCGGCTTTAATCTTATGAACCTCATCGGCGAAGGATGGCCCTTGTAGGGTGAAGGCTACCTTACCTTGAGAAAACTGCTGGGGAAGGTCGCTGTATTTGGCCGTCAGCACATCTTTGTTGATGTAGCCTTTTTTCTGCATTTCCAGGAATTTGTCCGGGAGCGGCTTCCACTTGTTCCAGTCGAACTTTTTGTCGAGCAGGTTCTGCGCTTCGTTATCCTTAGGGCTAATCAACAAGGAAGTGGCGAAATAATCGAAATACTGCCCGATCATCCAATCGTCGATTCCCGAGAAATAGAAGGGCGTCACCTCGCCTTTGCTCTCGGTTTTCAACTTTTCAGCCGCTGCCATCAGCTCGTCGAACGTTTTGGGCGGTTCGATGTTGTATTTTTTCAGGAGATCCGCATTATACGTCAAGCCGTCCTTGGCTTCACTCAGCACCAGCGCGTGAACCTTGCCGCTTTTGTCCGTCACGACATCCTTGATGGTATTCGTCAGCTGGGACGCCCAAGGCTGGTCCTTCAAATCGGCCAAATATTTGCCGTACCGGATAATGGCCCAGCCGTGAGTATCGAATACATCGGGCAAATCGTTCGCGGCCATTTTGACCTTCAAAATGTTTTCGTACTCCGTGCCGGGGAACTGCAAATCGACATCGACCTTTCCGTTCTCCCTGGCAAAATCGCTTGCGATCTGCTTGTAAACCTCTTGAATCGGCTTGTCGTTGACGGTCGAATAGACGGTGATTCTTGTCTTGTCTCCGCTTCCGGCAGGAGAACTGCTCTTGCCCGTATCCGCCGTCGGCGCAGGCGCCGCCGTCTTCTCCGCGGCCGTTCCCCCTTGCCTTTGCGAGCATCCCGCTAAAGCGATAGAGCATGTCAAAACCAACATTGCTGAGCTCCACAGTTTCTTGTTCATGAATTGGCCTCCCTTATCGTTTCCATGCTTTGGGTATAACAGGTCTTCCCCTGCTGCATTGACCAATTGAAGTCATTATCATTTCCCGGGTAGTTGTAGCAGTTGTCTTTTCGAAATTGATCTTAACATAAATGAACACGCTTACATATGATGCAATTCTACAATAGAAGCGCTCATTTATTAACTGGCAGCTGGTCATCCGTCCGCAGCCCTTGTACCTGACCGGAGAAGATAAGCCTTCCGCCTTCAGTAGGCGGATTCCGATTCCCCAGACAAAATCCCCACGCAAGGATTCAGATAGTTTGTGGGGAATCTAGTCTAGAAAAACTTATAACCTCTAAACCGTAAAAAAAGCCCATCCTCTTATGAGAATGAGCTCCACTCGCTTATCCATGACCTGCTTCCATTTTAATCCGCCGTACCTTTTCCTCACGCTCCGCCTCCGTTAGACGAGGGCAGGTATAGCAATAGCCATGATCCGTATCCGTCTTGTAGGCCAGGCAGCATACCGGCTTGATGCGCATTTGTTCCCCGGGAACTCTCGGATTCTCCATCATCCGGAACCGGATATCGAACGGGCTGCGGGAGCGTCCGAATAGTGCCGGATCAAGTCCGTGCAGAAGCGTGTCCATGTCCTGCTTTAACCGGACGAGCGATTCTTCGGAATGGGCTTCCTTGTACCAGCGGTCCATCGCATAGTGCATTCGGGTGATCATAGTCGCCCATAGAATACCGGCAGAGATGGAAACGGTCCCGGCAAGGCTTTCTAGCAAAGGCTTGACCTGCTGGCCATAAAACTGGATCATCGCCTCTTTCGACCGATCGTTCCGGTTCGGCCACGTGAGCGGTTCCCCCCGCCACTCCTTCATCCGGAAAGCCAATGCGATCCTGCGGCCGTTGTCGTAAATCTGTACTTCCATATTGTCCAATGAAAAATCGGGGATAAAGGAATCATGCCATAGGGAATATTGGAAAGCCGCACATACCCCGCCGAACCAGCTGGCAAAATAGGCAGCCGCCACATCGGGCTCCAGCGCCTTGAGCAGCGGAGCATAGGTTTGGATGAATGCGCTCGCTCCCTGTCTTCTGCTCAGGCAAGAAAGCGATGCGCCGAACAGCGTACCAGGCTGATCTTCCAAGACCACAAAAAACTGATTTTCATAATACGCCGTATCCACAACCTCTGAAGCTCCCTCCTAATGGTAACCACACACATCTTCCGCATAGGTCTATTAGTGAAAACGATTCTCATTTTCATAATAAACAGGATGCCATCCCCTGTCAAATTTATACGATTCGGGTTCTTCCATAAAAATACATGATTGCCTAAGACTAGTCAACGAAACTTATCGTGAACTATGACACACTTTCTATTATGCAGGGAACCCCGAATTTGTAAAAAAAGATGACCCGCTGATCGCGAGTCATCCTTTTTGTCACTATTAACCGAGTGTTTTATCCCCTTTTTTCCAGTTGGCCGGGCACATGCCGCCGGATTGCAGCGCTTCAAGAATCCGCAGCGTTTCCTCTACGCTTCTGCCGACGTTCATATCAGTTACCACCTGGTAGCGCAGGATTCCATCCGGGTCGATAATGAACAGTCCCCGATGAGCAGCGCCTGTTGCGTCATCTAGAACGCCATAAGCCTTCGCGGTCTCCTTCTTGAAATCCGAGGCTATCGGATAGCTGATCGGTCCGATCCCCTGTTGATCACGCGGCGTGTTGATCCAAGCACGGTGGGTATAGATGCTGTCTACGGAAATCCCTATGACCTCGCAATCCAGCTCCTGAAACTTGTCATAATGGTCGCTGAAGGCAATAATCTCCGTCGGGCACACATAAGTGAAGTCGAACGGCCAGAAGAAGACCATAACCCAGCGGCCGCGGTATTGTTCCAGGGATACGTGCTCTTCTAACGTCTCCAGATTGATGGTGGAAGGAAGATGAAACGATGGTGCTTTCAGTCCGATTTTTACCGTTTGTTCTGCATTAGTAGTTGTTGTTGTCATAATGAATGTCCTCCTAGTGGTTTTTATTTAATTAACTAATGGTCAAATATCTGCTTGACGATGGTGTCATTGCTGCGCCAGTGCTTTTTTGATACGGGTCGGATTAAGGCCGAGAATTCTCGTCTCTCCGATCACCGTGACGGGAATTGAGCTCATCCCCATGGCTTCCAGCTCATCGCGGTAAGCTTCATTCACATCAATGTTGCGCTCTTCAAATGCAATTTGCTGCTCCGTTAAATATTTTTTCAGCTGGCTGCAGTAGGTGCAGGTTGTGCTGGAATAAACAATGACTGGTGTAGTTGTTGTAGACATGGGCAGTTCCTCCTTGGATTGTAGAAATGATTTTATTTGTACTGTGGAATCAGCTGTGCTCTGCGATGAATGAATTTGTCCACCGCCATGGCGGCAATAGCGCCGTCAGCTGCGGCGACGACCGCCTGCTTCACCGGCGAACGGCGAACCTCTCCGGCTCCGAATACTCCGGGAACGGGCGACTGCATGGATTCATCCAGGATCATAAAGCCGTTCTCGTCGAGTGGAACCTGATCCTGCAAAAAGTCGGTGCCGGGCTTGCTGCCCGATAAGAAGACGAAGACTCCATCCACCTGAAGCTGCTGCTCTTCGCCGTTCGGGGCTTTCACCCGCAGTCCCTCCACATGGTGCTCGCCGACGATCTCCAAAGGCCTTGTCCGAAAATACAGCTCGGTCTTATCCAGCGGCGGAAGTGCCTCCGCTCCCTGCAGCTCATTGCGGGGCACGACAAAATGAATTTTCGAGACCAGCTTGTTCAAGGCCAGCACCTCATCCAGCGCTTCCTCGGAATCGCCGATCACGGCGATTTCCTTGCCTTCGAAGAAGGCGCCGTCGCAGGTGGCGCAGGTGCTTACCCCGCGGCCAAGCAGCTTCTCCTCCCCCGGAAGCATCCGATTGCGTCCTTTGGAGCCGGTAGCGACGATTACGGCTTTGGCCTCGAACATGCCGTCGGCCGTAAACACAAGCTTCGACTCCCCTTCCAGATCCACGGCGGTAATCGTCGTCTGCTTGAACTCCGCCCCGAAACTTCGGGCTTGGCCGCGAATGCGATCCAGCAGCTCCTTCCCGCTAAGCTCCTCGGCAACGCCGGGATAGTTCGCGATCTTATGAGTCAGCGCCAAGGCTCCGGTATTCGGGGCTTTGTCCAGCACCAGAGTGGATAAATGACCTCTTGCCGTGTACAAAGCCGCCGTTGCGCCTGCCGGCCCTCCTCCGATAATGATGACATCGTACATATAAACCCTCCTTGCTGATCGTTTTGTTTATATTTAAACTTAAACTAAATCTAAAAATCTTATATCTGAATATTACCACGGCAAACCCAATGGATCATGAAGGTTTGATTAAGCTCTCGTGAAGATTTCATGAAGCAGCCCCTTACATGCGGAAAGGTGGGTTTAGCGACGAATCGCCAAACCCACCTTTCTTACTTATATCCTATTAATCTGCCAGCCGGTACCCGACTCCGCGAACCGTTTCGATGTAGGTCGGTGCCTTTGGATTGTCCTTCAGCTTTTGCCGCAGACTTTTGACATGGACGTCCACCGTATTGCTGCCTCCGAAGTATTGATCGCCCCAGACGCGGTCCATCAGCTCCTGTCTGGACAATACGGCGCCATTGGTATCGAGCAATGCCTTCAGCAGATCAAACTCGGTCTTGGTCAAATCGACGCGGGAGGCCCCGAGATATACGGCCATTCGTTTGTAATCCACGAGGAGCTCCTTATGCTGCACTTGATCGCCCCGCTCCTCCGGTACCCTTCCTTCGCCGAGCAGCTTGGATTGAATCCGCTCGAGAATCGCCTCGGTGCTCGCGGAAGACCAGACAACAGCATCTTCGTAAGATGAAAAGCCGGGCTCCACCAGCCGCTCCGTTCCTTTGACGAGCAGAAGAGCCGGCGACGACACCGTATTCGGGCGCGGCTTCGGCACAAGCGCATCGTAGGTTGCATCTACAATCAGGAGATCAATCGGCAGCGCCGCGAGCGAGTGCTCATCCAGATGATGAAAGACCAGTACATCATAGCACTTGGCTGTCAGCTCTCTCACCAATTCGTGCAAGGCATGAGGAAACGGGCTGATAATGACAATGGTATGCGTGGTGGAGCAAAACGCTCCGATGGGCTGCTCATCCCGGGACGTATCTATTGCCACATTCGTCCATTCGCTTACTTCTCTTTGCTGCTGCATGAAGGGCACACTCCTTTCAGCAAAATATGTTCATCCTCCACTATATAACCGGTCTCTTCCGCAACGGCTTTCGACCATTCGGCCGGAACGTGCGTAAAGACTTCATCCACTTTGCCGCAAACCCGGCAAACGATGTGCTGATGATCCTCTGTCCGTGCATCGTATCGGCTTGCGTCTCCTTCGAGCTTCAGCTCCCGAATCAGCCCTTCCTCCGTCAAATAGCGCAAGGAATTGTAGGTGGTTGCATAGGCAAATTGATGCCCGCGCTTGTTCAACCGTTCAATAATTTCTGCAGCGGTAGGATGATCGGTGCTTTCCATCACAATTTCATAGATTGCTTTCCGCTGAGGTGTCAGCTGTCCTTTTCTGCTCATTGTGATTCCCCCGGTACTTTTTTTATTATATTTAGATTAATTCTAATCTTAAACTTAGTCTAAGTCAATATCCCTTTCACTTCATACGAAACATATTCGCCAGGATTCCACAAATCAAACAAGAGCAGCGCTTGTCCAGCCTGCCCTTGTGCCGCCTGACATCGTCAGGAGGTCTTTCCTTATTCTTTTAATTTCCCGTCTGCTTTATCAGGGATTCCTCTGACGGCCAAGACAAAGGGATTAGCGGTCATACTTGCGGATCAGATCCGCCAATGCTTCACGGAATAAAATGGACTCCTTCTTCTTCAGCTTCTCGGCCAGCGTCTTCAGCTGCCGAACCATCGTCGCCGGATAATAGCAGGTCTTCATCACCATCTCCTCATTAGGAGGCAGCGCAACCTGGTTTCTCCCCGATTCCTTCGCCGACATAAGCGCCGCATTGGCCGCCCGCATCAACCCGTTCATATCCTTGGCATCCCGCGGGTATTGAGCCACTCCTACCGTTACACTAATTTCCTGCGCCTGCTCGTCCGCCGGCAGTTGAAACCGTTCGTTCGAGGCTTGTACGGCCGCCCGAACCGACTCCATCTTCAAAAAGCCTTGTTCCAGGCTGAAATCGGCCAGCACTACCGCAAATTCATCCCCGGAGACGCGAAACACCGCTTGCTCCGAGGTCTGTTCCTTAAGGATATCCGCGATCGTTTTCAATACATGATCCCCGGTATCATGACCGAACAGCCGGTTGATGTCCAAAAAATGGTCCACATCAATAAGAGCCAGAGCGACTCCTTCACATTCCTGAGACGTCTCCTTCAGCTGAAGCTCCAATGCCTCCCGGTTGCGTAAACCAGTCATTTCGTCTATTCTGCCCTTCATATATCCACATCCTTATATCAATATATATAATACTATATATATAATTTTATATAAGAAAAATATGGAAATGTCAACAACCCTTTATGCTAAAAAGCTGGCACTCATCGTTGACAATTTTAATTGGTGTACATATAATTGTTATAACAACAATTTAACAAAAGAAGGCCCCAAGGTAATTTCACATTTCGTGAGATTACCTTTACTTGCTGTGCGTTGCTATTCGGTCCATGAATAACCTCATGCGCATCAGACACAATAATAAATGAAGAAGGAAGCGATACTCTCATATGCAGAATCAGACAGCAAAGCAAGAAGCTCCTTTGTGGAGCCGCAATTTTATAACGATTTGTATCAGCAGTTTTTTTGTATATATGACCTTTTATATTTTGGCGGTGACCCTTCCGACCTTTGTTCTGGAGCATCTGCAAGGAAGCGGCCAGCAAATCGGCCTGGTCACTACTGTGTTCATCATTAGTGCTGTTATTTTCCGCCCACTGACGGGGAAATGGCTGGACGAGCTGGACAAGAAGAAAATCATTCTCTTCTCGCTCATCCTGTTCGCCGTTTGCAGCATATTGCATCTTGTCGTAACTAACTTTTATGTTCTCTTACTGCTAAGATTTATTCACGGGATCGGCTTCGGCATCGCCGCTACAGCCACATCCGCGGTAGTGATTCACATCATTCCCGCGCATCGCAGAGGCGAAGGGATCGGCTATTTCAGTCTGTTCATGAGCCTGGCCATGGTCATCGGTCCCTTCCTCGGATTGACGCTGATGACAAAAGCCAGCTTCCACGTTCTGTTCATCGCCTGCTTCGTACTTTCTCTTCTGGCTTTCCTGTGCGGGGCAATAACCAAGCTTCCCGATACTCCGGCACCGGCCCAAACCTCGGGCACGTCCTGGAACTGGAAAAGATTTATCGAGCCCAAGGCTATTCCGATTTCGTTGGCAGGCTGTGTACTGGCATTTTCTTACGGGGCTATCTCCACCTTCATCTCCGTCTATGCCAAATCGATCGGCCTGGAGCAGGTAGCCAGCTATTTCTTCATGGTGTTCGCCGCAATGATTCTTATATCCAGACCCTTTACCGGCAGACTGTTCGACCGCAAAGGCGAGCATGTGCTTGTCTATCCCGGCATCGTGCTGTTCGTCGTCGGCATGCTTTGGCTGAGCCAAGCGAATACAGCCTTCATCTTCCTGCTGACCGGAGGCATTATTGGGCTAGGCTTCGGCGCGCTGCTGCCAAGCTTTCAGGCTATTGCCGTCAAATCGGCTCCAAGCCACCGAAGCGGTCTGGCCACCGGCACATATTTCGTCTTTTTCGATTCCGGGTATGGGCTCGGTTCCTATATTCTCGGCCTTATTGCCGCCAAAACCAATTATCACGTCATGTACCTTGTCGGGGGCATCGTCGTCGCCTTTACTGTCATTCTCTATTACGGCCTTCATCATAAAAAGCAAAAGGTTCAAACGGCATCACGGCTTTCATAACGCAACAACAGGCTGCATGGAATTCTGAAAGAATTCTTTTGCGGCCTGTCTTTTTTCTGGGGGTTTTTAGCGAAACTGCTCGATGATAAAGCTGCGAAACAGCTCGGCCGAAGGAGATAATGTCCGGTCCTCGACCCATGCAAGACCAATCTCCCGTTTGCACAAGGGTTCGGTTACATGCAGCCGTTTGATTTTGCTAGAATCGATCCCGGTGAAGAAAGGAATCAAGGTAACGCCAAGACCGGACGAGACCAGCACGGAGACCGTCGCCACATCGTCCCCCTCGAACTTGATCTTGGGAGCAAAGCCCGCCAAGCCGCACAGCCGGTCGGTTAGCGTACGCATCCCGTAGCCTCTTTTGAACGTTATGAAGGGCTCCCCGGCAAGCTCCTCTAGACGGAGCGAGGCTCGAGAGGCAAGCCGGTGATTCGAAGGAACGTAGACGAACAGCTCTTCCTCGATCAATTTATGCCAAATAAGCCCTTTATCATTGTCAAGCAGCCCTACTATGCTGAGATCTACCTCGCTATGCATCAATTGCTTATGAATAATGGTGGTAGGGCTCTGATGCAGCAAAAACTCCACTTGCGGATACACCCGATTGAATCGGCTGATCAGCTCCGGCAAAATGCTCAATCCGAACGTCATTACGAACGATAAGGAAACGGAGCCGGTATAGGGGTCCTTCATCTGGTGCAGCTCCTGAACCCCGTCCTGAATTTCCTGCAGAGCTCGGTCAACCCGCCTTAGAAACTGCTTGCCGTAGGAGTTCAGCTGAACGGATCGGCCGATACGGTCGAATAAAGCGACTCCCAGCTCCTCCTCAAGGTGAGTGATCGACCGGCTAAGGGCAGGCTGTGAGATAGCCAGCTGCTCCGCCGCTTTGGTAAAATGCTCCGTCTTCGCTACAACGCGAAAGTATTCTAGCTGCTGCCACTCCATACCGCGCACCACTGTCCTTTCATAACAAAAATGCATTATTTCTATATCAATAATAAATTGGACGTTATCAGCTGGCAAGGAGTAGACTTAGTAATCATCAATAACAGTCAGACGGAATGAAGGAGAGAGAATGATGCCATATATAGAAATCGGAAGCGGCGCCTACCGGCGCACCTTATTTAGCATGCTGCTGGGAAGCCTGGTTACTTTCGCGATATTGTACAGCCCGCAAACCTTGATCGGCACCTTCGCGGAGGAGTTTCATGTATCGCCTTCCACGGCCAGCTTCGTAATCTCCTTCTCAACGGTTACTCTTGCGGTCGCCATGCTGTTCGTCTCGGTATGCTCCAATGCCTGGGGGAGAAAAGGAGTGATGGGCGTCTCTTTATTCGCCACGTCCGTGCTTGCCATTATTTCCTCCTTCACCCACAGCTTTCATTGGCTGCTGGCGCTGCGACTTCTAGAAGGCATCAGCCTTGCGGGCTTTCCGGCTATTGCCATGACTTATTTGAACGAGGAAATTTCGCCGGGAAGCATCGGCAGAGTCATGGGAGTCTATGTCGGGGGTACGGCAGTCGGAGGCTTTGCAGGACGGATTATTGTCAGCGCCTTGACAGACTTGTTCTCCTGGCATACGGCACTATTGGCGCTCGGGATTTTCAGTCTCCTGTGCAGCGTCTGCTTCTGGATGTATCTGCCGAAATCGCAGCATTTTCAGCCAGTCAGCCTCTCCTATAAGCATGCAATTCAAGGGTTCAAAAGCGGCTTAGCCGATAAAAAGCTGCTCGTGCTGTACCTGGTCGGTTTTCTGCTTTTGGGGGCCTACGTTACCCTATTCAATTATTTAGGCTATCCGTTATCCCAGGCTCCTTATGATTTGAGCCAAACCGTCATTGGATTTCTATTCATCTTCCAGTTGGTCGGCTCCTGGAGCTCTTTCCTGTTCGGCAAGCTGGCCGACAAGCATTCCCGTGCAGGGCTGATTGGTTTGGGCATCGCCTTGTCGGTTATCGGGGCGCTGCTGACGCTGTACGGCAGCCTTGTACTTATGATCGCGGGTCTGATCTTGTTCGCGTTCGGATTTTTTGCCGGGCATACGGTAGCCAGCGGATGGATCGGAAGAATAGCTCCAGCACCCAGCAAAGCCTACGCCTCTTCGTTGTACCTGTTGTTCTATTACACAGGCTCGAGCCTTGTCGGCTGGTCCGGCGGCTTCTTCCTCGCCTCCTTCCACTGGGGCGGAGTCATCGTCTTCATCTGCGCGCTGCTTGTTCTTACAGCTGTCTTGGTTCTGCCGCTTATTCGGCTTCCTGTGGCTCCACAGGGGGTTCGAATGGGGAAATAGCGTCTTAACGCCCTGACGGAATGCTGTCTTTGGTCTGTCGGCATTCAAGACATTCAATTTGCCGTGGAGCCGTTCCAGGATTCAATTCCATTCGCCGGCCGCTGTTCCTGCACTCTTTTCGATGTATTATGCCCTTTCGACGTGCGATTCCCACACGTAAAAAAGAAGAGCCGCGCGGAATATCCGTGTGGCTCCAGGTTGTGGAATTCCCTATCATACCGAAAAATGTATTGTCTGATAATAAAGTTGTTGAATTTATAATAAAGTCTTTTAAATTTGATAAGAAAGTTGTTTAAAAAACGGCTATCATCGTTAAGCTAACGGGACACGATAACTCAACAAACCGCCTTTTGGGCGTTCCGCCGAAATACCTAAGATTATCTCATAGAACTCGACGAGAAAATAATGATGCGTACAGAAGCAAAATTCACGGGATGCCATCCTTCCTATAATAAGTGATGCAATACCGTAACATATTATTTGGGCCAAAATATTATTCCCTTTACTTAAACGATGATCGAGGCGTATAATCCGTTAAGACATCGGAGTGAGAAGAGGGAAATTGATTATGAACAACGGGTTGGTCAATGCTATTATCGCGTATATCATGTGGGGGGTTCTCCCACTTTATTGGAGGTTGTTTAACGATGTGCCGGCAGGCGAGATTCTGTCACATCGGGTTGTCTGGTCGTTCGTCTTCATGGGTATTCTCGTCACCGTCCAGCGTCGCTGGGGTGACATGAAGCGGATTGCGGCTAGCCGCTCGCTCCTGCTGTCGCTCACCGCTAGCGGACTGCTGGTCGCTGCTAATTGGCTCATCTTCATATGGGCTGTCAACAACGACCATGTCGTCGAGACAAGTCTCGGTTATTATTTGAACCCGTTGCTGAACGTGCTGCTTGCGGTTGTCTTCCTTCGTGAGAAGCCAAACCGTGGCCAATGGCTCGCGATTGCCATCGCTGGCGCCGCGGTGCTCATCATCGCCATCGACTACGGACGGTTCCCATGGATCTCAATCTCACTGGCCGCGACGTTTGGCTTGTACGGCCTCGTGAAGAAGAAGATCGGACAAGACGCTTCTGTAGGCTTGCTGTCGGAGACGGCTGTAGTCCTGCCTGTTTCGCTCGGCTACTGGATCTATTTGGCCACCGTGGGAAAGACGACGGCATGGACGCTACCTGTATCCACGTTTGTAGAACTGCTTCTTTCCGGCGTGGTAACAGCACTACCGCTGCTTTTCTTTGCGCGAGCGGCCGCCCGGATGGCGCTGTCCACGCTCGGATTCGTACAATACATCGGGCCGACGATCATGCTGTTACTGAGCGTATTCGTGTTCAAGGAATCGGTCTCGCCGGTTCTTCTCATCGGCTTCGCGCTCATCTGGACAGCGCTTGTCGTATACGCTGCGGCATCAGTTCGCGGCACGAAACTCAAGAAGGCGCGCTGACGACAAACACGTCCAGCCACCCGGTACCGTCATAACAGCCATTTCCGTCCGCTAGGGAGGAGATGGCTGTTTTCTGTATGGAGTTAAGCTAACGGGTACGTTAGTACAAAAAGCAACACACTTCGAACTATATTAAAAAATCTAAAGCTTTGGAGAACTATCGATGAAAAAAATTCTTCTGATAATACTTTTTATAGGAATATTAGTTGGTGCTCTATATCATGATAAACAGTCAAGGTACGCAAATGTATCTGCTTTTCCAATAGCGGACGAAAGTGGATCGAATCAGATATGAATAAGATTATAGAAGATAAGAAGATGCATTGAAGGAACCACAAAAAAGAGCAAGATAATATCTTAAGGTTTTAAGCAGGGTACGATAGATGAAAAAGCCGCCGCATTGAACGGCAGCTTTGTTGCGCCAACGGAAAGTATCTTCAAAGCAGGTGAGGATTAAATGCTCTATAGTTATTGCCTATAACTAGAGCATAAAATATATATTGGTTCAATATCCTTTTATTGGATATAATTTTATCAATTAATAATTGTAATTCCAGAAAGGGGCGTAGAATGCCATGATAACTCACTTCTCAGAGCTTCAGTTAAATACAGTTTCAGTGCAAGGTGTTAAACAATTCTATCATGATCAATTACGCTTTCCTATTCTTTTCGAATCAGATAATGAAATATGTTTCCAGCCGACTGAATACTTTACATTGTCTTTTAAAGAAGGCGTAGAACCTCTAGCTCCAGTTCATTTTGCTTTCGAAGTTCCTTATTCTGAATTTGAAAACGTGGTGAATTGGCTCCAAAGTGCAGGGGGTATTACCCTTTTAAAATGGTCGGATGGTAGAATTATTGACGATTTCGGAACTGGAATGAATGTTTACTTCCGAGATGGAGATGGCAATTTATTAGAAATTATTACTCATTATTACATCAAAGAAGGAGTACTTCCTCCTTGTGGCGAGTTAAAAATATTGTATCTTAGGGAAATCGGATTTCCGGTTGATAGCGTAATTGATTTCAGGGAGTTGTTAGTTAATATTTTAAATTTTAAACTTGATAAGGTATCTGACAACTTTACTTTTGCTATTGGCGGAACATCACATGCGGTTATTCCTTCGAAAAAGCGAAAGTGGATTCCAATTGCAATGACTGCTTTACCACCGACAATGAATGTAGTATTTGGGGTAGGTAGTTCAGAATTTATTGATAAGGTCAAAACAAACCTATCTGCAAAAGGCATACATTTTGATGAAAATGATGAAGATGGTCGACTTCATTTCAGAATAAATGAGTACAGCTTTTATTTAAGATTTACTAACTTTCCTAAAGAAGCACCTACGCTTTTAAATCTACCTTATTCAAGATTACAATTTTAAAGTTACTTAACTAAAGGAGACGGTACGTAGTAGTCGCCTTTAAAATGGCTCGATTTTGCTTCATTGAACTAACGGGCAGGATAGTTGAATGATTTCGTGAATAACTTAAGTCATGACGAATTTACGAAGTTCGCAAAAAAGACGTTAGCCGAAAGAAGTTCTTAGTTTAGGAGGAGTCTATATGATATTAGAAAAAGTTATAAATAGAATTGTAATACAAAGTGAATATAAGGATTTTGTTGATAAGTATATAGATAATATACTTACCGAATTTAAAGGTAAGATTCATAGCATTTATATGTGTGGCTCGATTCCAAAAGGAACTGCTAAACCTTTTAAGTCAGATGCAGACTTTACTATTGTATGTGTAAATCCCAAAGATATTGATTACGAAAGATTGTCAAATATTAAAGACAGTCTTTTGGAAGAATATCCATTAGTAACTAAGATTGATACGACAATTTGCTCGATTGACGATGTATTAAGTAAACCAAATGAGTGGGGTTTTTGGGTAAAGATAATTTGTGTTTGCATATATGGTCATGACGTTGGTGAAAAAGTACCACCGATAACTATTTCTCCGGAGTTCATTTTAGACTTAAATGCAGATACCAAGAAGGAAGTAGATCGTAGACATAGTTTACTTTCTAATGCTAGTGATAACACAATGAAAAATAGATATATTAAAGGTTACTCTAAGAGATTAATTCGTGCATTATACTCTTTGGTTTTAGAAGATACAGGTGTATGGCAAGATGACATTATTAAGATGAAGAATGCCATATTAAACTATTGTGAGATTGACTCCGCTTTAGTTGATTATCTGTATGCTTGTTACTTGGATAGTAATAATGTACTTGTTGAAGAGTTTCTGGGAATTGCAGATGAAGTATATAGCTATTTTGAGAACGCCTTAAATGCAATGGCTGCTTCCAGAACTTCCTTCGATTAACATCATATTGACGCTTCGGGTCACTCTGAGAAGCGAGTGACCTCATCCAGCCCCCTAAGCCCGTCGGGACGTCACTGCATTAGGTGTTCGGCATAAGCAGCGACTCTAATTAAAACATAAGACTATTGAGCTAACGGGTACGGGAGATGAGGTGTCCCCTTGCTTACGAAGTAAGTTTTCCTTTGGAAAACTCTTAAGCGTTCGCCGTTGTTTTCGGGAAATCCCCGCTAGAAGCGAATTCTAATCCAAATTTCCCGAAAACAACAGCGGCCAGAGGGGGATGCCCCATCGGGGACCGATGCTATTTTTCCAATTACCTGCAGATTGCTCAACAACCTAAAGAGACACACGGAGCACCGCGTGTCTCTTCTTTTCCTTTATAACCTAAATGTTCAATGCTTCTAACAGCTTATAGATCATTGCGGAGGATTCCGCTCTTGTAGCGCCAGCGCTTGGGCGGAAGGTTTGATCCTCGTACCCGTTCAGAATGCCGGATACTGCAGAAGCCTTCACGGAGGCTTGCGCCCAATCCGGAATATGGGAGGCGTCTTTAAAGGAAATGGCATTCGCCTCGCCTCCCTTGTATCCATTGGCGCTAAGCGCTCTGGACATCATAACCGCCATTTCCGCCCGGGTAATGGTTTGGTCCGCCTTGAACAGCAGGCGGCCGTTCTCTTCATAACCGTTGATAAGGCCCGCTTGAACTGCGGCCGCAATGCTTCCCTTGGCCCAGGATGGGATTTGGTTATCATCCGCGAAGGAAGTGGAAGCCGCCGTCGTCTGAAGCCCCATGGCTTCGGCGATCATTTTGGCGAATTGAGCCCGCGTCACCGTCTGCTCCGGACGGAACTTCCCGTCCTCAAAGCCTTGAATGACATTCATTCCAGCCAACCGTTCCGTATAAGGAGCGGCCCAATGTCCGGACAGATCCGGGAACACTGCAGGCTTGTACTCCAGCACGGCAAACTTCGTAAAATGCTTGACATTGACCGTTATACTGCCGTCCGGATTGACGGTCCCTCCAAGATAAATCCAACGCTTCTGCGTCTCGTTATAGTAATAAATAGCTGGCTTGCTTCCAGGTGCAATAGAATCCGCCTTATAGAACATCTTGATCTCCACAGGCTTCGTAAAGGTACGGCCTGTCGTACTCATCAGCTCGACCGCTTGGCTTACCGCCTTCAACGAACCAAAAGACGGAATTTGAGCGGTAGGAAGCAGTACAGCCTGAATTTTGCCGTCTTCCTTCACGGCACCGGATGGTATCTTAAATTGAAGCACATCCTTGATGCCGCCTTCCGCCCCTTGAGCCGAGGTGACAGCCACTTGGGAAGAGGAAGCCTCCGTTCCTTGGTTCGTATTATTCCCGTTCGTTGAGTTGTTCGAAGTATCGGTCGGAGTCGAGCTTCCGCCGCCGGAGCCATGGTGGCTGCTGTTTCCATGCGGTGCCACGACGTTCACCGTTCTCGTCACTTCTGCGGCCGCATTCCCCGCCAGATCGGTTGCGTTATAATGCAGCGTATAAGTCCCAATCGTCTTGGTGTCCACGGTTCCGGTTATCGCAACCTCGCCCGCTATGCCTGCATGATCCGCTGCTTCAGCTCCTTGCTCGTTGTATGGCGTACCGATAAGCATAGTCATGCTCGGGCTTCCTTTTAGAGTAATCACAGGAGCCGTACGATCAATGCTCACAGCAAGCGGTAACTCGGCCGTATGACCTAACGAATCCTTCGCCCGGAATTGCAGCGTATGCTCTCCTTCACCGGAAACCTCCACTTTGCTTTGGCTGTTGTAAGCCAGATACGTGCCACCATCTGTAGACAGCTCTAATGAAACCGTCGAGCCCGGAACATACACATTCGCGTAGACGCTGGCCGTTACGTTTTGATTCGTCCAGGCTCCGTTCGCATAAGGGCTGCCGTCCGCCGTCTTCATCGTCCAGCTCAGCTGCAGCGGAGTAATGCTGGCATCTCCCTTCAGTGTAACGGAGAAGGCTTTCACATCCACGGCATTTCCCCGTTTGATCGTTGCTGTTAACGTAAGATCCGTATCCTTATTGGGATGGAACACCATCTTCCCGTTATCGTCCATATAGACCGGATTAGAGCTTTTCCAGGTAATCACGGTTCCCTGCTCCCCTGCGGCCGGCAGCTTCAAATCATTCTCTACGGCACTGGTGTCCCCCAGAGTCAGAGCGTTTTTCGCCAGAGCGACCGCTTCCGCATCGGTATAAGCCAATGCCTTAACGGTAACTTCGAATGGTTTGATCACGCTAGTTGTGCCGCGGGATACCGTGGCCTTCAATGTTACCTTCGCATCAGGCTGACCTGCAGCGGGACGGGTAACGATTCCTTTATCGTTAGCAATAGATACGACAGCAGGATTCAAGCTTTCCCATTGAACCGTGGTACCATGCTGGCCTTGCGCGGGCAGCTCGATATCCGCCGTTACGCCGCTCATATCGCCCAAATCCAGAGCTGCTACCGTATCATTAACGGCCTGCTGATCCGTATACGGCTCCACGTTCACGAAAATCGGATTAGAATAAAACCATAAATCGCTATAATTCCGTTTATTGATTTCCGCAAAGCGGGTCGCATTATCGGCTATGTCGGTCTTCGGATCGATCAGCGGCTCCCCGTTGCTCGTTTCTCCCGCCACATCAACGCCCAGATTCGTGCCGCGCAGCCTGAAGTATTGATTTTTGCCGGCAGCTCCGAGGTTATAAGTAATGACGTTGTAGCCCTCGGCATCCTTCGTCCAATCGCTGCTCGTAAAGCGCTGGAGCACTTGGGTCGATTCATTCGTATCCTTGGCATATTCCGGAGTTCCAGGTGCGGCATAGCCCGTTACATCGCCTGCAATCAGATCCACATGGTCCACCTGCACAGGGTCCCCGTTGTTATTTTTGTCCGGGCTTTTGAAACGAATGGTCAGCATGAGAGGGTCCCCTTCCTTCACAGAAAGCTCCTCGCCCATTTCTTTCTTGGTCCCGTTGGCATCGATATGATAATCCAGCGCGTTGATCAAATCGCCGAATACGGAGAACGATTTCCCTGAGCGCATGCCTTCCAGCACAGCCTGCATATCACTGCCGTTTACCCACGTATAGTTTTTCGAATATTCCCCAGGCTTGTAACCGCTGGAGTATTTATTGTCGTCACTGATATCGAAATGATAATCGGAGTTCGAAAAATTCCAGAATCTCCTTCCTTCCCCAAGTAGCGCGTCCCATACTCCGCCGACCTTGGCAATCATATAATCCGCTCCGCCGTAGGTCCGGTTTTTGGGAGTCGTCAGGTTAAGTCCTCCCCGGTCAGGCTCCATCTGGTTTCCGGGCATTCCTTCCATCCCGAAGAAGGTATCCGGTGCTATATTGTTGAAGTCGCGGATATCCGATATTTTATAAACCGTCCCTCCGGAATTTGTTTTCCGTGAAGGGTGATTCAATAAAGCGTAGCTGTTTTTCGGAAAATTCCCCTTAATCCAGCTCAAGCCCGTTCTTGCATCCTGGCTTGTCGTATAGGCTCTGCTGTAGGTCGCCTTCCAGACGGCAACATCGGCCGGATCAAACAGGCTTTCGTCACGGTTCGTGAACAAATATTCGAACTCGCTTGCCGCTTTTAATGATTGATCGGGGCTGTCCGCCAAAATGCCTATCCCGATATGATCATAGGTAGGCATGTCCCACTCAAACCCGGAGAAAATAATTTTATCTTTATATTTATTCGCGTCCTGCAGCTGCTTGATTTTCGGCACCTGATACAATGCCATGCCCTTGGAAAAAGGAATCGGTCCTCCCGGAACCGGATTGCCTTCATCGTCCCGGCCTGACATTCTCAAGTGATCGGCAAGCGCAATCCAGTCCATCCCATACTGTTCAAAAGCATTATCCAGCACCGTTTGCAGCGATCGCTGGGCATCATCGGATTCATACGTGTGAACGTGATATTCTCCTGCCATCCATCTTCCGCCGCCCGCATCTGGCTGCTTCACATCCGGAGCGGCCCCGTATACGGCTGCTGCAGGCATGCTTTGACTCAAAAGGGAAACCGTAAGTGTCAGCAGCGATAGGTTTCGAATTGATTTTCTCGATTTCAATGAAGTCTAGCCTCCCAAATAGTAAGATTACTGAGAAAAAATCACAAACCATTACTGCATCACTTCAAAGCTGCACAGTACTAATGCAAACATTCAGCACAAATAACCGCTATGCCGCGTCGTATCCCGCAAACATCGGCAGCCGCTTCATCTGTCTATGCCTCATGGGTTGCAATCAACACGTATAAAGTAACACAACTAGGGGGTGCTGTATATTAGGTACGAGCAAAAAATACAAAACCTTTACAATCCCGTCTCAAATTCGCCTTAGCTGCAACCAAACCAGCATGTTCCCTTCCGATCTATGTACAAAAAAACGCAACCCGCGTCATCGCAGATTGCGTTTGTTTCCCAGTTTCACTTTTTTACAGCGTCAAGCCGCCGTCTACCAGCACGATAGAGCCTGTCATGTAGCTCGATTCGGGAGAAGCCAGGAAGGCTACCATGCCCGCGATCTCTTCCGGTTGTGCGAAGCGGCCCATTCTCATATTCGAGACTTCCTCAGGCACATAGCCGGTCTGCTGCATCGTCACAGGAACGCTATCCGTCAGAGCGGTTTTCACTCCTCCCGGACAAATCGCGTTCACACGGATTCCTTTCTTCACATATTCCAAAGCAGCCGATTTCGTCAACCCGATCACCGCATGCTTGCTGGCGGAATAGACGCCCGCGCTGTGCTCACTGCGAATTCCTGCCGTGGAGGCCGTATTGATGATGGTTCCGCTGCCTTGGCTCTCCATCACTTTCAGAACATATTTCAGCCCGAGGAAGACTCCTTTGACGTTGACCGCCAGGATACGGTCGAATTCAGCCTCGTCGGTGTCCGAAAGCATCGAGAACTTTTGAATGATTCCTGCATTATTGAAAAATATATCAATCCGGCCGTAGGTCTTGACGGCTTCATTCACATAATATTGTACGTCCTCACTCTTCGCTACGTTGGCCTGAACGAAGATCCCTTCACCGCCTTGCTCCTGCACAAGCTTTAACGTCTCTTCTCCGGCTTCCTTGTTGTAATCGACCAATATCACCTTGGCTCCGTTCTGAGCGAGCTTCAAGCTGCTGGCTCTTCCTATACCGCTTCCTGCACCAGTAATTACAGCAATGGGGTTCGTAACTGCAGTTGTCATGTTGTTCCATCTCCTTAGCAGTATGGGTGTTCTATCCTTAGCGGATAGGGAAAATCGGGATAATGATAGCATAACTACCTTTATGATAGTGTGACTATCATTACAATATTGATTATATCACTAGCCATTATTCTTTTCAATCCGTCCCCCTTCTTTCCATGCAAGAAAAAGCAGGTGAAGTTGACAACGATTGGTCATTTTGATAGCATGGCTATCAATTATGACATGACATGGTTGAGGAGTTGAACGTTAATGGACCCTAAGAGCAGATGGGAACAGGAGCGGCTTCAAGGCAAGCAGCAGCGACTCAGCAGCATTATCGCGTCTGCAGAACGTGTATTTCTGAGAAAAGGCTTCGAAAAGGCTACCATGCAGGACATCGCCAAAGAAGATAATGTGGGCATTGCCACCTTGTTTCGGTACTTTCCCAAGAAAGATAAATTGATCGTCGCCGTGGCCACCCGCCTTATGGAGTCTCAAGCGCCTGTATTCGAGGAAATAGCCGCAAGGCAGGAGAGCTGCCTCAGCAAGCTGGAGCGAGTGTTTGATCATTTCGTGTCCTTCAGCCGCGAAACTCGCGGGGAGCGGACCAGGCTTCTTGAAGCCTTCCAGAGCTATGCCGCCCAATCGCCGGAGCCGCTGGAGGATATCGATAAATTCAACGCCGTATATCATCAGATCTCGGCGATCTATCACCGCATCATGGAAGAAGGAATACACGATGGCTCGATTCGTTCGGATATCTCCATTCCGGATACGTTATCGACGATGGCCAATGCATTCGGTATTTTCGCGCAGAAGCTGTCCCTGCAAAAAAACATCGCCATGCTGGAATCCGACATGGAGCCGGAAACCCAGCTGCTGGTGATGAAGCAAATCTTTTTGGACTATTTGCGGGGGCCGGCCGGCGCCGCTAATACGCCACAATCCCAAAAATAGACCGTACCTGCTGTATAAAAGATAAGCTCCCCTTCAAGTAGACAGGCGACATAATAAAAGCCTGCTGCTCTAAGGGGAGCTTATCCCTACGCTGGTACGGTCTATTTGTATCTATTGATAAGTGCTCAACTGAACGCTAACTTGAACTGGCTAATAGTTTATCTACCTGCACGCGGCCCGAGAAGAAGGTCGCGCCTCCTCCCATATCCGCTATGCGGTCCGGGGTCAGGGCGTTGACGTTTCTCTTCCCGCCCGGCGCGTCCGCCCAAAGCCCTTGGCTCACCACAACGCCAGGCAGCACATCTTCCCCTACCGAGGCGGTCAGCTCACATTCTCCGCGGCTGTTCCATACACGCACGAGCTCTCCGTTCTGAATGCCGCGAGCCTCAGCATCCTTCGCATTCATATGCAGCTTCTGCGTCTTTTCCATGCGGACATGCTTCTCGTTATTAGAAAATGTCGAGTTCAGGAAGTTATGATTTGGTCCCGGAATGAACAGGAACGGCAGGTCCTCATCTTCACACAGCGGCGTATAGGTCGGCAATGGAGGGTATCCTTTTTTCTCCATCGCTTGGGAATACAGCTCAATCTTGCCGCTCGGCGTTTGCAGCTTGCCTGGAAACAGCGGCTTCACATCTGCTTTGACATACTGCCGTTCCACAAGGGCCTCGTAGGTAATTCCCGCTATCGCCGGATTCGCGGGGTTATCCAACGCCTGGCGAATCAGCTCCTCGTCCGTATCCCGCAGCGCCTGATCCTCAAAGCCCATAGCCTGCGCCAGCAGGCGAAATACATCGACATTCGACTTGCTCTCGCCGTAAGGCTCGATCACCGGCTGTTGAATTTGAATGTAATGATGCCAATAAGAAGCATAAAAGTCCGTATTCTCAAACGCCGATGTCGCCGGCAGCACGATGTCCGCATACTTCGCCGTTTCTGTCAGGAACAGATCATGGACGACGGTGAACAAGTCTTCCCGCTCCAGCCCCTTCCTTACTTTATTCGACTCAGGAGCTACGACGGCCGGGTTCGAATTGTAGACGTACATCGAGCGGATAGGAGGGTCCAGCTCCAGCAGCGCGCTTCCCAGCTGGTTCATATTGACCTGGCGGACCTTGCCCGGCAGCAGGTCCGGACGCATCAGAGCGAACTCATTATGCACCAATACCGAGCCGTTGCCCTTGATCGCGCCCCCGCCCCGCACAAGCCACTGTCCTGTCAGGGCAGGCAGACACGAGATCGTGCGGATACACATGCCCCCGTTATCGTGATGCTGAGGGCCGTTACCGATTCGAATGAACGAAGGCGAGGTTTGCCCGTACATCCGGGCCAGCTTATAAATGTCCTCTACAGGCACACCGGTGATCCCCGATACTGTGACAGGATCATACTGCCGCACATGCTGGCGCAGCTCTTCATGGCCTACCGTATATTCCTGCAAAAATGCATCGTCCGTCATCTTCTCGTCGAACAAAATATGCATCAGACCAAGCGCCAACGCTGCATCCGTGCCCGGCTTGATCGGAATGAACCAGTCGGCCCAGCGTCCGGTCTGGTTTTTGTGAACGTCGATCACGACGACCTGCGCTCCGTTCTTTCTCGCCTTTTCGGCCAGGACCACCTGATGCATGTTGGTGCTGACCGTATTGATCCCCCACATGATGAACAGCTTCGTATGAACCGTTTCCTCCGGGTCGGTCCCGACACCGGCGCCCATCGTATAGCTGTAGCCTTCCGAGCCGGCCGCAGAGCAAATCGAGTATTTTAACCGGGTTGCACCGAGACGGTGAAAGAACCGCCGATCCATCCCTTCCGTTCCGATCAATCCCATGTTCCCGTAGAAGCTGTAAGGCATAATCGCTTCCGAGCCGTACTCTGCAATCGTCTTTTTCCAATGAGAGGTGATCGTTTCGATGGCTTCCTCCCACGTGATGCGCTCGAACTGCCCGCTTCCCTTTTTCCCCGTCCGTTTCATTGGATATTGAAGACGCTTGGCGTCATAAATCCGCTCGCCCATATTGCGGACCTTGTTGCAGATAGCCCCTTGGGTTACCGGATGCGAAGGGTCTCCTTCGATTTTCACAATTTTCCCGTTTTCCTTATGCACCAATAAACCGCATTGATCAGGGCAATCCAAAGAACATACGGATGGAAACACTCCTGTTTGTTGATGTATCGCAGAACTCATGCTGCAGCTCCTTCCGTCCTGTTTAGATTTGGCCGATAGCCGGTCACACAGACTCTTTACTCTAGTATCAGTTTATGAAAAAGCCCCGGATTAGTAAAGACTTGCCTTCCGGGCTTGCTCTGCTGCTTCGTCCGTTTGGGATTCCGCCGCCAGTTTTGTATAATTAGATAAGAAGAAAAACGTCTAGCGGCGTCTTATCATAGCAGCACGGAGGCAAGCATGTCGAATCGAAAATGGTCCATAAGCCTTCTAGTTCTTACCATAGTCTTCATCGGCCTGCTGCTGCAATTTTTGTTCTCGACCTTGCGGATTCGTGAGCTGGTGAAGCCGCCGGCGGCCGTATCGGAACCGGCTCCGCGCCACATTGTACTCATCTCGCAGGAGCTGGATAACCCATTTTGGAGATCCGTCGAGCAGGGAGCGCGCGACGCTGTGAAGCAGAACGGCTGGGAGCTGGAGTATACCGGCTCCTTCCGCATCAATCCGGCCGAGCAAGCGAAGCTGTTGGAGAAGGCGATTGCGGCCAAGGCCGATGCCATTCTGGTACAAGGCCTTGGCGATCCGCAGTATCGGCAGTGGATCGATAAAGCGATTGCCCAAGGCATCGCCGTCCTTGCCGTGGATACAGACGAGCCGGCCAGTAGGAGGCTGTCCTACGTCGGCACGGACAACGAAGCAGCAGGCAAGCGGATGGGTGAGCTTGTCATCCAAAAGGCCGGGGGCGCAGGCAGCATCGGTGTCCTTGTCGGAAGCTCCGCACAGAGCCAGCAGCTCAGGCTGGAGGGGTTCCGTAAGGCTATCGGCCATAATCCTGCCCTTGCGATTACGGAAGTGCGAACGTCCAATATTTCCCGGCTGCAGGCGGAGCAGCAAGCGGCCGATATGCTGAAGGACCATCCGCAAATGCAGATCATGGTCGGATTCAGCGCCTTGGACGGCATAGGCATGATGAAAGCCGCGGAACGGGCTAAGCGGAGCGATCTGCAAATTTATGCCTTCGACGACCTTCCGGAGACGAAAGAGGGCATCCGCCAGTGCAAAATCGCTTCCTCCATCGTGCAGCAGCCTTACCGGATGGGCTTCGATGCGGTTAAGCTGCTGGAGCAATATTGGAGCGGTCAAGCTCCGGAGAAGGAGCATTTTATTGCCGTCACGCTTCTTGACAAGGTTACGCTGAACGGCGCGGCAGGAGGCGCTTGCCGATGACGATCCGCACCAAGCTGCTGCTGTTTATCCCGTTGCTGGTGCTGCTGGCTAATGCCGTGACCTTCTTCGTCTTTCAGAGCGAGAAGATCGTCCAGACCAGCTATGACCGCATGATGCACCGGATGCTGCAGTACAAGCAGTCCGCTCAAACGGCCGAGCAAACATTAAAGTCGCTGTACGGCTATTTGCTGAATCCGGAAGGAACTGATACAACCGAGCTCGAACGGGGACAAGCAGAACTGGCCGCCATTCGCGAGGAGCTCTCGGCACAGCTCCCGTCCTCTCTTCACCCTTCGGAGCTGACAAGCTACGTTCACATGCTGGATACGCTGAAGGAGCAGGAGCAGGCCTCTCTCTCCTCCTCCCTGGAGCACTCTCCTTCCATGGCGTTAAGCCATTATGAAGAAGCGGAATCCACACTCGGGTTTATCCGGGAGGCCGGACAAAGCCTCGTCGATCTGGAGCTGAGCTCGTACCAGCCTGCCTACCAGCAGCTTCAAGTGGAGAACAACCGGTTGAACCGGCTGGGAGCCGCCGTGTTTATCGTCAACACGCTGCTCGGGATCGGGCTCGCCTTATGGATATCCGGGAGCATTACCGGACCGGTTCGCCGCCTTGTCCGGATGGCCCAGCGTGTATCCAAAGGCCAGCTGGAGTCAGCCAGCGAAGCCGCTCCCCCTCGTTCGGAGGATGAGCTGGGGATATTATCCGATACCTTCCAGCAAATGATGGCGGATTTATCCGCACTCATTGAAAAGGATAAGGAAAGCCTCGAGAAGGACCGTCTCGTGAAGGAATTGGAGCTTAAGGCGCTGCAAAGCCAGATCCAGCCCCATTTTCTGTTCAATACGCTCAATGTGCTTTCCAAGCTGGCGTTGATTGAAGGAGCCGAGAAAACGAGCGACCTTATCGTATCCATGTCCAATCTGCTGCGCTATAACTTGAGCAAGCTGGACCAGCCGGTGACACTGAAGGACGAGCTTGATCATTTGAAAGAATATATCGCGATTCAGCAGGCCCGCTTTCGCGACCGGGTACGTTTCGAAATGGATATCGATGCTTCCGCTCTATCGGCGCCCATTCCCGCCCTTACCATTCAGCCATTGGTGGAGAACGCCTTTTTGCACGGCATTGAGCGCATGGAGCAAGGCGCCATGATCCGCATCGCCGTCTGGCGGGATGCCGAAGGTGTCTGTCTGGCCGTCGAGGATAACGGCGCCGGAATGAGTGAGGACGTCCGGCAAAGGCTCCTCCGTCTGGAGGGGAACGTACGCCCCGCTGTCGGAGAAGCATCGGAGCAAGCGAAGAAACCGTCCACGGGACTGGGGACGGCGAATGTATTTAAGCGTCTGCAATTGTTGTACGGACGGAATGATCTGATCCACATTGAAAGCAAGCCTGGGGAAGGAACCCGTATTCTGATCCGTATCCCTGATAGAAAGGAGAGTGAACCGACCGATGTATCGTCTGTTGATAGCCGATGATGAGGCTTTGGAGCGCGAAGGGCTCGAATGGATCGTTCAGAACATGCTGCCCGGCCAGTTCGAAGTCATTCATGCCGAGAACGGCCGGATGGCCATTGAACGGGCGGAAGAGCACCGCCCGCAGATCGTGCTGATGGATGTCAATATGCCCGGCATTCAAGGTCTGGATGCGCTTCGGGAGATCAAAAGGCTGCTGCCCGAGACCAAGATGGTGCTCGTCACCGCATACGACTATTTCTCCTATGCCAAAGAAGCGCTGACCCTCGGCGTAAAGGAATATATCGTGAAGCCGGCGCGGCGGGAGCAAGTCGTTCAGATCCTGCAGCAGCTTGTCGATGAGCTGGAACGGGAGCGCCTGAAACGGGCAGAGGACCTTCAGCTTAGGGACAAGGTCTCTCAGCTGCAGCCGCTCGTAGAGAATGAGCTGGCCCTCATGTTCATGGTAGACCAGGTGACGGGAGCCAGCGCTCCCTTGCTGTCCGAATGGCTGAGCTTCCCGCTGGAGCAAGGCTGCTCGATCGTGATCGCCTTCTCCGATCATGTTTACTCGCAGGATAAGACCAAAATCTACGATACGGTCCGCAGCTTCGCTAAATCTCATTTTGCCGGACCTTCTCTCGTCAGCTCCTTCATCGACCGGCATATGGCGGTCTTTCTGAGCAAAGCTGCCGCCGCGCAGGGCTCGGACTGGCTATCGACCCTGCGGCAGTACGGAGAGAAGATATGCGCTCTGACGGAACGCCAACTAGCACTTACAGCCTCCATCGGCATCGGTTCGACTCATTCGAATGTCGAGGGACTGCGCAAATCGTATTTCGAAGCTGTCTTTGCTTCGACTTATTTTGAGGAGAGCGGCAAAGTCTGCCTGTTTGAAGAAGTAACCAAGCACGGCGGAGGCTCTGCCCTTGCCCGTGCAAGCGATCACAGGGAATCCGCCGAGCACCGGTCCTACGTGCTGTCTGCCTTGCAGCGCATTCGCGAGGAGCGCGAGGAACAGACGATCCATGTCCTGGATAAAGCCAAAAGCTACATCGAGAGCAAGTTCACCGAAGATATTTCGCTTGAGGAGGTCGCTGACGTCGTGCACCTCAATCCCCACTATTTCAGCAAAGTGTTCAAGCAGCATATAGGGGAAACCTTTATCGACTTTCTCACCCGGCTTAGAATCGAGAGAGCCAAAGAGCTGATGGCTTCCAATGAATTAAGTCTCAAAGAGGTTTGCTTCGAGGTAGGCTACAAGGACCCCAACTATTTCAGCCGGGTGTTTAAAAAAGTGACCGGAATGACTCCGACTGATTATCGCGGGCAGGAGAATTAAGCTTTTGGCTATATAAAAGCTAAAAAAGGCCTGTATTCCCCCAGCCCAAGCTCAGGTAATTTCTACATGCCCTTAATGGTTTACAAGGTATATAAGTCAGATCGTTAATAAACCGCTAACTTTTATTCCCTTCATTCTTCCGGGTGGTACTGCCAGCGGGTCAAATCCATTTTGCCCTCGTCGTCCACGGCGACCCCTTCATTTTGCAGGTGCATGATTTGCAGGAAACGGGCTTCGTCTCCCTGGAGCCCTATCTCGCCTTTGGCATTGACGACCCGGTACCACGGGAGATTGTATTTTTTACTGGACGAATGAAGAATTCTCACGACCTGTCTCGCCGCTCTCCGGCTTCCGGCTAATTCCGCAATTTGCCCGTAAGTCATGACATGCCCTTCCGGTATGGCTTTAATAATATCGATCACCTGCCTAGTAAAAGGCGTCATTCCCTTCACCCGCTCCCCTATTCACGCTGCTGCTCTGCGAGCTTCTCGCAAAATTTGCTATACGGCCCCTCAACGACATGACCCTGGTTGATGGCTTCCCATAAATACAAAGAGGCAATCGATCGGTAAGGCTCCCAAGCCACACTTTGCTGCTCCAACACAGCGGCTCCGTTTCCTTTTTCCCCTTCATAGAGCCACAACGCTGCACGGCGAAGCCCGGCATCCCCCATCGACAGAACATTGTCCCAGCCCATGAAAAAAATCAGAAACATTTCCGCCGTCCATCGGCCAATTCCTTTGATCTTCGTCAATGCCTCGATAGCATCCTCATCGCTCATCCCTTCCCATGCGGCAAAGTCGATTTCTCCCTGCTTGACCAGCTGGGCCAGCCCTTGGATGTATCCGATCTTGGGCCTGGAAACGCCCGCGGCGCGCAGGATGTCCTCCGATGTATTGAGCATGGAATCTGGTGTGATCCCGCCGCACTGCTGCTCCACGCGCTGACAGATCGTCGCTGCCGCTTTGACCGAAAGCTGCTGGTTAATGAGCGACTTGGCCAAATATTCAAAACCGTCCGTTCTCTTCGGCACGTTTAACGGACCCACCGCTCTGACCAGCATAGCTAATCTGGTGTCTTGAAGGCATAACTGACGAAGCCTAGGCTCGTCCGCATGTAATTCGAATAAGGATGTCATGGGATTCCTCATTTCCAAGGATCTTTTTTAGTATCAAATCACTCATGCATTTTCTAAAAAGTCTTCCTGAGAGCCATGTCCATTATCGAACATACTTTCTATTTATTATAATTGCCGACCTAAACGTACTTCAAGCAATTCCCTCTTGCTTAACACCACATAAGCTTATATTTTTTTCATTTTATGGAATTACCCTATTGTCAAAACTAATATCATTAGTTATTATAAAACTAACATTATTAGTTTTATTCGAAAAGGAGCTTACCCATGTCACCACGAATCGGACTTGATTTGTCCACGATTTTGCAAGCGGCAGCAGAAATGGCCGACTCTCAAGGGCTGGATGAGATTACGCTGGCATCTCTGGCTCAAAAGCTGGATATCAAATCCCCCTCCCTATACAACCATGTCAACGGATTGCCCGGTCTTCGCAAAAAGCTCGCCGTTTACGGGCTGGAGCAGCTGCTCGATTGCATGACGCACGCGGCCGTAGGCCGGTCCGGTGCTGCCGCCGTCCACGCAATAAGCGAAGCATATATTTCATTTGCCCGCTCCCATCCGGGTTTGTACGATGCAACTCTTCGCGCCCCCGAACCGGCGGACATGGAGATCCAAAAGGTCGGAGGAGACATCGTCGACCTCGCCGTACGCGTGCTGCACGCTTACGATCTGCAGGGTGATGCCGCCATTCATGCCGTACGGGGATTACGCAGCCTTCTGCATGGTTTTGCTTCATTGGAACAGCGAGGCGGCTTTGGACTGCCGCTTGATCTCGATGTCAGCTTCCGCCTGCTGATCGATACCTTCCTTGCGGGTATTGAAGCTATGAAACAGAACCCGGAAATCATTGCTTAACCAGAAACCTAAAGGAGTGGAAGGCTATGAGTTTTTTGTTGTTCGTTATTCTTTTTAGCGCAGGATGCGGGTGGCTGGACTCCAGAGCCCGCTCCACTCAACGAAAGGAAGGGATGTAACATGTTCGCAGGACATTTCGGCCTGGCTGCCGCGGTGAAAGCAAAGACTCCGGAAGTGCCATTGTGGGCACTCATGCTGAGCACGCAGCTGCTGGACGTTGTGTTTGTTCCGCTTTTCTTGTCGGGTGTAGAAACGATGGAGCCTGTTGATGGAACCGGATATGGGGCAAGCATTATCCATGCCGATTATACCCATTCCTTAGCAGGGGCACTCCTTATCTCTTTCCTTGCCGGCCTGCTGGCCCGAACCTTCTGGGGAAAACGCAGCGGCCTCGTCATCGGCTCCGTTGTCTTCAGCCATTGGCTGCTCGATCTGCTAGTGCATCGGATGGACCTTCCCTTGCTCCCAGGCAACTTAGGAAACCTTCCTCTCCTTGGTTTCGGGTTATGGCAGCTTCCAGCCGTCAGCATAGCGTTGGAGCTTTTGCTGCTTGTCATTGGGTTTATTATGTATGCACGTTCTTTATTATCCGGCAGCGCTGGTAAAACAAGAGCTTGGGCCTTCGCGGCCAGCGGGGTTATGGGTTTGCTGCTTGTGTTGGCATTAGTAACGGATGTGTTGGGGGTGGGGTGAGAGGGGACGCACTATCCCTAGAGTTCGGCTAGGGATAGTCATTCATACTTTTTCTGCTGCCTGTACCTGATTTCCAAAACTTCTTATTCCGTGGATTCTAGGTAGAAAAAGGCTCATTCAAGTGACTTCGCCTTACTTTTGATAAAGTAAGAAAACATCGAACTGAACGAATCTATCTCACCCCATCATCCATAACAAACACAAGCGTCAAGTTACTTTTTTGTACCAAATCGCCCCAACTATAAGTAGTATGAAGCCTAACAAAGAAGTGAATAGAGGGTAGAGGAGCGGATAGAAAATATTGGGTAAGTAGTAATTAGTAGTATACCCAATAAATGTTGATGCTTGTGAAGAAATCTGTACTAGCTTCACACCCAGCAAATGTTCCGAACGTTCTGGATAAGAAAATGTCTCTTCCCCTATTGTCTTATCCTTATTCACATAAATTAGTCGCCATTTTTGCGATTCAATTTGCCATCCGTTCCAATCTTCCACCAAGTTTTGGACAATAACTAATTGTTGTTTACTGGTTTTCTTATCAGAAACTATAACAACATTTAGCATAGATAAATAATCACTATCCTCCTCAATTTTAGGAGGAAGCCAAGCTTGTGTTGGTTCAGTTACTTCTTTTCCATTGATTTTAATTGTTACTAACATTATGTGTTTATCTTTTCTAAATTTAACATTGGACTTTGGTGAATCCTTACCAGTATCTTTTGTTATTACCTCTATTACGTTACCTTCCCATTCGAACGGAGAGGCCAATATATTTTTTGACTTTAGCTCTTTAGCAACATCATGCTTATTGAATATATCAATGACCGGTTTTATATCATATCTTGAATTCACATTGGAACTCAACCAACTCTCTCGAAATATGGAAAAGAGGGGGTAGACTGATAAAATCAGTAGCACTGTCCCAGTAAGTAATGAAATCATTCCAATTCTTTTTGTTTGCAACATAACACGTCCTTCAATTTTAATGCTTTCCCCTATCTATGTACGAGAATATCTCCTCGGTAAGTCGCTATCTTCATCAGCATATAGGATTCTCCATTTTTGGTGTTCTACATCCCGGTTATTCCAGTCGTTTACTAGACGCTGAACAATTGCTAATTTTTCTTTATTGCTTTTTTATCTTTTATTTCTAACATATTAAGCCAAAATAAAAAATCGCTATCTTTTATTATTTTTTGGGGCAGCAAAGCTTCTGTCGGAAGCGAAATTCCTTTGCATAAGTCGCACCTCCCAGTATCAATTTGATATATTTAAAACTAAAAGCTGAAGATTCAACAATAATTTCGATTAAAGGTGCCCCTTTTCAATCACAGTGAGCTTTTACTTTTTATCGACCAGATACGCTTCCCACTTCATAATAATTTAAAAATATCCTATTTTACCTTTTTTCAACTGATGTCAGCCGTCCCTGCCAAAAAAATATAACTTCCCCCTAAGTCCTTAGATCACATCAATATCACGTCATTCGTTTTTACCGATCCCCAAGCACTTTTTTGCTACCAAGCAACAAATATGTGCTACCTTTCCCGTTTTGAATCCCTTTAAAAAATCAGGGCAAATTAAATGCAGGAACAACACAAATAAGTGAAGACGATCGGTCGCCGTCCCCGTTCTTACGCGTGCTATAATGAACTCGTTCGCAACAGAGGTAAGACAGAAAGGGGAGCATTCCTATGGATATGACCATGACAAAAACGGACGAGCAAGCCGAACAAGGAAGCATGAAGTTCGTTACGCTCGTTTCCATAGTGGCCGCGTTAGGCGGTTTATTATTTGGATTTGATACAGCCGTCGTTTCGGGAGCTATCGGCTTTATGCAAGCCCGCTTCGACTTGAATGAATTGCAGGTCGGCTGGGCCGTATCCAGCCTTATTATCGGTTGTATTATCGGGGCAGCGAGCTCCGGGGTTTTAAGTGACAGGTTCGGCCGGAAAAAGGTTCTGATCGCTGCCGCCATTCTTTTTGTTATAGGATCGATCGGTTCGGCCATTCCGGATACATTCACCGGCTATATCATCGCCCGCATGATCGGGGGTCTCGGGATCGGGATTACATCTACCTTGTGCCCGTTGTACAATGCCGAAATCGCGCCCGCGAAATACCGTGGACGTCTTGTTGCTTTGAATCAGCTTGCAACCGTTACCGGGATTTTCCTTGTGTACTTTGTAAACTCCGGCATTGCCGGGGCTGGGAATGAAGCCTGGAACATATCTACCGCATGGCGTTGGATGTTCGGAGTCGGCGCTATTCCCGGAATTATATTTCTTGTGCTGCTCTTCTTTGTACCTGAGAGCCCTAGATGGCTGATCAAGCAAGGCAGACCGGTTGAAGCGCTGCCGATTCTGTTGAAGATTCACGGGGAGGAGCTGGCCCGTCAAGAGGTATTGGATATTAAAGAAAGCTTCAAGCAGGAAAAAGGATCGTCTATCCGTCAATTGTTCCGTCCAGGTCTTAGAATTGCTCTTATCGTCGGCGTAGCGTTAGCGGTTCTTCAGCAAATTACCGGTATTAACGCCATCATGTATTACGCTCCGGAGATCTTTAAGCAAACCGGCGCAGGTACGAACGCATCGCTGGTGCAGACGATATTAGTAGGATTCATTAATTTCTTGTTTACTATTCTGGCACTATGGCTGATTGATAAAGTAGGCCGCAAAGCTTTGCTGCTCGTCGGTTCTTCTGTTATGACGCTTTGTCTGGCCGTAATTGGCATCGCGTTTCATACGGGACATACCTCCGGACCGCTTGTGCTGATCTTCATCCTGCTCTATGTCGCAGCCTTTGCCGTTTCGCTCGGCCCTGTCGTTTGGGTCCTGTTAGCCGAAATTTTCCCTAACCGGATTCGCGGCAGAGCTACAGCCATAGCTTCTATGGCGCTTTGGGCAGCCGATTACGTCGTTTCGCAGTCGTTCCCGCCCATGCTAAATTCGGCTGGACCTGCAATGACCTTCTGGATCTTCGGGATCATGTCCTTGATCACGGTTCTGTTCACCTGGCGTGTAGTTCCTGAGACCAAAGGCAAGTCACTGGAGGAAATTGAATCTCTCTGGTCGGCTGAAAAAGCATAAGCTGCATTGAAAAAAGATCGCCTCGATATCGATAGAGGCGGTCTTTTTGCTGAAGAAGCCAAAGCATGAAATGTTGCCATATAATACAGTGGGGTATGCCCCTCCAGCCGCTGTTGAAACCCGTGAAACTGTGATCGGATTTATTGGTAATTTCACGGGTTTCAAAGGCGGACGTAAACTCCTCCGAGGCATACCCCACTTCCTAAATAGCAACTTTCTCTAAAATAAGTCTTTTAAACAAAACAAGACCGCCCAAATTGGCGGTCTGTCAGGCTGTCGAAAAAGTCTCGACAGCCATTCTTTATGCTCATTTTTTTATCACGACACCGCGTTAATGT
>NZ_BAABJG010000011.1:0-60039 GCF_039543185.1 Paenibacillus vulneris | reverse complement strand
CAACATTAACGCGGTGTCGTGATAAAAAAATGAGCATAAAGAATGGCTGTCGAGACTTTTTCGACAGCCTGGGAAGAAGCGCCGAGCTTCTTCTTTTTTTCATTCCGGAGTTTGCAAAACTTAGAGATCTCCGTAAAGTGAATGAATCGGCTCCGAAGCAAAGGTGCTACTTTGAGGGCCATTTTTTTGCTTCCCATATGTTGCCTTCATGATATAATGAATGGGTATAAGTAGTACTTTGGTACTGCTTTTTCGCTAACATCTAGGGGAGGTGCGCTTGTTTGCTGCCGAAAGTAAATGAGATTTTACATATACAAATCAATTCGATCGACGAAGAAGAGGCCAAACAGGAGTTTAAATCGAGAATTGCCGATGTGACGGACAAGCAGATCAGCATGGAGATTCCGATGAATGAACGGACGGGCCGTTTAAAAAGACTTTATATCGGGGATGAGCTGTCGGTTTATTTTATTACCGATGGAGGAGTAAAAAATTATTTTACATCGACCGTCCTCGGTTTCTCGGACGACGTGATCAGAACCGTTCATATTAAAAAGCCGGATCCCGAATCGATTACCAAGGTGCAGCGGCGCAATTTCCTGAGAGTGCCGGCAGAGCTTGAGATCGCGGTAGCGTATTCGGATCAGCTAAAATTTGTAGCGGTTACAGACGATGTCGGCGGAGGGGGGATCTCCTTTCTGTGCGACGGCTATATTCCGCTTGCCACGCAGCAAACGGTTCGGTGCTGGCTATTGCTGCAATTCAAGAACAATCAACTGGAACATATTCCTTTCAAGGGAGAGCTGGTGCGGGTCAAGCCTTTGGAAACGGGGAAACAGCAGGTTATGCTGAGGTATTCGGAAATTACCGATCACGACAGACAAAAAATTATTCGTTACTGCTTCGAAAGACAGCTTGAATTCCGCAAAAGGTAAGCATGAAATGAAAAGGATTGGGTACACTACCACGAAATGGATGATTATGGAGTGGTGATGGCGTTGGACCGCGTAAAGAAGGAACCCGAGTATGAGGAGCAGTTTGTATTATTCTCCGCGCTTGTTGAAAAATGGATGAAAAGGGCTCTGTATGTCCTGATTTCTCTGCTTGTTGCAATGCAGCTGCTGCTGCAAATCCCCGGGCTTCGCTATTATTTGGTAAAAGTGGAACAGCTTGAAGGAATTCCCTATGATCATTCGCGGTAAGGTACCGTCGTTAAAAGGCGAAAGCTCTCGAAGAGTTTTGCAATCCCTCTTGTACCTATGGTATAATTTTCTTCGATCACAGGCAGGGCCTGTTTTGTTATTCATTGCATCATTGTTCATTTTTATTGCTGGGAGGCCCGCGTTTTGGAAAAAATCAACATTGCTATAGATGGCCCGGCGGGAGCGGGGAAAAGTACGATCGCCCGATTAGTCGCTAATGAGCTCGGATTCGTTTATGTCGATACCGGGGCCATGTATAGAGCCGTCACATGGAGCATTTTGCAAGCGAATCTTCGACCCGAGCAGGAAGAGGAAGTGATCTCCGTTGCGCAACGGCTTCATATTCGTCTCGTTCCAGGTGAAGAGGGGCAGCAAGTGTTTGTGGACGGGCAGGATGTAACCGCCGAGATTCGTTCGGCTGCTGTAACCGGCAACGTTTCCCGTACATCGCAGATTGCGGAAGTGCGGCGCATATTGACGGAGAAGCAGAAGCAGCTTGCAGCGGATAAAGGTGTCGTGATGGATGGTAGAGATATCGGAAGTCATGTATTGCCCGATGCGGAGTTGAAAATATTTTTGACTGCCAGCGTTAGGGTTCGGGCGGAAAGACGGTACAAGGAAATTCAAGACAGCCGTCCGGAGGTCACATTGGAACAGCTGGAACAAGAGATAGCTTCCCGCGATAAGATGGACGAGCAGAGAGAGACCTCGCCTTTAGTCCAAGCAGCGGATGCCATATTGCTGGATACGACAGAAATGACTATTACTGAAGTGGTCGAACGTATTTTGGAGCTTTGCAGATCCAAAGTCGGCGGGGGGAAGTAACATGCTTTACTCTACGCTTCGTGCCATATTCCATTTTTTGTTCAGGACCTTGTTTCGCTTGAAGGTTGTAGGACTGCATCATATTCCAACCGATGGTCCTGTCATCTTGTGCGCGAATCATATCAGCAATTTTGACCCGCCGTTATTAGGAAGTCCTATAATTAAAAGGCGAGTGCACTATATGGCCAAGGCAGAACTGTTCGAAGTACCGGTGCTGGGCTGGGTACTACCCCGAATTTGTGCGTTTCCCGTTAAGCGCGGAGGCGTAAGCAAGGAGTCCATTCGACTCTCGCTGCAGCTGCTTAAGGAGAATAACATTATTGGTATTTTCCCGGAGGGCTCGCGGCACAACGCCGGAGGCATGGGCAAAAAAGGTGCGGCCAGCTTGGCTTTGAAGTCAGGTGCAACAGTGGTACCGGCAGCGATAGTAGGCAATTATCAATTATTTAAAAGAATGACGCTGGTATACGGCCCGCCGGTTGATATTAGCGAGTTTGCGGAAGCGGGCTCCGAAGGATTGGAGCAGGCAACCGACAAAATTATGGCCACCATTCGATCGATGGTTAAACAATACGAATCGAAATGATAAAATGTGGAATACTTAAAAAAACAATTAACCGCGTATTCTTTTTGCGCCGGTAAATTATATTAGACAGCAGCAATTGTAACTACTATTCATTGAGTTAGGTTGCTAATCAAGGAGGGTATTGGACCATGTCAGAAGAGACAAAAGTGGAAAACGTACAAGAGGAACAAGCACAGCAAGAAGTATCCCAAGAGGAATCCATGGGCAATGTATCTGTACTGAAAAAGGGAGATACCGTTAAAGGCAGCATTATTAAAGTAGACGACGATCAGGCTATCGTTGACGTAGGCTATAAATATGACGGCGTTATTCCTGTTCGTGAGCTTTCTTCCGTTACATTAGGAAGCGCAGCCGAAGGCGTTCAAGTAGGTCAAGAGGTAGAATTGAAAGTATTGACCATCGATGACAACAAGGAGAAGCTGGTGCTCTCCAAACGCGCAGTAGACAGCGAAAAAGCATGGGATCAGCTTCAAGCCGACATGGAAAACAAAACGATTCTTGAGGCAAAAGTAGCCGAAGTCGTTAAAGGCGGTCTTGTGGTTGACGTAGGCCTGAGAGGGTTTGTGCCTGCTTCGATGGTAGAGCGTAACTTCGTTGAAGATTTCAGTGATTACAAAGGTCGCACATTAAGATTGCGCGTGAAAGAAATGGACCGCGAGAAAAATAAAGTCATTCTTTCCCAAAAGGATGTTCTAGACGAAGAGTTCGAAGCGAAGAAGAAAGAATTGATCTCCAATCTTTCCGTTGGACAACAGCTTACTGGTACCGTTCAACGCTTGACTCCATTCGGTGCTTTCGTTGATATCGGCGGCATTGACGGTCTGGTTCACATTTCCGAAATGGCTTGGCATCATGTAGAGACTCCTTCCGAAGTGGTTAAGGAAGGCGATCAAGTTCAGGTGCAAATCCTGAAGCTCGATCCTGAGAACGAGCGCATCAGCCTAAGCATTAAAGCAACTCAACCGGGACCATGGCAAAAAGTCGCCGAAGAATTCCAGATCGGCGATATCGTGACGGGAACGGTAAAACGTCTTGCTCCTTTCGGCGCTTTCGTAGAAGTAGCTCCAGGTGTTGAAGGTTTGGTTCATATTTCCCAAATCGCACATCGCCATATTGCTACTCCTTTCGAAGTACTGAAGGAAGGCCAAGAAGTGAAAGCAAAGGTTCTGGATTTGAATGTGGATGAGAAGCGCATCAGCTTGAGCATCAAGGAAACAGAAGAAGCTCCTGAAGCTCCTGCTCCTAAAGCAGACAGACCTGCTAGAAATCAAAAAGAAACCGTGATTGCGGAAGAATACCAAAACCAAGGTCTTAACTTGACTTTGGGAGAACGTTTCGGCGATAAATTAAGCAAATTCAAATAAGTCGATTTGAATAAGAGCCACATTGAGAGTGAACAAGCTTCATGCTTGTTCACTCTTGTGAGTTATAGGGGGGCAGGCCAAGTGCGGATACCAAGAAAGATGGAGCATGTGCATCATGCTCTGCAGCTTGGGCAAAGCGGTAATCAAGGATTTGCCGATATTAAGCTGATCCACAATTGTTTACCGGAAACATCCACTTCGCTTATCTCATTGCAAACAAGCATCGGCGAACTCAATTTGAGCTCGCCGATTATTATTAATGCGATGACTGGCGGAGCTCATGAGACAGAAGAAATTAATAGAGAGCTGGCGATCGCGGCCAGAGAAACCGGATTAACGATGGCCGTAGGCTCGCAGATGTCCTCACTGAAGAACCCGGAGGTAGCCTCAAGCTACCGTATTGTGAGGGAGATGAATCCGGATGGCATCATATTCGGAAACTTAGGGAGTGAGGCAACGCTCGAGCAAGCTCTGCGGGCTGTCGAGATGGTTCGGGCTGACGCGCTGCAAATTCATTTGAATGTAATGCAGGAGCTGATTATGCCGGAGGGCGACCGGGATTTTCAGGGCATGCTGAAGCGCATTTCCGCTATCGTTGATCAGGTTGGGGTTCCTGTCATCGTGAAAGAGGTAGGCTTCGGCATGGCGAGAGAAAGCGTCGATGCCTTGCTCGGCATTGGTATCTCGGTCATTGATGTAGGCGGATACGGCGGAACCAATTTTGCCGCCATTGAGAATATGCGCAGATCGCTGCCGATGGAGTGGCTGAACGAATGGGGCTGTACGACCGCGACCGCATTGCTGGAAGCGGACTATGCTTCTTCCCGGCATGTTAACGTGTTTCTTATCGGATCCGGGGGAATCAGAAACAGCCTGGAGGCTTGTAAGGCGCTGATTTTGGGAGCGTCAGCCGTAGGCGTGGCAGGCGCCTTCCTGAGGACGCTTCGTCAGGAAGGGACAGCGGCCCTGGTTGAGCATATCCGGGAGATGCATAACGAGATGAAGCTCGTCATGACTGCGCTGGGAGCACCGACGGTTCAAGATTTGCACAAGGTTCCCGTGGTCATTTCCGGCGAAACGGCTCATTGGTGCTATGCGAGAGGAATAGATATTCAATCGTTTGCAAACCGGAACGGTTTTATAAAAATTACATAACCAAGCCATACTAAGAACGGAATTGGAAGGCTGCTTTGTTAGAAACAGGCTTTTCGCGCTCTTGGACTGTGAGGAGCATAGACAACCGTCATCGCTTGCGCAGGCAGAGCTAACGAAGACAGCATCACTACGATACGTTCTAAGGTGGGTGCGATGAATCCAGGATACTTATCTTTGCTGCTTATGGTCGTTTCGTTAATCCTGTTCGCGAGTGGCTGGAAAGACATTATTATGAGAGGTATAACTTCAAAGGTCATACTTCTTTTTTTTATTTCGTGGCTTATCAGTATGAACTTTTCCTTACCTATAGCGGGAGGGCGTGTATGCCTCTGCCTGGGAGTTCTTCTAATCTGTATCCTCTGTGTGCTGTGGCGAGTCCATGGGAACGTCTATCGGGTACACCTTCTTTCGGTCGGCGCTTTGTTAGGCTCCATCAGCTTCTTTATGCTGGAGACCATCCATTTGGTGCCGAGGCTGGTTCTGGGCAGCACAGAGATCTCTATGGCGCTTGCCATCGGTGTTCTGCTTAGTCTGTTGACCCGGCATCCGGCTGCACAAGTTGCGTCACTGTCCATAGGACTTATCCTGGCTGAATGGTATCATGGTTATCTCCATCGCAATTACTCGGGCTTTCAGCTCGGGTTTCAGTCCTTCCAGGATCGCTGGTGGCTGACGCTTTCTATAACGAGGACTATCTCGTTGACACTGATGGCGGTTGCTCTGACATGCAAAAAAAGCTTTTTTTGGATATCAGATGGTATAAGGCGCAGATACAGCGGCGATAGTGATTAGAGAGGGGGAAGCCAAATGCTCGCTTGGATTGCCGAACAGAAATATACGGTAGGCATTATCATAGGGGTGCTCTTCGGATTGGGAGCCCGCATTACCATGCTGCAGACAGATTATCGTCAATACCCGACCTATCCGCATGGGAAAATAATCCATATCGCATTGGGTGTTATTGCAGCGGGATTAGGAGCGGTTGCCGTCCCATCCTTACTGGATAAAAACTATACTGCGATCACGTTCCTTACGGTTGCGGCCCAACAATTCAGGGATGTCCGGAATATGGAGCGGCAAACGTTATCCAAAATCGATAGTATGGAGCTCGTCCCCCGCGGGGCTGCTTATATCGAAGGAATTGCCATGGTCTTTGAAGGGCGCAACTATATGGTGATCTTCACCTCTTTTGTAGGAGCCATGTTCAGTATTATTTTCGCATGGTACTGGGGGATCGTTGCCGGAATCATAGCGATTCTTATCACAAACCATTTTAAAAGCGGGAAAAGCATTTCCCACATTGCCGAAGTTCAGAAGGCAGAGGTGCGGATGGACGGGCCGAATCTGTTCGTAAACGATATTTATATGATGAATATCGGCTTGGACGATACCCGGCATAAAATTTGCGAAAAAGGGATCGGGCTTATTCTCGTGCCCAAAAATCAAAACTGCCGTGTGACTTTGGCGAATCTAGGACAGCGGCAAGCGCTGCTGCATGACATTTCCACGATTATGGGCGTTTACCGGGATGACGGAGAGCCTTCTCTGCTGCCGCTCGCAAAGCTGGATATGAACGACGGCCGGCTGGGCATCTTCTTGCTTCCGCAGGTTCATAACATAGACCAGGCAAGAAAGGTCATTCTGCAGTCTCCGGTGCTGGAAAGCGCCATACGGATGCCGTCGGAGGCGGATGTAAGTTCAACCGGAAAGGAAGGCGCCTAAATGGCAAAAATCGTGGCGATAGTGACGTCGGACAGGGAGCAGGTGGCCGGAGGAGCGCCGATTTTCATTACCAAGGATGCGGACGAGCAGCAAAAGGTTGCTTTCAAGCTGGAAAAAATATTGGATGCGATGGCTCATGATTTAGAGAACGGTACGATGATTCTGGTTGATCATAAAAGCTCTTCCGGATAATGGAAACGTACGGATTTCATTGCTTTGTAGGAAGGCAAATGCTATGATGTAGATTGTGAAATTTTTCATGTTGCCGTTTTGACGTGCAGCGAGGAAAGGAATGAAGTGGAGTGGCAAGACCCGTAGTGGCCATCGTAGGCCGTCCCAATGTCGGGAAATCGACTATATTTAACCGCATTATCGGGGACAGATTGGCAATCGTTGAAGATATGCCGGGGGTAACCCGGGATCGATTATATGGAGTCGGAGAATGGCTGGACCATCAGTTCAGTGTGATAGATACCGGCGGGATCGAAATCGACGGAGAAGATGAAATATTAAAATCAGTTCGCGCACAAGCGGAGCTTGCGGTTGAAGAGGCCGACGTAATCATTTTTATGGTGGATGCCAAGGCAGGCGTGACGCCCAACGATTCCGAGGTCGCAGAAATGCTGTTCCGTTCGAAAAAGCCCGTTGTTCTGGCCGTAAATAAAGTTGACAATATGAAGCGGCAGGACGATATCTATGAGTTCTATAGTCTCGGATTCGGCACGCCGTTCGGCATTTCAGGCTCTCATGGCACGGGAATCGGGGATTTGCTGGATGAAGTAGTGCAGCATTTTCCGGAGAGAACGGACGATGAATATGGCGAGGAAGTGATTCGTGTTGCGCTTATCGGCAGACCGAATGTCGGTAAGTCTTCGCTGACGAATACTATTTTGGGAGAAGAACGGGTCATTGTAAGTGACGTGGCCGGAACGACGAGAGACGCCATCGATACGCCGTTTGAAAGAGACGGACAAAAATACGTAATCATCGATACGGCGGGTATGAGAAAACGCGGCAAGGTGTACGAGAACACGGAGAAGTACAGCGTCATGCGTGCATTGAAAGCGATTGAACGCGCGGATGTCGTGCTGGTGCTTATCAATGGGGAAGAAGGCATTATTGAGCAGGATAAGCATGTGGCCGGTTATGCTCATGAAGCCGGTAAAGCGTGTATTTTTGTCGTCAACAAATGGGATGTCGTGGAAAAAGACGATAAAACGATGCAGCAGTTCACCCAAAAGATTCGCGATCATTTCCTGTTTATGACCTATGCGCCGATTATTTTCCTCTCCGCAAAGACGAAGCAGAGGGTTCACAAGCTGCTGCCGATTGTAAACCAAGTGGCGGAGCAGCATGCGATGCGCATACAAACCCATGTTCTTAATGACGTCATTTCCGACGCGGTGGCTATTAACCCTCCTCCGACAGATAAAGGCAGAAGATTGCGTATTAATTATGCGACCCAGGTTACGGTTAAACCTCCGACCATCATCTTCTTTGTCAATGATCCGGAATTGATGCATTTCTCCTATGAGCGATATTTGGAAAATAAGATTCGTGCTGCTTTCGGATTTGAAGGAACGCCTCTCAGGTTGTTTACTCGTAAAAAATCGGATGAAGAATAGGGAGAGATAAGCAGTGCTATCCGTAATATCCATTATAATCGCATATTTGTTAGGGTCGATCAGCTTTAGTTTTCTGGCGGGGAAGATACTGAAAGGAATTGACATTCGAAATCACGGGAGCGGCAACGCCGGGGCTACGAATACGCTCAGGGTACTCGGCGTAGGGCCCGCTATAACGGTACTCATTCTGGATGCGTTAAAGGGGGTTGCCGCCGTTCTTGTAGGACGATGGCTGGGACAAGGAGACGTGCTGATTGAAGTGCTGTGCGGGCTGGCCGCCATTTCGGGGCATAATTGGCCGATCTACTTTGGCTTTCGCGGCGGGAAAGGGATCGCCACAACCATTGGTGTTATGATAACACTGGCTCCCCTGGCCGTAGTATATGCCGGAATCGTATGTATATTGGCGATTGCTTTAACCCGTTATGTTTCACTCGGTTCTCTGTTGTTTACCGCTCTCTTACCTTTATTTATCTGGTTTATGCGGGAACCGATTGAAATCTTCTGGTTAAGCTTATTCGTATTCGTGTTCGCTTGGGTGCGTCACCGTACCAATATTGTGAAATTGATCAAAGGACAGGAGAATAAACTCGGCTCCAAAAAATAAAATCCGGAGGTGTGGGCTCATGGCCAAAAAAGTATCCGTACTGGTTGCAGGAAGCTGGGGGACAGCGATTGCTTCGGTTTTGGCGGAGAACGAAATGGATGTCATGCTGTGGACCCGCAACGAACAGCAGGTAACGGAAATTAATACGGAGCACCGGAATCGACGGTTTTTGAATGATGCCATGTTGTCACCCCGCATACGTGCGACAGCTTCAATGGAACAAGCCGTAAGTGAAGCCGACGCTGTTGTTGTGGTTGCTCCTTCGGCCGCGATGCGGGAGGTAGCGTCGCAGATGCGCCCGTTTTTAAAAAAAGAAACGACCTTGATTCATGCGACGAAAGGCTTTGAGGCCTCAACGCTCAAACGAATGTCTACTGTGTTGGCCGATGAGCTGCCTCATTATGACGCGTCAAAGATCGTTGTTTTATCCGGTCCGAGCCATGCGGAAGAGGTTATCAAGCAAAGCCCGACCACGGTCGTGGTGGCGTCGGAGGATGCTCAAGCTGCGGAGGCCGCACAAGATTTGTTAATCAATAACAGCTTTCGCGTATATACCAATCCCGATGTAATCGGTGTTGAAGTAGCAGGGGCGCTTAAGAACATTATTGCATTGGGAGCGGGACTTACCGATGGGCTGGGTTATGGAGACAACGCCAAGGCTGCGCTCCTTACGCGGGGACTGGCTGAAATATCGCGCCTAGGAACGGCTATGGGCGGCAATCCGCTAACCTTTGCCGGGCTGGCCGGCGTGGGCGACTTGGTCGTTACCTGCACCAGTAAGCACAGCCGCAATTGGCGTGCGGGCTATTTGCTTGCCCAAGGCAACCCGCTTGAAGATGTACTTCGTCAAATGGGAATGGTGGTCGAAGGCGTCAAGACGACGCAGGCGGCATACAAGCTTTCACGTGATTACCAGGTGACGATGCCGATTGCGGATGAGCTGTATTCCGTTCTGTTTGAAGGGAAATCCCCTGAGGCCGCCGTTGAAGATCTTATGGGCAGAGGCAGAACACACGAGCTGGAGGAAGTAGCCAAGCCCGTGCAAACAAAATGGTTCGGCTAGATTCCCGCCTACACGGTTAGTGTCCCTCCTTCATACAATACCTTAGATCATGCTCCGATCCTTAGGGAGTTATGAGGTTAAGGAGGGACAGGAAGTGGCCGATAAAACAACGCCTAAAGATGTGTTGAACACTGTAAAGAAGAAAACCGGCAAAAATATAAGCGAAAAAGATATATATAAGCTGGCTAGCGGTGTAAAACCATCCACAATGCAAAGTGAAGCCCAATTAAGACAGCTGATCAAGCAGGTATCCAGTCTGGTGAATGTACCGGTTTCCGAATCTACGATTAACGAGATCATTCAATCGGTGCAAGGAAGCAAGAACGGCAATACGATAGAGCAGCTTATGAAATTAATATCGAAAAAATAACAGTTTCGTGGCATGAGCGGCCGTCCGGCGCGCTTGTGCTTTTTTTATGTTATAATAGCAAAGAATATTTTGCAGGTACATAATGGATAATGATTATTGATGGTTAGGGGTCGTTGTATTGTATGTCATCCATGGATAAAATGTGGGCATCCTTTATTGCCATTGGGCTGATGGTTCTTGCCTCCTTATTGATCACCTTCGCTAGAACGAAGACCAGAGGGATCCTGCGCGGAGTCCTTTCGGTTATTGCGTTCCTGATGTTTATTCCCATCTTGCTGTATGTTTTTGTCTCCATGATGTAGACTTTCTAGAACGAAAATCAAGCTGAATAACGGGGGTTTCGAACGATGATTACTTTGGTAGGCAGAAAAGTGCAAAAGCAGGTCGAGCATGATAGCGGCCTTACTATTCTGGATTTGGCCATGAAGCATGAGGTGGACTGGTCCTTCTCCTGCACAAGAGGCACTTGTGCCCGATGCCGCTGCCTGGTTAAGGAAGGAAGAGAGTATCTGAACGAGCCGAACGATGCGGAGCTGGATCGTCTGGAGCCGGAAGAGATCGATGCGGGCTACCGGTTAGGCTGTCAGGCTATGGTCAAGCGGGACGGGCCTGTTACCGTCGTTTATAAGCCTTATTTCTAATCGGGCATAACCGCCAACGAGAAGGGGAATTTCCGTGGATTATATAGACAAGCTGGGGAATGCGCTCAGAACACTTCAGATGCAGCTTCATGACATAGAGCAGCCTTGGTTAGTCGGAGGAAGCTGCGGTTTGCTTATGCAAGGAGTACCGATAGCTGAAGCGCCGAAGGATTTGGACGTATACGCTGATGTAGAAGGTGCTAGAAGCATTCACAGACTTTTATCGGAATATTCCATCGACGAGCAAGTAGAGGACCGTTCTTCCGTCTACTACTCCTTATTAAGCCATTACAGCATTCATGGGATCAAGGTCGAATTGGTCGGAGGCTTCGAAGTGACGATGCGTAACAGCTTCTACAAGGTGAATGCCGCTTGGCTCGACCGTTATGCCATGAAGTATACTTTAAATACCCATGAAGGGCTCGCCCCGGTCAAGCTGATGCCGCTGGAGCACGAGCTTATCTTTAACCTGCTGAGAAACCGGCCGGATCGGTTCGAACCGATCGCCAAGGTTATCTCTACGCGGATCGGAAGCTCTTCCTCCATTGCCGAAGAGCTTCTTCAACAAAATCATATCGACGAAGAGATCGTCCATCAAATGAATCGGCTGCTTCAACGATAAGCTGACAAGAAAAAGAATAAAGGAGTACAAACGATGACAGCTCGTGTGACGTTTTTACCGGACGGCAAGTCGATCGACGTGCGAGCGGGAACGACGCTGCTGGATGCCTCACGCAGAGCCAGAGTTCACATACGTACTCGCTGCGGAGGGAATGCCGCCTGTCTAATGTGTAAGGTCCTTGTTCAGGGCAGCGGCACGGGGCTGGCTCCGTTAAATCAGAATGAGAGCTTGAAGCTGGGCGGCTTGCATGAGCAAGGCTATCGGTTAGCATGTCAAGCTAAGGTTACAGGGGATGTTACCGTTACACTCCCGGAGGACCCGCTGAAGGCAGCTATACGAAAACAGTTGGAGCGGCAGCAGGAGGAAGAATAAATCATGAATATTCGTTTACGAAAGTCAAGCATCATTCTGTGTGTAGTGATGCTTTGTACGGTTCTGTCGGGCTGCATGTATCCGAAGGAGATGCGCAAGGAGAACCAGATAGCTTCGGGAGAATTCGTGGTGGTCGTACAGAATGCGGTGGATCAATTTCATACGAAAACCGGCGTGCTTCCTATCAAAAACAGCGATCAGATGACGCCGTTGTATGAGAAATATCCCGTTGATTTCAAGAAGCTGAAAGAAAGAGGCTTGATCAGCAATATTCCGGCAAATGCGTTTGAAAATGGCGGTACGGCAATCTATGTTCTAGTAGATGTCGAGACGAAGCCTACGGTGAAAATGATGGATTTAACCTCATTTCAGCAGACTGTAGAAGTCCAGAAGCTTGTCGACGACTATAAATCCAAAAACAACGGCCAGCTGCCGAAAGGGGAACCGGTTGCTCCTTCCTTCTACCGGATTGACTTTGACAAGATGAACAAAAAGCCCATGCAGGCAACCAGCATGTATACCCGTCAGGTAATGCTGCCGTTCATGATCGATGATGCAGGAAGGGTCAGCATTGACTACTCGGAGGAAATGATGCGCCTGATCGACAAGAAATCGCTGCAGAGCAGCTTGAACGTGAATCAGGATTTGCGTGAGCTGCTTGTGAAGGAATCGTATTACGTGCCGGCCCGAACCGGTCCATATCGTTGGATGGAGGGCAGACCGACGCCCGTTCTTGAATAATAGCTTCCCAACCTCTATTAACCTTCTTAAAGGGAAATAGAGGTTTTTTTGTTATGCCAAAGAATAACCGGAACCTCCGGTTCATATATTCTCATAGAGATTAAGCTGCGGTACGAATGCCGTTGGTCAGCAAGGAGTGATCAAAAATAAAATATGATTCTGATTCATCATATTTTGTTAGCTAGTACATATATTTTTAATAGTCCAAAAGCATGTGTACGAGTTTCGTCTTAAACAACCTGTAGGAGGGATTCTCATTGGAAAAAGTGGATATCTTTAAGGACATTGCAGAGCGTACTGGCGGGGATATTTACCTGGGGGTCGTTGGAGCGGTCCGTACGGGGAAATCAACGTTTATCAAGCGCTTTATGGAATCGATCGTTCTGCCTAACATTCAGAATGAAGCAGACCGTATTCGGGCGACGGATGAGCTTCCGCAAAGCGCTGCGGGCCGAACCATTATGACGACGGAGCCGAAATTCGTACCGAATAATGCGGTGCAGCTGCACGTTGCTGAAGGGCTGAATGTCAATGTTCGTCTTGTGGATTGTGTAGGTTATGTGGTAGAAGGCGCTAAAGGCTACGAGGATGAGAACGGGCCGAGAATGATCAATACGCCATGGTTCGATGAAGCGATTCCTTTCCAGGAAGCGGCAGAGATCGGCACACGCAAGGTCATTCAGGAGCATGCGACCTTGGGGGTCGTCATTACAACGGACGGTTCCATTGCCGAAATTCCCCGTGCATCGTATGTAGACGCGGAAGCGAGAATTATTTCTGAATTGAAGGAGGTCGGCAAACCGTTCATTGTTATCGTGAACTCCACGAAACCAAACGGCGATGCGGCCCAGCAATTAAGAAACGAGCTGCAAGCACAGCACGACATCCCGGTCGTTGCCATGAGTGTAGCCAATATGAGCGAAGACGACATGATTTCCGTTCTCCGCGAAGTGCTGTACGAATTCCCTGTACACGAAGTTAACGTCAATCTGCCTAGCTGGGTCATGGTGCTGGAGGAAAATCACTGGCTGCGCTCCCATTTTGAAAATTCCGTCAGGGAGACTGTTCAGGATATTCGCAGACTTCGTGATGTCGATAGGGTCGTCAGCCACTTCGAAGAGTATGAATTTATTGATAAAGCAGCCCTTGCCGGCATGAATATGGGTCAAGGTGTGGCCGAAATTGATTTGTATGCTCCAGATGAGCTGTATGACCGCATCTTGATGGAGGTTGTTGGCGTCGAGATCCGGGGGAAAGACCACCTGCTCCAGCTCATGCAGGATTTCAGCCATGCCAAGCGGGAATATGACCACTTTGCCGAAGCGTTGGAGATGGTGAAGACGACCGGCTACGGTATCGCTCCGCCTACCCTTGCCGATATGGCCCTGGAAGAGCCTGAGCTGATCCGTCAAGGCACGCGCTTTGGTGTGCGGCTCAAAGCAACAGCGCCATCGATTCATATGATTCGTGTCGATGTGGAATCGGAGTTCTCTCCGATCATCGGTACAGAGAAGCAGAGTGAGGAGCTTGTCCGCTACCTGATGCAGGACTTCGAGGACAACCCGCTCAAAATGTGGGAGTCCGATATATTCGGCAGGTCGCTGCATTCCATCGTTCGTGAAGGCATCCAAGGGAAGCTGTCCATGATGCCGGACAATGCCCGCTATAAGCTGCAGGAAACACTGGGCCGCATCATTAACGAGGGCTCCGGTGGACTTATTGCCATTATTTTGTGACAAAGATTACAGAAATGTTGTTAAAATGCACTCCACAGGGTGCATTTTTTTGTTTTCACTTGAAAAAGTGTCATGGGTGTATTACTATAGTCTTGATTTACAAGGATTTCGCTTGTTTTATGTATAATTTCTGACTTTTCAGTTAACAAAGGAAGTAATAAGACAAACGGCTAATGGCGTAAATTCGAGAGTAACGGCCAAAGCACCTAGCTGCCGTCTTTCACTTGCGGTATTAGTTCTTCTTGTGAAGTTCGTTTTGGATACTTATTTGGGGGGAGGTGAATGGCATGAATAAATCCGATTTGATTAATAAGGTTGCTGAAACCAGCGAGCTTTCCAAGAAAGATGCGACAAAAGCGGTTGAGGCTGTTTTTGAAGCTATTTCCGAGGCTCTTCAAAATGGGGATAAAGTACAGCTGGTAGGATTCGGAAACTTCGAAGTTCGTGAACGTTCCGCTCGTAAAGGACGTAACCCGCAAACTGGCGAAGAGATCGAAATTCCATCCAGCAAAATCCCGGCTTTCAAACCTGGCAAAGCGTTGAAAGACGTTATTCAATAAGAATGGCTGTTTCTGTACATAATGCAGTGCCAATACAAAACATCTGAATCCAAAAGATTCAGATGTTTTTTTACATCAAACCTTTACAAGGAATGGTTTCCCATCATATAATATAACTGTTTCAACGATAATCGGGGTATGGCGCAGCCTGGTAGCGCGCACCCTTGGGGTGGGTGAGGTCGCACGTTCGAATCGTGTTACTCCGACCATGGAAGAGACATCGTCAAATCGGTGTCTTTTTCTTTTGTATGCCATGAGATGCTTCAGCGCAATATTGAAAGCGATGTTTAAAATTTCATGAAGCAAGACGATACCGAATTTGGTATACTGGGTGAAGTTGATTCAGCAGCGTTAATTTGCACGAGGGGGATTGCTGGAATTGAAAGAAAGAGCACAAAGTTGGCTTGCTGCCAATGACTGGACCATGTATGGAATCATCGTCTCCATTTTTTTGGTATGGCGCATCGGGGTTGAGGGTGGCTGGAGTACCGCATGCTGGGTCCTGTTGCTAATCTGCTTGCTTGGTGTCCGTAAAGACCAAATCGATGTCGATTGGAAACGTTTTTTTGTATTTGGCTTGCCGCTGCTAGGCATCTTTTATTATTTTTACGGATCCGGTAACGGTATCTGGTGGAAAATTGCGAACTGGATGTTCGAGAACAACCGCCATCCTTGGAACTGGGATCAAATGATGAACAGCATTCCGTTCAATGACGGGGCATGGGCAAGGGCGTTTCATCGAGTTAAGCTGGATCACCTGATGGTATGGGTGTATAACTACGGTTTTGTGCTCTCCTTATGGATTTGTATCGTGCGCAGCTTTTGGACAAAAAGCATTAAGAAGATGCTCTCTTATGCGCTGTCGGGGCATTTAATGCAGTTCCCTTTAATTTTGCCGTTCTATAACCTGATCTTGCTTCGTGAAGTATGGTGGGTAAAAGGACAGCCCGATTTGCTGGGCAGGACGTTTGCGACCGAGAACGATCTTCTCGTTAATGTAATGAACTGCTTCCCAAGCATGCATACGTCGATCTCCTTCGCGATGCTGCTGCTAGCCCTTCGGGAGAAGGACCGTATTTTCAAATATATGATGGTCGCTTATTGTGCATCGATTATTTTCTCCACGATGTATCTGCAGATTCATTGGGTGCTGGATGTTATCGCGGGTATGGCCTTTGCCTACGGCATTGTGAAGCTGGCTGATCTTGTGATTCGATTGGGAACCAAGTGGATGCCAGCCAGCATAAAGAGCTTCTATAGCGGCAAACAAGACAAATCGTATAACAAAGAGACTATGGCTGCCTGATTAGGCGGCTTTTTTTATATCATTTAAATTTTCGGGGCTTCCCGCAAAAGGACTGAATCCGTTTCGAAGCCAAGGCTGCGCTTTTATGGGGCTATTTTACCGGCTTCGGTACTTGCCAGTTGACATCGCTCACATTTTTTTGCATCATACTAGTAAGATAGTTAGGACAGGAAGGAAGATCGTGATGGAAGAGAATCCAAACCAAGCGGATTATTTTATTATAAAAGCGAAAGAAAACGGGGTTCAGGTCATCGGATTGACTCGGGGACAAGATACCAAGTTTCATCACACGGAAAAGCTGGACAAGGGTGAAGTGATGATTGCCCAGTTTACCGCGCATACCTCGGCGGTGAAGATCCGCGGGAAAGCGGTTGTCATGACGAAACACGGCGTGATGGACACGGAGGAATAATTTTTCAGTTTTCGCAGGCATAGCCTGCTTTTTTTCGTTGTACAATGAAGAAGAGGGATCTCGGCCAAGCAATCGCAAGAAGTGCGAAGGAGGATATTGTCCGATGAAATGGTTCACCCGTCTTCTGATCACCATTGTACTATCCATGGGCCTTGCAGCCGGCCTATCCGTTCTTCCACAGCTCGAGAGCAAGTGGAGTCTGCCTATGTTTCATACGGTGAAGGCCCAGCCCGTATCGGAATCGAATGTCGTCGATGTACTAAGCAAAGCGCAGCTGCATCTTCGTATCCGCAAGGTCGAGATGACCCATGCGATTATCTCGATAGATCTGTTCGCTTCTCCGGCAACAGATAAGAAGGAGATCGTTCAAGATCTGTATGAGCTGCCGCGGCATCTGTTTCGCAGCTCTACCAATCTGAATCAGGTATTGATCCGGGTATTGGACGGTTCTGCCGAGGGGAAGCAGAGTACCTCCCTGTTAATCGCTGAGGAAGCGAGAAGAGAGAAATGGCTGCCGAGCGAGCTGCCCATCAGCACGCAAAGTACGGAAGAAATGGAGCAGTATCTGCAATCCCATTTTCGAGTGACCTATACGGCGAAGTGGCAGGATCGTTTTCAAGTAAAAAGTTAAGACAGGGTATTGTGCGCGAATATGCGTATTGTGCTATAATAATTTAGATTGTTTTATTGCGATTCTTTGCAATGGTTCGGAGGCTAACTATGAATTCTTATCGGATCCCGGAAATGGCCCGAAAATATATGGAGTACGACATGATCCAGGCCCACACGGACTTGCCGCATTTTCCAGAATTTCGTACGCGGTTGTTGTATGCGTTTTTAAGCAGGCACAGTACTTTGTCGGGCTATAGCGAGCTTTTCAGCTTGGTCACGTCTCTGGTTCAGATCGGGATGGACACCCATGATTTAGTGAGTATTACGAATAATGACAAGGAGATGAAAGCGGCAAGGTCAAGGCAGCTGAAAGTGCTGGCCGGCGACTATTTCAGCGGCCGTTTTTATTATTTACTCTCCCATGCGGAGCAGGTTAACCTGGTCGGTGTTTTATCGAATGCGATTTGCGAAGTGAACCGCCTGAAGTTGAATTTGTATCAGTTGATGAAGCAGCTGAAAATGACGGCTGATGATTACATAAACCAGGTGGTGGAAGTCCGCACTCGGCTTTACATGGCATTTGCCGGTTTAATGGAGGATTCGCTTCATAGCGCATGGCCTGAAATCTTGAGTCTGTTTACGCAATGTGAAGTCATTTTGCAAGAGATATCCCGGTCGGAGACGGCACAGCAGTACCGGGACAGCTGGGGATATTGGCATATTCTTCAGCAGGCGACCAAGGAAGAATGCAAGCATATGCAAGCCGATGAGCCTGACTTCTCCAAGCTCCGGTCCATTTGGCTCAAATATAAAATTACTCCGCAGCTTTATCAAATGCTGAATGTATGCATGAAACAGCTGCAAGACAAGCTGCAGACGCTGGAATCGAAGGAGTTGGGCAAGGAGCTTCTCTCTATTGGCGAGCCGTTTATGCGTTACCTCTCGACACCTAAAGCGCTGGAAGAAATATGAGGTGAATATTGTGCAGTCCAAAGCAAAATCCAAAGAGGAATTTGTTCATTCCGTATTTGAAAGCATTGCTCACAAGTATGATTTGATGAACGACATTCTAAGCTTCCGAAGGCATAAGGCCTGGCGAAAGTTTACCATGAAAAAAATGAACGTAAAGCCCGGGAGCACGGCGATTGATCTATGCTGCGGCACTTGCGACTGGACTATCAGCCTGGCGCAGGCGAGTGGAACGGGCAAAATGGTCGGTCTGGATTTCAGTCAGAACATGCTTGATTTTGGCGGGAAGAAGGTTCGCGAGGCCGGGTTGGATAAACAGATCACCTTGGTTCGAGGGAATGCAATGGAGCTGCCATTCGAGGATAATTCCTTCGACTACGCTACCATCGGCTTCGCCCTAAGGAACGTACCCGATCTGGTGAAGGTCATTGAGGAAATGCAAAGAGTGGTCAAGCCAGGGGGAATGGTTGTATCACTGGAGCTTTCCAAGCCGACATGGCAGCCATTTAAAGGTCTTTATTATTTTTATTTTCAAAATATTTTACCAATGCTCGGGAAGTTGATAGCTAAGCGATATGAGCAGTACAAATGGCTGCCGGAATCATTGATTCATTTTCCTGATCACAAACAGCTGGCTGATATTTTCAGAAAAACAGGGTTGACCCATGTACAAGCTTATCCGCTGACCGGAGGCATTGCAGCACTTCATATCGGCATCAAGAAGAACGAAGCGGAATAAGAAATGGGAGTGGTACAAACTATGTTGTGGAAAAAAGCGAAAATTTTTATGGAAATGATCAAAATCGAGCATACCTTGTTTGCTCTTCCGTTTGCTTTTATGGGAGCGCTGGTCGGATCGGTTGTCATTTTTCAAAAGCTGCCTGGCTGGGGGCAAATCGGTTGGATTATCCTGGCGATGATTGGAGCGAGAAGCGCGGCAATGGGGCTTAATCGGGTTATCGACAAGGTGTTCGACGGTCGCAATCCTAGAACTGCTGCAAGAGCGATTCCGGCTGGACTCATTTCTTCCAAAGAAGCTATTGTCTTTATTGTGATTTCATTCACATTATTGTTTTGGGCTACGGCGAACTTGAGCTCGTTATCGATGAAGCTGCTGCCGATTGCGGTCTTTTTCCTGGTCTTTTACTCTTATACCAAACGGTTTACCTGGGCGTGTCATATCATTCTGGGCTTCACGATTGCATTAGCTCCTCTTGGCGGATGGGTGGCTGTAACGAACGGAGTTACGTTGTCCGCGTTAATCTTTTACGTCGCCATCGCCTTTTGGGTGGCAGGCTTTGACATTATTTATGCTTGCCAGGATGCTGAATTTGATAAAGAAGAAGGGCTTCATTCCATTCCAAGCCGGTTTGGAGTCGCCAATGCCTTGAAGATCGCTCGCTGGTTCCATGTCGTTACCGCTGTAGGCCTGCTGATCCTGTTCCTGATGACGGACCTTAGCTGGGTATACTTGACCGGTCTTATCATCGCCAACGGGCTATTGTTCTATGAGCACAAGATCGTTACTCCTAAAAATTTGAGCCGGTTGAACACGGCGTTCTTCACCTTAAACAGCGTACTGAGCGTCTCCTTGTTCGTGTTTACCCTCATTGATTTGGTGGTGCTTCGCCGATGAGCAAGCCATGGGTCATTGGCATCACAGGGGCCAGCGGAGCCGCCTACGGGGTTAGGCTTTGCAAGTTTTTACTGGATCGGGGGTATGATTTGCACCTTCTGATTACCGATGCCGGCTGGCGTGTATTAAAGGAAGAGCTGGGGTGGGATGTTACGAAGCGTAAGGAAACGCTGGAGTCCCACTTCGGAGGATTGGCCGGCAAGTATACCTATAATCCGATCCAGGATATCGGGGCAAGCACGGCGAGCGGTTCTTTCAGAACAAGCGGCATGGTGATTATTCCCTGCTCTATGGGTACATTATCGGGAATCGCTCACGGGGCTTCCGATAATTTGCTGGAGCGTACTGCGGATGTCATGCTGAAGGAAGGCAGAACGCTCATCATCGTTCCGAGAGAAACCCCGCTTCATACGATTCATCTGGAAAATATGCTGAAGCTGTCCCGGATGGGAGTTCGAATCATTCCTGCCATGCCTGCGTTTTATCAGGGTCCCCAAACGCTTAATGATATGGTAGACTTTTTGGTGGGGAAAGTTCTTGACAATATGGATATTGATCATGAATTGTACAGAAGATGGGGGATGACGGATGAGCAGCGTGAACAAACCGATCCGCATCGGCCGGATTGACTTTACTAATGTATGGCCTTTGTTTTATTATTTCCCGTATGAGCAGCTTCAGCAGGAGGTTGAGCTCATAACGCAGGTACCGACACAATTAAATGCGGCCATGGCGGCGGGGGAGATCGATATCGGTCCCATTTCCTCGTTTGCCTACGGCGAGCATTTTGAAGAATATATGCTGCTGCCGGATATGTCGGTCAGTGCTTACGGGGATGTAAAATCTATTCTGCTGTTTCATCGAAAACCGCTGAGCGAGCTCGGCGGGAGTCCTGTCGCTTTACCTACGACTTCGGCTTCTTCCGTCAATTTGTTGAAAATCATTTTGCAGCGTTTTTATCAAGTGGAGCCTAACTATCATTATGCGGCCCCTGTGCTTGGGGAAATGATGAAATCTGCGGATGCAGCATTATTGATTGGGGATCATGCAATTCGGGAAAGCTGGGAAGATCACGGCTATATGGTTACCGACCTGGCGCAGGAGTGGACGAAATGGACGGGACAATGGATGTCTTTCGCTGTCTGTGCCATTCGAAAGCAGGTCGTACAAGAGAAGCCGGAGCTGGTTAGCCGCATTTATCGGGCGTTTATGGAAAGCAAGAGAAAATCGTTGCATGATTTGACTGCATTGGTTCAGGAAGCGCGGCGGCTGATCGGCGGTACCGATTCCTACTGGCGCCAGTACTTTTCCACCTTAACGTATGAGTTCGGACCAGAGCAGCAGACAGGGCTGCAATTGTACTATCGCTATGCTTGGGAGCTGGGCTTTCTGAATAAGCAAGTGCAAATCCAGTTGTGGAACGATAATTTATTGACACAGGTGACGGAATGAAGCTGATAGATTTATACACAAAAATGAAAAAGGATATTTCGTACATAGAAAAAGAGCTTGAACGAAGTATCGATACCGATCATGCCTTGCTCAGGGAAGCATCGGTACATCTATTAAAGGCTGGCGGTAAACGAATACGGCCTATTTTTGTTCTGCTCGGAGCCAAATTCGGAACCTACGATATGGAACGCATCAAGCATGTTGCCGTTCCGCTGGAATTAATACATATGGCGTCGCTAGTGCACGATGATGTGATTGACGATGCGTTGACCCGGAGGGGACAGCTGACGGTCCGGTCCAAATGGGACAATCGCGTCGCGATGTATACCGGGGATTACATATTTGCCAAAGCATTGGCCGTAGCTACGAAGCTGGAGAACCCCAAAATCCATCAAATTTTATCCAAAGCAATAGTGGAAATGAGCATAGGGGAGATGGAACAAATCCGCTTCTTCTTCAATCCGGATCAAACCGTACGCGAGTACTTGCTGCGCATCCGGAGGAAAACAGCCTTGCTCATAGCCATCAGCTGCCAGCTTGGAGCTATCGCGGCGGGAGCAGATGAGAAGCTGTCCAACCGCTTATACTCTTTCGGCTATAATGTGGGGATGACCTTTCAGATAAGAGATGATTTGCTTGATTTGATCGGGACGGAGAAGGAGCTGGGCAAGCCGCCGGGCAGCGACATTCGCCAGGGGAATATTACGCTTCCCGTTATTTTCGCCTTGCGGGAGCCGGAGCTGCGTGTTCCTCTGCTCAGCGAGCTGAAACGAATACAGGAGGCCGATGGCCAGACGGACATCCAGTATTTTATCCACATGATCCGTAATAGCAGAGGAATTAAGCAAGCCGAACAGATGGCTAATCGATATATTGATAAAGCGATAATGCAGCTGAAGGACCTTCCTGACATTCAGGCCAAGAAGGATTTGATCGGCGTTGCCCATTTTATAGGGAACCGCTCCTATTAAGAACATTTATCAGATGACGAAATATGTGATATATTGGGTGTAAAGGAGGAATTTGATCATGGAACGCACCTTTTTAATGGTAAAGCCTGACGGCATTCAACGCGGTCTCATTGGAGAAATTGTCAAACGATTTGAGCAAAAAGGGTTTCAACTGGTTGGAGCGAAGCTGATGCAGGTATCGGTTGAGCTGGCAGAGCTCCATTACGCAGAGCATAAGGGGAAAGATTTTTACGACAGACTAGTCACCTTTATAACCTCCGGACCTGTCTTTGCCATGGTTTGGGAAGGCGATCAAGTGGTTGCGCTCTCAAGAGCCATGATCGGCAAGACCAGCGCGCTGGATGCAGCCCCTGGAACAATCCGGAGCGATTTCGCAGTACATACGAATTATAATCTGATTCACGGGTCCGACTCGCCGGAAAACGCGGAAAGAGAAATTGCTAATTTCTTCGGGGAGCACGAATTGGTGAATTACACCAAAGTGATACAACAGTGGATCTAGGATGGGGATAGCCGCATGGAGGATCAAGATTTTCTTTTATTTATAAAAAAGGTCAAAGATTACACATCCATTGATTTGTCGCAGTATAAGGAAGCCCAGATGAAACGGCGCTTAACGACCCTAAGAATGAAGAAGGGGCACAACACCTTCGTTGCTTTCTTTGAGGCAATGACAAAGGATAAAGAGCTGTTCTATGAGTTCCTGGACCGGATGACGATCAATGTTTCCGAATTTTGGCGCAATCCGAACCGGTGGGAGGTATTGGAGAAGACGTTCCTGCCCGATATGCTTCGCAAAAGCCGGAAGCTCAAATGCTGGAGCGCCGCCTGTTCAACCGGTGAGGAGCCGTATACGCTGGCTATGATTCTGGCCGAGCTCAATGCGTTGAAGGATGCCCATCTGCTGGCTACCGATCTCGATGAGGGAGCGCTGGCCAAGGCGAAAAGCGCCATATACTCCGACCGTTCGGTTCGGGACGTTCCGAGCCATTATTTGAACAAGTATTATAAACAAGAGAACTTAACGTTCTCCATTACCGAGGAATTGAAGCGTGAGGTGCGCTTTCAAAAGCAAAACCTGCTGACCGATACGTTTGATACGCAGTTTGATTTGATTATTTGCCGCAACGTGATGATTTATTTTACTGAGGAAGCGAAGCACTTATTGTATCATAAATTCGCGAATGCCCTGAAGCCGGGCGGCATATTGTTCGTAGGCAGCACCGAGCAAATTTTTTCTCCGGGCCAATACGAGCTGGAATCCGCCGAAACGTTTTTTTACCGGAAAAAGGGATAAACCTAACTTCGGATGTATATCTTCTTCCATCCCTTCCAATACTGAAAAACATGGACAACTACTTGCAGGAGGGCCCGATGGATAAAAGAAAAGTGATCATGGCATACCGGAGAGGTTTTATTACGATGCAGGAGTGCGCTCAAATATTGGGAATCGATTCATTGCAGGTGATGGGAATGGTAGATGATCCTGAACTGAACGAAATGCCGAGACCATTGAAAAGGCAGCCTGTTAACGGTTAGGTTGTTACGTAATCCGATAAATATAGGGGAAGAGGCGCTAGCGCGGCTTGTAAGCTGTCGCAGCGCTTCTTTTTTTGATTTTATGCCCATTTGATCATTCGTCACAGTAAAGAACGATATATGGCGATTTGACGCCGTTTTCTTGTCAAACCGTGACACCTATACTATAATTAGCACATGATGGAGTACATAAAAGCGCTAAAGCGTGCCGAACGGTGCCGTGCTTTTTTGGGTTACAGGATGAAAGGGGAAAACGAGTGTGAGATATTTAACGGCAGGGGAAACCCACGGCCCGCAGCTGACTGCGATTATTGAAGGCTTTCCGAGCAACGTGACCATAGACTTCGAAGAGGTGAACTTTCAGCTGGCCCGGCGTCAAAAAGGCTACGGCCGCGGACGCCGCATGCAAATTGAACAGGACACCGCTAACATCGTCGGTGGCGTAAGACATGGCAAAACCACAGGTGCTCCTATCGCTTTAGTGGTTGAAAATAAGGACTGGAAGCACTGGACCTCGGTCATGAATATCGAGCCTATTGAAGGCAATGATGAAACGAAGCGCCGCGTGAACCGCCCTCGTCCCGGTCATGCGGATTTGAACGGCGGATTGAAATATAATCAGAAGGACCTGCGCAATATCCTGGAGCGGTCGAGCGCCAGAGAAACGACCATGCGCGTTGCCACCGGTGCCGTTGCTCGTCAGCTTTTGTCCGCATTCGGCATTAAGGTAGCAAGCCAGGTCATCCGTATTGGTGAAATTGAAGTGAAGCGTCAGGAGCTACCGATCGATGAGCTGATTCGTATTACGGAAGAATCTCCTTTGCGCGTAGTGGACAAGGATGCGGAAGCGCAAATGATCGCTGCGATCGACGCGGCCAAAGAGGATGGCGATACGCTGGGCGGTATCGTGGAGTGTATCATTGAGGGGGTTCCCGTTGGCTTGGGAAGCCACGTACAGTGGGACCGCAAGCTGGATGGACGCATCGCGCAGGCGGTATTGTCGATTCAGGCCTTCAAGGGCTGCGAGATCGGTATCGGGTTTGAAGCGGCGAAGCTGAGAGGCTCCAAAGTACATGATGAGATTATGTATAATGAAGAGAGAGGATTTTATCGCGCATCCAACCGGGCAGGCGGCTTTGAGGGCGGCATGACAACCGGTGAGCCTATCGTGGTTCGCGGCGTGATGAAGCCGATTTCGACGTTATACAAAGCTCTGCAGAGTGTGGATATCGATACGAAAGAAGCGTTTACCGCACAGGTGGAGCGTTCCGATACTTGTGCAGTCGCAGCAGCCGGCGTCATTATGGAGAACATTATCGCATGGGAAGTTGCCAATGCGTTCCTGGATAAATTCGGCGGAGACTCGCTTGAAGAGATCCGTAATAACTACAATAGCTTCATGGAGCAAGTAAAAAGCTATTAGAAGCGGAGCGTGAAACCGGTGAGAGAGCTTACGGTAGATTTAGGGGAACGTTCGTATCCGATTTATATCGGGGAAGGTATATTGGATCAAGTCGGTGAGTTATTCATCAAGCATAAACTCAGTAATGCTTCCCCTCTGCTGCTCGTGACGGATTCGAATGTAGCCAAGTTTCATCTGGAGCCTGTCGTGAAGAAGATCCAGGAGGCGGGATATAAGGTTGCCACTCACGTTGTAGCTGCCGGAGAGAAGTCCAAGTCACTAAGCGTCCTGGAGGAGGTCGTAGCAACGGCCTTGGAGGCGGGACTGGACCGCAAGTCTTCCGTCATCGCCCTGGGAGGCGGCGTCGTTGGTGATTTGGCCGGCTTCGTAGCCGCAAGCTATATGCGCGGAGTTCGCTTTATTCAGATTCCGACAACCATTCTGGCACATGACAGCAGTGTCGGCGGCAAGGTGGCCGTTAATCATCCGTTGGCGAAGAACATTATCGGTGCGTTTCATCAACCAGAGATGGTTATATACGATACGGCTACACTCAAGACCCTACCGGATCGCGACGTCAGAGAAGGCTTGTCGGAAATGATCAAGCATGGCCTCATATGGGATGCCGGGTTCACAGCATGGCTGGAAGAAAACGCTGAGAAGCTGGTTTCCTTGGACCAAGAGGCATTGCAGTACGGCTTGTACGAGGGCTGTAAGGTGAAAGCCTATGTCGTGTCCCAGGATGAGACGGAGAACGGTCTTCGGGCTATTCTGAATCTTGGGCATACGATCGGCCATGCATTAGAAGCCGTTGCGAGCTACAATGAGCTGCATCACGGGGAAGCCATTTCGATCGGAATGGTTGGAGCTGCCAAGCTGGCTGTTAAGCTCGGTAATCCGGAGCATATCTATACAGTGACCAAGCGTATTTTACAAAAGTTCGGTCTTCCGACCCGGCTGCCGGCCCATTTGGACACGGATGAAATCATGCGCGCCATGATGCATGACAAAAAATTTCAAGAAGGAACGATGGTATTTATCATTCCTACGGAGATCGGCAAGGTTGAAATCAACAAATCGGTATCTGCGGCTGACGTAAGAGAAGTCGTGGAGCAATTGAAACAGGAGGCATAAATTCATGCTAGTTCGGGGAATTCGCGGTGCGACAACAGTTGAACATGACGAGAAGAATGAAGTATTGACGGCAACAAGAGAACTGCTGCAGCAAATTATTGCAGAAAACGGAATACTCCCTGAGGAAATCGCGTGTGTGTTTATCACGGTGACCAATGATCTCACCACAACATTCCCGGCTGTAGCCATTCGTCAGCTTCCGGGCTGGGAGCTTGTACCGTTGATGTGCTCGCTCGAGGTGCCGGTTGAAGGCAGTCTGCCAAAGTGCATCCGTTTGATGGTGATGGCCAATACGGAGAAAAGACAGGATGAGATTGTGCATGTCTACTTGAAAGAGGCTATGCGCCTTCGTCCTGATTTATCGAAATTGACAAAAGCATAAAAGCCATAGTATAGTTACAGTAGTGATTTAGAACAGTTAAGAGCAGAGCAGAGTAGAGTTCAGTTTAGATTGAGCAGAGTTGAGTAAGAGCCGAGCGTATTGCAATAGTCCCGTGCGTTTGATATTGCACTTTATTTTATGTTGCCTTTTATTGGCACAGGACTACGGTTATGATCATCTGCGAAACCAACCTCTACTTTGACGTAGAGGTTTTTTTGTTTATATCTGACATGTTGTTGATTTGAGATGAGAAGAGGAGAGAGTAGGATGTATACACCAGAGCTTAAGGAAGTTATTCGATTATCCCGCCAGTATAATTTGATTCCGGTCGTACGGACGCTTATGGCGGACACCGAGACGCCGATTCGCGTATTCCAGCACTTTTATCAGGAGAAACGCGCATTTCTGCTGGAAAGCGTGGAGGGCGGAGTGAAATGGGCCCGATATTCCTTTATCGGCACGGATCCCTTCCTTATGATTACTGCCAAAAATGGTGTAACCCAGATCGAGAGCCAGAACGAAACGAAGCATTCAATGGAAAAGCCTATCGAAGTATTGAAAGGCTATCTGCGGGCTTATTCCAGCCCGTCGCTTCCTGATTTGCCCCGCTTTAGCGGCGGAGCGGTTGGATTTTTCGGTTATGATTTGCTGCAATATTATGAAAAGCTGCCTGCGCACCGGGTAGATGATCTGCAAATGAACGATATCCAGTTCATGTTTTGCGATCAAGTTATCGTATTCGATCATTTCAAACAGCAGATCAAGGTCATCGCGAACGTTCATGTTCCCCAGCATGGTTCGGATGCGGAGATTGCAGCTGCTTATGAGGCCACTTGTGCCAAAATTGATGAAACGATGGAGCGCTTGAAGCGTCCGCTGCCTGTATTCTCCATGGCTCAGCAGCAAATTCCCGAAGAAGTGGAGCTTGGCGAGCTGAAGTCGAACGTAACGAAAGAGCAGTTTATTGCAAACGTGGAGAAAGCCAAGGAGTACATTCGTGCGGGAGACATTTTTCAAGTGGTGCTGTCCCAGCGGTTTGAGATCGAGACCGATGTATCTCCGCTTCATGTGTACCGGATCTTGAGAACGATGAACCCGTCGCCTTATATGTACTGTCTGAAGATGGACGATGAAGTCATCGTAGGTACTTCCCCTGAGCTGCTGGTTCGCGTGGAGGACGAGAAGGTCGAGACACGGCCAATCGCTGGAACACGCCCGCGTGGAGCGACACCTGAGCAGGACCAAGCCTACGAAATCGAGCTGCTGGCCGATGAGAAGGAACGCGCCGAGCATTTGATGCTCGTGGACCTGGGACGCAACGACATCGGACGCGTATCCGAGTTCGGGAGCGTGCATTGCGATACCCTCATGCAGGTGGAACGCTATTCTCATGTGATGCACATTGTATCGAACGTATCCGGTAAAATCGCGAAGGATAAAGATTTCTTCGATGCCTTTATTTCCTGCTTACCGGCAGGAACCGTATCCGGAGCACCCAAGCTGAGAGCAATGGAGATCATTGCGGAAGTGGAAAATGAGGCGAGAGGCGCCTATGCCGGAGCTATTGGTTATTTGGGCTTTTCCGGCAATATGGACACATGCATAACGATTCGTACGATTATTTTCAAAAATGGAAAAGCCTACGTTCAAGCGGGAGCGGGTATCGTATGGGATTCCGTGGCGGAAAGCGAATATCAGGAGACTGTCAACAAAGCGAAGGGGATGCTGAAATCCATTCGCACGGCAGAGGCTGTTTTTTCGCAGAAATCGTATGCTCATGCAGTCATTAACCACGACTACTATTAATCTATTACTCTGCCAGCCGGAGGGCTTCGGGGTCATTGTCGGCTGCTAATGAAATTATGGGGAGGCAGTTCACATGGAAAAAAAGGTTACGGTTCAACAAGCGATACAACAGATCATTAATGCTCAGCATTTGACGCGTTCAGAGGCCAGAGACGTAATGTCCGATATTATGGATGGCCTGGCGACACCGGCTCAGATCGGAGGTTTTCTCACTTCGCTTAGAATGAAGGGGGAAACGATCGAGGAGATTACCGGGTTTGCCGAAGCGATGAGATTGAAGGCGAACCATGTACGGACGGAACGTACTCAATTACTGGATACTTGCGGTACTGGCGGAGATGGAGCCGATACATTCAATATATCGACCACAGCGGCTATTGTTGCGGCTGCAGGCGGAATTCGGGTTGCCAAGCACGGCAACCGGGCGATGTCGAGCAAGAGCGGCAGCGCGGATGTGCTGGAGGCACTGGGCGTCAATATTGATCTGGACCAGGAGTATGCCGCGAAATGTCTGGAAGAAGTAGGGATCTGCTTCATGTTTGCGCAGAAGTACCATCAATCGATGAAGCATGCGGCGCTTCCGCGCAGGGAGCTGGGCTTCCGCACAGTATTCAACCTTCTCGGGCCGCTGACGAACCCTGCGGGCGCCGATCGTCAAGTGCTGGGTATATTCGACCGCGGCAAAACGGAAACGATGGCTCATGTCATGAGAGCCTTGGGTGTGAAGCGTTCGCTGGTCGTAGCCAGTCTCGACGGCTTGGACGAAATCAGCATTTCCGACGCAACGCAGGTGACGGAGCTGAAGGACGAGGATATATTTACTTACGAGGTAACGCCGGATTTGCTCGGACTTAAAAGCTACAGCATCAAAGAGGTGGTCGGCGGAGATGCGGCGACCAATGCAGAAATCATTCGCAGTGTGTTCCATGGCGCAACAGGCGCTTGCCGCGATATCGTGCTTGCCAATGCAGGGGCATGCTTCTACGTGACAGGCAAATGCTCTACGCTGCAAGAGGGCGTGAAGTATGCGGCTCATGTGATCGATTCGCGTCAGGCTTTGAATAAATTGCAGGAACTAGTCCAATTTACGGGAGAAATCAGACATGTTTCTTGATAAAATCGTAGCAACTAAAGTACAGGAAGTTGAAGCATTGAAGCAAACTGTAACGATAGCCCAGATGGAGCAGCGCATTGCCGCGCTGCCCCCTTGCCTGGGCTTTGAGCAAGCACTGGCTCAAGGCCGCAAACGTCCTATGAGGCTTATTGCCGAGGTGAAGAAGGCATCGCCTTCCAAAGGGTTGATCCGCAGTGATTTTGAGCCCGTACAGCTGGCTCAGGCATATGAGAGAGCAGGGGCCGATTGCTTATCGGTCTTAACCGATGTAGACTATTTTCAGGGCTCCAACGAGTATTTGAGCAGGGTAAGACAGTCCGTGAAGCTTCCTTTGTTAAGAAAGGACTTTACCATTGATCTCCATCAAATCTACGAAGCCCGCTGCATCGGAGCCGATGCTATCCTGTTAATAGCAGCCATTTTAACAACTGAACAGCTTAAGCAGTTTTCAGAAACGGCCAAAGACCTCGGTTTGGATGTGCTGGTCGAGGTTCATGATAAGGAAGAGCTGGACCGTGTGCTGACCTTGGACGCAACATTGATCGGAATTAATAACCGCAATCTGAAGACCTTCGTAACGGATCTGAAGACGACGGAGGAGCTGATCTCCTTTATTCCAAAGGATGTAACGATTGTAAGTGAGAGCGGCATCTCGCAACCGTCAGAAATTGAATATTTGCAATCGATCGGCGCGAAAGCGGTGCTGGTAGGAGAACATTTCATGCGTCAGCCAATCGTTGAGCAGGCTGTGCATGACTTGATGGGAAATGCTGCCGTAAAGGGGTAAAACAGTCATGACAAGCGTAAAAATATGCGGGTTGAAGGATGTGCAAACCGTTCAATCCATCCTGCATTTGCCGATAGATCACATCGGCTTTCTTTTTGCCAAGAGCAAGCGTCAGGTAACTCCACAGCAGGCAGGAGAATTGATTCGTGTCATAACGGATTGGAAGTCTTCCGGAAAAGCGGCTCCTCTGACTGTGGGTGTGCTAGTTAACCCGTCAAGGGAGGAGCTGGCTGACGTTCTGAAGGAGGCTCCGCTCGATATATTGCAGCTTCACGGACATGAAACCCCGGAGGAATGCCGTTGGATTAAGAATGTATTCCCTGGAATCCGCCTGTGGAAAGTTGTATCCGTAACGAATGTCCGGCAAGGGGATGAGCATGAGAGTCCTCAGAGCTCTAAGGATGTCATTGCGGCGCAGCTTGATCCGTTCAAGGATGTTGTGGATGCCATCTTGCTGGATACGTTTGATCCTGTGTATGGCGGCGGATCAGGCAAAACATTTGCTTGGGAGACCATCCCGCCCTACCAGGAATGGAGCCGATCGGCGGGAGTCCCCTTGCTTGTGGCCGGCGGGCTGCATGCAGATAACGTAGGAGAGCTGCTGGACGCTTATACGCCTGACGGAGTAGACGTATCCAGCGGTGTAGAGACGGAAGGCGTAAAGGATATTGCAAAAATAACCAGCTTTGTCGAAAGGGTGAAGCATCGTGTATAACGTACCAGATGAGCATGGGCGATTTGGGAAGTTTGGGGGACGCTACGTTCCCGAAACGTTAATGAACGCGTTGATTGAATTGGAAGAAGCATATAAGAAATATGTGAAGGAAGAGAAATTTCAGCAGGAATTGACCTATTTGCTGCACCGGTATTCGGGCCGGCCAACCTCCCTTTACTATGCCGAGCGCTTATCCGCTCACTTGGGCGGAGCCAAAGTATACCTGAAGCGCGAGGATTTGAATCATACCGGAGCCCATAAAATTAACAATTCATTGGGTCAAGGACTCTTGGCCAAATGGATGGGCAAGAAGAAGCTGATCGCCGAGACCGGAGCGGGTCAGCACGGCGTTGCTACAGCAACGGTTGCCGCTCTGCTGGGCTACGAATGTAAGGTATTCATGGGTGAAGAGGATATGAAGCGTCAGCAGCTTAATGTGTTCCGGATGAATCTGCTGGGTACGGAAGTCGTACCGGTAACATCCGGTACCCGCACGCTGAAGGACGCATGCAACGAAACGCTTCGCTACTGGGTTAGCCACGTTGACGATACCTTCTATATCCTTGGGTCTGCAACGGGACCGCATCCGTATCCGATGATGGTTCGCGATTTCCAACGCATTATCGGAGATGAAGCCCGCAAGCAAATTCTTGAGCTGGAAGGCAAGCTGCCCAATGCGGTCATTGCCGCAGTAGGAGGCGGAAGCAACGCCATCGGGATCTTCTATCCGTTCGTGCAGGATGAAGGCGTACGCTTGATTGGTGCCGAAGCGGCTGGCCGCGGAATCGACACGAAGGAGCATGCCGCAACCATGACCCTGGGCAGCCATGGGGTATTCCAAGGCTCGATGAGCTACTTGCTGCAGGATGAATATGGACAAGTACAGGAGGCGCATTCGATCTCCGCCGGTCTGGACTATCCTGGTATCGGTCCTGAGCATGCTTATCTTAAGGATTCCAAACGCGCGGAGTACTATCCGATCACGGACAAGGAAGCGCTGGACGCTTTGCAGCTGTTGAGCCGTACGGAAGGCATTATTCCGGCCCTGGAAAGCGCTCATGCCATCGCTCAAGCGATGAAGGTGGCTCCAACGATGGGCAAAGACGAAGTCATCGTCGTGAGCTTGTCCGGCCGCGGAGATAAGGACGTAGAAGCGATTATGGGCTATTTGGGAGGTGCTGTTCATGAATCGCATTGATCGTACATTTGCGGAACTGAAAGAACGGAAGCAGCCGGCCTTTATTCCTTTTTTATCGATTGGCGATCCGGACCTGAAGACTTCGGTTGACATTATTAAGCAGCTGGAGAAGTCCGGTGCCAGCATGGTGGAGCTGGGAGTTCCTTATTCGGATCCGCTGGCGGACGGTCCGGTCATTCAGCGTTCTTCGATGCGGGCTCTGAAGAAGCATCAGGTTTCCATTAAAGATGTTATTCAAGTGGCAAGACAGGCACGTAGCGAAGGCTGCGAGCTGCCGTTCATCTTGTTTACTTACTATAATCCCGTGTTGCAATTCGGCTTGAACAAAATTTTCACCCTATTGCAGGAGAGCGATATTAGCGGAATGATTATTCCCGACCTGCCGATGGAAGAGGACGCAGAGGTACGTAAGCTGGCGGACGAGCACGGGATTCATTTGATTCCACTCGTCGCACCTACATCCAACGACCGTATCAAGCGAATCGTCTCCCGTGCCTCCGGCTTTGTTTACTGTGTTTCTTCCTTAGGAGTTACCGGTACAAGAACCGAGTTTCACAGCGGAATTGACGATTTCCTGAAGACGGTGAAGGAGTCGACCTCGCTGCCTATCGCTATCGGTTTTGGCGTTTCGACGCATGAGCAGTTTGCAAGATTCGCCGGGATTTGTGACGGCATCGTTGTCGGTAGCGCGCTGGTCCGCCAGGTAGAGGAGGCACTTCCTTTATTTGAGCAGGAGGAGACGCGGCCGCAGGCACTTATGCAAATTCATAACTTCGTAACCCAGTTAATTGGATAAAGCAGGACCCTCGCGATCATTAGGATCGGCGGGGGTATTTTTTTTGGTGATGCGACTTAATATAAAACTTTTCTTTTTTTCATAGTTGTGAGAAAATTGATAGGAAGCAACAAATAGCGAGCGTGTTCAATCGGGGCACGCATTTGCCATAATTGGATTATTACTTTGAATGAGGTGACCCTAAAGTGCAACCTAAGAAAAACATTGTCCATCTGCCGGTCTACAAACCGGGCAAGCCTATGGAAGAAGTAAAGCGTGAACTGGGCTTGACGGAAGTCATCAAGCTGGCTTCTAACGAAAATCCGTTCGGGTCTTCTCCTAAAGTAAAAGAGGCAATCCTCTCGCTGCTCGATCAAACGAGCATTTATCCGGACGGCGGAGCCGTTGATCTGACGAAGGCGGTAGCAGACCATTTCGGAGTAGAAACGAACCAGGTTATTTTCGGAGCGGGGTCTGACGAAATCATTTTGATGCTGGCCCGCGCCTTTTTCGTACCGGGTGATGAAACCATCATGGCTACGCCTACCTTCCCGCAATACAAGCACAATGCCGAGATTGAGGGAGCTGTTTGCATAGAAGTGCCTTGCATCGACGGGTTTCAGGACCTGAAGGGCATGCTGGCCAAAGTCAATGAACGTACCAAAATTATTTGGCTGTGCAACCCTAACAATCCTACAGGAACGATGCATTCCCATCAAGAGGTGGTTGACTTTATTAATGCCGTTCCGCCTCATGTTCTGATCGTGCTGGACGAAGCTTATGCGGAATACAACGTGAGCGGTGAATACCCTGACAGCATCGGTCTTATCAAGCAATACAAAAATGTCATCAGTCTTCGCACCTTCTCTAAAATTTACGGATTGGCTTCTCTTCGCATCGGTTACGGTATCGGTCATCCAGATGTGATTAAATCGATCAATCAAGTTCGCGAGCCGTTCAATACGACAAGCTTTGCACAAAAAGCTGCTTTAGCCGCTCTTGCAGATGAGCAGTTTATAGAGGATTGCCGTCAAGCCAATGCGGCTGGCATTAAGTACTTATCGGCTCAATTTGATCAAATGAAGCTGAATTACTATCCTGCACACGGCAACTTTATTATGGTTGATGTAGAGCGTCCGGGAGGCCAAGTGTTCGAGGCCATGCTCCGCAAGGGTGTAATCGTTCGCCACGATCCAGGTTGGGGTATGCCGACCATGCTCCGCGTTACGGTGGGCAGCCAAGAGCAAAACGAGAAGTTTATCCGCGCACTGCAAGAGACGCTTGAAGAAGTGGCTGTTATCGCTTAATATCTTCACACTGCACTGCTTTAGTGTCTGTTAGCAAATTCAAAGAAGGAAGCTATTCATGACGAAAATCGCTATTTTTGGCGTGGGACTCATTGGAGGGTCCTTAGCGCTTTGTTTTAAAGGCAAGCCTGGAATTACGGTGGTGGGTCATTCTCCGAACCAAGCATCGGTAGAACGTTACTTAAAACGCCAAGTGGTTGACCATGCGACTACTTCCATGGAAGAGGCCGTAGAGGACGCCGATTTCATCTTTATCTGTGTGCCCGTCGGTAATTTGGAAGAATACTTGGCTAAGATCGCCAAGCTTCCTTTAAAACCGGGCTGCATTATTACGGATGCAGGAAGCACCAAGGCGTCCATCTCATCCTTCGCCTCTTCGTTGAAGCTGAAGGATGCTTACTTCATTGGAGGACATCCGATGGCAGGGAAGGAGAAGTCTGGTGCGGAAGCGGCGACGTCGCATTTGTACGAGAATGCCTTCTATGTGCTGACTCCGGATGCAACCATTCCGGACGAAGTGTACAACCGTCTGGCGGAGCTGCTTCAATGGACTCGCGCGCACCTGGTCAAGCTGAATCCCAAGCTGCATGATGAAGTGGTCGGGGCTATCAGCCACTTGCCGCATATCATCGCGGTTGCGCTGGTGAATCAGATCGCTGGCTACAACGAGTCGAACGAGTACTATCAAAATTTGGCCGCTGGAGGTTTCAGGGACATTACCCGCATAGCGTCTAGTGACCCGATTGTCTGGCGCGACATATTAAGCGACAACAGAGAAGTGATCCTGCGGCTGCTGGAGGACTGGAACTCGGAGATTGCACGGTTTATAGAGCAGCTGAAGCATAACGACCGTGAGGGGATAGAGGAACAGTTCCGCCGTGCCAATAAGTTTCGCTCCGCATTGCCGGAGAGACGCAAGGGCGTGCTGACCTCCGTGTATGAAGTTTATGTTGACGTACCGGATCATCCGGGTATCATCGGTCAAATTACTACACTGCTTGGGAATCACCGGATCAACCTCAGCAATATTCAAATCATTGAAAGCAGAGAGGACATCCCGGGAGTCCTTCGGTTGTCTTTCCGTGAGGAATACCACATGGATAAGGCTATCGAGTTATTGAAAGAAGAGAACTACGCGGTTCACGTGTAGTTCTCTTTTTTTCTAAAAATAAAATAAAACGTTTTCAAAAAAGTATTGACATTTTGAAAACGTATACATATAATAAAAGTACAGTATGGTTTCTCTCCACTCCTATCCGAATAATGGCACTATGTGCAGCCACCTCATGCAGGTGGTTCTTTTTTTTGTGTTTATAACCATTTTTTCTAGTATAAGTAATAGAATAGGTAGTGGGTACTTACACCTTTTTTTGGAAGTTATTCTGAAAGTTGTATGAAAGCTGTCGATTAAGCAGGATTTTTGACCAAGTTTACCGAATAAAATAATAAGGCTAAAAGTATTCCTAAAATTTTTTTAAAATACCGCAACTTTTTTACTCCCCCTACAGTAAAAACAAGTAGTATCACTGGGAGTAACCAGGAATCACAAGGAGGGTCGTACTAAATGACCGATTCCCAGTTGATCAGAGAGATCAAGGACGGCAACGTCCAATTATATGATGAGCTAATGCGTCGCTACGAACGGAAAATTCTTGCCTTTATCTATCACATGTTGAAGAGCGCCCAGATGGAATCGTTCGCGGAGGATTTATGCAATGAGACCTTCTATAAAGCGTACCGAAGCCTGCACTCCTTTCGTGAGGTGGAGGCGACCTTCTCTACATGGCTGTATACGATAGCAAGGAATACGGTGCTGAGCGAGCTGCGTAAAAATAAAAGTATCAAGGTATCTTTGGAAGAAAGCGGACATGAGCCTCATGCCGGGTCGGATGTGATGCCGGAATTGACGGTTCTTCGGAATGAGAAAGTGACGATGGTACGCGAGGCTATCAACAATTTGCCTGAGAAGCAGCGGTCCGCGCTTATCCTGCGCGAATACGACCAATTGGATTACCAGGAGATTGCCAATATCCTCGGGCAGACGGTAAGTTCGGTCAAATCCTTGCTGTTCAGAGCCAGAGCCAGTGTAAAGCTCCAATTGGAGCCATACTTTCTCGATCCGATCTTTGAGGAGTACGAAGGGATGAAACGATGATGAAGTGTGAAGATATTCAAGAGCTGCTGGGTACCTACTGGGATTTGCCTGAGCATGACTTAAAAAGACAATGTGTGGATGAGCATATTAAAACGTGCAGCTACTGCGCGATGGAATTTGAGATATGGCGCGAGAGCACGGAGCTGATTAAATCCGCGGCAGGCGCTGAAGAGCTGGCTGAGATTTCTACGCCGATTTCCCGCAATGTCATGAACCGCATCTATGAGGATGAATCCTGGAGGGTGCCGGTTACGGATCGGATGTACGCCATCTCGTTTAAGCTGCGCAGGAATATTACGGCGGTCGTCGCGTTCTGCCTTGCCTTGTTTATTTTTTCATTCGTATACTCCATCACGCATCAAGCCGCACCGGAAATGACTGCTTCCACGTCAGGCTCTGCCGTATTCGGGCGAATCGGGGATCCCGTCGTCGTCGCAGGAAGTCAATCGGATTCGATGAACGTACATACGATGCCTTCCGCGGTGGCTAGCTTAAAAGGGTTTAGCGAACCGTTCATGTATCAGGTAGGCCCGATCCATACGTTCAAGGACTACTTAATTTTCGTTTCGCTGTTAGGTCTTACCTGCACGCTGCTTATCATGAATTGGTTTTCCAGAACGAAATCATAGGTTCGAATGAGCTTCGCCCCGATGCCGGGGCGTTTGTCATCTTCAGAGAAAAAACGGAAAGTGAGAGGATAATTTGATTACATTAGGATTTATTCGGCACGGGACTACGGAATGGAATTTGGCAGGGAGAATGCAAGGCCAAATGGATACGGCTCTGGCTGAGGTGGGGATTCATCAGGCAAAGCTTCTGGCGGAGAGACTTAGGGGAGAGGCTTGGGACGGTATTGTAACGAGCGACTTGGTTCGGGCTCAGCAAACAGCGGAGACGATAGCGCGTACTACGGGTACCCCGATCCTAAGCAGTGATATTCGTCTGCGTGAGCGATCCTTTGGACAGGTTGAAGGGACAACTCTGGAGGAACGGATTTCACGTTGGGGTGAAGGATGGAGGCAGGCTGATCTGGGGATGGAACCGGATGAGGCGTTGTTGGCCCGGTGGCACTCTTTTATGGAAGAACTGCTGGCGAATCATGCTGGTAAACGAATTCTGATCGTCAGTCACGGAGGCTATATAGCCCCTGTTGTTGAGATGATGCTGGGCAAACCGATCGAAGAGCATTTGAACAACACCTCGCTTACGATTGTGGAAGGCCTTCCGAAGAATTGGACCTGCACATTATTGAACTGTACAAACCATTTGAATCCATGACGAAATTTTAGAACGAGGCTCTGATAACGCTCCTAACTAAGGGGGCGTTTTTTTGTTTTTCAATAGAGATGAATTTTTCTCAGAATATGCGTTTTAAAAACGGAACATCTTCCCATAATGGTACTAAGCCTATTTTGGAGGTGTGGTGCCATGAATTTAGCAGATATGTTGAGTTATGCGGATATTCACGAGTTGAGCCGGATCGCTAATACGTACAACTGCGATTGCAACGGCCACTCCAAAAATGAGCTGATCCAGTCCATCTTGTCGACGGTCAATCGAAGGGAGATATTTGAGCGTCAGGTTATTGATTTATCCATCGAGGACGTTCGATTCTTAAATTCTCTAATCTTCGACCAGCGGGGATCCTTTAGTCTGGAAGAACTTATTGCGCGAGTGCAGCAAAGCCGGTTCTCGAAGGATGAAGATGAGATGTGGAACCCCAGGGACATGATCTCCCGATTTAAGCAGCGGGGATGGCTCTTCAACGGATATTCCCAAAACACCCGCTATTTGTTCCAGGTGCCTGCCGATCTGAAACGAAGATTTAGCGAAGCCTTGACCAAGCAGTTTCGTCAGCAGCTCGTGCAATCGAATGAACCCATCGTATACCGGGACGAGCAGAAGCTGCTGATCGACGACATCTATCATTTTCTCCATTACGTGCAGCAGAATGAAGCGATTTTGACATCGGATACCACGTTGTACAAGAGGCAGCTTATGCAGATTCTCGACCGGTTTTCAGTTAAGGAGGAGCCAGTTGGCAAAACAGCTTGGCGCTTCGGTTACGGACGGTTTTTCAAGGATTACCCGAATCGGTTCTCCCTCATCTATGATTACTGCTATTATGCTGAACTGATAACAGAGCACAACCAGGTACTGGCCTTAACTGAAAAAGGGGCGAGTCGGGTAGCTCACGGACAAAAGGAAGATATCCTGCAGGTTTACAAATTTTGGATGCGGTTGTACAAGAATGCGATTCCTAATCTGCAATCCCTTGTGTACTGGATCGAAAAGCTCGCGGCGGGCTGGGTAACTCTAGCTTCCGTAAAAACAGTCCTGCTGCCGTTAGTTCGTCCTTTCTATTATGATACTCCCGATTCCATACTGGAACAGAGAATATTACAAATGATGATGCACCTGGGGCTGCTTCGTATCGGCGAGACGGAGGAAGACGGGACCGTGATTCAAATGTCCAAGCTAGGCAGCAGCGTTGTTCAAGGGATTTATGTGAACGAAGAGGATAAAGTCGCCCTTCCGTTCGATAGTCGCGAGAGACTGAGCTAGTCATTAGACTAATTTCCGCCAACAGGCTGCGGTGGATCAGAGGGTCAATCAGGGTCAGGCGCGTCAATTGTTCTCGGCAAACCCGGATAGGTAAAGACACATTCATCAGGATGGGGGCTATTGTACTTAACGGAGGCGGCGCTCATGAATATGCTTTAGTAGGGGCAGTTTCGTTAAGGCAGGAGAAGCGGCATTCTCCTCTTACCCTTTCATCAGGCTCACGGAAAATTGGTACTAGAGCTGCGGCTATGATGTCTGCGGCGAATCAAGCGGCCGGTGGGCAGCTGTGTGAAGAAAAGCATCGAACAAAAGACAACATGTGAGGCCAAAAGCGTAAAAATAGTTGAAATGCGGACCGGTTTGGAGGTAGGTTCTATGGGCAAAATGAATGTTTCCAATGATATGATGCTGGGCTTGTTTGCGGAGATGGTTCTTGATGAAGCCATACGCAAATACAAGGAGCAGTATTTGTACAGAGAGATTGATATAGCTTTGGCAAAGGGAGACGAAGTTTCGTTTCTAGCCCTCACTACAGAACTGAAATCGCTCAATGCACATGGTCAATAAAACGAAGCACCTTGGCCTGAATTATGACATTTTTTTGAAAGGCATGTGAAGATGATTCATATGTCTTTTTTTTGTGTTATGGTGAGTTGGAACTAATTGAACGCGGAGGCGAATGGAATGAAGTTTAGCGATGTGGAAAGTGCATCTTGGGAAGAACTGCGCCCCTATGTGGATACGTGTCTGCTTCCAGTAACCGGTCTGACAGGCAGTGAGCAGCCTTGGGAGGCGACCCAGGCGCTGGAAAAGCTGAGGGATGCGCTGGATTGCTTTGAGATTCCGTACAAGGGGCGCGTGTTGACCTATCCCGCTTTTCATTATATAGAAGGAGAAGAAGGTAAACAGCTTCTTATAAACGTCTGTGAAAGGTTAAAGCAAAGCTTTCCTTACTTGATTCTCGTATCGGCCTCGAACGAGATTCAACTGCCCGAGAGCGGGGAAGCATTTGATTTGGCATTTATACTTACTCCGGATCAATTTGGCGAATCTTCGGCGGAAGTGAAACAGAACATTGCCTCGCAGCTGCAAAGTTTATGGGCGCAGAAGTAAGGGCTGCACATAGTGTATGATTGGTTACATTTTTGCTAATTCTAAGTAACGGGACAAAGAAAAATTTCTTTGTGAACAGATGTGACAATTTCGTTAAATGTTACTACTGGGACAAGAATTGATGGCTCGAAATGGAAGTTGACATTCTTGACGCACCTAGAGTCGTAAGCTATTATTAGTAATGTCCTAGTATGTGGTGTAAAGTTATGTCGAACGACGTGATATATGTTGCAAAAGGGGGTAGAACGAGAATGAGTGAGCACAATAGCCATGATGCGCAGCATCAGGGAGAGAGACCAGTGAAACGTCGCGAGATGTCCCGCAGACAGTTCCTGTCCTATACCCTTGGTGGTGCTTCAGCTTTCATGGGCGCCGGAATGATTGTTCCTATGCTACGATTTGCTGTCGATCCGGTACTTCAACCGAAAACACAAGCTGCTTGGGTTAAAGTAGTTGAAGAATCAAAGATTGCAAGCGAACCTAAATCCTTCAAATTTAAAGTGCATCAGATTGACGGCTGGTATGAGAGCGACGTTGAGCTGGAAGCTTGGATTGCGAAGGATAAAGATGGCAATATCTTCGCATTGAATCCAACCTGTAAGCATCTTGGATGTACGGTTAACTGGAATGCAAATCCGGAGTTTAAGGACCAGTACTTTTGTCCATGCCACGGCGCACACTATACAGTAGACGGTAAAAACCTTGCTGTTGCGCCATTGCCTTTGGACCAATACGATCTGAAGGTTGAGAACGGCTTTGTTTATTTAGGACAACTTGGTCCTAACAAAAGGGTGAAATAAGGAGGCGTAACATCGGATGTTTAAAGCTATGTATAACTGGATTGATGAACGTCTTGATATCACGCCGATGTGGAGAGATGTTGCCGATCACGAGGTTCCTGAACACGTTAACCCGGCACACCATTTTTCCGCATTTGTTTATTGCTTCGGTGGATTGACGTTTTTTATTACGGTTATTCAAATTTTGTCCGGGATGTTCTTGACGATGTATTACGTACCGGATATTATCAACGCTTACGCGAGTGTTGACTATCTCCAGCATAAAGTAGCATTCGGCGTTATTGTACGCGGTATGCACCACTGGGGAGCGAGTTTGGTTATCGTAATGATGTTCTTACATACGCTTCGCGTGTTCTTCACAGGCTCCTATAAAGCCCCACGCGAAATGAACTGGGTTGTCGGTGTGCTTATCTTCTTCGTTATGCTGGGTCTTGGTTTCACAGGATACCTCCTGCCTTGGGATAACAAAGCATACTTCGCAACACAAGTAGGTATCAAAATTGCCGCTTCTGCACCTTATATCGGCGATTACATCAAAACCTTCCTGCAAGGTGGAGAGATTGTCGGAGCGCAGACCCTGACTAGATTCTTTGCATTGCACGTGTTCTTCTTGCCAGGCGTGCTGTTGGCATTGTTGGCGGGACACTTCTTTATGATTCGTAAGCAAGGGATTTCCGGTCCGCTTTAATGAGATATCGCAGTACATAAGATCGTCCGCTATGGTCGGTCGCTTGTGCTGTCACGGTGATTGTTCTTGCGTGCAGAGAGCTGTCTAACGCTCCGCCAGAGCCGACCCAGCTTTCTGACACAAAAAGAAGTAAGTAAGGAGGGGCGAAATTGGCACACGGCCATAAGTCTGACGAAAAAATCGTTTATGTAGGAGATTCGCGCGTTCGCGCTAAATCTTCCTCAATGAGTCAACCGGATTACTCGGCCTTCCCTGGGAAATCCGAGGTGTTCATCCCGAACTTCTTGTTAAAAGAATGGATGGTTGGGGTCGTTGTACTTGTTGGGATCTTGGTGTTAGTTGTGTCTGATCCGGCTCCGCTCGGATATCCTGCGGATCCGACCAATACGCAATTTATCCCGATGCCTGACTGGTACTTCCTGTTTATGTACCAACTGTTGAAATATCCGTATACTTCGGATCAATTCGTCGTATTCGGTACGTTGATCGTTCCAGCCATCATGTTCGGCGGTTTGATGGTTGCTCCTTTCCTGGATACAGGAAAAGAAAGACGCTTCTACAAACGTCCGATCGCTTCAACGTTGATGTTCTTAACTCTTATCGCTTGTACTTATTTGACGGTTGTTTCTTGGACGCACTATGAGCATGAAATGAAGGACAAGAATATGGTTCCTGAGCACATTAAGCGTGAAGAAGAACTGCATGCCGGCAAAGGGGAAAGCGGCGGAGGCGGAGCTAAGAAGCCTGCAGCAGCGGCTGCTATCGTTGCTCCTGATGATCCTGGCGCTGAGCTGTACAAGAAGGCGACTTGCGTAGCTTGTCATGGCGGCGAATTGAAAGGGATGCCTTCTTCCGGAATCCCTGCATTGCGCGGTGTCGGAGATAAGCACAGCCAAGAAGAGATCATGAACATCATTAAAAAAGGGCAAGGCAACATGTCCGCACAATATGATGAAAATATCAAAAAAGGCTTGACTGACGCAGACATCAACAAGGTGGCTGAATGGTTGGCTAAGCAGAAGAAAGAATAGTTTAGAGACCTGACCGTTGCTTGCGGTCAGGTCTTTTTACGGCATAAGTAGGTTCAACTTCTCTAATTAAATGACCTCAATATTAAATAAAAGCAATGCATATGTGCGGGAGGTAACCCAATGCTTAGCATGTCGCTTCGAACCTATTTTTCCAAGGCTTTCCTGGGAAGCCGATTTATGCTTTGGTCGTTGTTCTGGATCAACTTTCTGGGTACGATTTACGGCTACGAATGGTACTGGAAGCAAATGGAATATACAATAGAGAATATGTCCGCAGCTTACCTTCCTTTTGTCCCGGATAGCCCGACTGCAAGCTTGTTCTTTACGGGAACTCTCGTCTATCTTCTTGTGGATTCCTATAAGGGAAGGATAGCTGAACCTAAGCAGAGTGCATTCCGAAGCTTTGTAGAAGCGTTTGCAGTCATTACTTCCTTTAAATATGGAATATGGGCTGTCACTATGATCTGGGCAGGGGTGTACCAGGGCAGTGAAGTCAGCTGGCAGGATTGGATGCTGACGATATCCCATCTTGGAATGGCTGCCGAGGCGTTGTTATACTTGAGATTGTATACATATCGTGTTTGGCCGATCCTGCTTGTGGGCATTTGGGCACTGAGCAATGACTATATGGACTATGTTGAAGGTGTATTTCCTTGGCTGCCTGAAACCCTGATGGACGATCTTCCTGCCGTTGCCTCATTTACAATTGAATTAAGCTTCGTTAGTATCATTGTTGCGTTCATTATCTATAAGATAAGACAAGTTTTAGCTAAACGAGAGGTCTAAATGTGGACATCCCTCCATAGGATGATGGTAGGAGGGATGTCCAATGTTGTTTAATCGTGCATGGAAAGGCATTGGCCTCATGCTGGTTATGCTCTTATGTATTCAGCTGCTGGCAGGATGTCTGCAAACGGACAAGCCAAAGCAGGAGTCTATCGAACCTAAGCCTTCCACAGAACAGCTGGAGAGGGTTGATCTGCTTAATCAAACAGTAGATGAAATGTACAAAAAGGTTATGCAGGGGGATATAACGGGAGGCCGTACGGTTATTCAGCAAGTTAGCGACTTGGTGACAACTATTCGCTATGAAGGTTTAACGACGCTAGAAGGGCTGAATGCCTTAACCGAAGCCGTCGCTCAAGGGAAACGATTATTGAACTCTACCCGCTATTCTTCTGATGAAGGCGTCGTCGCAGCTGCACAAATCCGGTTGGCTGCAGATGCTCTGTCACATCCTGAGCAGCCGATGTGGCTTCAGTATTACAAGCTGCTGAAGGAAGATCTGAATGGAATCGAGCAGGCAGCAAAAAGCGAGAAGCTGGCCGACTTCAAAAAAGACGTCGGAAGCTTTGAACGGCATATTTCCATCATTCATCCAAGCCTTCTCATTAGCCGGGATCCGACTGATGTAGAGAAGCTGGATTCCCTGGTAACGTTTGTTGCAGGACAGATTAAGACGGAGCAATCCCCGTACCAACCGATAGTGAATTTGCTGCCGGCCATTCATCAAATCATAGACAAGCTGTTTTTGAAGAAGGATACGACCGCGTTCCTCCCGGTAGTGGACGATAAAAACCCGATATTATGGACTTTTGTCATGGCTTCTGTCATTATGGCCGCCCTCGGCTTTGCAGGCTGGCGGTTGTCTAAAAAAGACAACGGTATGGTTCTTGTCAGAAGAAAGGAAGAGAGATAAACGTTACTCCGGCTTAAAGCCTTCACCGACTACGTCGTGAACCTCGTTAATGATGATAAAAGCGCGAGGATCGATGGAACGGGCGAGGTCTTTAAGCTTTTTCATTTCTTGACGGTACACCACGCAGTAAACCATATGCTTATGTGTTTTGGAGAAAGCTCCTACTGCCGGAATCAAGGTTGCCCCACGATCCATGGTTTCTGTTATTTTGGCGGCAATTTCCTCCGCTTGATCGGTTATGATAGTAAATGCTCTTGCCGCGTAAGCTCCCTCAATAATGATGTCGATAACTTTGGATGTAATAAAAACAACCACAAAGGTGTATAAGATTTTTTCTTTCGGAATGAAGAAGAAGGACGAGCCGATGACAAGACAATCAAAGGCAAGCACCACTTGGCCCATGCTCCAGCCCAAGTACCTTTTACCGATGGTCGCTATAATATCCGACCCTCCTGTTGTACCCCCGTTCCGAAACACCAAGCCTAATCCAACTCCCAAGGTTACCCCTGCGTAAGCTGTAGCCAGAAAGTAATCGTGCTCAGACCGAAAAGGAACGAGCCACCCGCTGTGAATCAGCTGTTCCATAATCCATAGAAAAAAGGAAAGGGAGACCGTTCCGACGATCGTATTGATCATGGTCTGCTTGCCGAGCACCTTAAGTCCAACATAAAATAAGGGGATGTTAATGACCAGCGTCGTCACAGAAGGCGGGAAGTGAAAGATATAGTTTAGCAGCAGTGCAATGCCTGTGATTCCACCTTCCATCAATTCGTTGGAAATGACAAAATAATGCAAGCCGAACGCATAAATGGCTGTACCCAGCATGATAGGCAAGAAGCTTTTTGCCCTCTGAATCAGGTTTTCGGATACCATAAAAACATAGCCTCCCTGGCATAAAATGATCGATAAGTGCCTTCTTCTGCTGCAAGATTTTATCTAGTATACCTTATCTTTTGGCAAAAAAAAATTTGTCATCCCTAGATGTTTGCGATAACATGGTAATTGGAATCAATATGTAGTATGGTATGGATATAGTTATGGACAAGGCTGGTGAGGATGACAAAATGGCAGAACGTTCGTTGAAAGAGCTGCAGCAGGAAGTGGACCGCTACATATCGCAATTTAAAGAAGGATATTTCAGCCCTCTCTCCATGCTTGCACGTATGACGGAAGAAGTAGGCGAGCTGGCCCGTGAGGTGAATCACCAATTCGGTGAAAAGCCCAAAAAGGCGTCAGAAGAGGATAATTCCATTGAATTGGAGCTTGGAGATATTTTGTTTATAACCATCTGCTTCGCGAATTCTCTTGGCATTGATCTGACAGAGGCACATGATAAGATCATGCATAAATTTCAGACCCGGGATGCGAACCGATGGACGAAAATAAACACCGATAACGAGTAAGGGTCATATGCTGTACCATCACCTTTTTCATAAAGGAGGGTGGGGCAGTTGAACGGAAAAGAGCTGATCAAGAAAGCGTACGAAGCCATTCTAAACCATGACTTTGAACTGGCAATGGAATGGTTTGATCAGGCGATAGCATTGGAGCCTGACAACGCCTCTTATCATTATAGATTGTCTATTACTTATGCCAGAAGCAACAAGTTAAGTAAAGCGATCGAGCATGCCGAACAGGCAATCCGATTGGACCCTGAGGAGGAGCACTATCATTACCACCTTCAGCATTTAAAGGCCAAGGAGATCGTTCAGAAAGCGGAGCTATATATTGATGATTCCGAAGATAAAGCCTGGATAGCCATCGCTTTGTTAAAGCAGGCTGTGGCTTTGGATTCCTTGTCCTCAGAAGCGTATTTGATGCTGGGGATTGCCTATTCGCATGTGAAGGAGTACAGCTTGGCCATTCAGGCCATAAGAGAGCTATTGAAGCTGGATCCGCAGCATGAAATGGGAATTGAACTGCTGGAGCAGTACAGACAACAATTGAAGCAATATATGAAATCATAGCGGCAACTTATTATGGGTGAATGAAAGGAAAGAGAAAGATATGAGTCGAATTCGAGTGGCGGTAGCGGGTGCTAGCGGAAGAATGGGCCGCGAGGTAGTGAAGATGGTATTGCAGGATCCGGAGCTGGAATTGGTAGCGGCAGTCAGCCGTTCGTCCGATCCCAAGCTGGATGCGGGTCGCCTAGTAGGCCTGGACCCTTGCGGCATTCTGATGAGCAATGACCTGGAGATGGCTTTAGTTGAGGGCAAGCCGGACGTGCTGGTTGATTTCACAACGCCGCAGTCGGCATTTCAGCATACAGCATTGGCTATCCGCCACAAGGTCCGTCCTGTCATGGGAACCACCGGTTTCACTCCGCAGGATATTGAAAACTTGGACGAGCAATGCAAGCAGCAGGGCATCGGTGGCATTATTGCTCCGAATTTCTCCATCGGCGCTATATTAATGATGAAATTTGCTGCTCAAGCTGCAAAATATATGCCTCACTTGGAAATAATTGAGTATCATGGCGACCAAAAGCTGGATGCTCCATCGGGCACGGCTGTCAAAACGGCAGAGCTTATTTCGCAAAATCGCCAAGAGCTGCGCCAAGGCAATCCGAATGAGGAAGAAACTATTGAAGGTTCGCGCGGCGGATTATACAATGGGTTCAGAATACATAGCGTGCGCCTGCCAGGTGTATTCGCTCAGCAGGAGGTTATATTCGGAGCCTTCGGACAAACATTGAAAATTCGTCATGATTCTTACGATCGTGCCGGTTACATGCCTGGCGTCAATGTAGCCGTTAAAAAGGTTATGGAATTTACAGGTATGGTGTACGGCTTTGAACATTTTATAGATTAAACTTTAACGGACTAAGGACTTTGGAATCCGCGATTAGGGGTTCTATGTCCTTGTTTTGTAAGTAATGCGAAGGAGCAGGTAGACAATGTCTTTAAAAATTGCGTTGATCGCACACGATAGAAAAAAAGAAGAGATGGTAAACTTCGTAACAGCGTACGAGACTGTATTCTCACATCATGAATTATTCGCTACTGGGACTACAGGTACACGTATTATGGAAAATACGCAATTGCAGGTGCATCGTTTCATGTCAGGTCCTCTTGGGGGAGACCAGCAGATTGGAGCCATGGTCGCAACCAATGAGATGGATCTGATCATTTTCTTGCGGGATCCGTTAATGGCACAGCCTCACGAGCCCGATATTATTGCATTGCTTCGTCTATGCGACGTACAAGGAATCCCGGTAGCAACCAATATTGCGACTGCGGAAATTTTGGTAAAGGCGCTTGATCGCGGCGATTTTGCCTGGAGAGAGCTGGTACATAAATATAAGCCGGGTATCGACGAATGACCGAGACACTGGATATTCTTATCTTTGGCGCGCATCCCGACGATGCGGAGATCGGAATGGGCGGAACGATTTATAAGCACACGGCGGCAGGCTATCGTGTAGGAATATGCGATTTGAGTTATGCCGAGATGTCTTCGAATGGTACCGTAGAGATTCGGCAGCAGGAAGCGGCCAAGGCTTCCGAGATCTTGAAGCTATCTGTGCGGAGCAATCTGGGATTGCCAGACCGCGGGTTATGGATCGGACCTGAGCCGATAGCCGCGATTACGAGAGAAATTCGCAAGTACAAGCCCAAAATCGTATTTGCCCCGTATTGGGAGGATCGGCACCCGGACCATATAGCCTGCAGCAAGCTGGTACAAGAAGCGGTATTTAATGCCAAGCTTCGCAGGTATGAACCGGATACGCCGTCGCATACAGTAGACCAATTGTATTTTTATTTTATCAACGATGTCGCCGAGTCCGATCTTCTGGTCGATATTTCAGATTGCCATGAGAATAAGATGGAAGCGCTAAAGGCTTACCGGACTCAATTCGAAGCGGTGGGCGCGAACAATGATTTTGTGCAAACTCCGCTAAATCAGGGCTATCTGGAGAGAGTGGAAGCCAAGGACCGAATGTTAGGTCAAAAGAAAATGATCCCTTATGCAGAAGGCTTCATCACTAAGTTACCTTATATGGTTGACTTATTTTAATACGAAAAGGCAAGGGAGGAAGCCGTGTGAAGGAACGGTTAAAAATTGGCATCACCTGTTATCCTACGCTGGGCGGTTCAGGTGTTGTTGCGACTGAGCTCGGCAAGCTGCTTGCCGAAAAAGGTCATGAGGTTCATTTTATTACGCATAGCATGCCTTTCCGTCTAGGAAAGTTCGATAAAAATATATTTTATCATGAAGTGGAAGTTAATGATTATTATGTATTTAAATATCCTCCGTATGATCTGTCTCTGGCCAGCAAGCTGGCTCAGGTGATCCAGCATCAGGAATTGGATCTGCTTCATGTTCATTATGCGATTCCTCACGCGGTATGCGCTCTGCTCGCCAAGCAGATGGTCAATGACCGGATTAAGGTTGTGACGACGCTGCATGGAACGGATATTACCGTATTAGCCCAGGACGAATCATTAAGTGATCTGATCCGATATGCGATCAATCGAAGTGATGCGGTTACGGCCGTATCGCAGGATTTGATACAAGAAACCCGAAAGCTGTTATCGATTGAGAAGCCGATTGATCTGGCCTATAATTTTGTTGATAAAAGAGTATATTATCCTCGGGATGTTGCTGCTCTGCGCAAGGAATTTGCCCATCCTGATGAAAAAATATTAATTCATATTTCTAATTTCCGGCCTGTCAAGCGGGTTACCGATGTTGTGGACATTTTCGACCGCGTCAGCAAAGACGTACCGTCCAGACTTTTGTTTGTCGGCGAGGGACCGGAGCTATCCAAGGTGCTGTGCCAAGTCAAGGAACGCGGATTATTGGACCGGGTTTCGTTCTGTGGAAAGCAAGATGACGTAGCCCAATTGCTGTCTCTCAGCGATGTCATGCTGCTGCCTTCGGAGAAGGAAAGCTTCGGCCTCGTGGCTCTGGAAGCGATGGCATGCGGAGTTCCTACTGTTGCTTCCAATGCCGGAGGCATTCCGGAGCTGATCACTCATGGAGAAACCGGTTTCTTGGCGAATATCGGTGATGTCGAGCAAATGGCTCAATACACAAGGAGCCTGCTGACGGATCAAGCCATGTATGAGCGAATGAAGGAAGCTTGTCTGCACAGAGCGCGCTATACCTTCTGTAATGATCTTATTACTCGTCAATATGAAGAAATCTATTATCGTGTCCTTGAGCGTCCGCTGCCGGATGAATTGAAGAAAAAGCCACTGAATTGTTAATACGGAGGATCGGCATGAAGGATTCGCTAGAGCAAGGAGCTTTTACGATTATTGAAACGCTTCTGGATAACGGATACGAGGCTTATCTGGTTGGGGGCTGCGTACGTGACAAGCAGTTGAACAGACGGGTTAAGGACTATGATATTGCGACATCAGCGTTACCCGAACGCGTGGAACGGCTGTTTGCAAGAACGATTCCGACCGGACTCCAGCACGGAACGGTTACGGTAGTTATCGACGGGCAGCCTTATGAAGTAACGACCTTCCGCAAAGAAGACGCCTATGAGAATTACAGAAGACCCACGGAGGTTCAGTACATAGATAGCCTGGTTGAAGACCTGCAGAGAAGAGATTTTACTATGAATGCTATGGCCATAGACCACGAGGGAAGGCTGCTGGATCCCTTCCACGGTATGGAGGATCTGAGCAACGGTATACTTCGGTGCGTTGGCGAAGCGGGCGAACGGTTCCAGGAGGATGCTCTTCGGATGCTGCGCTGCGTTCGTTTTGCGGCGGAATATCAATTAAGCATAGAAGAGCGAACTTGGGCCGCCTTGCTGGATAATGCTCCTTTGCTAAAGCATATTGCAATGGAGCGCGTCAGAATGGAGCTGGAGCGCATGATGTCGGGCGCTTCGCCCAGCCTCGCATTGGAGCTTTTGGCTTCCAGTCAACTATTGCAGCACACGAAAATTCCGCTGCTGCTGGCTGGAATCCATAAGGTGACGAAGCTGAACAATGTCTCCCAGTTGAACGCTCCTATGGAGTGCTGGGCTTATCTTTACCTCCTATTGGAAGCTGAACAGCAATCAGCTGAAGAAGAACTTCGTCAGCTGACATTTTCCAAGCAGCAGGTTGATGCTGTCAAGCTGCCGTTAGCTGCCGCGGAGTTCATGGCGAGTGGGCTTGGCTCTGGCTCCATTGAGGAGCTGGAACGGCAGTGGAAGCTGGCGGTAATTCAATACGGCAAGGACGCGATGATAACCTTGGCGCACATTTTAACGGTTGATCCGGCGGCTTCGGAGAGCAAAGGATTGACAGGTTCTGCGGGCCGTATTCTGGGTCAGCAAGGACTGCATTGGCTGGAAGAAATCCCGGTAGACAAGCTGTCCGGCCTGCATATCAGCGGGGGAGAAGTTATCAGCCGCATGGCTGTACCGGCAGGACCGTGGGTCGCTAACGTGCTTCAGCAGCTCTTGAGGGAAGCGGCGTTAGGTTCCCTCGCTAATGAAAAGGACGTTCTACTGGATAGAGCGGAGCAGATTTATAAAGAACATTATTCTTCAGGAACGTGATAAAGATGTCAATCCATGAACAACTAATCCGAATATTTGAGGACCAGCCTCAGCAGTTTCTCTCGGGTGAGGAGCTGAGCACGAAGCTCAACTGCAGCCGAACCGCCATATGGAAGCATATCGAGAGACTGCGACAGGAAGGATATGAGTTCGAGGCTGTCTCCCGAAAAGGGTACCGGCTTACCTCCAAGCCGGAAAAGCTGGATGTGCAAGCGATTCAGAACCGGTTGGAAACCAAAGTATTAGGAAGAACGATGTTTTACTATGACGAAGTAGATTCCACTCAGATTGTGGCCCGCGAGCGAATCGCTCAAGGGGCGGAGGAAGGTACCCTCGTCGTTGCCGAGCTGCAGACAGCGGGACGGGGAAGGCTGGGCCGGAAATGGCATTCCCCCAAAGGGAAAGGTCTATGGATGAGCCTGGTGCTTAAGCCGCGAATCCCGCTGCATTTTACCCCTCAGCTCACTCTTCTTATTGCTGTAGCTCTATGCCGTTCATTAAGACAGTCAACAGGACTGCCTATCGGGATCAAATGGCCAAATGACCTCTTAATTGAAGGGAAGAAGATAAGCGGTATTTTGCTGGAGTCTAGTGCCGAGGATGAGAATCTGCACTATGTGGTTGCCGGTATAGGGATCGGCGTGAATCTCACACAAGAAGATTATCCGGATGACGAACTTCGGGCAAAAGCTACTTCTCTTGCGATAGAGTCAGGCAAGAAATGGGACCGGACCGAGATTTTGTGCCAATTTTTAAAAGAGCTGGAGCTGGTCTATGATCTGTATCATGAACAAGGCTTTGGCCCCATCAAGCTGCTATGGGAGGCGCTAAGCGTATCCTTGCATCGCACGATCACTTGTCATACGCCAAGAGGACAAGCCGTGGGCTATGCGGTTGGAATCGATGATTCCGGCGCTTTATCCGTTCGTCTGCCTGACGGCAGCATGACTCTGTGGTATTCCGGAGATATTGAATTATCGCCGGCGACCCACGATTCTTTGTGACAAATAAGTGTATTCGAAATATGAAATGTCTGGTATAATGTTCTCTACAAGGCGATATCCTTTGTGAATTGCACTTGTTATGAACGATGGCATCAAACAATTTCATAGCTGTATCCTGAAATATGTCGGATTCTGCTCTGAGCCTTACGGACCGAGACAGAAGGATCATATGATTTTTTTTGCCATGTGAACCTTTTAGCTCCCGTAGACTAAAAGGTTTTTTTGTTCATACTAAGGGAACACGACCAAAAAGCTGAGGGAAGGTGTGGATAACATGGAAAAGCGGAGACCGGTTACTACAGCAAAATTGAAAAAAATGAAAGAGGATCGCGTACCGATTTCAATGATCACGGCTTACGATTATCCTTCTGCCAAATTAGCGGAGGAAGCCGGGGTTGATGTCATTCTGGTGGGGGATTCTCTAGGGAATGTCGTGCTCGGCTACGATTCGACGATTCCTGTAACTATTGAAGATATGATTTATCACTCCAGAGCGGTCGCGAGGGCAGCACAATCCGCCTTTGTCGTTACGGATTTGCCTTTTATGACTTATCACGGAAGCATAGATACTACGATTCGCAATGCCGCCCGGATTATGCAGGAAGGGGCAGCTAAAGCGGTTAAGATGGAAGGCGGAGTCGAAATTGCCGAGGCGGTATCCGTTCTCACCCGGTCAGGGATTCCTGTCATGGGTCATATCGGACTGACGCCGCAATCCATTCATCAAATCGGAGGATATAAGATTCAAGGGAAAAATTCCGCCCAGGCTCAGAAGCTGCTGGAGGAGGCCAAAGCATTGGAGCAGGCAGGCGCTTTTGCTGTTGTCCTGGAGCTTGTCACCGAACAGCTGGCTGAGCATATAAGCAACGAAATATCCATTCCAACGATCGGCATCGGTGCAGGCCCGCATTGCGATGGACAGGTATTGGTATTTCATGATGCTCTGGGTTATGGATCCGATATCGTTCCTAAACGGTTTGTCAAAGAATTCGCAAATGTCGGCAGCATCATAAGGGAGGGAATCAAGCAGTATGTAGATGAGGTTAAGCATCGCCAATTCCCGCTTGCCGAGCACTCCTTCCAAATGGAAGATGAAGTTGCGGAATTTTTATATGGGTCCAAGAAATAAGACGGAGGTCTACTTATGCAAATCATTCATCATATCAAAGAGCTGAGGCAAGCGGTGCGTGATGCAAGAGCATCCCGTCGTGAACTCACTGTCGGATTCGTCCCAACCATGGGATACTTACATCAGGGTCATGCAAGCCTGCTGGAAGCCGCTCGTAAGCAATGTGACCTGGTGGTACTGAGTATTTTTGTCAACCCGCTTCAATTTGGCCCGAATGAAGATTTGGCCCGATATCCGCGGGATGAAGAGCGGGATTTGGCGGTGGCCAAGGCGACCGGTACCGATATCGTATTTTTCCCTTCAGTTGAAGAGATGTACCCGCAGCCGACTAAAACAATCGTTTCTGTGAGCGGCGTGTCAGAACGTCTATGTGGAGCCTCGCGGCCGGGACATTTTGACGGTGTAGCAACCGTAGTTACTAAATTATTTAACATCGTTCAACCGGACTATGCCTTCTTCGGAATGAAGGATGCTCAGCAAATTGCGGTTATCCAGCAGATGGTTAATGATTTGAATATTCCGGTGGAGATCGTGCCATGCAAAATCGTCAGAGAGGAAGACGGTCTTGCTTTAAGCTCGAGAAATGTATATTTGCAGCCGGAAGAACGGGAGCAAGCTCTAGTGTTGTCTTCCGCTTTGAAGATGGCGGAGGAATTTGTGAAAGGGCATCAAGGTCCGCTTAAGGCAAGTGAGTTACAGGATGCCGTCAAACGGCATATTGCTCAGTCTCCTCTGGCAGAAATTGATTATGCCGACATATTAGCGTACCCGACGCTGGAGCCTGTTATTGATTTGCGTTCGGTTCCGGAATTTATTATAGCGCTTGCCGTAAAATTTGGTAAAACGCGTCTCATTGATAATACCATCATTCGCTGGTAATCTATGCTTACGAAGAAAGTTTTGCTAACGCAAAACTCAGCACATGCTTACGAAGAAAGTTTCGCCTGGGCGAAACTCAGCTCATGCTTACGAAGAAAGTTTTGCTAACGCAAAACTCTTAGGAGGTCACATCCATGTTCAGAACAATGCTTAAATCCAAAATCCACCGTGCGACGGTTACGGAAGCCAATCTCAATTATGTAGGAAGCATTACGATCGATGAAGATCTACTCGATATGCTCGACATGCTGCCGAACGAAAAGGTGCAAATTGTTAACAACAACAATGGAGCGCGTCTGGAAACTTACATTATTCCTGGTCCCAGAGGCTCCGGCGTGATCTGTTTGAATGGAGCGGCTGCAAGATTGGTTCAAGTGGGCGACACGGTCATTATTCTTTCTTATGTCATGCTTACAGATGAAGAAGCGCGCAATCATAAGCCTCAAGTAGCCATTATGGGTGAAAATAATAAGGTAATCAGCGTCATTAAAGAAGAAATTCATTCCACCGTACTGTAACGAATGAAAAGGGCTGTCGGGGCAAAAAATGAGGATATGCTCAGCTGAAGGTGGGATGCGTACATGTTCAAACATTTATTTGCCTCGATGAATGAAATGCTTGACGAAATTTCAGCACAGTTCGCAACCGCAACAGGTTCGAGAAAAAAAGAGCTCCAGGAAAAGCTTAGAGTGTTAAAGGCCATGAGCGACACCTTTATTGAAGAATGGCTTTTATTTGAAGAAAAGATGGCTTCGTTTCATCAGCAGCACCATCAAGAAAGCATACCGTCCAATGTATTGGATCCGGAATTGGGCGGCAAGCGGTCAGACGAATTTTTACGCGGCCAAGGATTTTATAAGCTGCTGATGTTCGACGAGGCTATAAGGGAATTTTCCGGAATCATTCGTAAATATCCTGATTTTACGCTGGCTCGTATTTATTTGGGGATGAGCTACCTGCGTAAAGGCGATACAGCTGAAAGCTATAATCATTTCCTCTTTACCTCCCAGTTGACCGATAACAACCAAATCCGCGCGATTTCTTATAATGCTATGGGGTGTATTCAAGCACAGAACCGAAATATGGACAAGGCGTTTGAATATTTTAATTTGGCCTTTCAGACGGATCCTTCCAGCGTCCAGCCTTTGGTAGATATGGGGCTGTGCAATGAAAGAAAAGGACAGCTTCAGTTCGTTCAGCACCCCAAACGATAGCTGAAGAATAAGTTTACTATTCCCTTTTCCCGATAGTATTGGTATTCTAATAAGAAGAGTGGGTATGAAGGGATTGACATTAAGGAAATGAAATTCGCGGTTTTGGATTTTGAAACGACCGGGAGTCAACCAACGGATCGCATTATCCAGGTGGGTCTCGTCATCATACAAGATGATCATATTTCGGATAGGTATACTTCACTCGTAAATCCCGGGATAAGTATACCTTCTTCTATAACAACGTTAACCGGTATTGATGATGAAATGGTTGCGGGTGCTCCCGAGCTTGATGTAGTCATCGGCCAGCTGGTGCCGCTATTGCAGGATGCCGTCCTTGTCGCTCACAACGTAGGATTTGATTTGGCATTTCTGCAAAGAGCGCTGGATGAGCACGGTTATTTTCCATTTGACGGAAGAGTGCTGGATACAATGGATTCCCTTCGGGTCCTGTTCCCGTCGCTGGCAAGCTTGCAGCTATCCATGGTAGCCCATGCATTTAACATAGAACATGAAAGGCCGCATCAAGCTGACAGTGACGCTGAAGTGACGGCCCTTATTTGGCTTCGCTGTATTGAGCGCTTTCAACAGCTTCCATTGATTGTTCTTCAGCGCTTGTCGATGATTTTTGACGAAGGGGCAACCGATTTCGGCTGGTTTATCCGTGAAATGAGAATGTATAAGGAAGCATTCCAGCCCATCGATACGGATGAAGCCAAGTACTACCGCCAATTTGCCATTAATGTGGAGGATTGGGGCGATGAAGAGCCGCTTCGCGAGGAAGGGGACGTTTCCGTTATCCCGGACGATTTTGCGGAGTTCTATGAGCAGTTAAAGCAGCTGCTCCGCCAAAGGTTCGAGTCCTACGAGGACCGCGAGGCACAGGTCAAAATGCTTGAGGAAGTGGAAGCCGCTTTCGAACAGAAGAAGCACCTGATGGTGGAGGCGGGAACGGGAACCGGCAAATCGTTGGGATATTTGATTCCTTCCCTGTACTATGGCTTGAAGCAGGATAAAAAGGTGCTGGTGAGTACCCATACGATCAACTTGCAGGAGCAGATTCGGGAGCGTGACATTCCCTTGCTGCACAGCTTGTTTCCTGTGCCATTCCGCGCCGCCGTTTTGAAGGGACGAAGCCACTATTTGTGCTTGCGCAAGTTTGAGCATAAAATGAATCTTCTTGATTTCGAGAACGGAAAAGAAGATCGGATTAATGCAGGGCAAATGCTGGTTTGGCTTAGTGAAACGAAAAGCGGAGACGAGGAAGAGCTGCATTTTGCGAACAAGGGTATGCAGTTCTGGCATACGGTTGCAAGCGATTCGGATTCCTGCTTGAACCGCGCATGTCCTTGGTTTCGCAAATGCTTTTATCATCGTGCGAAGCATGAAGCCAACACCGCCGATGTTATTATAACAAACCACTCGATGCTATTTACGGATACGAAGGCGGAGAACCGCCTCTTACCTAGCTACAAGCACCTTGTCATCGATGAAGCGCATCACTTTGAAGAAGTAGCCAGCAAGCATCTTGGGATTGAGCTTTTTTACGGGTCTTTCCTGAATACTCTATGGTGGTTATATAAGGACGGGCGAAGCGGACAGTTATCGACGCTGCATGCACGTCTGCAAAGGGAGCCTTCGGAGAAAGCGCAGTCCTGGTGCGAAACCATCGATGCCATCACCCCCAAGCTAGTGAAGATCAAGGAAGATTGGGATGAGCTCTCTGAGCTGCTGTACCAATTACTGGCGGTCCGCTCCGATCCTTCCCAGACGGAAGGAGGGCAGCTTGTCTACCGGATCAAAAAAGGGGAAACGCCGGCGGCATGGGACAAGCTGCTTGTACATGAGGATAACATTTATCTCAATGCGACAGAGGTATTGAAAAAGCTGGATAAGCTCCTTTCCGAAATGAAGGAAATGCAAGAGGAGCTGGATTTGCAAGGCACAGTTACCGATATCTCCGGGGCTGTCAAGGAGCTGTATCGTCAACGCGATAATTTGCATTTCTTCATGACGATGCCTGATGATAATTATGTTTATTGGCTGGAAGCGGGACAATTCAATAAGAGCAAGTCGCTGCAGCTGGTATGCGTACCTATCGATGTCAGCCCGATGCTGCAGCAGCAATTTTTCGATGTAAAGGATAGCGTCATTATGACGTCAGCCACTTTGTCTGTGGGCAAGTCCTTCGATTATACCGCCGAGCAGCTGGGACTGGATATCAAAGATACTGACGGCAAGCTGAAGACGGTACAGCTCCCGTCTCCGTTCAATTACCGCCAGCAGGCGCTGGTAGCGATACCGAGAGATTTCCCTAGTATTCGGGGAAATTCAGGGGAGAAGCAATTTGTCGATCATTTGACCCAGTCTCTGGCTGAAGTAGCTCTCGAGACCAAGGGGAGGATGCTCGTATTATTTACGTCCAATAGAATGCTGAAGCTTGCTCACGCGGCTTTAAAGGACGTTCTGAGCCCGTTCGGGATTCAAGTATTGGGACAGGGTGTCGACAGCAGTAATCGCAGCAAATTGACCCGATTATTCCAGAATAATCCCGCAAGCGTCTTGTTGGGAACGAGCAGCTTCTGGGAAGGAGTAGATATACCTGGAGATGCTCTTACGTGTCTGGCTATCGTCAGACTGCCATTCCAGCCGCCTAACCATCCCTTGGTGGAAGCCAAAACGGAAAATTTGAAAAAGCTGAATCAGAATGCTTTCATGAAGCTATCGGTTCCGCAAGCGGTGATCCGTTTCAAGCAAGGCTTCGGAAGATTGGTGCGGACGGCCAAGGACAAAGGCATTGTTATCATTTATGACACTCGCGTCATTGATACGACTTATGGGAAGTACTTTTTGTACTCGCTGCCCGGCCCCAAAATCGAACACATGCCAACCAAACAATTGGTATCAAGAATTAAGCAGTGGATGGGGGAAAACGGTGCATGAAAACATTAAAAATATCCGAAGCAGTGGTTCGAAGACTGCCTATTTATTTACGGTTTCTTAATGAACTGAGCAAGAAGAGCGTCCATACGGTATCCTCGCAGGATTTGGGTCAGAAGCTTGACTTGAATCCTGCGCAAATCCGCAAGGATTTAGCTTATTTCGGCGAGTTCGGCAAAAAAGGAATCGGTTACGATGTCGCTTATTTGATCGAAAAAATACGTCAAATTTTAAAGCTGGATAAGGTGATTCCGGTTGCTTTGGTCGGTGCGGGGAACTTGGGCCGGGCGTTGTGCAATTACAATGCTTATTTAAAGGACAATATGAAAATTGTTGCTGTGTTCGACGCTTCCGAGACTAAAGTAGGCGAATCCATCAACAATCTGAAGGTCAAGCCGATGAACGAGCTGAAGGAAACGATCCAATCGCTTCATGTTCGTATCGGGATCATTACCGTACCTGCGGCGGAAGCGCAAAATGTGGCTAATCAGTTCGTTGAGGCCGGGGTAGAAGCGATACTGAATTTTGCGCCAATGATTATCAAGGTACCCAATGAAATTCGGGTTCATCATGCGGATTTTACAACCGAGCTGCAAAGCTTAGCCTATTATTTGGATTGAATAAACGCGACGCTGCCGAAATATAAAAAAGCCTACAAATGGTCATACCCCTGTCAAGTAGACAAATGAAAAAAGCTACGCTGCCAGCGCGCATCGATATTCAATCGGTGCGCGTTGTTTTAATTTAGCTTGAAAGCGGTGGTAGTTGTAATAGTAAATGTATTCTTCCACCGCTTGCTGGATCTCCGCTCCTGAATTACACTGTTTAAGGTACAACTTCTCTGTTTTGAGATGCGAAAAGAAGGATTCGATGCATGCGTTATCCAGGCAGGTTGCTTTGCGAGAGTGGCTGCCTTTTACGCCGAATGCCTCTAATCGTGTGTTGTACGCCTGAGACGTATATTGGAAGCCCTGATCCGAATGGAGCACGGCTTCTCTCTTTTTCTTGTCCACTGCGTAACGGTATCAAGCACGAGCTGGACATCGTTACGTTCTGACAATTGCCAAGCGACTATCTCGTTGTTGAATAAATCTTGAATGACGGACAGATAATGAAAGTTGGTACCGTCAGAAATATATGTAATATCGGTCACCATTTTTTGTTGGGGCGCTGTGGCATGGAATTGACGCCTTAAACGATTCGGATACACAACAGAAGGGGTATAACTGGACTGTTTCCGCTTCTTTCGAATGACTGATTGGATCGATAACTCCCTCATCAATCGCCATACTTTCTTATGATTCACACTGTATCCTGCCTCCCACAAGGCGGTCGTCATACGAGGGTAGCCGAAGTCGGGATGCGCAAAATGAATGGCCATCATATGCTCCTTAATCTCATGATCCTTGTCTTGTCTTGCATTGCGCTGAGGCTGTGTGGCTCGCCATTTGTAATAACTGGACCGTGGTATTCCCGCGATGGCTAACAGGTCTGTAATGCCGTGCAGAGCGCGTAGATCCTCCATTATTTCATAGTTTTCCCGCTGACTGGGTGCTTCTCCTTTACTAGATTTGGATACCGCTTTTTTAAATAATCCACCTGCGCCTTC